>CANPJW010000012.1 GCA_947574505.1 uncultured Bacteroides sp. | reverse complement strand
CGAGTTTTGATTTATATTGAGGGCGTTTTTGAGCTTTTGACACACCCTCTTTTTTTCGGTGGGGACTTTTTAGTCAGCCCCTTTTTGTTATTAACTGCTCTGAATCTTTAAAGATTCTCTCTGTAATCCATCTATTCAGTAAGTAAGTGTTTTCAAAACATCTTCGCTTTTTATTTTGTTTGTTTTTCTACTTGTATTCTTGATGCCCGGGAATACTTCGTATATTTAGATTCAAATTAATTAATAAAAAGTGAGATGTTGAAAGTATTAACATTTATGAAGCAAGTAGCCAACGGGTTACAGGTGGAGGGAAACTTTGGCACTGCGCACGTCTATCGTAGCAGTCTGAATGCCATCATTGCTTATTGTGGGAAAGAGGATTTCACCTTCCATAAGGTGAGTCCGGAGTGGTTAAAAGGATTCGAGGTGCATCTTCGGAGTCGCGGATGCAGCTGGAATACCGTCTCCACTTATTTGCGCACGTTTCGTGCAGTTTATAATCGGGCTGTCGATCTTCGTAAGGCGCCTTATGTTCCTCACCTGTTTCGTTCTGTTTATACGGGGACGCGTGCCGAGCATAAACGTGCCCTGAATGATGATGACATGAAGAAGGTTTTTGTAAATTTGTCCCGGAAAGCGGGAGTTTCATTGTCTGTGCGTCAGGCTCAAGAGTTGTTCGTTCTGCTGTTTCTGCTTCGTGGTATGCCGTTTGTCGACCTTGCCTATTTGCGCAAGAGTGATTTGCGTGATAATGTGATAACATATCGCAGGCGTAAAACAGGGCGTTCTTTGTCGGTGACATTGACTCCGGAAGCAATGATTCTGATAGAGAAATACATGAACCGTGACCCTTCTTCCCCTTATTTGTTCTCGTTCTTGAAAAGTCGTGAAGGAACAAAGGAAGCCTATCATGAATATCAGTTGGCATTGCGCAGCTTTAACCAACGATTGATGTTATTGGGTGAATTGCTGGGATTGGGAGACAAACTGAGTTCGTACACCGCCCGCCACACCTGGGCTACGACAGCTTATTATTGTGAAATCCATCCGGGCATTATCTCCGAAGCGATGGGGCATTCATCTATCACGGTGACCGAGACTTACCTGAAGCCTTTTCAGGATAAGAAAATAAATGAAGCAAATAAACAAGTACTTGATTTTGTGAAACGTACTGTAGGTGGCGTAAATGCTTGAAAACTATTCTGTTACTTCGTAGGTAACGGGACTAAATTCCGGTGCAAATATGAGCATATTTCTTAAAACAACCAAACAAAATCACACATTTTTTCTAATAAACCACACAAAACAGAAACGAGACAGTTAAAACAAGCGGATTCTTTGTATTAGGACTTTGTTAACTTCTAAATTTTGCACAAGATTTCCCTCCCCTCTGCCGCTTATCAGAAGCAGGGGTAAAAAAGTTTCATCACCTATCATATCGTTTTCCAGTATTGGCTACTCAAAAGAGCAGGCACAAAGGTTTTCCCGTTACCTACGAAGTAACGGGTGGTCTATTATTGAAACTTAGTGTTTAATAATATATTATTAATGTAATTTTTAAATAGTTATGAAAAGAAAATTTGTAAAAGTGATGTTCTTCGGGGCGTTGGCACTTTCTACTGTCACCTATGTAGGCTGTAAGGACTACGATGATGACATCGACAATCTGCAAACACAGATTGACGCAAACAAAGCTAGCATTGCCGAGTTACAGAATTTTGTGAAAGAGGGTAAATGGGTTACTGCTGTAGAATCAATTACCGGTGGATTTAAGATTACTTTTAATGATGGTAAGTCTTATTCTATCGTGAATGGTACTGATGGTGCTAATGGTGCTGATGGTGCAGCTGGTACGAAGATTGAGATTGATCCGACAACAAAAAACTGGATTATTGATGGTAAAGATACCGGCATCTGCTCTGAGGGAATGAAGGGCGACAAAGGTGACCAAGGCGATAAGGGCGATCAAGGTGACAAAGGAGAACAAGGCGATAAAGGTGAAGATGGAAAATCACCACGTATATCTACTGATGGCTTCTGGGAAGTTTGGGATGCCGAAGCTGGAGAATATAAGAAAACAGAATATGAAGCAGCTTCTCATATCTACGTAACGGCTGATCCTAAAAATTCATTAGTTTGGGTATTGAATGTTCTTAATAGCGAAACTAAAGAATGGGAAAAAGTTTCTATGCCAAAAGCTGCTCGTATCACTAGCATAAGTGTACTTGGTGTAAAAGCAGATGGTACTGTTGATTTAGGCTCTACTCAAGCTAAAGCTACTTTATACTATGGTGAGGCTGCAAAGGATATTGAATTCAATGGAAACAAAACTTTCAAGAAGAAAGGAGATTTACTTGTTGCTAGAGGGGGTAGCATGATCCATGCATTGATTAACCCTGTGAATTTGAAAGCTGCGGATATTCAAGCCTATAAAATCGGTTTGACAGATTCCAAAGGTAATACTAACTTTGTTGCTGCTAGTATCGGAGACAATTTTAGTAAAAATGCTTTGACTCGTGCAGCAGAAGAACCTGAAGCTACAGCAAATAAGGGGATTTATGATTTGACTCTCAAATTTGCAGATAAAGTAGATTATAAAACATTAAAGAATTTTGATTCTGAAACTGCATATGCATTTACAACAAAAGATGCATGGGGCAATGAAATCATTTCACAGTATGGTATAACAGTCGATGCTATAGAAAAAGCACCACGTGTTGATTTTACTACTCCTGACCCTCTGCCTATTAAAACGACTTATAATCTGGATGAATTAGTTGGCAATGACAATTTGGATAAAGTAGTAGCTTATTATTATGAGGTTAAAGAAGCAGATCGCAAGAGGGTAGAGGCTACATTTAATAATGAGAAGAATACGATTCTTGCAAATAAAGAAGGTGAATTGCCTGTTGTTCTTCACTATCTTAATACTGAAGGAAATGTAAAGTCTGTTCAATTGACTCTGACATTTACCTATGTAGCAAAACCTGCTAAAATTGAAGATATGACTTGGGTTGTTGATGATAAGAAGCTAACGGCAGAATCTGAAATTGATGTCCCTACAGTAGTTGATATTAAGGAACATATTAATGGCATTGATTATGAAATAGAATATATTGGTGGAAAGGTAACAATCAATGGAAAGAAAGATCTGGAATATGGAGATGAGGAAACTAAAAATAGTATTCAATTATCTTTAGTTGGTCTCAATGCAAAAGGTGAAGATGTTCAAGAACTAGCTGATAAGTCCATTACTAAATATGTAATCAGAGCTACATTCGATGAAAAGCATGTTGCTGCTGTACCTCATACTGCAACTGTGAAGTTTAAGAATAAGGATTACACAGGAGAAGGGGTAGATTTGGGCACTCAATATTTGTATGAAACTACATTTACGATTACTGTAGATCAGCAGGATGACAAGCTGTTTGGCTTTAAGCGTGCAGATGCTTACTTTGAGGGTAATGATGCTACTGCATATGGTAAGGTATATGCGAATGATGACGCAGTGAAGACTATTTCTTATAATCTTTACTCTTTGTATCAAGCTAACTCTATCCTTGTAGGTGAGGCAACTATTAATTCATTTGTTACATTCACTGAAGAAATACCAGAAGATGAGGCTAATAAGAAAGAAGGTAAAGCATGGCTGTCTGCAAAAGAAACTAGCAATGGAGATATTTCAGTTGAACCTTCCCCCGCATATGGTGGTGCTTATATGGGCCGTAATATAACTGTAACTTATGCACCATTCGGAAATCCTCGTCTGAATGCTATTGTTGATGAATTTAATTTGACAATAAAATCTGAAATCTTTGAAGGTAAATTTGCGTATAATAAGAAGATAGATGATAAAGTTATAGGAACTCCGGTTAATCCATTCGAAGTTGATGGTGGTCGTCCTATAGCTATATTGGAGAGTGAATTCGAAAAAGAGGATGTTTATGGTGCTACCTATCGCTTTGACAATGATAGAATAAATAAAGTTGAAGTAGTATTGGCAGATGATAATGCTAAAACTTATCTGACGGCTGCAACTAGCTTTATAGATTTTGTAACAACAGTAGAGGGTAAGGAAGTATTAGATAGAAAGGTTACTATATCTAAGAATCCTTCTGCAACAGGTATTGTAACTCCTCCAGTTTGTCAAGTAGATGTTAAGATTACTGATAAGTGGGGTAAAACGAAGATTGCATCAATCTATGTTAAAGTGATTAAGTAACTTAGATTAATGAACTAATAATTGAGGGCATCTTAATTCTTTTAGGACTAAAGATGCCTTCTCTTTACAAGTTATAATAGGATAATAAATCCTTTAAAAAGAAATATACTGAGAGATAAACTGAAAATTATGCTTGTGAAAGTATGTTTTCAAATGTTTTTCTCTTGGAAGGGATACCTCCCTTATTTCCCACAGGTATCCCTTTTTGGCTCTCGAAGCATCTTCTTTCTTGCGCTAGAAACAATTTGCTAGTCCTTTATTTCCTTATAGATAAGAAGATGTTTTTGAGAATATAGAAATCCCGGGCTTGTGAAAGTCCGGGATTTTTATATTCTATTTATCCGGTTGGATATACTGAAAGTTCTCATCATACAGCCCCACCAATAGGCTTTCTCCTTTATCATCCACTTTGAGCCCACCATACATGGCATTCTGATAAAGAGTAACTTGTCCCTCTTCAAAAAAGAAGGATTCGGCACCGAGAAATATCCGCCTGTTTTGTATCTTGTATTTGATAGCTATCTCGTTATCATTCAAAGGTGTCAGAGTATTCTGTAACCGTATAAGTTGACCTACCTGATTACTGTCTGTTTGGAGAATAGCATAACCGCGTGTGGCAGTCTGCTCATCTATAAAGTCTGATGAAGATGAGCTACGATTCCCAGTTTGGCAAATTTGGGCAGGTCGTTCCAGTTATAGGCAAAGAAAAAGATGATACCTGATACAGTAAAACCAATGCCCGCAGCCAATAAGAAAATGGACAGAAACCGGTTCCATTCCTTTTTATTGGCGTAGAGAGCTTGTCGTGAGGGGGATAAATAGTCTGACTTTTCCACGTGTTTCTACTTTTTGATGATTACAAACATAAGAAAATAAAATGATTATCATAGAAAAGAATACTATAAAAAGGTTTGATTTCTAGCTGAAAACAATTATCTGCAAAGAAAAGTTCTAATTTAATATGTGCTAATGACGGCTTTGTGTCCGGAACACATCGCGTTTTTTTGTTTTAAAAAGAATTTTGTAACAACTTTTTGGCAAAGCTGAATAAACAAATGCAATATCCATTTGTTATTTTTATAGGTGATATCTTCACCTGAATGTTTTTAAACCTCTTAATAACTGTAGAAAATGAATAGAAGTGAAATCGGCGTGAATGCCGGTAAAGTTTGGCAACTGCTCAGCAATAATGAGAAGTGGGGCTATGGACTTCTGAAAAGAAAATCCGGACTGAAGGACAAAGAATTGGGCGCCGCTTTAGGATGGTTGTCAAGAGAGAATAAGATAGAGTTCGAACAGTGTGATGAAGAACTTTACGTGTATCTCTGTGTGAATGTTTACATTGGCTAAAGGAGCTTGGTATCTGAACAAGAACAAAAGAATCCCCGAAGTAACGACAGGATAGTCAACGCTTCGGGGATTTTAGTTTTTATTCTTTTTCTTTTTTATGGATGTTCATTTCAATGAGGAAGGCACTTAAAAGACCTATACCACCGAAGAAAAGCACGCATGCACCATAAACGAGACTGGCTTGCTCTGATACATCCCATACTCTACCGGTAGAGTAATTAGGGAAGGATGCGCAACAAATGAAGTAAGCGATTAGGAGTCCTAAACCGATACCAATCATCAGGCAACCGCCTTTCAGGCTACTGAAAGTGAACCGTGAACGGGAATAGTTGACATTGAAAGATAACTTGCTGCTGATATCCCCCATACTAAGCTTATCGCCTAGTTTTTCAATCATGATTATCCGTTCTTTTTTGCATACAAAGAGTTCGAATAATTTGTAAATACCCAATGTGATAATACCTACCACCAAAGGAACCAAGATAAAATCCATCATAATTATACTATTTTTAAGTGATTATTTTCGTTCTTTGTACCGTTTGACGCATACAGCGGAAAAAGGTTACACATTACGACCGGTTATTTTCTAATTCTATTTTTTCATTCTGAAACTGTAACCTTTTATAATGTATAGCGTCTAATTGGTCAAGATGGAACAGAAAGACGAGATATACTATATAAAACGAATATTGGACGGGGAAACAGAATACTTTTCTGTGTTGCTTGACCGTTACAGCCGTCCTTTATATTCGTTGATAGTACAAATTGTCAGTTGTCCGGAAGATGCGGAAGAGTTGCTTCAGGATGTTTTTCTGAAGGCTTTTCGCAATTTATCCGGTTATAAGGGCGAATGTCGTTTTTCTACCTGGCTCTACCGGATAGCCTATAATACTGCTATCTCAGCAACCCGAAAGAAGAAACTGGAGTTTCTGTATATTGAGGAGAATACTATTAATAATGTACCTGATGAGAAAGCGGATGAAGTGATTTCTTCGGCAAGAGATGAAGAACAGATAGAATGTTTATGTAAAGCTATCGAGCAATTGACCGGAGAAGAAAAGGCATTAATTACCTTATTCTATTACGAAGGGAAATCAATGGAAGAGATAGGTGAGGTGTTGAAGATAACGATAAGCAATGTGAAAATCAGGTTGCACCGTACCCGCAAGAAAATATATGTATTAATGAATGGTAAGTGATAGAAGAGGAGATGGAAACGGAGAAGAAAATAGAAGATAATATGAGAAGTGCATTGAAACAGGCACTCGAACGGCGGCAAATGGAAGTTTTGTCTTCCAATTTCTCCTATCGAATGATGGGACATATCCGCCGGGAAGCAGAAAAACAGAGAAAAAGAAAAGCGAGAATCAGTTGGGTGGCCTTGCTGACATCAGTCCTTGCATTACTGGGACTCGGCATTTACTTTTTGTTCTTTTATGTGGATATTAACTTTACCGATTACCTGCCGCAGACAGATGTTCGGTCGGAAGCTCCTTTGTTGAAGTTTTATATCTATATAGCTTTGTTGGTCTTAATTTTACTGGGGGTAGATTATTGGTTGCGTAAGAAGTATATATGGAAATAAATCTGTTACTTTACAATTCAATTTAAAATGCAAGGAAACAATGAGAGGTTTTGCCTCTGATAATAATTCCGGTGTGCATCTGTTGGTGATGGAATACCGCGACAATCTGGTGGACGCTTACGATAATTCTATGCCATGATTTATATTTCCGATCATGCTGGATTTGGGTGGAATAGAAACTCCTTATTGGGGTGATTCGCAATCCGTGGCAACTTCGTTTTATCAGATGACGCCGAGGGGCTATTTGAATGACTATAACGAGCCTCGTCCGTTAGATGATTTGGGTATGAAGAAGCAGGATTTAGAGATGCTGGAGCAAAAGGAAATTGATTATTAGCCGGTTATTATAAATTGTGCTAAATTTTGAACCCAAAAGCGTGATTGGCGTGTTATTTGCCGTATGATGTATGAACGATTAAATTCATAAAACATGGCCTATATAGATTATTACAAGATTCTTGGAGTAGACAAAAGTGCTTCTCAGGACGATATCAAAAAGGCTTTTCGTAAGTTGGCCCGGAAGTACCATCCTGACCTGAACCCCAATGACCCGAGTGCAAAGGATAAGTTTCAGGAAATCAAC
This sequence comes from uncultured Bacteroides sp., assembly GCA_947574505.1. Lineage (GTDB taxonomy): Bacteria > Bacteroidota > Bacteroidia > Bacteroidales > Bacteroidaceae > Phocaeicola. Next base: position 59,976 of record CANPJW010000012.1, on the reverse strand, counting down.
GAAGCCAATGAAGTACTGAGTGACCCCGAGAAACGTAAAAAGTATGACGAGTACGGAGAACATTGGAAGCATGCCGATGAATTCGAAGCACAGAAACGGGCGCAGCAACAAGCCGGTGGCTTCGGTGGCGCAGGCGGTTTTGGCGGATTCGGTGGTGGCGGACAAGGTTTCTCTGACGGAAACGGTGGATATTGGTACAGTTCCGATGGTGAAGGCTTCTCCGGCGGTAATGCCGGCGATTTCTCCGATTTCTTCGAATCAATGTTCGGTGGACATCGCGGTGGACGGGGACAAGGTTCTGCGGGATTCCGCGGACAGGACTTTAATGCCGAACTTCACCTGTCTCTTCGTGATGCTTCTCAGACGCATAAACAGGTATTGACCGTTAATGGCAAGCAAGTGCGTATCACTATCCCTGCCGGTGTAGCCAACGGACAAGTGATTAAACTGAAAGGCTACGGAGCCGAAGGTATCAACGGCGGCCCTGCGGGCGACCTGTACATTACTTTCGTCATAGCCGAAGACCCTGTATTCAAGCGCTTGGGTGACGATTTGTATGTAGATGTGGAAGTAGACCTTTACACAGCCGTATTGGGTGGTGAAAAGCTGGTCGACACGTTGGACGGTAAGGTGAAACTGAAGATAAAACCGGAAACACAGAACGGCACGAAAGTCCGTCTGAAAGGAAAGGGATTCCCGGTTTATAAGAAGGAAGGACAATTCGGTGACTTGATTGTGACCTATTCTGTCAAGATTCCTACGAACTTGACGGACAGACAGAAAGAGTTGTTCCGCGAGTTACAGAGTATGAACTAAAAAGAATGAGTACTATGCAGACCGAATTAATTATTGTCAGTGAATACTGTCACAAATGTCATATCGAGCCTTCATTCATAGAACTGTTGGAAGAAGGCGGTTTGATTAACGTACATACCGAAGGCGGTGAACATTATCTGCTTTTGTCGGAACTTCCGAGCGTAGAACGTTATAGCAGAATGTACTACGACCTGTCCATCAACATGGAAGGCATCGACGCCATCCACCATTTACTGGAAAGGATGGAAGAGATGCAACGTGAAATGAGTTCACTTCGCAATCAACTCTTGTTGTATCGGAAACAGGAAATAGAAGATGTGGACTGGTAAAAAAACGAAGGCTCTGTTTGGTGCAAATAGAGCCTCTATTTATATAAAACAGAGGCTCTGTTTCATTCAATCAGAGCCTCTGTTTTTTTGTATGATAGCGGCACGCCCGCAGTTATCCGATGTATGTGCAAATTTCTTCCAGATAGCGTGCGTCAACCGTATCGAAACTATCCAGTGTATCACTGTCTATATCCAATACTCCGACTACTTCTCCCTGCCTTATCATCGGCACTACGATTTCCGATTTTGAATCCGAACTGCATGCGATGTGTCCGGGAAATTGCTCTACATCAGGAACAATCAGTGTCCGGACTTCTTTCCAGGCTGTTCCGCAAACCCCTCTGCCGATTCGGATACGTGTACAGGCAATAGGCCCCTGAAAAGGCCCTAATACAAGTTCATCTCCTTTTACAATATAAAAGCCTACCCAGAAGAAACCGAAAGTCTGCTTCAAGGCTGCCGCAACATTGGCTAGATTGGCTATGAAATCCGTTTCCGTACTTACTAAAGCATGTAGTTGTGGAAGTAGCTCGCGATATTTCTCCTCTTTGCTTCCTGTGCTGATTAATAAATTTTCTGCCATATCGTCCTTATTTAATTTGGTTCAGGATACTCGGGTCTTTTATCTTATTGTCTTCTGCGAAGAAGATAATCTTTGTCAATATCTCGGCTGTTTTCGGGTCTTCGTCTACAAAAGGCAGGAACAAGCGTCCGCGGCTTTGCGAATGTACCGGAAGAACTGCAATCTGCGCACCGCCTTCCTGATGAATCACACCGCTGCCCAGATGGATGTTATATTTACCCAGTTTGCCTTCTATATGGGCAAAGTTGCCTTTTACCTTCACATTGTTGAGATGGAATAAAGGCATCGTCAGTTCCACCAATGCGCTGCGCATTTCGATGGTAGAGTGACTGGTTTCCGGGTCAACACTTCCGGCATGGGCTACACTGACCGCCAAGTCCACATCCCTCATTACTTCAGAGAAAATAACGGGCGGAATCTCCGAGATATTCATTAGTTTATAGTCCCTGCGATTGTGGAAGCAGACATATTCCAAGGTCGGGGCTTCGATGTCGGCAGGAGAGAACCAGTCCGCCATGGCGTAGATGGTAGCGATGATATTCTCTTTATAATATATCTTCTGAAGTCCGTCTTCATAATCGGCCACCCATCGGCGTCCTTTCAGTACGGCGACAGTTTTCTGCGGTTGAATCTGATTTCCGGCATAGCGGCGGGACTGTGTGGCGTTTTCCTCTTCCGGAGTAGGCACATAAAGTTCGCGGAATACCTGTTTGAAAGGTTGGCGGATGGCTTTGTCGAACAGGAATTTCTGATACATATGCCAGTCACCGCTTGCGTACAGGTCGGTAGGATGGGCGATACGTAATTCGTCTTTCGATTTCAACGGGAGACAGACGGCATTTGCCGTCACCAGTAATCCGTCGGTATAGAAACCTGCCTGTCCGTTACAGATAAAGACAAGATGCTTCAATAACGGCCAGATAACAGGGTTCTGCATCAGTTTGCGAAGCTCGTTCTCTTCAAAACGGATGCAGTCTTCCATAGCTTGTTCTAACATAATGCGGGAGCGGGTGTACTGGTCTTTCAGTTTCTTGTGTACCGCTTTCAGTTCTTCTACATACGGATGCTTTTTCAACTTGGCAGGCATACTGTTAAGCTCTTTTCCGGCTTTGATTTGTTTGATTTCCGCTTTGCCTTCGTCATTAATGTGCACATACACTTCTACATCTTCTATTTCTTTCGGAGAGAGGTAGGGGAGAAGTTCTTTAATCAATTCGGTTTCCATACTCCAGGTCAGACGGGTGACGTCACCGTAACCGGAGTTGAGGGCTAAGTTTTGCAGAGCGATACCCACTGCCTTCTTTTCGCTTTCCTGTCTTTGCGCGCCGAAGTCCTTGCTTTCTTTCAGGAATTTTTGCAGGAACTGGTAACGTTCCAACAGCTCTTTATCCGCTTTCTTTCCTAGTGGGATGAGGCCGTAGCTCATCAATAAATCTTTGTTGCGCTTGGCTGATATTTCCTTCTTTATATCCGCCGCTTTCACTGCGCCGTTGGTGGCGTCCGCAAATTTGCGGGCGCGGGTGTGGCTGTTGCTGCATGAAATATACTTGGCGGCATTGTAGACTACTTCAAAGCGTTGTTTGCCAATCGTTTTGAAAGCATCTTTGAACCAACCGATGTCGAAAGCACCATCCCTGAGGTCTTCTACGTCAATCGGAGTATAGCGGGCGATAATTGCTTTCTTCTTGTCGTCGCAAGTCTCGTTGGTATGGGCGTGGAAATAGTATGCTGCGCTTGTCAGTCCTTTCCATCCTATGGCTTGCTCGGTGAGTTCAATCCATTGCGGGGCGAACATGGCAGCTTCTACCAGACGTTCGTCGCTGATTTCTGCTTGCTTTGCCAGTTTCTTGAGATGGTCGCTTGTGTCTGCCGGCAACGGATAGCAAGCATGGAGCAGGCTGCTCAATACTCCCCGTTTCGTGTTCCGCCAATTATAACTGTCGCGTATGAACGTATCTTTGCCAAATGCTTGCAGGATACGGATAAATGTTTCGGCACCATAGACACAAGTCAATTCTTCGGCCAGACGGGTAACCTGCGTTTCGGAATCTCCACGTGACAGTTCTATGTCCAGGATACGGTTGACTACCTTTTGCAGCAGTGGCCGGAAGAGAGAGAAGTTGAAATCTTTGATATAGGTCATCCACTCCCTGTCTCTTTCATTGAAACGACGGTTCTCGTTCAATACCAGAGTGATATTCTTGATTTGTTTGGGAGAGTTGACACGGGCTATCAGTTCACGATATACTTCTTCTGTCGGAATCAATCCCAGCATCCAGGCACGGGCAAAGTCCACGCATTGCAGATAGGAATCGGTTTCTTCCAGTTCGGGGGTATGCTCCATATAGTTGGTGAGCTTGTAGAGCTGATAGCGCACGGTGAAGTAGCGGGTAAACAAGGCGTCGTCTATCGGCCTGCTGGGTGTATCAAGCCAGAACTGGACAAACTTATTGTTGTGTATCGGATAAACAATGAGCTTTTCTCCGTATTCCAGTTTGTCTCTGAGCCATGCGTGTTTGCTCGTATATTGGCGGAAGATATTCTTTGTATCGAGTAAGGGTGTCAGTTGGAGCAACATATTGGCAGCCATTCGCTGATAAACTGTTTCGTCTCTGTACTCATAGGTCAGCGCGTCGATAATATTTTCCATCTGTTCATAATAAGGCAATTTCCGGAGTACCTTTTGCAATCCGCGATAGGTGAAACCCGCATACATCTTGTTGACAAGCGGTTCAAAACTGTTGGCTGATTTAATATCGGCTTTTCTGTCTTCTTCATCTTCCTCGTCGTAGTCGTCATTATCCTGGGCAACGCCTGTTGATGCAAGCATGAAACTCATCATCATCAATTTCTCGTAACTTCCGATTTCACGCTCGTAGAAATCCTGCCAGAGTTCCGGAAGCCCAAGGCCGTTCAAACCGCCATAGTTACTCCATCTCATCAACACACTATTGCCCACCAGGCGTGCTTCTCCGTAGTCGTTTTTAAACTCGTCGTTTTTGTGCGCAGAGATGTATTTACTCAATCTTTCGAAAGTGAGTTTGGCTCTTCCGAAGCCGATAAACTCGAATGCTTTCTTGACATTGAATCCTTTGTCCGGCGCAATTTCCGGCAGGCTTACTTCGAAATCAGGATTGTACAGGCCGAAACCGTTTTCTTTGGTGTAGTGCTGCGTGGCTTTCTTCTCCGTTCCGTCACCAATCAAGGATTCTATCAGTACCTTTTCTTTAGCGTTCGGTTTCTGAATTTCTTTGATGGCAGGAAGAAGTTCCTGATAGATGTCTTGCATAAAATCTACATTATGAATTGTCTTCATCATATCCAGTCCTGCCAGGCGGCGTTCGGCCACTTTGTCTGTAAGCAATCGCCGGATGCTGCCGGCCAGTTCTTCTTTCGGCTGTTTCATCAGCAGGTTGATAGCGTTGATACGCATCTCGCTATATTTGAAACGAAGCAACTCTTCCACTTTCTGATTCTGTTCGGGCGATAAGGCCATTTCAGACAATACTTTGTAGGCCTCATTGCGTACATCCAGAGAACGGTCGCCCAGTGATTGCAGTATATATTCTTCTTGCAGCGGACTGGTGGGCGGATTCAGTACGATACCGATATAGCTTGCCCGCATATAAGAATCCAAGGATACCAGATAACTGCAAAGGTCATCTTTCATGGCAGAATCATTCAGCATCCAAATGATATATGCCATTTTGAGAACTACTTCTGAACGGGTGAGCTGCGTGCTTTCCCACGGAAATATATAAGGAGCATAGGTTTCTTTGGTTGAGATAGACTGATAGATTTGCTTCAAATATCCATAGTGGCGCACGGCTTCTTCCCTGTTCTCAAAGTAATCGGTAAGTTTCGGGTCTTCACGCCCGCCATATCGGCTAAGATAAAAATCAGAGAGATAGAGTGGGAGAATAGCTGCCACGACCGACGGGGCACTGTGCCACTTCTCAAAGGCATCTTTGCTGATGCAATAACTCATGGCGGAGTGTTGCGTACAACGCAGGAAATAAAGGTAAGTCTGTACTTGATGTTTGGCTCCGTTCCTGATGATGTCCGATGCAAGTGCCTGAATATCGTTTGTATTATAAAACCCAATACTCCATAAAGCCAGATAAAGATCGATGGTATCTTTGCTTTGAAGGGCTTTGCGTGCCTCGTCCTGATTCTTCAGGAATTTCAGGATTAGTTCTACATATTTATTGGTGACACGTTCGCTGCCGTCCTGCTCGCCGATTCCCGTGCTGACTGCGATGCCTCGTTTTACGGAAGCAAACCGTTGCAGGCCGTTATCGTAAATCACGGAGAGCAGGTATAAATAACTTTCGGGACATCCTTCGTCCATTGTTTCGACGATAGCTTGCCGAAGTCCTTCCTGTAGTTTGGCTGCCAACAGTAATTTCCCTTCCAGTTCCAGCAATGGACGGTGCCCGCTCACTGCGATAGCTTTAAGATGTCCCTGATTAAGGCGGTTGGCGTTATTTTCGCTGGTCAGTACATTGTGCAGGTAGTCAATAACGGTTTGGTTGCCTTCTGCTATTTGGGCGGCTATCCAGTCTTCGCAGCTCATGCAGTCTTTGTATGCTTCTATTTCTTCCGGCGTATTTCCACCGTTCAGTATGACTTGGTCTGTGAAGCCGGTAGCGCGAAGTTTTAGGAATTGCGTCAGCGCGTCTATCACATGGGAGAAGTGCAGATAAGGATTGACGGCGCGTTGCGACCGTCTTGAATATCCATGTGTGTATGGACAATGCGCTTTGAGCTTCAGATAAGTGTGAAACAGATGTGCGTATTCATTCCCCAATAAATAGAGGAGTAGTTTGTTCAGCTTTCCGTCGAAGAGATTGGCTACGCTCTTGATTTTCTCTTCCTTGATAATACTTATAATGCAAGGCTCCAGCTTGTCGCTATATGTGCCATACCGGGTATCCATATCAAAGTATAGCATAAATATATCAAACAAGGTGCGGGTCTCTTTATCCAAACTACTTTTCTTCTTGGTTAATTTCTCCAAGTACGGAAGTATCCGTTTATTTAATGCTTCATTATAAATGAGTCTCATGATTCTATTTGTTTTTTAAGTGTTTTCTTTTATGGGATATGAATTACCACAATCTTCCTGACAGCATGGTTAGCCGGATAAAAGTCAGTGTGGATTCTTCTTTCACTAGGATAGGAGAGGATAAATCTCCTGCTTCCGCGTCGTCGATGAAGATACGGAAAATTCCGTCTTCGTAGGATTGCAGGGCATTGGCGATAGCTTCGGCTTCTGCAGCGGGCTTGCCGTTGTAATTTACCCCGAAGCCTACCTTACCGGATGCAGCTTTATCTTCCACTTCTTCCCGGGTGAGGTATTTCAGCACTTCGCTTTGTTGCAAGCGTTCGTTGTATTCACTGACTTGCCAACTGACGATGGCTTCAATCAACTCCCCTACATGGGCAGGAGGAGCAGGAAAATCGACGGGCATCTTTTCGATGCTGCACTTCCGCTTTCCTAATTGTTTGACTTGGATATATACTCTCATATTCTCTTTATTTGGTTATCTGAATACTTGATGCGATGGCTTCTATATCGGGTTTCGCTTCTTCGTCATAGACGAGCATGACAATACTAAAGATTCTTTTTTTACTCTCCTGAAAATATTTTAATACAATTTGTTGTATATCTTCTCCCGGTTCATCGGGTGCACCGATGTGTAAAGGATTGGTAGTCCTTGTCATGGATAGCCCATTGATGTTGACATCGCTTTGCTTGTAGTCTTCCGATGGTTGCCCTTGTGCATTTCTCGGGAGAATAAGCGATAATTCTTTTGTATGTTCAAATTCTTTCTGTGTATCATAGGTAATAGAAGTAACTGTCAGTTGGTTGGCTCCGTTGACGAGTCTGAGTAATGGTGGTTGCGAACTGGGAGTTAGCCCTTGTCCTCCTGTAATTTTCCTCCAGTTGGTCGGATACTGGCAACTGAAATTTGTTTCTGCATCGTAGTAAGAAAGCCATGTATCGTTATTACCAACGGGAACATATGAAGGAAACTGCCTGCCGGAAGAGTCATCGGAAGAATTCATGTTTGTCTCATCATCGTTTTCTTCTTCCAGTTCTCCGTTAAGATAGGCTTCTACGATTCCGTTGTCCCACTCCTGACGTATCTCTTGATACAGGGGCGAGACATTCTTGCAAAGTATAATGAAACTGAACAGGAAAATGCAGAATATGCCTAGTTCTCCGATGATGGATACGGTTCGCTGTGCATCGGCTTTTTCGAACTTATAGCTGAATACATAGACAATTCCCAGCAAGAAGCCGCTTAATAATCCGCCGATGTGTGCTGCATTGTCAATTCCTTCTTTCATCCCATAAACCAAATTGTAGCCGACGAAAATAAGGATACTGGTTAGTAATGCCTTTCGTTGTTCTTTGGCAATGCCGTGGAATAAAAGGAAGGCAAGAAATATGCCGTAAAGTCCGAAGATTGCCCCGGAAGCTCCGGCGCTGATTGTCTCGGCATGCATATATAGGCTGAATACGGCCGAACATAGCCCGGTCAGGAGATAAGAAGCGAACATCCGGCGGCTTCCTATCAGTTGTTCCAGAAAAAGGCCGACAAACATGAAGGCATATATGTTCATCGCAAGATGGAAACCACCGATGTGAATGAAGTTGCAGGTCACCGTGCGCCACCAGTCGCCTGTAAGGGTCAGCGGTCCGAAGTCGGCTCCCCACTTTAACAGCGCCAATGTGCCGGGCTCAAATACTCCCACTCCCGAAGCGACCATCAGGATAAATACCAGAATGTTGATGTCTATCAGGATAGGCGTTGCTATAAATCCTTTGCGTGGAATAAAGAAAGACAAGAGAGAACCTTTTTTCTTTTCCTCTTCTATATATACTTTTTCTTCTTCTGTGAGCGGACGGTTAAATTCTTCTTTCAGCTTATTTGCTTTTTGGGTAAGTTCTTCCGGGAGCAGGGTAGCCCTTACTTCTTCCATTATCTCTTGTAACTTTTGGATATTCTTCCTGTTCTTTCCATAATCTACAAATTGTATGGAAGTACATTCACTGTGGATGGATATCTCTCCGTCACCTTCCTTTCCGAGAGTGAAAGTTATTTCTTCTCCGCTGGTGTGCATATTTATAGGGACTTCAAAACGGAGCCATTCCGGAGCAATTTCTTCGATGTTCCATTCAAGTTTTTGAGAAGCCTCAAGAGCTAATATAAGAATTTCCGTATTTGATAATCCTGATAAATGTAGTTTGTCGTCATATGAAGGTTTGAGTGCCATATTTCTTTCTCTATCTCTGGTTACTGATTAAAAAATTACTTATCTCCCTGACAAATGTATAGAATAATAATGAAAAATGACAGAATATGACAAATAAAAAAGCATCCTCTTCGTGAGAAGGGATGCTTTTTTTATTATTGGTACTTAATCTTTTACTTTTTGTAGAAAGCCAAGTCTTCTTTATCGAGGTTTTCGATGAAATTTGTATGCTTTTCTACCTCTGCCTCTGCATAATTCAAATATACATGTGTGGATTTGGAGAACAGCTCTGAAGATTTGCTGGCATCTTGAATCAACAGGTGACACATGATGATGGTAGCGGACATTTCCATCAGTCTGCGGGCAACGAAGTCCAGCAATTCCTGATCTTGTGCCTCTTTCACAGCGTTCGTACTTGCTTCGAACTTATCAGCCATCTTCTTCAGACGAGACATCAACGGTTCCATTTCCGGTGAGCAAGGAATAGCCTCATATTCGCGGATAGTAGCGATGTAAGAACCATTAGTCACGTAACGGATAGCGGCTACGGTCTGCAACTGGGTTGTTCCTTCGTAGATGCTGGTGATACGTGCGTCGCGATAGATGCGTTGACAAGCATATTCCATCATGAAACCCGAACCGCCGTGAATCTGGATACAGTCATAGGCGTTCTGATTGGCATATTCAGAGTTCATACCCTTGGCAAGAGGAGTGAAGCTGTCGGCCAATTTAGCGTATTTTTTCTGTTCCTGACGTTCTTCAGGAGTCAGTTTACGTTCGCGGGCGATGTCATCCAGCGCTTTGTAGATATCTACGTAGCGGGCTGTTTGATATAGCAATGCACGTCCGGCATCCAACTTGCCTTTCATGATAGCCAGCATGTCGTATACTGCCGGGAATTCGATAATAGCTTTGCCGAATTGCTTACGGTCTTTGGCATAAGCCAATCCTTCATTGTAAGCAGCCTGGCTCAAACCTACGGATTGTGCGGCAATACCCAGACGGGCACCGTTCATCAAAGCCATTACATATTTAATCAAACCGAGTTTGCGGTCACCGCAAAGTTCAGCTTTGGCATTCTTATATACCAATTCACAAGTAGGAGAACCGTGGATACCGAGTTTGTTTTCGATACGACGTACGTTCACACCACCTTCATTCTTGTCGTAGATGAACATAGAAAGACCACGACCGTCTCTTGTTCCTTCTTCCGAACGAGCCAGTACCAGGTGAATATCAGCATCACCGTTCGTAATGAAACGTTTTACACCGTTCAGCAACCAGCATCCGTCTTTTTCGCTATAAGTAGCTTTCAGCATAACGGATTGAAGGTCGGAACCGGCATCCGGTTCTGTCAAGTCCATAGACATGGTTTCGCCTTGGCATACACGAGGGATGAAACGGCTGTGCTGGTCAGATGTACCGAATTCGTACAATGTTTCGATACAGTCCTGTAAAGACCAGATGTTACCGAAGCCTGCGTCGGCAGCAGCCACGATTTCCGCGCACATGGTGTATGGGGTAATCGGGAAGTTCAGACCGCCGAATTTACGTGGCATGGTCATGCCGTTCAAGCCGGCTTTCACCATAGCGTCCAGGTTCTGTTTGGTTCCTGAAGCGTATTCTACACGTCCGTTGGCACAGTGAGGGCCTTCTTCGTCCACGCCTTCTGCGTTGGCGGCGATGATTTCTCCTGTGATTTCTCCTGTAATCTCCAACACTTTGTCGTAAGAGTCTACAGCGTCTTCAAAGTCCAGCGGAGCATAGTCGAATTCATCTTTATCTCTGTAATTGCGTTCTTTAAGTTCGCAAATACGTTTCATCATCGGATTGTTCAAGTGAAACTTGAGTTCCGGTATGTCTGTATAATAATTAGCCATCTTTCCTTACTTGCTATTTTGTTTATAATACTTAATCATCTTCGGCACAACTTCTTCGATACTTCCGTTGATTACGTAATCGGCAATCGTGTTGATCGGAGCATCCGGGTCGTTGTTGATGGAGATGATGATACCACTTTCCTGCATACCGGCGATATGCTGAATTTGTCCGGAGATACCGCAAGCGATATAGAGTTTCGGACGAACCGTTACACCTGTCTGGCCGATTTGACGGTCATGCTCTGCGAAACCTGCGTCGACAGCAGCACGGCTGGCACCTACTTCTGCATGAAGCTCTTTAGCGAGGTCGAACAGCAGGTCGAAGTTTTCCTTCGAACCTACACCGTAACCGCCGGCTACGATAATCGGAGAACCTTTCAGGTTGTTCTTAGCCTTTTCTACATGGCGTTCGATAACTTTCACTACATAGTCCGTATCGGCTACATATTTCTTCACGTCGTGACGAATTACTTCTCCCTGATAGTTAGGAGAGAGGATTTCTTTCTTCATCACACCTTCGCGAACGGTCGCCATCTGCGGACGATGTTCCGGGTTCACAATCGTAGCAACGATGTTACCGCCGAATGCCGGACGAATCTGATACAACAGGTTCTTGTAAGTCTTACCTTCTTTTTTGTCTTCGTGGTCACCGATTTCGAGTGAAGTACAGTCGGCAGTCAGTCCGCTGGTCAAAGCAGAAGAAACACGCGGACCGAGGTCACGACCGATAACGGTAGCACCCATCAGGCAGATTTGCGGTTGCTCTTCTTTGAAGAGGTTCACAAGGATAGAAGTGTGAGGAAGTGAAGTATAAGGATAGAGTCCTTCACCGTCGAAAACGTGAAGTTTGTCTACTCCGTAAGGAAGGATTTGTTTTTCAATCTCTTTGAGGCCGCTTCCGGCAACCACAGCTTCGAGCTGACAGTTCAACTGGTTGGCTAACGAACGACCTTTGGTCAGAAGTTCGAGACTAACGTCTGCAACGTTACCTTCTTCTATTTCGCAATATACAAATAAGTTATTCATGATTATCCGATGGTGTGGTTAGCTAATAGTTCAACAATCAGGTCTTCCACGTCACGGTCGCTGCCGCTGATGGTTTTGCTCTCTTTAGCCTGGAACACGATGTTCTGGATGGCTTTCACTTTGGTGGGCGAACCGGACAGACCGCATTGTGCAAGGTCGCCGTTTACGTCGGCTACGCTCCATTCTGCCAGATTCAGGTAGTCGCGCTTGTCATACAAGTCAGTGTAATCAAGGTTGCCTTGTTGCTTTTCAGTGACAGTCTTGGCGTGTTTGTATTTCTGAACCAGTTTCGCGTTGCGCGGACGACAGGAAGCTGCAGAACCATTTACGGTAATCACGATAGGCAGCGGGCCTTCTACTGTTTCAACACCACCGTCGATGTGACGTTTTACCTTAATCTTGTCTTTACCCACTTCCAGAATTTCTTCTGCGTATGTGATTTGCGTCAATCCCAGCTTCTCTGCTACCTGAGGACCTACCTGTGCGGTATCACCGTCGATAGCCTGACGACCACCGATAATAATGTCACAGTCACCGATTTTGCGGATGGCAGTAGCCAGTGCGTAAGAAGTAGCCAGTGTATCTGCACCAGCGAAAGCACGGTCGGTCAGCAAGTAGCCGTTATCTGCACCACGGAAAAGTCCTTCACGAATAATGTCGGCTGCCCGTCCCGGTCCCATTGTCAGGATGGTTACGGTAGAGCCTGGATGAGCATCTTTCAATCGAAGCGCTTGCTCAAGGGCATTCAGGTCTTCGGGGTTGAAGATGGCGGGAAGTGCCGCACGGTTAATCGTTCCGTCGGCTTTCATGGCATCTTTCCCGACATTACGTGTGTCAGGAACTTGTTTTGCCAATACAACAATTTTCAAACTCATGCTATAAATTTTAGTATTAGTATTTCTACAAGTTAGCAGCCAGTAGTCAAGTAGTAATCTCTTGCTATCCAAACTATCCGGTTAACTATCAGCGTGCAAAATTACTCAAACACTTGGTTCTGACAAGAAAACCGAGTAAAAAATGCACAGGTTTAAGAATTTTGAGCATAAAAGCACGATTTTAGAGATTTATCTTTTCTCTATTATTTAATATTGTCCGGTGATATTCTTATCAATTGGTTTTTCTTATTTTTTCTTATTTGATAAAAAAACAATATTACTGTTGTTTTTTTGCTGTCAATGTGCTTAATTTGCCCGTTGTTACTTTTATGTATTATGATGGAAAATAATCAAAAACAAATGGAAAAAGACTTCCAGTCTTTTTTTACCACTAACTTTCCTAAGGTGAAAAATTTTGCCCGGCGGTTGTTAAAGTCGGATGAAGATGCAGAGGATGTCGCACAAGATGTTTTTTGCAAACTCTGGCAACAACCGGAAATATGGCAAACCCCCAATGATAAATTGGATGGGTATATTTTTGTAGCAACACGGAACATCATTCTTAATATGTTTAAGCATCAGCGTATCGAGCAGGACTATCAGGCAGATTTTGCGGAGAATGCGATACTTTGCGAAATAATAGAAGATGACCAGGCTCTGAAGAATATCTATTATAAAGAGTTGCTTATGATACTCCGGCTTGCTTTGGCGAAGATGCCCGAGCGTCGGAGGGTGATTTTTGAAGCCAGCAGATTCCAAGGATTAAGCTATAAAGATATTGCGGAAAAATTTGGTGTTTCTATTCGTACAGTGGAACATCAAGTCTATTTGGCATTAATAGACCTAAAGAAAATACTTCTTTTTTTAATTTTTTTGTTAGCATCTTTAAGTAGTACATTGTTTTTAGTTGTCTTTAAAGTATAAGGCCGAAATAAAAAAGAAATAATGATGAAGAATTATATTCGACAAGTAATAGAACTGTTTAGTCAAAATGATTATCCGATTTCAGTGCAGAAGCAATTCCGGCACTGGTTGGCAGACGAAGACCATGCTGAGGAGAAGATGGAAGCTCTTAATACTCTTTGGAAGGAAGCTGATCAGGAGAAAGTTCCCCAAGGAATGAAGCAATCCATACGGCGTATGCAACAAAATATAGGTATCCGGCCTGCCTCATCACAGAAGAAATATATATTACGGGTTTGGCAGGTGGTTGCAGCGCTGTTGTTGGCAGTATCGTCAGTTTCTATCTATTTACTTTTAGAGAAAGGGGATTTTTCCGGTGATTTGATAGAATGTTATATACCAACTGCGGAAATACGTGAATTGACTTTGCCGGATGGCAGTTCTGTAATGCTAAACTCTAAAAGTACCTTGTTCTACCCGGAGAGTTTTAATGGTGAAACTAGAAGTGTCTACCTGATGGGAGAGGCTTATTTTAAGGTGAAGCCAGATAAAAAACATCCATTTATAGTAAAAGGTGCTGATTTTCAGGTGACAGCCTTAGGTACGGAATTTAATGTAAACTCTTATTCGGAAAATGAAGAAGTACATGCTACTTTGATTTCGGGTAGTGTAAAAGTGGAATATAATAATTTGATTTCAAGTGTTATATTGAAACCCAATGAACAGTTATCTTATAATAAGTTGACGAAGAAAAGTAGTTTGCAACAATCACAAGTTGATGATGTACTGGCTTGGCAACGGGGAGAAACTGTATTTAGTGATGCGCATTTGGAAGACATATTTACGAGACTTGAACGTAAATATCCTTATACTTTTGTATATAGTTTCCATAGTTTGAATAATAACACATACAGTTTCCGTTTTCCCAAACAGGCGACTTTGGATGAAATTATGAAAATTGTATCGCAGGTAACAGGAGATATCCACTATGTGATTAAAGATAATAAATGCTATATAACTGATAAAAAATAATCCCTATTGTCTAATTGTTAACTTAACACACCATGTAAAAAAATACCCGGAGGGAATGCCAGTTCCTTCCGGATATGAAATCAAAAACTTTCCTGATATTAGCGTTTAATTGACGCAAACTCCTAACGATTAAATAGAAATAATAACCAATTTACTAATACGAGAAAGATGCTACAAAAATATAAAGAAATAGCAGGACGAGTATTCCAAAAACAAGTTTTTCTTCCTTTTTTAGTATTATTAATGATACCTACGCTTGTTTTGGGACAAAAGGATAGTAAAATCACTATCCAACAGAAAAATATTACTGTGATTGAAGCATTGAAGACTGTGGAAAAACAGACTCAAATGTCGATTAATTATAGTAATTCTCAATTGAGAGGAAAGACAATTGTTAATCTGAACTTGAAAAACGCACTTGTGACTACCGCACTCGATGAAATCTTGAAAGGGACAGGTTTCATTTATCAAATCCATGATAATTATATCATAATAACTGAACAAAAGCCAGTGACGCAACAGATTGCGAAAACAATCAAAGGTAAAGTTGTCGATGAAAGTGGCGAACCGTTAATCGGTGTGAACATCTCTGTTGACGGAAGCTCTACGGGTACCATTACGGATATAGACGGAAACTTTACAATCAAAGCATTCAGCAATTCCAAACTGAAAATCTCTTATATAGGATATGCTACTCAAATAGTTGCTGCTTCTAATAAAGATTTTTATCAGATTGTATTGAAACAGGATGCTGAGGTGTTGGATGAAGTTGTTGTTACCGCATTAGGTATCAAGCGTTCGGAAAAGGCTTTGTCATACAACGTACAGCAAGTGAAAGGCGATGAATTGACTACAATCAAAGATGCCAATTTTATTTCTTCTTTGAATGGTAAGGTAGCGGGTGTTACTATCAATTCATCTAATACAACCGGTGGTGCTTCACGTGTCGTTATGCGTGGTGTCAAATCCATCACTTCTTCCAACCTTGCACTTTATGTGATTGACGGTGTGCCGATGTACAATATGTCGAACGGTGGTGGCGGAAGTATTTATTCCGATCAGCCGGGTACAGATGGTGCTGCCGATATCAACCCCGAAGATATTGAATCAATCTCCATGTTGACAGGTCCTTCCGCTGCTGCATTGTACGGTAATGCTGCCGCTGCCGGAGTTGTTTTAATTACTACAAAGAAAGGCTCGGTAGACAAGACATCTGTAACCGTTTCCAATAATACCACTTTCTCCAAAGTAGCCATGATGCCTGAAATGCAGAGCAAATATGGAAACGTTGCGGGAAATTTGGATAGTTGGGGACCGATTGTAAACAGTGATTACGACCCGCGTGATTTCTTCCGTACAGGAAGTAATATAATCAATTCGATGTCTTTATCTACCGGTAATAAAAAAAATCAGGCTTATCTGTCTGCTTCTACCACTAATACGACAAATATTCTGCCTAACAGCGGATATAACCGTTATAATTTTACCGTACGCAACACAACCAGTTTTTTGAATGACAAAATGACCTTGGATGCCGGTGCGAGTTATATTCTTCAGAATGATAAAAACATGATGTCCCAGGGATATTACTATAATCCTTTGCCCGGACTTTATCGCTTCCCTCGTTCCGAAAACTTTGAAGATGTGCGTATGTATGAGCGATATAATGAAGGTTTGGATATCATGGAACAATACTGGCCTTATGGGGGAACTTCAAGTGGTCTGGCAAATCCATACTGGATACAAAATCGCCAGATACGTGAGAATAAAAAGACCCGTTACATGGTCAACGCTTCTCTCAAGTATCAGATATTGGACTGGCTGGATGTAACAGGTCGTGTGAAGGTTGACAATTATGAAAACCGCAGGACATATAAGGCATATGCTTCTACCGGTAGCCTGGTTGCTGGTGACAGAGGTACTTATGCTGATTCTTGGGCACAATCAAAGAGTACATATGCGGATGCTATTGCTACAGTGAATAAGAATATCAATGATTGGTCGGTTAATGTGAACCTGGGCGTATCTTTAAACGACAATCGCTATGAATCTATGGGTTATGAAGGCGGTTTGAAGATTCTTAATTTCTTTGCCGTACATAATATCAACTTCGATGAAGCGTGGAAACCTAAACAGGACGGTTGGCATGACCAGACAAGAGCTATTTTTGCAAATGCTGAACTTGGGTGGAAATCAATGCTTTATCTGACTGTCACCGGTCGTAATGACTGGGATTCCAGATTGGCATTTTCTGACTATAAGTCATTCTTCTATCCCTCGGTAGGTCTTTCGGCTATTATTTCCAGCATGTTTGATGCGCCGGACTGGTTGTCATTCCTGAAGGTTCGCGGTTCATACACAGAGGTAGGTAACTCTTACGACCGTTTCATGACATCCATTACTTACCCATATGACGAAGCATCGCATAATTGGACCAGTACATCTATTTATCCGAACACTAAATTAAAACCGGAACGCACGAAATCATGGGAAATAGGTGTAGATGCCAAATTCCTGAATGATATTAGCTTCAACTTGACTTATTATCGTTCCAATACTTACAACCAGACATTCTATGCCAGTTTGTCCGAATCTTCCGGATATTCCAAAATTCCTATCCAAAGTGGAAATATAATGAACGAAGGTATCGAAATGGCTTTGGGCTACGATAAGAAATGGGGAGATTTCTCTTTCTCCACTAACTATACATTGACTTGGAACCGTAATAAAATCAAGCAACTTGCCGATGGTGTCTATAACTATGCTACGGGGGAACCGATAGAAATGCCGGAACTTGAAATGATGACTTATGGAAAGACGGATGCTCACTTGGTTCTGCGTGTAGGCGGTTCGATGGGAGATGTATATGGACAGAAAGTGCTGAAACGTGATTTGAACGGATACATCCTCAATGAGGATGGAGTAGGTCTTTCCTTGGAAAATAAAGAAACTCATTTGGGTTCTATTCTGCCTAAGATGAATATGGGATGGAATTTAGGATTCGGATATAAAGGTGTCAACCTGGGTATGACATTTACCGGTCGTTTTGGTGGCATTGTAATAAGTGAAACACAGTCCATCCTTGACGCTGCCGGCGTATCAAAGGTTAGTGCTGATGTACGCGATGCAGGTGGTGTGGTTATTAATCAGGCAAAGGTAGATGCGCGCTCTTATTTTCAGACTATCCAGGGGGCTTCCATTTATCATACCTATAGTGCTACTAACGTGCGTTTAGGAGAACTGAGCCTGAGCTATACATTGCCAAAGAAATGGTTTGCCAATAGCATGGGAATGACTGTCGGCCTTGTAGGAAAGAACCTGTGGATGATTTATTGTAAAGCTCCTTTCGATCCGGAAATAACGACTTCTGCATCTTCCAATTTTTATCAGGGATTCGATTCATATATGCTCCCGAGTACGAGAAACTTTGGATTTAATGTCAAATTTCAGTTTTAAATAATAATAGGTATGAATAAAATAATAAGAAATATTGGTGCAGGTGTAGCTATGTGTCTGATGATGGTAGGATGTACTACTAATTTTGAGGAATACAATACCAATCCGTACCAACCGGGGAAAGTTCCCGCCAACAGCTTGCTGTCGACTATGTTTAAGGTCTATGCATCTCCTCAACAAAACGACTGCCAGGCTATAAACTGTATGTGGGCTTGTTTTAGCGGGCAGATTACTGCGCCTTATGATTGGGGTAAAGGCAGAAATCTTTTTGCTTATTATAATGCGATGGAAGACCATAACCGTGCTTCATGGGGAACTATTTATGGTCAGATTTATCCGAATTTCTTTCGGATTGAAGAAGCCACGGAGAAGAAAGGCGTTATTTATGCCATGGCACAGTTGACGCGTATTTATGCCATGCAACTGATGGCTTCCTTGCAAGGTCCTATCCCATATTCTAAAGTGACATCAGGCGATATAAAATCTCTTTATGATGATGAACCGACTGCCTGGCGTGCAATGTTTGATGACTTGGATAATGTGATTACTATATTGAAATCAGCCGCAGAATTAGGTATTAATCAGGATTTGGCAACAGTCGACCAGTTCTATGGCGGTGATTGCGCAAAGTGGGTGAAGTTTGCTAATACATTGAAACTGCGGATGGCTATCCGTGTATCGGGAGTAGCGGATTATGCTCAAAGTAAGGCGGAAGAAGCAGTGCTTGGCGGTGTATTGGAGTCTACGTCTGAAAGTGCGTATGACACGACTCACAGCGGCATCGGTGTAAATGGATATTCCATTGTCAGCGGATGGGGCGAGTTGAGAGCTAATGCTTGTATTGTTTCTTATATGAACGGATACAAAGATCCACGTCGAAGTGCTTATTTTACCCAATCGACAAGTAGCTTGTCAGGAGAATATGTAGGAGTCCGTTCCGGTTCCACAGAAATTCCGGTTCCTTCTAATTATAGTATTTATAGCAATCTTATGATAACGACCGGCAGATCTTTACCGCAACCGGTGATGTATGCTGCCGAAGCTGCTTTCTTACGTGCTGAGGGTGAGCTGAAAGGTTGGGATATGAAGGGTGACGCGGAGACTTTCTATAAACAGGGAGTCCGGTTATCATTTGCTGAATTTAATGTGTCGGGAGCAGATGAGTATTTGGCGGACAATACTTCTGTTCCGGGAAATTATACAGATAGCTCGCATCCTGCGGATAATTACACTAACCAGTCTTCAATTACTATTCAATGGGATGAAGGAGCCAGTGATGCAGAGAAACTGGAAAGAGTTCTTACTCAGAAGTGGATTGCCTGCTATCCCGACCCGATGAACGGATGGGCAGATTACCGTCGTACAGGGTATCCGAGAATTTTTCCGGCAACCAGTTCTGCAAATGCGGATTGTACTGTTGAACGTGGGCAACGCCGTATTCGTTTTGCCGATACTGAATACAATACGAATAAGGAAAATGTGGAAGCTGCTGTACGCATGCTTAATGGTGGAAAAGATTCTAATGGTACCGATCTCTGGTGGGCTTTGAAGAGTAATGGTAGTTATTAACAGCTAAAATTTAAAAGATTACGATATGAAGAAAATACTATATATCATATTTGCGGCAATGGGTGCATTGATGTTTATTCAGTGCAGCGATTGGACTGAAATGGAACCTAAGTTCACTGAACCGGTGAATATCAATGGTGACGACTATTACAAGGCACTGAGAGAATATAAAAAGTCGAAACATCCTATTTGTTTCGGTTGGTATAGTGATTGGACTGGTGTCGGTACGAATATGAACAATCAGTTGAGGGGTATTCCCGATTCAATGGACATTGTTTCTTTGTGGGGTAGCGCTTTCAATTTGACGGAAGCACAAAAAAGCGATTTGCAGGAAGTCAGAGAGAAGAAAGGCACCCGTATACTGTACTGCCAGCATATCACTAATATCGGTAGAAGCATGACACCGGCGTCTGTAGAAGAAGAGTATATAGTGGATGGTGTACAATACGAATCATATGACGAGGCTATGGCTGCATACTGGGGATGGTATGGAAATCAGGGCGATACTTCTGCAGAAGGTATCGAAAAGGCTATCCGCAAATATGCGCAAGTGATTGTTGATTCTATTAACAAGTATGATTATGACGGCTTTGATATTGACTATGAACCGAATTTTAGTTATGGAGGTAATATCAGTAGTTATTCAGACCGTATGCATATTTTATTGGATGAACTGTCGAAGTCATTCGGCCCAAAGTCAGGTACAGGACGTATCCTTATGGTTGACGGCGAGCCGCAAACTTTGAATGTAGAGTCAGGCAAGTTGTTGGATTATTATGTTGTTCAAGCTTATTATAATACAGGTGATGGCAATAAAGATATTTATAACTCACTTGATGAACGTTTTCAAAGGTTGTTGAACAAGTTCGGTTCAATAGAGGACGAAGCCACTATTCTCAGTAAAACCGTATGGTGCGAAGACTTTGAGAAACACAAAGGAGATGGTGGACCGGTATTTACCACACGTGATGGAATTGTGACATACTCATTGAAAGGAATGGCGATGTATTATCGTCCGGGAGTGGATGCCCGTATCGGTGGAGTGGGTGCTTATCGTTTTAACCTGTGTCGTCCGGTGAATGATTATTTCTTTATGCGTGAGGTTATTCAGGTAATGAATCCGGCTCAGCATTAATTGTATGAACATAATTAAGAAGAAAAAATGAAGATGATTAAATTTTCCAAATATATAGTGATGGGAGCTATTCTAGCGTCGGTTGTAGGATGTGACGATGCTGATTTGAGCCCCATTGATAATGGATTGTATATACAGGAAGCCGCTCCTTCTGATAAGTTTGACCAGCAGATGGAAACGCAATTGGTGGATGAAGATGAAGTGACAAAAACGTTGACAATCCGTTTGGTGCGTGCCATTGACCAAGATGTGACCGTTACGCTGGATATTGACCAACAGTTGCTTGATGATTATAATCAGAAGAATGAGGCGGATTATCAGGTTCTTCCTCAAGAGTTTCGCAGTTTTGAGAAAACTGTAATAATTCCTGCCGGCAAGGTCTCAGCTCCGGTTATTAACCTTACTATAAAGCCGTATACTACACCAAACGGTGAGGCTTATGCTATTCCGCTACGAATCATTTCCGTGGAGGGGCCGGTAGCAATGAAGGGAAACGCGAATCGTATGCTTTATCTGCTGACTTCCCCTAATAAGCAAAATTCAATCATACTGAAGAGAGGAAATAAGACGGCAACTACGTTTACCAGTGAGATTCCTGCTGACCAGTGGACCATAGAGTATTGGCTCAAAGTTGATAATACAACAGGAATGGCAACCGGCGACTGGGTTGGGCTAAGTAATAAATGGTTTAGAAACTATATTTATTGTGACGGATCTGCTCCTATTACTTTTAACGGAATATTACCTCGTTACTGGGCTGACGGGGTTGCACAAATCGCTCCGACTCTGCAATTCCATTTGGACAGCCCCGGATTTGACATGGATAGCAATGAATTTTGGTGGCCTGATACATGGTATCATATAGCATATACTTACGATGGAGAGAAGATTATCTTGTATAAGGATGGTGCAATGGATGTGGAGAAAGTTGATGCGAGAGATTATACATTCTCACGAATCACGCTTGCTGACGGTTCTTTTGGCTCTTATATGCAGGTAGAATTCGCCCAGATTCGTTTGTGGAAGAAGTGCTTGACTGCCGGTGCAATTCAGGATGCCATGTCACGTCAGATACCAAGTGATTCTGAGGGACTGATTGGTTATTGGAAGTGTGATGAAGGTACAGGTAATGTGTTAAAAGATAGCAGTCCTAATGGGAATCACATTACTCTTAATGGAACTCCTGCATGGAGTGAACAAAAGTTTAATTTTGCCCATCCTAATAAGTAAGGAAGAATAACAAAAGAAGAATAACATTTGTTTGTGATATTTGTGAGGTCATTTCAGCAATGAGATGACCTCACTTTTTATATAAAAAGGTATTCAGCCACATTTAATTTTCAAAAAAGAAGGAGAAATGTGCCTGAATACCTCTGTTTTTATTGTATGCCAATCTCGGCTATTCCCATCGGTTCTCCGTCATGTATCATCCGTGTTGCCTTCAATTGAACATAGCGGGCTTTGACTGGGGTAAAGTAGACAGATTGCAGGATCGGATTATTCTTTATATTAGAAAATTCGTCTTTCGCTACTATCTGATTGACAGCATTGCTATCCGTTCCGACAGATATTTCATATGCGGCGATTACACCTTTATTATATTCGCTTTGGTCGGGAAGGTAATGGAATGAAGTAATCGTACGTTCTTCACCTAAGTCAATCAATACTGTATTCCCATTGATGAAACAGGTCGTTTGGTCGTTCTTATCCATGCATTTTTGTGCTTCTTCTGCATCCACTCCACTAATAGTGAACGGGAAACTTTTCAGCTCTTCCGCTTTTGCAGTATATGAATCAGAAGTTTCTCCTGCGTAAAATGCTTCAATGTTATTGATGCAAAGACAAGCACGTGAATCTGTGAAACGGACACGAATCTTGTCGGTCGTGATTGTTTCGAAACGGAGAAGACGTTTGTAACCGACGGTTGTTGTCTCTTCATTGAGTTTCACGGGAAGCCATTCACCTTCCTGGTTATATTCTACTACGAATGATTTGACACGCTGTCCGAGAGGAATGTATTCCTGCAACATCATACGGTTGATTTTCTCCGGTTGGGGCAAGTCGAATTCGATAGTGGCAGATGTTACTCCGTCGTTGGTAGCCCAATAGGTATCGTAATCATTGTCTGTGACAGCTTTTGCGGAGAAAGTAGCACCTCGTTCGTCCGATGCTTTAGGAGAAAGACCAGCCAATAGGTTGTTTGCCAGTTGTTTTTGCACGTTCTTGTGAAAATTAACGGCGTTGGCAGAGTCTGTCGGATGAATCAATCCGTCACGGTTAACGGGGAAGTTCAGTAATAAGGTTGCGTTATGTCCTACGCTGCGGTAATACAAGTCGGTCAAGTCGTCCACAGTTTTCACACGGTCGTCTTCTTCGGGGTGATAGAACCATCCCGGACGGATAGAAACGTCACATTCGGCAGCTACCCACTGGTTGCCGTCGGCATGACCATATTGCAATTCGCGATAGTTAGGATAACCCGGATAGACCTCTCCGGCACGAAGGAAAGACCAGTTGGTCGCTCCGGCAAATCCTTTCTCATTGCCTACCCAACGACAACCCGGCCCACCATCAGAGAAGATAACCGCTTGTGGTTGCAGTTCGTCAATCATCTTGTAAGCTCTCGGATAATCATAATAAGTTTTGCGGTCGATAGTACGGCTGTCTTTTGCACCGCCATACCAGCCGTCACCGCCATTAGCACCGTCGAACCAGATTTCAAAAACGTCACCGTAGTTGGTCAGTAGCTCATTGAGTTGTTTATAGAAATAGTCTACGTATTCGGGAGAACCATAATTGGCCTGATGCCTGTCCCACGGAGACAAGTAAACAGCGAATTTTATACCGTACTTTTTGCAGGCATCCGATAACTCACGGACGATGTCACCTTTTCCGTCTTTGTACGGTGTATTGCGAATGCAGTATTCAGTCAGTTGGGTAGGCCAAAGGCAGAAACCATCGTGATGTTTTGCTGTCAGGATAACCCCTTTCATTCCAGAATTCACAAAGGTTTGTACCCATTGTTCGCAATCCAGTTTGGTGGGGTTGAATGTCTTGGGATCGGAATCTCCATATCCCCATTCCCGGTCGTTGAATGTGTTAAGTCCGAAGTGTACAAAAGCGTAGGTTTCCATCTTTTGCCATTCCACCTGTTTAGCTTCGGGGATGGGCAAGATAGCTTCCGGTGCTTTTGCCGGTTGGCAGGCACTTAGTAGAAGAACTCCTGCGCAGAAAATAAGAGAGTGTTTTTTCATGGGGGTGATAATTATTAAATAGATAAATTAATTTGCTAGAGTGTAATTCCGAATACAAAATAAACCTGCTCCTCATACGGATTGGCTATCAGCTTTCCGAATATGGGCAAAGAGAAATTGGATGTTATTTTGATTTCTTTCGTTGCGGATAGTCCGACGTTGACTACATTGAATTTGTCGGAGTAGAAGCTCTCCCAAGGGGTAAATCCTGCCTCGATACTCAAATCTACTTCTTTCACACTGAACGGGTAACTCAGTTCACAATAACTCGACCAGGCGCGTTTCCCGTCTTCCCGATAGTCATTTCCGGCAAATGTAGTGTACCAGCTTACTGATAACGGGAATTTCTCGCTAAACATATATCCGGCCCCTACTTCAAAAGTATGTCCGGTGGAGTGTGAGTTGTAATTGAAGTATTTGAAAGGTTCATCCTCTGTCTGGGTGAAATAGTTGTTGGCGTAAATAGTCAGGTTTTTATAGGCATATTCCAATGAAAGGTCTATTTCATTATTCTTTTCACGAAATTCGGTAGAACCCCATGCATAAACGGTAAGTCCTTTCCAGTTGAGGCCGAGCGAAGGTTGCACACTTGCATTACCGCTGTCTATACCACGCCAGATATAGCTGCTGACAAAGTCCGCATTTACAAAGACTTCTTGTGCCTGTGCAAAGGCAGTGCAAAATAGAATTGCAATAAGTACAATATTTTTTTTCATTTTATCGGTTGTATCTTTTCTTTCCGGGGGTAAAGATACGTAATATATAGATAAATGATGACAGATGAGAAAAAAAGAAAGCGGCTGCACGATGCAGCCGCTTTCTGAATCAATTATAAATTTTAAAAGTTATCTTTATTTAATCCCCAGCTTCTTTGCGATTTCTTTGGGAAGGGCATCTTTGTGTACAAGAATATTCATAGTCTTGTAAGCTACGAATGCTTTGGAAGCATACCAGATGCCGTTGTATTTGCCGGATTTACCCCATGAGTTCTTCACCATGAAGTATTCTTTTCCGTTCTGGTCTTTGGCGATACCGTAGATAACCATTCCATGGTCATCTGTTGTTTCCCAGTTGTCGAAAGCGACCTGACGCATTTCCTGGGTAATATCCTTTTCCGGGAAAGGTTTGGTGAACAATTCTCTGCGTTTGTCGGCGGCAGTCAGACCTGTCCAACGAGCCATATCCGAACCTGACAGTTCCGATTCTTTGGCTGCGTCCGGCATAACGGCTATACCATCGCGTGAGAATCCTTGTTCGCTCACGTCGCTACCCCATGCAAAAGTATAACCTTTCTTTACAGCGTTGTCCATTACAGCCATCAGTTCGTCGATAGGCAGGTTGTAAGACAAACCGTTGCGCCAGTTATCCTGAATTTCGATAGCGAATTGGGAATAGAACGGATGATGTGTATAAGAAGTCAGTGATACGTAATCGTCAGGATTCAATCCCAATGATTCAGCAAAGGACTTCGGAGTATATTCCTTGCCTTTGTAAGTGAAGTTTTCCGGGCACTTTCCTAAATAGGTGTCATAGACTGCTGCCAGCCCGTTTTTCCATACTGGAGTCAACTTGCTCAGTTTGCCTTTAGCGATGGCGTTGATATAGCCGGAAGCAACAGCGTCCAGTTCGTTATGTACCGGCAGAGTATCGCCGTACATGATACCCGGCATCACTTCCTGCGGAACGATACCGTAGTTCTTGATGCAATATATGACATCGTAGAAACTTCCGCCCGGAGAGAAAGAACTGTCACCGTGATAACGTACATAGTTCGCGCCACGGTCTTGCATTGTTTTGTGCACTACGAACATTTCGGCCAGGTCATACTCGCCTTTGCCCATACGGAGTAATTCTGACTCTACAAATCCGAGAGTTGAGAAACTCCAGCACGTACTCGAACGGTTCTGGTTCTTGATGGAAGTAATAGGGTTTTCTTTCACTGTCGTGAATACAAATCCCTCTTGGGGCTTTGCGTCTTGTGCCATCATGCCCAAGCTACATAAGCTCCAGGCAGCAATAAGGATACTCTTTTTCATTCTTATAATATTCATATTAAATTTGTTTTGGCTACAAATATAATGATTCCTCTTTTGAAAACCATCCGTTTGGATTCAATTTGCATAAAAAAAGAATGAATATTACTGTATCTTGGCACGGTAAGTCCGTTTGGAGAAGGTGATTATGCTGTATGACAAAATCTGCGGAAACGTATGATTATTGTTAAGTCTTTTCTTACTTAAAACAATAAAGTTAGCCTAAAGTTACATAGATTGATGCAGAAAAAAATAAGATTTTGTTTGAATATTTGCTATTTTTGTCGGGTAATCTGTTTTTTGTTTGTTTTTATAATAAATATGCAACCAACAGTAATTAGACGGAGTATGTAGAGAGAGTGGTAAATAAAAATAGGGGGAGATAAAAAATGAAGAATTTGGAAATAGATGAATTTACCGGCTTGGTGTTGGAAGGCGGGGGAATGCGCGGAGTGTTCACTTGCGGGGTGCTCGATTATTTCATGGATCATGATATTCGTTTTCCTTATGCGATAGGGGTGTCTGCCGGAGCGTGCAATGGACTGTCCTATGCTTCCCGTCAACGGGGACGTGCCAAATACAGCAACATTGACCTGCTGGAAAAATACAATTATATCGGTCTGAAGTACTTGCTCAAGAAACGGAATATCCTCGACTTCGATTTGCTGTTCAATGAGTTTCCCGAACACATCCTTCCGTATGATTATGAGACGTATTTTGCTTCGCCCGAACGTTTCGTTATGGTGACGACGAATTGCCTGACGGGAGAAGCCAACTACTTTGAAGAGAAAAAAGACAAGAACCGGGTGATTGACATTGTCCGTGCTTCCAGCAGCCTGCCTATTGTTTGTCCCATCGCTTATGTGGACGGTATTCCGATGCTTGATGGGGGAATCGTAGACTCTATTCCTTTGCAGCGTGCCATTTCCGACGGTTACACTCGCAATGTCGTTGTGCTCACCCGTAATCGTGGTTATCGGAAAGACTCGAAAGATATTCGCGTTCCGTCATTCATATACCGTAAATATCCGAATTTGCGCGAAGCGCTGGGGCGTCGTTGTGCCGTGTATAATGAACAGTTGGAAATGGTGGAGCGTATGGAAGACGAGGGAAAGATTATCGTTATCCGTCCGTTGAAACCTGTTGCCGTAGACCGCATCGAGAGAGATGTGCGGAAGCTGACGGAGTTTTATCAAGAAGGATATGAGTGTGCAAGAGTTTTATTTGAGGAATAAACGGCCTTCATTCTTCTTTTATTGAATGGCGGATAGGACAGTTGTTTTTTACTCTGAGTTTGTTGTATATTGTTCGGCAGCCCTTTTTAGTTTCTTGCCCATCAATTCTATCAATGTCTGCGGATACAGAATTTGTATTCCGTCGGCATATCCGAAGAATACCCGTTCCAGTTCGTGGTTGACGACTACTTCAATTTCTAGTATGACACTTCCGTCGGTTAATCTTTCTATCAATTGCTGACTGCGGTGTATTGGTTTGGTTATGATGTAAGGCGCTTCGTCAGCCTTTACTTTGAAACCTACTTTTTCCGCTTTGCTTCCTGAGTTCTTGGTTACTCCGACAAGGTCGTCAAAGAATGTGTTCGGATCGAAGAATGTATTTCTTATGTAATGTTCCTGTGGCAGAACTTCCAGTGATTGTATTCTGTCCAAAGCCAAATTTTGCAATATACGTCCGCTTTTCCTTACTCCATAAACGAACCACCGGTTGCGATATTCTTTTAATAGATAAGGATAAAAAATAAAGCTGTTGGCCGAGCGCGCTTTGAACGAACGGTATTTCAGCCGTATGGGATGCTCGTTCACAATGGCGTGATAGATCGTATCCAGATAATCCAGTCCTTTCAATGATTCATTCTTTTCAAAGTCAATGACAGGAGTGGTTTTCATTCGGGCAGAAGCGACATGGTCTTCCAGGCGGTTGATAATATCGCTCATTTCTTTGAAATGGGAGAAACCTTTAAACTGCCTCAACACTTCCACGGCTTCCGACATCGTTTTCAGGTCTTGTTCGTTCAGCGGAGTTTGTGTAATGCTGTATTCCGGGTCTTCGTATTTATAGTATTTATTTTCGTACACCACAATCGGAGCGTTATAACCCAGCTTCTCGCTGCGCATCATCTGTATATCCATCTGCACGGTACGTTTGCTTATTCCTTTGTCGATGCCTTCATATTCGTAAAGGGCATCCGAACAGGCGTCCATCAAATCTTCCAACGTCCAGCGTCGGTAAGGATTACGCAGACAGTTGTCAATTGTTTTATAACGTATCAAGGCATTTCTATTGGCCGGCATAAGCAGAAGAATAAAGATTGGCTTCAAAAGTAGAAAAATAAATTCAGGAAAACAAACCGATACAAAATACATATGTGTAATGTCCGTTTTATTCTTCTTTTTTTGTAATTTTGGCGGACAATATAAAACTTAGTACGATATGGCAAAGAAAAATAAGACCGCTAAAAGTGCGAAAGAATCAATAAATAAGGTATCCTATCATTATCGACCGGACAATATGACTTTGCAGGAATGGCAGATTGCTTTGCGCAGGCAGGCGGCAATGAAAGAGAAGTTTGCCATTTCCGAACATAACAGGAAGGAGTACCCCGGCTATTATAACGTGGTCAATTCCGTAACCCGTAACGAATATAGGGTAGTATACAGAGGGCAAGATAGTCCGTGGAACTACTGCTCATGCATGGATTTCAAGACAAGCCAATTAGGTAGCTGTAAACATCTGGAAGCTGTGAAACTCTGGATTGAAGACAATCATCGCAAAGTATGCCGGGACATTCCGCCTTATACATCCGTTTATTTGTCTTATCAGGGAGAAAGAAAAGTATGTCTGCGGATAGGGACAGACAATCAAGAAGAGTTTCGTCGCCTGGCAGCTCCTTATTTTACTCCCGATGGAGTAATGCGCCCTGAAGCGTTGGATTCGGTTACCGAATTTTTTCGTGATGCCGTGCGGTTGAATAATACATTTCGCTGGTATCCGGATGCTTTGGGGTTTATTCTTGAGCAACGTGACCAGCGGAGACGCGTACAACTTTTACCTGAGTATGCTTCCGATACAGCCTTGGATAAGTTGTTGAAAACCAAACTTTATCCTTATCAAAAGGAAGGTATACGTTTTGCCTTTCGTGCAGGAAAGTCTGTTATCGCTGATGAAATGGGCTTGGGAAAAACAATCCAGGCCATTGGAACGGCAGAACTGATGAAAGCTCACCATTTCATATCTTCGGTTCTCATTGTATGTCCTACATCATTGAAATATCAATGGAAAAAAGAAATAGAACGTTTCACGGACTCCAAAGCAATTGTTGTAGAGGGCAATCATCTGGTGAGAAAGAAACTCTACGAAGCGGAAGAAACTTATAAAATAGTTTCTTACAACAGCATTTGTAATGATATAAAGATTCTCAAATCTTTGCATACCGATTTCCTCATCATGGATGAAGTGCAACGCCTGAAGAACTGGAACACGCAGATATCAAGAAATGCCCGTCATATCGAATCGGAATATGCAGTAATTCTTTCGGGTACTCCGCTCGAGAATAAGCTGGAAGAGCTTTATTCAATCATGCAGTTTGTTGACCAGTTCTGTCTGGGGCCTTATTATCAGTTTATCGATGAAACGGTGATCAAGTCGGATACCGGTAAGGTGGTCAGCTATAAGAATTTGAATGCCATTGGCGAACGGATGAAGAATGTGCTTATCCGGCGCCGGAAAAAAGACGTGGCTCTTCAGTTGCCGGGGCGCATGGATAAAGTTCTGTTTGTCCCCATGACCGAGCAACAACGGGATATGCATGATGAGTATCAGAACATGGTAGCCCAGTTGGTGTATAAATGGACAAGGACGCGTTTCCTGAGTGAAAAAGACCGTAAGCGTTTGTTGATGATGCTCAGCCAGATGAGAATGATATGTGACAGTACTTACATTCTCGACCAGAAAAGTCGTTATGATACGAAAGTAGAAGAAACGATGAATATTCTGAAGAATGTTTTTGAGAGCGGAGACGAGAAAGTTGTGATTTTCAGCCAATGGGAGAGGATGACGCGGCTTATTGCGAAAGAACTCGATGAATTAGGTGTCCGTTATGAATATCTTCACGGTGGAGTGCCTTCCGAAGCCAGAAAGAATTTGGTGGAGAGCTTTACCGAACTGCCGGAGAGCCGTGTATTCCTGTCGACAGATGCGGGAAGTACCGGACTGAATCTTCAGGTGGCTTCGATATTGATTAATCTTGATTTGCCTTGGAATCCGGCGGTTCTCGAACAACGCATAGCCCGTATTTACCGAATTGGGCAGAAGAGAAATATCCAAGTGATTAATCTTGTTGCCAGCCAGACTATTGAAGAAAGGATGTTGTCGACATTGAATTTTAAGACTTCTTTGTTCGAAGGTATTCTGGATAATGGGGAAGATACCATATTCTTGGAAGACAGTAAGTTTGATAAGATTATGGATTCTATCAAAGTGGTGGCTGATGCTTCTTCTGAGATAGCGGATGATAACCGTGCGGACGGCAGTAACATTGATTGGGATGATAAGGAGGAGAATATCAATCAAGTGGCTGATGATGAAAAGGTAGTAAAAGAATTGGTAGAATCGCCGGAAGAGGAAGCCATTGAGCAAGTAAGGCCGTCGGTCATATCGGAACAGATGGAAGAGGCTTCGGATTCATCTGTCAGTGACGCCGAAGAGCATCCGGAACGATTGGTTCAGCAAGGACTTTCTTTCCTTAGCGGTTTGGCTCGTACGCTCAGCTCGCCGGAGGCTACTCAGAAATTGGTGGATTCTATAGTCGAAGAAGATAAGGAGACCGGACAGACCACGCTCCGGATTCCTGTGCCTGATAAAGAGAGTGTGGCGGGTATTCTGAATCTGTTTTGGAAGTTGCTGACAGGTGCGGGGAAATAAGTCTTAAGAAAGAAAAACAAACTGTGTCAGGAGCCTGCTGACACAGTTTGATTCTGTTTTATACTTGAGAATCTATCTAAACATATTTAATTGATTAGATGTAATCTTCGATACATTTAATCTCATCTTTCCATTTTTTAAGTTCTTATCACCTACAAAGGTAATATTTTCCATACTTACTGCAGAATAGATACTCTATAATTCTTCTATCTCGGATAATAATGTATAAAACCCTATAAAATAGCGTTCTATGCAACAAATATTATAGCCTTTGAAACATTTTTTTTAGCTGTTTGATATAAATCAACCGAAATTTGCACCATCGATAAAAAGAAAATTCGTACTTTAAAATTAATATCATTAAACTAATGCTCAGTATTATGAAGAACAAAAAACTTCTTTGCAGCGTTTGTTTCCTGTTTATGTTCTTGTCAGTCCTCAGCGGACAGAACATAATGGTAAAAGGAAACGTAACTTCCAAAACAGATGGGTTGCCGATTATCGGTGCTTCCGTCATTGAATCAACCGCTTCGGCCAACGGTACTATTACCGACTTTGATGGTAACTTTACGTTGACAGTAAAGCAAGGTTCATTACTTACCATTTCTTATGTAGGTTTTAAATCAGTCAAAGTGGAGGCGAAAGCTTTATTAAACGTTATTTTGGAGGAAGACTCCGAAATGTTGGAGGAAGTGGTAGTGACAGGCTATTCTACCCAAAAGAAGGCAGACTTGACAGGATCGGTTGCCGTTGTCTCGACCAAATCTTTAAAAACTTCGACTGATGCCGATCCGATGAAAAGTCTGCAAGGTAAAGTACCGGGTATGACAATTACTACAAACGGTTCGCCCAGTAGTACAGGAACCATTCGCATTCGCGGTATCGGTTCTTTCAATTCATCACAAGATCCCTTGTATGTGGTTGACGGAGTGCCTACTACTCGTGCTTTAAACTCTCTTAATACCAATGATATCGAAAGTATGCAAGTGCTGAAGGATGCGGCATCCGCTTCTATTTACGGTTCGCGTGCATCGAACGGTGTTATTATCATTACAACGAAGAAAGGAAAGAAAGCCGATAAAATGCAGGTCGACTTCTCGGCAAATCTGGCTGCGCAGTTTTACACTTCCCAATCGTTGATGAAGCTCTCGAACACTTCGGAATACGCAACAGCTATGGCTCAGGCTGCTTTGAATGACGGATTAGACCCGGTTGCTTATGCCGGAAATTATGGATTGAACCTGAAAGCCGCAAGCGGCACGCCCATTACGGTTTGGAATCCGGCAACGGGAAGTTATGTAAATTATACGGTAAACGGCTTATACGATGGTTACATCAATCAAAAGAAAACAATGAAATATTCGGATACCGATTGGCTGAACGAAATATCGCGTACCGGGTTCTTGCAAAATTATGATTTGTCTCTTTCACACGCTAATGACAAACATTCCACCATGTTTTCTTTGGGGTATAAGAAGAATAATGGTATCTTGAAATACACTGATTTTGAGAATATATCCGCTCGTATGAATTCCTCCTATAATGTGAACAAATATATCACCATAGGTGAGAACTTCACTGTGACATATACCACCCAGGTAGATTGCGCTCCGATGGAGAATGCGTTGAAGATGGCTCCTACTGTTCCGGTTTATGAGGAAGACGGTGTGACGTTTGCCGGTCCTGTAGGTGGAATGAGCGACCGTCAGAACCCGTTGCGCGAATCATATAATAATCGTGACAACCATCTGGACTACTGGCGTCTGTTTGGTAACGGCTATGTAGAGTTGAAACCGCTCAAAGGACTGGTGCTTCGTTCAAACTTCGGTATCGACCATTATTCTTCATTCATCAATGCGATGACAAACACTTTTCATTCTGATATTGTGAATAATGACATAGCGAAAACAACGCTTTCTCACAATAATGAAACAAACTGGACATGGTCGAATACTGCCAACTATAATTTCCGATTGGCCGATAAACATGATATTACCGTATTGGCAGGTACCGAAATGACCAAGCAATCCGTGATTGATTTTTCTGCTTATTCCGAAGAGTACGCTTTGGAAGATAAAGACTATATGTGGCCCAATGCGGCAACTGGTACAATGAGAAACGCTGGCGCAAAGGTAGGGTTCCGGTTGGCTTCTTTCTTTGGAAAGATAGACTATAATTTCGACGATTTCGTTTTGGCGTCTTTCACCATTCGCAGAGACGGTTCTTCCAGATTCGGTAAAGATAATCGTTGGGGTACTTTCCCGGCAGCGACTCTCGGATTGCGTTTGTCTAAACTGTTGCGGAAAGATTGGATGGACGACTGGAAACTTCGCTTTTCATGGGGACAGACCGGTAATCAGGCAATAGACAATAATGCCCAGTTTGGACTTTATGTAGCCGATTATGGATTAGACCGTGTTACTTCTACCGCTTACGACTTACTGTTGCAATATTCGGGAACGTTCCCTTCCGGTTATCGTGCCACTCAACTTGCGAATCCTAATTTGAAATGGGAATCGGCCGAACAGTTCAATATCGGTACAGACTTCACACTTCTCAAAGGCTGTTTATACGGTTCAATAGATGGATATGTGAAAGATGTGGACAATATGTTGATTAATCCCTCTTACTTGGGCGCACTGGGAGAAGGTGGAGCATCTTGGGCCAATGGTCCTTCATTGCGCAACTGGGGAATGGAGGTTGCTTTGGGTTATCGCAAGACTCTGGCTTGCGGGCTTGGAATTGATGTAAACGGAAACTTAGATTTTTTCCGCAATAAAGTAACTTACCTTCCTGCAACCTCCACAGGGTCTTATGCACACACAACAACGGAGAATCTGGTTCAGTCCGGTCAACCATACGGCTCTATTGTAGGCTATGTGGTAGAGGGTATATTCCAACATCAGGCCGAAGTGGATGCTTCCGGTCAACCGAACGCACGTGTAGGTGGACTGAAATATGCAGATTTGGATGGTAAGAATGGTATTACAGCCGATGACCAAACTTGGATTTACAATCCTGTTCCGGCATTTTCTTATGGTCTGAATATCGCATTGAATTATAAAGGATTTGATTTCAGCATGTTTTGGCAAGGGGTATATGATAAGGACGTGTATAACAACCAAAAGTTTCAGACTGACTTCTGGAGTATTACAGATGCGGGCTCAAACAAAGGAAACCGTTTGTTGGGTGCGTGGACTACCGCAAACACCGGTTCCACTATTCCCGCACTGACCACTAACAATACTGCCGATGAAGGTCGCGCTTCAACCTATTTTGTAGAAAACGGTTCTTATTTGAAGTTGCGCAATTTGCAACTGGGATATAATTTGCCTGCCTCATTCTTGTCTAAATTCAAAATGAGCAATGCACGTATATATCTGTCGGGACAGAACTTGCTAACAGTCAAAAGTAAAGGTCTGACTTGTGCCGACCCTGAAAATCCGGATTGGGCTTATCCGCTGGCCACCTCTGTGTCATTCGGTCTGCAACTTAGTTTCTAACATACTAAAAGAAGAAAAACAATGAAAAAGAAAATATATACATTTGCACTTGCCTGTTTGATGAGTGTATCCTTTACAAACTGTAATGACTTTCTCGACTATAATCCCACAGCAGTGATTGATGAAGATAAAGCGTTCTCCGAACCGGAGAAGATGGTGAATGCCGCTTATGCCATGTTGGGCGACTGCTGGTTTTCCTATCCGTTCAATCTGTTTCCTTATGGTGATATAACATCTGACGACTGTTTGAAAGGTGGTTCCGGGACGACCGACACCGGCTATCATCCTTTTGAGATTTGGTCTACGTTGACGGCTACTACTCCGGGTGAGATGGACGAGCTTTGGTATCGTCTCTATTGTGCCGTTTCCCGTTGCAATCGTGCGTTAGTGTCTTTGGACAGAAACGGAGTGAACAAACTTGGTGAGGATTTATGTAAGCAGCGCATTGCGGAAGTTAAATTCTTACGCGCGCACTTCTATTATAAATTGTTGACCGTGTTTCGCCAAGTTCCTTGGATTGATGAAGTGGCGTATTCAAACAATACCATCGAGCAGATAAGAAATGACCAGTTTACGTATCAGGAACTCTTTGGTAAAATAATAACTGATTTTGAAACTGCCTATAATGTGCTGCCGGACGAACAGGCTAATGGCGGACGGGTAAATAAGATTGCCGCTGCGGCTTACCTGGCAAAGTGTTATTTGAACTTGGCATGGGGAGACGGTTATGAAGCGACTACCGGCGTATCTCATATAAATAAAGAATATATGAGCAAGGTGGTAACATATACGAAAGACGTTGAAGATTCCAAATATGATTATCTGGAAGATTTCGGCGACATCTTTTTGCCGGATTACAAGAACAGCAAGGAATCGGTCTTTGCCGTACAATGTTCCGACTATAAGGATGATAACACAAGTTTCGGACGTGCCAACTGGTCGAATATGTTGAATGGGTGTTGGGGAATATGGACTTGCGGATGGGACTTTCATAAGCCTTCGCAGAATCTGGTGAATGCATTCAAGACAGAGAATGGTCTGCCGATGTTTGATGACTATAATCATCAAATCAGCTATCCGGTCAACGGAGAAGTGAACGAACAGAAATGGGACCCCAGACTCTTTCATACAGTCGGCATGCCTACCTATCCATATAAATATGAAGCAGAATATGTGATGACAAAAGACAACTCCCGTACGCCGAATACGTATGGCTATTATACTTCCTTGAAAGAAGTGCCCCAACGTTCGAAAGGAGAGACTTACAACGGATCATGGCAGGCGTTCGCAATGAACGATTATGTATTCCGTTATACGGATGTGATGCTGATGCGTGCTGAGGCATTGATTGAATTGGACGAACTGGACAAAGCCCGTGTCATTATCAATGATATTCGTCAGCGTGCAGCCAATTCGATTGAAAAACACATTTCTTATGCAAAAGAACAGTGTGAGATTGAGCTTTATCCGGAGTCTTACTTCCAAGACAAGGAAACTGCGCGTAAGTGTCTGCGTTGGGAGCGTCGCTTGGAAATGGCGATGGAAAACGGACGTTATTTTGATTTGCGCCGTTGGGGGATTGCTTCTAAAACGCTGAATGCTTACTTTGCAAGCGAACAAAACAGTGTATATGACGGACAGACCTATGCCCAATATTATAAGGATGCTCATTATGAAGCGGGAAAAAATGAGTTCTTCCCGATACCTTATAACCAACTGTACTATATTCCAGGATTATATACCCAGAATAAGAATTATGAATAGGCTCGAATCATGCGGAAGTAACATTTTTTGCAGCGTTTGAAACAAATTTGATAGGCGTTTCATCCCGAAGCGCCTACCTTTGCCTACATCAATCATACTTTAATCATATTTTAATACCATTGAAACATGAATGTATTTCTTTTATCTAAGCAATTTCAGGCTGTTCTGATTTATTTTTTACTTATAACTTTTTCTTTTTCGCTCCGCGCAGCAGATTCTCCTTTATTGATAAAGAATCTTGGAGAAGGACATTACATGGTACGTATTAATACCAATCAGAAGTATCTCCTTCTACCGGTAGAAGAAACTGCCCCCGATGTACGTATCAGTATGATTATAAATAATGAAGAGGTGAAATGGCTGGATGTACGGCTGGCGATGCATAAAGTGGATTACTTTGTTCCTGTAGACATTTCCAGTTATTCAGGTCGGACGATTTCCTGCAAATTTAAACTACAAACGAATGATCCTCTTCATACAAACTTTTCTCCTGAAAATACGGTTTGCTGCAAGGAAATGAGATTATCCGATACGTTTGATACAGCTAATCGGGAAAAGTACCGTCCCACTTATCATTTTTCGCCCCTTTATGGTTGGATGAACGACCCGAACGGAATGGTATATAAAGACGGTGAATATCATCTGTTTTATCAATACAACCCTTATGGTTCTCAATGGGGAAATCTAAGCTGGGGACATGCCATCACCAAAGACCTCGTAAACTGGAAACATCTTCCTGTTGCTATAGCTCCTGATGCATTAGGAACAATTTTCAGTGGCTCGGCTGTGGTGGATTACGATAATACAGCAGGATTTGGTGCAGGTGCTATTGTTGCTATCTACACTCAAAGCAGTGACCGGCAAGTGCAAAGTATAGCTTACAGCACCGACAACGGACGTTCTTTTACTAAATACGAAAACAATCCCGTTCTGGTGTCTGAGGTCTGTGACTTCCGCGACCCGAAAGTGTTTTGGCATGCAGAAACCCATCGGTGGATTATGGTATTGGCAGTAGGGCAGGAAATGCAGATTTTCTCTTCTCCTAATCTGAAAGATTGGACCTTTGAAAGTCGTTTCGGTGAAGGACAAGGTGCACATGGCGGCGTGTGGGAATGTCCCGATTTGTTTGAACTTCCAGTAGAAGGTACCAATGATAAGAAATGGGTGTTGCTTTGTAATTTGAATCCAGGAGGTCCTTTCGGAGGAAGTGCTACTCAATATTTTGTAGGCTCCTTCAACGGAAAAGAGTTTGTAAACGAATCACCCTCCAAAACCAAATGGATGGACTGGGGAAAAGACCATTACGCTACTGTTACTTGGAGTGATGCCCCCGACAACCGCCGTATCGCCATCGCATGGATGAGCAACTGGCAATATGCAAATGATGTTCCTACCTCCCAATACCGTAGTCCGAACTCCGTTCCCCGCGATTTGAGCCTGTTTGCCGCAGACGGTGAGATTTATCTCAAATCCGCCCCTTCTCCCGAACTGCTGAAACTGCGCGACATTTCGAAGAAACGTTCGTTCAAAGTAAGTGGAACACGCACGGTCAAAGAAATGATTCCGGGTAACGAAGGTGCTTACGAAATAGAACTGACCATCAAGAACCAACATGCAGACATTATCGGCTTCCGTCTCTACAATGATAAGGGCGAGGAAGTGGACATGCAATATGACATGAAAGAGAACAAATTCTCTATGGACCGCCGTAAAAGTGGAGATGTCAGCTTCAACGAAAATTTCCCGACGCTGACGTGGACGGCTATCGAAAGCGGAAGGAATGAACTGAAACTTCGCCTGTTTGTAGATAAATCAAGTGTAGAAGCATTCGGTGACGGTGGACGTTTCGCAATGACCAATCAGGTATTCCCGTCGGAGCCTTACTGCCATATCGGCTTTTACAGCAAGGGCGGATCCTATAAGGTAGATTCGTTTGTGGTTTACCGGTTGAAGCCATAGGACTCTTCTATGTAATCTGTAGGCTCTTTTCCCGGTTCCTTACGGCAGAGTATATCCACCCTTACGGGTTCCTACACTTAAGGTAACGGTATACTTCTGTTAAGCCTACGGTATAAGTAGCTTGCCACGGCAGTGGTAGATTCTTCTCACGGACATGAAGAGAAGCTACTACAGCCATGAAGAGAATTTGTCACGGCCGTGACAAATCAACAATATCGTAGCTTTCATCCTATTATAGCGGTGTGAAGCAAGAATCGGATAAGGGGCAAACAGGTTTACTCCCGTAAGGGCGGACAAATTAAGCTCTAAAGATACAGAAATTATACAATAACAGATTCACTTTGTAGCATACGGATAAACAGGTATGCGAAATTTAAGTAACAGATATAACAATGGAAAACAGTAAAAACTCTTCTCTCTCCAAACTTATCCCGGTGATGCTATGCTTTTTCGCCATGGGGTTCGTTGACTTGGTAGGCATTGCTTCCAATTATGTAAAGGCAGACCTTGGTCTGTCGGACTCACAAGCAAACATTTTTCCCTCACTTGTCTTCTTCTGGTTCCTGATTTTCTCCGTACCGACAGGGATGCTGATGAGCCGTATCGGTCAGAAGAAGACTGTATTGCTCAGTCTGATTGTCACTTTTGCTTCTTTGTTATTGCCGATTTTCGGTGACAGTTATATGCTGATGCTGATTTCTTTCTCCCTCTTGGGTATCGGAAACGCATTGATGCAGACCTCTCTGAATCCCTTGCTCTCCAACATCGTGAGGGGTGACCGCCTGGCAAGTAGCCTGACTTTCGGTCAGTTTGTAAAAGCCATCGCTTCTTTCCTTGCTCCTTATATTGCCATGTGGGGAGCTACACAAGCCATCCCGACTTTCGATTTGGGCTGGCGCATCCTGTTCCCGATTTACATGATTGTAGCCGTTATTGCTGTTCTGTTGCTCAATGTCACACAGATTAAAGAAGAAAAAGAAGAAGGCAGACCGTCTACTTTCGGACAATGTCTCGCTTTGCTCGGCAAACCGTTCATCCTGCTTTGCTTCATCGGTATCATGTGTCATGTCGGTATCGACGTAGGTACGAACACTACCGCTCCGAAGATTCTGATGGAACGCATCGGAATGGGACTGGATGATGCCGCTTTCGCGACAAGTCTCTATTTTATCTTCCGTACGGCGGGTTGCTTCCTGGGTTCGTTCATTCTGCGCAAGATGTCTCCGAAATCTTTCTTTGCTATCAGTGTAGTAATGATGTTGGTTGCCATGATTGGTTTGTTCATCTTCCATGAGAAAGCGGTTATCTATGCTTGCATCGCCCTGATTGGTTTCGGTAACTCTAACGTATTCTCCGTCATCTTCTCGCAAGCGTTGCTTTATCTGCCGGGTAAGAAAAACGAAGTCTCCGGTCTGATGATTATGGGGCTTTTCGGTGGAACGGTATTTCCGTTGGCGATGGGAGTGGCTTCGGACACTTCACTGGGACAGAACGGCGCTATTGCAGTAATGACAATCGGTGTGCTTTATCTGCTGTTCTATACGCTCCGTATCAGAAAATAATTTTATATTTGGGAATCAATTAAACTCTGTTTATCATGAATAATACGATAGTAGGAATGGGTGAAGCACTATGGGATGTGCTGCCCGAAGGAAAGAAAATAGGCGGTGCTCCGGCAAACTTCGCTTATCATGTTTCGCAATTTGGCTTTGACAGCCGTGTAGTCAGTGCGGTAGGCAATGACGAACTGGGAGATGAGATTATGTCGGTCTTTAAAGACAAGAAACTGAATACTCAGATTGAACGGGTAGATTATCCTACCGGTACGGTGCAAGTGACACTGGACGCCGAAGGTGTGCCTTGTTATGAAATCAAGGAGGGGGTTGCCTGGGATAACATTCCTTTCACGGACGAACTGAAACGTCTGGCGTTGAACACACGTGCCGTTTGCTTCGGTTCGTTGGCGCAGCGCAATGAAGCAAGTCGCGCCACTATCAACCGCTTCTTGGACACCATGCCCGATATAGACGGACAATTAAAGATATTCGACATCAATCTCCGTCAGGACTTCTACACCAAAGAAGTGTTGCGCGATTCCTTCCAACGCTGCAATGTCTTGAAGATAAACGACGAAGAGTTGGTGACCATCAGCCGTATGTTCGGTTATCCGGGCATCGACTTGCAGGACAAGTGCTGGATTCTGTTGGCCAAGTACAATCTGAAAATGTTGATTCTGACTTGCGGCATCAATGGCAGCTATGTATTTACTCCGGGCGTTGTCTCTTTCCAGGAAACGCCGAGAGTTCCCGTAGCCGATACGGTAGGAGCGGGCGATTCTTTCACGGCAGCTTTCTGTGCTTCCATATTGAATGGCAAGCCGGTTCCCGAAGCTCATAAGCTGGCGGTGGAAGTTTCTGCTTATGTCTGCACGCAGAGCGGGGCGATGCCGGAACTTCCGCAGGTGTTGAAAGACAGATTGTTATAATCCTATTTAATATATATCGGTAATAGATGGAATGATTATCTGTTATCGGCGTATAACCTCTCAAAGTTAAAATGACATACTTTGAGAGGTTTCTTTTTTCTGACCTTATTACGGTTCTCGTGAGAACCCGTTCCGATTCATATCTTGTAGAGATTGGAACAAGACCCATATATTTTTTGGGGGGAGTAAAGCATTAATAGATGAGTCTTGGTTTATTAATAGAAAACTTCTTTTCTATTGGTTCAACATTAGATTTATATTGGGAGACGTATAGACATAAAAAAAGGAGCAACGCCTTGCTCCAACCTTTGTTAACCTTAAATCTAATACTATGAAAAACACATTGCAAAGATACGGACTTCTGTGAAATCTACAAATAATCCAAATAAAAAGAGATGTTTTATAACATTGATTAAGTGTTTTGTTTACCTCTTATACTTTTGTTAATAATTTCCCGGTGAATATTTATAGTCATTTTATCTTCTTGTGAGGGAATAATTCGTAGAAAAATCGAGTGATAATTAGCTAACTTGCAGATTTATTTTTATTTTTGTTCTGAATCAATCTGCTAAGTACTATGAAAACGATGAAAGTATTTAAAACGATTAAACCGATGAAATACACGCAGTGGATAGTGATATTGTTTTGTCTTATCGGCATGACTGCCTGTCGGCAGGATGTCCTCCGTTTCCGTATCGGGGTGGCTCAGTGTAGTGATGATTCCTGGCGGCATAAGATGAATGATGAGATTCTCCGTGAAGCCATGTTTTATGACGGAGTGTCGGTAGAGATACGGTCGGCGGGCGATGATAACCGTCAGCAGGCGGAAGATGTCCGTTATTTCATAGATAAAGGTGTCGATTTGCTGATTATCTCTGCCAATGAAGCGGCCCCGATGACTCCGATTGTGGAAGAGGCTTACCAAAAGGGAATCCCTGTTATCTTGGTCGACCGGAAGATTCTTTCTGATAAATATACTGCATATATCAGTGCTGATAATTATGAAATAGGCCGCGCAGTAGGAAATTACATGGCATCCACTCTGAAAGGAAAAGGGAATGTGGTGGAGCTTACCGGACTGAGTGGATCGACTCCTGCAATGGAACGTCATCAGGGATTTATGGCGGCTATCAGTAACTTTCCTGATATAAAGCTGATTGATAAAGCGGATGCAGCCTGGGAGCGCGCACCGGCGGAAATGGCAATGGACAGCATACTCCGTCGCCATCCGAAGATTGATGCCGTATATGCTCATAATGACCGCATAGCTCCCGGAGCTTATCAGGCTGCCAGGAAGGCGGGGCGGGAGAAAGAAATGATATTTGTCGGTATCGATGCCTTGCCGGGCAAAGGAAACGGACTGGAGCTTGTGCTTGACAGTGTATTGAACGCTACCTTTATTTATCCGACTAACGGTGATAAAGTACTGCAACTGGCAATGAATATTCTCGAAGCAAAACCTTACCCGCGTGAAACCATAATGAATACAGCGGTAGTAGACCGGACTAACGCACATGTCATGCAACTTCAGACTGCTCACATCTCGGAACTGGACGAAAAGATAGAAACACTGAACGGACGTATCGATGGATATTTGTCACGTGTGGCTACACAACAAGTGGTGATGTATGGCGGTTTGGTTATTCTCTTGCTGGTGGCAGGATTATTGGTAGTTGTCTACAACTCGCTGCGTTCTAAAAATCGTTTGAATAGAGAGCTCTCCGAACAGAAAAGGCAGTTGGAAGAGCAACGGGATAAGTTGGAAGAGCAGCGCGACCAATTGGAACAACAGCGCGACAAACTGGCGGAACAGCGTGACCAGTTAATACAGCTTTCTCATCAGCTGGAAGAGGCCACCCACGCCAAACTTGTTTTCTTTACGAACATCTCTCATGATTTCCGAACTCCCTTAACTTTGGTGGCCGACCCTGTGGAGCATCTGTTGGCTGATAAGACGTTGAGTGACGACCAACACCGGATGCTACTGTTGGTGCAACGAAACGTAAATATCCTCTTGCGTTTGGTCAATCAGATATTGGATTTCCGTAAATACGAAAACGGGAAGATGGAATATACCCCCGTTCCGGTTGATATTCTTTCCTCTTTCAAAGGTTGGAACGAATCTTTCCTGGCGGCAGCCCGCAAAAAGCATATTCATTTTTCTTTTGACAATATGCCGGATACGGACTACCATACCTTGGCAGATGTAGAGAAGTTGGAACGCATTTATTTTAATCTTCTCTCCAATGCCTTCAAGTTTACGCCGGAGAATGGTAAAGTTACCGTCCGTTTGTCTGCCTTGACAAAAGAGGATGACCGATGGATTCGTTTTACCGTATCCAACACCGGTTCGATGATTTCAGCCGAACATATCCGTAATATTTTTGACCGTTTCTATAAAATTGATATGCACCATGCCGGTTCGGGGATAGGGCTGGCTTTGGTAAAGGCTTTCGTCGAGCTGCATGGTGGGACTATATCAGTGGAAAGTGACGAAAAGCAAGGCACCGTCTTCACCGTCGATTTGCCGGTACGGACTTGTGCTTGCGAGACCTCTTCTTTGGAAGAATCTCCGGTATCTTCTGTTTCCGAAGCTTCTTCCTTGAACGATGCTTTGCCCATTGAGGAAGAGGAACTGGAAAAGAACTATGATTCTTCCAAACCTTCCGTACTTATCATTGATGATAATGTGGATATTCGTTCATATGTTCATGGACTACTTCATACAGACTATACTGTCATTGAAGCGGCGGACGGTTCGGAAGGTATCCGCAAGGCTATGAAATATGTTCCGGATTTGATCATCTCTGATGTGATGATGCCGGGCATTGATGGTATTGAATGTTGCCGTCGTCTGAAAAGCGAACTGCAAACATGCCATATTCCCGTTATCCTCTTGACTGCCTGTTCTTTGGATGAACAGAAGATTCAAGGTTATGATGGTGGTGCGGACTCTTACATTTCCAAGCCTTTCAGTTCGCAATTGTTGCTGGCGCGTGTCCGCAACCTCATAGATTCGCATCGTCGCCTGAAACAATTCTTTGGTGGCGGACAGGCATTGGCCAAAGAAGATGTCTGCGATATGGACAAGGATTTTGTAGAAAAGTTCAAAGCCTTGATTGACGCAAAGATGGGAGATTCCGGTTTGAATGTAGAAGATTTGGGCAAAGAAATGGGCTTGAGCCGTGTGCAGCTTTATCGGAAGATAAAATCCTTGACTAATTATTCTCCTAATGAATTGCTCCGTATTGCCCGTCTGAAGAGAGCTGCGTCTCTGCTCGCTTCGTCGGATATGACGGTAGCCGAAATTGGTTATGAAGTCGGTTTCAGTTCACCTTCTTATTTTGCCAAATGCTATAAGGAACAGTTTGGCGAGAGCCCGACGGATTTGTTGAAAAGAAAAGGATAAAACTTCAGCCCGCCATTGAACGGGTATTGTCACATTGATGCAAACCGTAGTCTTGGATTTCCATTTCGTCAGCAGCACTGTAGTTATACTCTTCTTTGTAGTTCTTATACTTGGTATAGCTGATATCCGAGCCCCAATTAAATGCAAACTTGAGTTTACCGAATAATGGCTTTTTGTGCAAATAGACAGCACGTCCACTGGTAAGGGCTA
Organism: uncultured Bacteroides sp.; assembly: GCA_947574505.1. GTDB lineage: Bacteria > Bacteroidota > Bacteroidia > Bacteroidales > Bacteroidaceae > Phocaeicola. The sequence continues at coordinate 15,551 of CANPJW010000012.1, read as the reverse complement.
CTCCAAAGTCACTTTTTAACTCATTTCCATATGCAGGCGTAAGTGTTTGCGTTGCATATCCTATGGCTGTGAATCTCTTTCGGCTCCATACGGAGTGGTCTTTTTCTGGGGCACAGTGTGATTAAACAGTGGTGCATTATAGCATCAAAGTTAAATGAAAGAGCCGTGATATTCAGTAGTTTGGTGGGTAAAAAAAACAAAAGTAGGAGGAAAACAAAAACTTCGTTTTCCTCCTACTTGATTATTTATCTGTCAACAGTGTGACAACCGATTATTCGGCAGCACCCCAGTTTTCTTTAGCCAGACGTTTGTAGCTGTTGTAACGCCATTTAGCGTTCTCTTCAGCAGCTTTGAACAACTCTTCAGCTTCAGCAGGATATTGTTTCATTACAGAAGCGTAACGAACTTCACCCTTCAAGAAACCTTGGAAATCAGCCCAGTTCGGTTCTTTGCTATCCAACTGGAACGGATTCTTGCCTTCAGCTTCCAAAGCCGGGTTGTAACGCCACAAGTGCCAGTAATAAATTATATCTAATCTGCTGAATAACATACCATAAAATATTGCTTGCCACTAATAAAACAGTATATTTACAAAAAAATACACAAAGTAATAAATTAAAAACTTATCAAAATGAAAAAAAGATTTTATGGTTTAGCTGCTTTGATTATAGCAGTTGCTTGTTATGGTGTCCATGTGACATATAATTCAAAAAATGGATTAACTCAGTTAACACTTCTTAATGTGGAGGCTTTGGCATATGATGAGTTTACCGGAGGGTTCAAACAGTGTTACATTTTTACCAGTACAACATTACTACCAGACGAACCCGCATTTTATGTTACGTCATGCAGTGGCTGTAATACAGTAAAATCCACTACGAGTATAGGTACTTCTACCTGTGCAGGTTCTTTTCCTAATCTACCGGGATGGTAACTTTATTATGGTCTATAGATATATTATTCATTGAAAAGTATTATTTTTTTATATATAAAAAACTGACTCTTTGGGCTAAAAACCTCTAAATGATAGATACAGTATATACAGTATACCATAGGCTTATTTATTGAATTAAGATAGTCGTTTTAGAAAGAATAAATAATATGTTGAAAAATAAAATTTGTTTATTACTTATTTATACTTTAATTATTATTGCATGTAGCGGACAAACTTGTGCACAAAGGCAGGTATCTTCACTGGAAATAGAGCCCTTTCCAGTGAAAAAAACTTTTTGTGCGGAGAAAATAAGAGTAAATGAAATATTCTCTCCTGATGGAATAGTGGTAAAAAAAGGAAATCTTTTTGTAACAGATTCAAGAAATAATGATGCTATGATATATCAATATTCACTTCCTGGATTTCATTGTATTTATCAAGGTGGAGTCAAAGGAGGAGGAAAAGATGAATTTCAAATATCTCCCACATTATGTAAAACTGTTTCTGATAAAGTTTATATTTGGGGATACACCCCATTTCTTATCAAATGTTTTATATTGGATAATAACCATATGTCTCTTGAGGAAGAAATTAAACTACCTATCTCTGATAGAATAGTCAATTTTATGAATGTTGTCAACGATTCTTTATTAATATATAGTACGTTTCCCTATAAACTTAATATAGAAAAAGTCAATTTGAATACCATGCAGATAACGGGGCAGATTTTGATTGAACAAAAGCAGAAGGAATTATTCTTTGATGAGAATAGAGGATATTTGGCAGCTAACGACTCTTTAATAATCTATGCTTATACTTATAAAAAGCAAATAGACTTTTATCGAGTAAGTGATATGAAGCTCTGCAAGAGACTTGTTGATAAGACTGTAGTTCCTCATATAATAGTGAATAATGTCAAAGAGAGCAAATTTTGTCAGCGTGAATTAGTTACGGGTAAACGTTATTTCTATATAAGATGTCCTAAAGGAGAAAAAGGATGTTTTATTGAAGTATTTGATTATTCAGGGCATTCTGTCGCCAAATACGAACTGGACGTTCTATTATATGCATTTGATGTGGATGAAGAGAACGGAATTATATATGGTTATAATGGTGACGTATTTGAAGATGGCTTTTTGAAGTACACTATCTTGTAGTGTACGAACTCTTATAGAGTTGCTGAGTGAGTTAAGGTTATATTGATTAAAGATATTTTTAATTATAAGTAAAAAGGCGGATATCCTTATGGACTTCCGCCTTTCCCCTTTTTTAAAATAGCTTTTTATTCAGCACCCCAGTTTTCTCTAGCCAAACGTTTGTAGCTGTTGTAACGCCATTTAGCGTTTTCTTCAGCAGCTTTGAACAGTTCTTCAGCTTCAGCAGGATATTGTTTCATTACAGAAGCGTAACGAACTTCACCCTTCAAGAAACCTTGGAAATCAGCCCAGTTCGGTTCTTTGCTATCCAACTGGAACGGATTCTTGCCTTCAGCTTCCAAAGCCGGGTTGTAACGCCACAAGTGCCAGTAACCGCATGCTACAGCCTTTTCTTCTTCTTCTTGGCTCTTACCCATACCGGCTTTCAGACCGTGGTTGATACACGGAGCGTAAGCGATAATCAAAGATGGTCCCGGATATGCTTCTGCTTCGCGGAGAGCTTTCAGCGTTTGAGCATGGTCAGCACCCATAGCGATTTGTGCAACATATACATAACCGTAAGTAGTAGCCATCAGACCGAGGTCTTTCTTACGTACGCGCTTACCGGCAGCAGCGAACTTGGCGATAGCACCTACCGGAGTAGCCTTAGAAGACTGACCACCTGTGTTAGAGTAAACTTCAGTATCCAGAACAAGGATATTAACGTCCTTACCGGAAGCGATTACATGGTCAAGGCCACCGTAACCGATATCGTAAGAAGCACCGTCACCACCGATAATCCACTGGCTGCGTTTAACAAGATATTGTTGCAGTTCAGCGATTTGTTTGCAGTGGTTACATTTATCCTTGTTAGCTTCAACAACCGGAATAATTTTAGCTGCCAATTCCTTAGTCTTTTCTGCATCCAGCATATTGTTCATCCATTCGGTGAACAATTCTTTCACTTCAGCAGGAGTACACTCGGCAGCAATAGCCTCGTTCATCACTTTCACGATACGGGCACGCATCTTCTCGTTAGCCAATTCCATACCCAAACCGAATTCACAGAAGTCCTCGAACAGTGAGTTAGCCCAAGCAGGACCATGACCGTTCTCGTTCTTAGTGTAAGGAGTAGAAGGAACAGAGCCGGAGTAGATAGAAGAACATCCGGTAGCGTTAGCAACCATTTCACGGTCACCGAACAATTGAGAAATCAATTTCACGTACGGAGTTTCACCACAACCTGAGCAAGCACCTGAGAACTCAAACAATGGAGTCGCGAACTGTGAGTTCTTCACGTTAGCCTTGATGTCAACAAGATGTTGTTTAGTCTTCACGTTGTCTACGCAGTAAGTCCAGTTGTCAGCTTCAGCCAATTGGCTTTCGAGGTGTTTCATGGTCAATGCCTTGCCACCCTTCTTCGGATTGCCCGGACAGATGTCGGCACAGTTGCCGCAACCCAAGCAGTCAAGCACGTCTACTTGCATACGGAAAGTCATGCCGTCGAATGCTTTACCTACTGCTTTCAATTGTGTGAACTGAGCCCCCTTCTGTTCTTCTGCATCAAGCACGAACGGACGGATAGCAGCGTGAGGACAAACGTACGCACACTTGTTACACTGGATACAGTTTTCCGGATTCCATTCGGGAACGAATGCTGCTACACCACGTTTTTCATATTTAGCAGTTCCTTGATGCCAAGTACCGTCTTCGATACCTTTGAATGCAGATACAGGCAGCAGGTCACCATCCTGTGCATTGATAGGACGAACTACTTCGTTGATGAATGCAGGATCGTTGTTTTCAGCTTTTGTGTCATCCGGCAGGTTAGCCCAAGCAGGATCAACAGCCAAAGTCTTGTATTCACCACCACGGTCAACGGCAGCATAGTTCTTGTTGACAACGTCTTCACCCTTCTTGCCGTAAGACTTAACGATGAATTTCTTCATCTGCTCAACAGCTTGTTCTACAGGAATAACGCCTGTGATACGGAAGAATGCAGATTGAAGGATCGTGTTGGTACGGTTGCCCAAACCGATTTCCTGTGCAATCTGAGTTGCGTTGATATAATATACGGAAATGTTGTTCTGTGCAAAATATTTCTTAACCTTGTTAGGCAGGTTCTTAGCCAGTTCTTCACCTTCCCAGATTGTGTTCAGCAAGAAAGAACCGTTCTTACGCAAACCGCGAGTTACATCGTACATGTGCAGGTAAGCCTGAACGTGACAAGCAACGAAATTCGGAGTATTTACCAAGTAAGTAGAACGGATCGGAGTATCACCAAAACGCAAGTGAGAACAAGTGAAACCACCTGACTTCTTAGAGTCGTATGAGAAGTAAGCTTGGCAGTGTTTGTCAGTGTTGTCACCGATAATCTTTACAGAGTTCTTGTTAGCACCTACTGTACCGTCAGCACCTAAACCGTAGAATTTAGCTTCGAACATACCTTCGCCGCCTAAAGCGATTTCTTCTTTTTGAGGAAGAGAAGTGAAAGTAACGTCGTCTACGATACCGATAGTGAAGTGGTTCTTCGGCATTGGCATAGCCAAGTTTTCGAATACTGAAAGGATTTGAGCAGGAGTAGTATCTTTTGAACCCAAACCGTAGCGGCCGCCAACGATAACCGGAGCATTTTCTGCACCGTAGAAGCAGTCTTTAACGTCAAGGTAAAGAGGTTCGCCGTTAGCACCCGGTTCTTTAGTACGGTCAAGAACTGCGATAGTTTTAGCAGTCTTAGGTACAGCAGCCAGGAAGTGTTTAGCAGAGAACGGACGATACAGGTGTACGGCAACCATACCCACTTTTTCGCCGTTTGCTACCAGGTAGTCGATAGCTTCGCGGGCAGCTTCTGTTACAGAACCCATAGCGATAATTACGCGTTCTGCATCTTCTGCACCATAGTAATCGAACAAACCGTATTTACGGCCTGTGATTTTAGAAATTTCATTCATGTATTCTTCTACGATAGCAGGAACTGCTTCATAGTAGTTGTTGCATGATTCACGATGTTGGAAGAAATGGTCAGGATTTTCAGCCATACCACGAGCTACCGGTTTCATCGGGTTCAGTGCGCGGGCACGGAATTCAGCCAAAGCTTCCTGGTCGATTAGCGGAGCAAGATCATCATTTTCCAACATTTCAATCTTCTGGATTTCGTGAGATGTGCGGAAACCATCGAAGAAGTTCATGAACGGAACGCGAGATTTGATGGTAGCCAAGTGAGCAACACCAGCCAAATCCATAACTTCCTGTACAGAGCCTTCAGCCAACATCGCAAAGCCAGTCTGACGAGCTGACATTACGTCTTGGTGGTCACCGAAGATACACAATGCGTGAGAAGCCAATGTACGAGCAGATACATGGAATACGCAAGGCAAGAACTCACCGGCAATTTTGTACATATTAGGGATCATCAGGAGAAGACCCTGAGAAGCAGTGTAAGTAGTAGTCAACGCACCCGCCTGAAGAGAACCGTGAACTGCACCGGCAGCACCACCTTCAGATTGCATTTCCTGTACCAATACTGTTTCGCCGAAGATGTTCTTACGTCCTGCGGCAGACCATTCGTCTACGTACTCAGCCATAGTCGAAGAAGGAGTGATGGGGTAGATAGCTGCTACTTCAGAGAACATATACGAGATATGTGCTGCAGCTTGGTTACCATCACAAGTGATGAATTTCTTCTGTTTAGTCATAACTAAATTAAATATTTAAGTAAATAAATCTTTTAATATAAAAAGCCGAACATCCAGAGGGGTATCTGGTTGCCACGACCTATTTCAGCCTTATGCAACGCGTACGTTACATTCGGATTGTTCTTGATTTTTGCGCCTTCCTGGCAAATTTTGAACGGCATTACTTCGTCTACCATAAAAGAGACGTTTTTATCCCCTTTATGTATCTTATGGTCTTTCCATAAAGAATTTGCAAAGAATGTGTCGAGCACATCCAGCTCTTCCACTTTCACCGGATAGATGGAATACATCAGGTTGGAGTTGTGCATCATTATTTTCGAAGGTTTTTTAGGGAATTCTTCCCCTTTCGGATAAACCAAATTAATGAGTCGCGCATCTGCCAGATACTTGATATAGTTCATCACCGTGGCGCGAGATGTCTGTATGTCGCTTGCCAGTTGGCTCACATTTGGAGCCTTCGGTCCGTCGACAGCGAGCAAATATAGCAATTTTTTTATCTTTGAAAGATATTTCAGTTCAATTTGTTTGATGAGCAGGATATCTACTTCCACCATCATGTTCATCGTCTTCAGCAGATTCTCCGAAAAGTTACGTTTTTCGAGGAAGAACGGATAGAATCCGTGGTGCAGGTAATCCTGAAAATAGTCAAGCGGACGAACTTTGGAGAGTACTCCTTTGGCAATCTGTTCGTGAGTGCTAAGAATTTCTTCGAGGCTGTATGCCCGGAATTTCATACCTGTCTGCAAGTTCAGGAATTCACGGAAAGAGAATCCGCGCAGGTTATAGCTCTTTGCGATATCACGTAATTCAAGATTTTCTTCTTTCAGTCGCATCACGGACGAGCCGGTGAAGACTATTTTCAGATTAGGAAAACGGTCGTAACACATGCGTAACTCTTTGCTCCATTCCGGATGTTTGAACACCTGGTCGATCAACAATACTTTTCCGCCACGTTTTTGAAATTCGTTGGCGAACTCTATAATGCTGTGACCCGAGAAATAGAAGTTGTTCATGTTGATGAACAGACAGGAACGGTCGTTCCCGAATTTCTCTTTGGCATATTGGAGAAGGAAAGTGGTTTTTCCTACGCCACGTGTCCCTTTGATACCAATCAGGCGGTCGCTCCAGTCGATCTCGTCCATGAGATCGCGGCGAACGGGGGCATTGGTGTGCTCAACGAGGTAGGCGTGTGTGCGGTAGAATGATTCCATTTCAGTTCTTTGTTTTTCGAGTGGCAAATATACTGCTTTTTTTAGGATTTGCAAAGTAGAGATGGCAAAATTGTGTGTTTAATTCCAACTTTCTGTTTATTGTAGTCCTTCCTGGCTATTTCCTGTATATATTTGCAGAATAAAGTTTTGAATTCATTTGAAATGACAAAAAAGGCTCTTTATATATTCAATCCGGAACATGACTTGGCGCTTGCCAGTGGTGAAGCGAATTATATGGCTCCGGCTTCGGCAAGACGTATGGCTTCCGAATTGGCCTTGCTTCCGATGTGGTATGCGGAAGAGGGGAGTGCGGTATTGGCTCCTTCCGCCTATAATCTCGACTATGTGAAGAAGATACAGGAATTATTAGGACTTTCGGTTGATTTGATAACGGAGCCGGAACTTGCTATTGAACCGGATTTGGATATTCGTCCCTGGGGATGGGATGTGGCTTTACGGAAGCGGCTTTCTGTGTTGGGTGTGGATGAAGTCCTGCTGCCTTCTATGGGGCAATTAAACGATCTGCGGGAATACTCTCATCGTTCTAAAGCCGTCGCGTTACTTCCTGAATTACAACTGAATGAATGTTTCTGCGGCGAATCTTATTATTTAAAGACCCCGGAGGAATGGAAACGTTTTGTGGAAGGGCGGAAGGAATGTTTGTTGAAAGCTCCGCTTTCGGGAAGCGGTAAAGGTCTGAACTGGTGTAAAGGCATATTTACTTCTTTCATCTCCGGCTGGTGTACTCGTGTGGCTGCTTCGCAGGGTGGAGTCATTGCGGAGCCTATATATAATAAGGTAGAAGATTTTGCCATGGAGTTTTATTCCGATGGCGCAGGTGAATTGACGTTTGTGGGATATTCCCTCTTCCATACCGGAAAGAGTGGAATGTATGAGGGGAATCGTTTGCTTTCTAATGGGGCAATCCGGAAACAACTTGCGCAATATGTCCCTTTAGAGGCTCTGATGGATTTGGAAAACTGTTTGAAATACAGACTTTCTGCGTTGGTGGGAACCGTTTATAAAGGTTATCTTGGAGTTGATATGATGATTTGTCGGTTTCCGGAGAATGAAAAGCCGGTTTTTCGGATTCATCCCTGTGTGGAAATCAATCTGCGCATGAATATGGGAGTCATTGCGCGTTTTTTACATGACCGTTATGTACGTCCAGGTTCAACAGGACGTTTTGTGATTGATTATCATCCTTCAGAAGGTGAAGCTTTGCAGGAACATGAACGAATGTCCGCAACTTATCCGTTGGAAAGCAGGGAAGGTAGAGTGTACTCCGGTTATTTACCTTTGGTTCCTGTTCATAAAAGAAGCTGTTATAGGGCATGGATATGGGTAACTCCTGATAATATTTAACTTACGATATCAGATAGCCTTTATCGTCGATCTGCTTCATGCCGCTTCTGCTGTGTAATCCGCGTAATCCGTACCTGAATGTATTCCTTTTTTCACCGGTAATGAACTGTTTCAGGCTATTCTGACAAGGGTATATTCTCACTCCTATGAGAATGGTTGAGAATTTATAATTGCATGCATTTACCTCATTTCTTACCGTTTTGAAACAAGTAACTCAATTCTAAATACCAGATTTACTGCTGAGCCGTTTGTTCCTGTGCTGCTGTACTTTCATTTCCATAGCGGTCAATAGCTGTCACTGCGAAATGCTTTTTCGCATTCCAAGGCAGGATAGGGGCATAGATATAGCTTGTCTCCCTGATATTTTGTGCAACGATATTTTCCGGTCGGTCGATATCTACCGGATACTCATTAGAAGCGTAAATAACATACATGGGCTTGTTACGCTGATCGTTATCAGTAGCAGCCTGCCAGGTTAATTCCGTATATCCATGGTCGATATTAGTTATTTTCAGTTCGGACGGAGCTGTGGGCGGCACATTATCCAACCAAGGCATAGGAGGCTGTAAAGCCGGATATGCGTAGAAGTTTTCGGTCAGTTCATCATAAATGCCTTGTGTGTTTTCCATGAGATATTTCACACGGTAGTGCCCTTCACCAGCCATTTTATGATTGCGGATGAAGTTTATCTGACGATCTATTTCGTCGCGTGTCCATTTGCCTTCATCGGGGTGGAGAAAATAGATGCCGAGTCCCGGAATCACCTGACGTCCGTTGCTCTGTTCCTGCCAGTCGAGGGCAAAAGGATAGAAACTGTTTCCCTGGAAATACATCATCGGATATATCTGGTCTATGATGCCTTCGCCGAGCCATCCTTGCGGGTCTTGATAAACGGTAAAGAAAGCATTCCACCCACGGGAAGAGTAACGCGAGGTGTCCCGGTATTTTCCTACCGGACTGGCACTTAGCTTCACCCACGGCTTCATCGCTTTTACACCCTTATATATATAGCGTACGATTTCTGAAATATTGTCCCGCCGCCATTGCTCTACTGTACGCCCTTTGCCATATCGGCGGAAATCGTACTTGTCGGGAAAGAGAGGGGCATTCTCCGGATAACGCAGATAATCGAAATGCACTCCGTCTATATCATAACGGCTTACGACTTCCCGCACCAGTTTCATCAGATACTCTTTGGTTCCCGGATGTCCCGGATTGAGGAAATATTCATTCTTATACGGTACACAAATGTCTTTCATCCGTTTGGTGACGGAACGGTTGCCGAGAGAAGCAACGTGTTTCCTGTTTCCCAGCGGAATAGTCACCATCCAGGCGTGGCACTCCATCCCCCGCTTATGACATTCTTCGATGGCAAAGGCGAGCGGGTCATATCCGGGATTTTCACCGGGTTTCCCAGTCAGGATAGAGTTGAAAGGTTCGATAGACGAGGGATATAACACGTCCCCGCGTGTACGTGTTTGAAACAGGACGGTATTGAAGTTGGCAGCTTTCAGCTTGTCGAGAATATCCACCAATTCTTCCTTTTGCTTGCAGATACTTTGAGGGCTTAAAGCACGTGTACGAGGCCAGTCAAGACCATACAGAGCAGTGAGCCAGGCGGCACGAACCTCATGCTTGGGCTGTGCGGCTACGGAGAGGAAAGGAAACAAAAGTGAAAGAATGAAAATATATCGACGCATATTCTTTGTTTTTCGTTTTAAATCCCCGCAAAGTTAGTAAAAGTGTCGGTAATGTTGGGCTGTTTCGAGAGATTATGTTACATTTGCCAAGTTAAAAAAGAACGACACGCTATGATTACATTTACTCTATGTCTGCTGGCACTGATAGTAGGCTATTTTACGTACGGACGCCTGATGGAGCGCGTCTTTGGTCCGGATGACCGTAAAACACCGGCACTAACCAAGGCGGATGGAGTGGACTATATTCCATTGCCCACCTGGAAGATTTTCATGATTCAATTTCTCAATATTGCCGGGTTAGGTCCTATTTTCGGCGCAATCATGGGAGCGAAATTTGGTAGCTCTGCATACTTGTGGATTGTGCTGGGAAGTATTTTTGCGGGGGCAATGCATGATTATTTTGCCGGAATGCTTTCTTTGCGTAATGGAGGCGAAAGCTTGCCGGAAATAATAGGCCGTTATTTAGGACTGACCGCCAAGCAGGTGATGAGAGGATTCACTGTCATTTTAATGATTCTGGTAGGGGCGGTTTTCGTTGCGGGACCTGCCGGATTGTTGGCAAAACTCACTCCGGAAAGTTTGGATGCTACGTTTTGGATTATCGTTGTATTTGCATATTATATGCTGGCTACTTTGTTGCCTGTTGATAAAATAATAGGTAAAATCTATCCATTGTTTGCGATTGCCTTGTTGTTTATGGCAGTAGGCATTCTGGTGATGCTCTACGTTAACCATCCCGCTTTGCCGGAGTTGTGGGACGGATTGCAAAATACGAACCCGGAAGCGAACGAACTTCCTATCTTCCCGATTATGTTTGTGAGCATTGCCTGTGGTGCGATTTCCGGTTTTCATGCTACGCAGAGCCCATTGATGGCACGTTGCATGACCTCGGAACGTCACGGTCGACCGGTGTTTTACGGTGCAATGATTACCGAGGGCATTGTTGCTCTTATTTGGGCTGCTGCCGCTACTTATTTTTTCCATGAGAACGGAATGGAAGAGAGCAATGCTTCTGTTATCGTTGATGCCATCACAAAAGAATGGTTGGGAGCAATCGGCGGAGTACTTGCTATTTTGGGAGTGATTGCCGCTCCGATTACTTCGGGAGATACCGCCTTCCGTTCGGCACGTCTGATTGTGGCGGATTTCTTGGGCATGGAGCAAAAAAGTATGCGCCGTCGTTTGTACATCTGTATTCCGATGTTTGTAGTAGCTATTGGTTTGCTTTTGTATAGTTTGCGTGATGCAAACGGATTTAATATGATATGGCGTTATTTTGCCTGGGCAAATCAGACATTGGCTGTGTTTACCTTGTGGGCTATAACAGTCTTCCTGGCGGTATCCAGAAAACCTTATATCATTACTTTGATACCGGCACTGTTTATGACATGTGTATGTTCAACTTATATATGCATTGCTCCCGAAGGATTGGGACTTTCGCATGCAGTCTCCTATGGCATCGGCATAGCGTGTGTGGTGATTGCGGCAGCTTGGTTCTATGTCTGGCTGGGCAAGCAGAAAACAAGAAAATTGTCAGAATGAAGAAAACAAGAAAATCAACAGAATGAAGAAAATAAGAAAATCAACAGGAGTGGCGCTTGCATTCCTTATTTATGTATCCGTAACGGCGGCTTATTTGTTGCCTCGTAATACGGAAGTCGGCCCGACAGAGAAAATAATTACGGTGGCAGTTTCTTATGTCATCGTCCTCCTTCTTTGGCTGGTGCTTCGGAAAAAGGAACAAATGCGCGAACGCCGCAAAAAAGACGAACAATCTATTCACTTAAAAAAGTAAGTTTATGAAGAAATTAGCTTTGGCTCTTTGCTTATTGGCAGTCTCTTTCACTGCACAGGCGCAATTTGAGAAAGGAATTACGATTATTAATCCTTCATTGTCGGGATTGGACTTTTCGTATAGTGAAAACGATAAAGCAAAATTTGGAGTTGGTGCACAAGTCGGCACATTCTTGGCCGAGGGTATTGCCTTGATGGTAAATGCCGGAGCCGACTGGTCGAAACCGATAGATGAGTATACATTGGGCCCGGAGTACGTTTCTACTTCAATAAAACAGGTGTTTATCTGGGTGGCGGACTCGACTGGAACCGTTTCCGCTGGAGTGGTGGAAAACATCAGACGGACTGGGGACTGGGGCTCGAAGCCGGATACGCTTACTTCCTTTCGCGTACGGTAACCATTGAACCTGCCGTTTATTATAAATGGCGTTTCAATGATGGAGATATGTCACGTTTCGGTGTGAAGATAGGGTTCGGATTCTACCTTTAAATAAGTTGAAAATTAGGCATGAAGGACGGAGTGGAATGAATGCCTTCGTTCATATAAGTCCCCCTTGCTACAGATATGTGTAACAAGGGGGATTCTTGTATTTAGGAGATGTGTTTTTATGTATTATTTTGTCTAATTTGTGTACTAATTGGGAATGGAGATTTGTCTGTTTTGCTCATTTTTGTAAACGATAAGTGATTGCGTTATGTATATGTGGATGTTTTTTTTATTCCAACGAATGTTATAATGGCGAAAGTTAGAAAATATATTTGATTATGAGGAAAAATATCTATCTTTATATTGGTTGCTTATCTATACTTCTTATATTATTTCTTGTTTGGAGTTGTATGGATGATGAATTAATAAACATGGATTCACGAACCGAAAATAAAAATTTTAGTTTGCAAGAAGCGAAAGCTTTTTTTGAGAAGTCAATGGAAAGTGTAACTACTCGTTCTGAAAAAGAAAAGGCTGATAATTCTATACGTCCAGGAGATTTCTCTCCTCAATGGACGGGAGCTATACCTTCTTCTAAGCATAATTTGGAGTGTTATGATATCCCTATAATATCAACTTTTCAATACAAAGCTTTATATGTAGAATATAAAAATGATAAAGGAATTGCTAAACACACAAATGTGTATCAAAAGTTAGTTATTGTAAAAGATGTAAAGGAGAATAATGTTGGCCAATATATTCTGACACTTATTCCAGCTAAGGAATATGATGCTGTCCATAACAGTCAGGTATGTAATGACTTTATTAATTGTGTAGATAAAGGAACGTTTACAGGAATTGCAATTTATTCTATGGTTCATTCAAGTATGATAGCTCGTATTAATACATATAAAAATGGTATAAAAGTGAAAGGTGTTTTTTTGTTAAATGCATCTACTCAAGCAGAATTAGAAGAAAAACGTCAGATTGCTAATTTTCAACTTTCCGGACTTGCTTTTGGTAGAAAGAAGAAGATTTCCACTAGAAGTGGGGAGGATGATTTATGGGATGGAGAAGACTGGTCTTGGGATATTGATGGTGGAAACCTTCCAGAAGTGATCATTACTCCAGAGCCGGGAGACATAAATGGAGGGCAGTTCCCTGAGGTGACCATTACTCCAGACGATTGGTTAACTCCTATACCACCTCCTGATCCTGATCCTTTCCCGGATCCAAGTGAGATGTCAACTGGTAATCCGGACGAAAGTACAGGGAATGGTACAGTGGAAGAAAAAGAGGAGAAAGATCCTGATGTGGATCCATGTGAAAAGGCAAATGAAATGAATGTAAACGATAGCTTGATAGCCAGAGTGAAAAAGATATTTGCGGGAGTCTATTATCAACCGAATTCAAAAGAAAATGGTTGGATTGCCAGTGGTGCATCAATTCATAATCCCAACAAACAAGGACAAGGAAGTATTCGATATGATTGGAGTGCCGTGAAACCGAATAGTGTTACTGAATGGTATCATTCACACCCAGGAGGTAGCATGATCCCTTCATTTGCTGATTTAAACTTGTTAACACAGAAATATCTTCAAGGGTATATTGATGTGGAAAACTTTTCTTATGGGATAATTTCAGATTTTGGATGCAATAGCTTGGTGATAGTCTCTGAAGACGCATTTCGAGATTTTGCTACAAAGTTACAGAACGATAAAGAAACGATGAAACAAGAATATTCACGCGCACTTAATAGCGCAATAGGAGCCAGCATAGAAGATAGAATAGCTCATTGTGTAAGTTTCTTACAAAAAGAAGGGGCTGGCTTACAGTTTATTTTTAATTTATATAATGAACTAAATCAGGGATGGGACGGTTGGAAACCAAAATTTGTAAATACGAATGGTCAGTTAGAAAATTTAGATTGTAACAAATAAAAAAGTTATTATTATGAAACGTATATTATTTATTTTATTAGTTGCCATGTACAGTTTTGCTGTTTATGCCCAACAAACAGCAAAAGATTATATTGGCACATGGAAATATGAAAAAGAGGATACGGTATTCACTATTAGATTAATAAAAGGAGAAGCCTTTTATAAAGGAAAACCGAAAGCAGAAATAGATGAAGAACTTATATTTGGCGGATATTCTTTATCCGTTAAAAATAAAATGGTAGAAAATTATATTACTGATATTAATACCAAATGGGTTTATGAAAATATAAATGGAGGTGAGCAACATATTTATATTTATGGTGCATGTAATACGAGATATAAAGGTAAAAAAGGTATTGGATTCAAATTTTATGACCAGCGAATGAAGCATTTTAACGGAGAGGGAATTTGGGGAGGTACTTTAGAACCAATAGGACCCAACAAATTACATTGGACTTTAAATGAAAAAGAAGGTATATGGTGGGAGACGGAAGGACTCGAGGATTGGGTAGAAGTAAAGCCTATTGGATTTTCAGTTCCAACTGATGTTATAATGACTAAAGTTGATGAATAAATCTTTTATAAACACAAAAGATTTTGTATGGTGATATTTGTTTGTCATCCTGTAAATATTCGTTTGTCGGAAGACTAATTTGTACTATTTTTATATTACTCTTTTATATGAAATCTAATGAATAGTGTGATGAAAAAGATTATTATTTCTTTTATGATTTTGTTTTAGGAGTATATACCTATAGTCAGGCTGTTTCTTATGATAACAGGAATGCGGAGGATTCGATGAGGATGTTTGATGAAATACCGGATTGGAAATTGAAAAGTATTCAATTTCCTCAAAAGGCATATAAATATGGTATAGTAGGGATTGAACAGTTGTGTGTTAGTGTATCGTGGAATGGAAAAGCCCCGAGATGTATGCAGGAAAACAGGCTAAAGATGTATATAAATATATATTGCTGTCCGATAAAGCTTTTTGAAGCTTGAAAAATTAGGGGTGACACCTATTGAAGGTGTCACCCCTTTATGGTTATCATTTTAGCGGACAGCCGCGGCGGCAAGACACCGAAATAGATGAGAAGGCTTCAAATCATCGACCCTCGGCAAAGGAAACATCGTGGCGAGGGACCGTGTCTACATTGACTATGAATACACTTTCATCTTTCACCACATCATTCATCTTTCACCACTTGCCACACTCAAAACTACTGCTACTTTCCGCCCAAAGTATTAATAGATAAGTTCCTTTTCATTAATTATAAACTTCCTTTCCATTAATTATAATAGTCCGTTAAAAATTCAACATATTGGCTAAGCGGCTTCTGTCACTATGC
>CANPJW010000011.1 GCA_947574505.1 uncultured Bacteroides sp. | reverse complement strand
GAGACGAACTCAGAATTGAGCCGTGTACCGTCAAATTCGGATAAATCCCAGTCATGACTGAAGATTTCATTGGAAGACTTGTCAAGCCATTTACGTTTACGAACATGGAGATAAGTGGCGCGACCACGAATAGGATAGTCTTGGATTGTACGGTACTCACCAAAACCATAGGATATGATATCCGGGTTGGTCTTATCTTCTTTTAGCTGAACTTTTTTTTCATCAAGATAAATATCAAAACGGTCAGCACTCTTGTCGAAATTGACAATATCAAAGTTGTCTATAAGCACATCCGGAAGGATGGCACGAAGGAGTCGTTCGGGTTTCATAAAACAAAGGTAAGCAAAGATAGCTAATTTTAAAACTTACCAACCAGAAATTTCCGCTGAGCCGGAATTTCCTATGGAGCACACAGAATGATTAGTAAGGCTTTATTTGAGCAAATCCCGGATGATGATTGGCGCAAAGAAACTTGGATTGCTCCTGAAGATGCCGGAAAGGCTCCTGGTACCAAGTATCATACCTTGTTCACCGATGAGAATTTTAAAAAAGTGCCTGCATATGTTCATTTAAAATTCAAGCTGAAAGAAGGCAATATGATTGACGCCAATGTAGGTGCACCGATAGATAATCTTTTAATGCGTGTTGAAGAAATGTATTTTATTGAGGCTGAGGCAATAGCCGCTAGTCAGGGGGGTAAGCGCTGGAATTTCTGCTTTGGAGAATTTTATGAAAACTTATCGTTACAGTTCCTACCAATGTACGGCATCTGCTATGGAAGATTTTCGTAAGGAATTGATTTTGCAAAAAAAGAATAGAGTTTTGGGGAGAGGGTATTATTTATTGGGATTATAAGCGTTTGGAATTGTCTGTTACTCGAGGGTATTCAGGTACTAATTGTCCGGTGGGGTATCGTATGAACTCTAAGGAAGGATATTGCTGTCCATGGTTCAATTTATTTTTTAGTAAATTTGAATCAATCAATCTATTATTTTGAATCCAGATCCTTCGGCTATAGTGGAGGACTGGACAGAATAATAAATTGTTAATTTTAAAAGATTAGTTTATGGTTTAGCATTGTGAATGTTTGGATAGACGTTTATCTTGTTCCTTTCTCTGCCGAAGTATAGCTTCGGCAGAGTTTTTCGGAGAGGAAGGTTATGGTGTGATATTGCTGTTTGCGGTATAATTTCTTATAAAAACAGGTCTAATCATTGTAATAACTATTCAGTCTGTTGGTTTGTGATATCTTTTTCCGATATTTGTATAATCGAAAAAGATAAATACGATGTTGAAACAGATTCTTTTTATATGGTTGTGTTTTTCTGCCTTGACTTTGTTTGGTCAGAGTTTGATTGATATTAAATATTATTCTGTTCAAGACGGACTGTCGCAGAAAAATATTCAGAATCTGATTCAGGATGACAATGGTTATATATGGATGTCTACTTGGAATGGGTTAGAGCGTTTTGACGGATATTCTTTTACTAACTATAAAACCTATCCTGGAAGTAAAGTACGTATAGCGAATCATCGTTTCACCAAGATTGAAAAAAGTTCGTTGAATAACATCTGGTGCCAGACGTATGATAAACATTGCTATTTATTTAATACCCGTACCTATCAATATGAAGATCCGTTCCTTTTCAATAAAAGTCTGGTAAATTCAGTTGAGAAGCTTTATGTATTGCGTAAAGGAATAACGTGGGCAGTAGGTACGCAAAACGAGTTGTTCCGTATGGATGAAAATAAATTCCCAGATATGGAATCTGTACAGTTATATACCGGAAAAACAGAAAATAGTATAGGAGACAGCATTTATACTATTATACAGGATAAAGATGGAGATGAATGGATTCTGACAAATAAGGGAACTACTATTGTGGGGAAGAAGAGTATAGCGAATCTTATGCCTTTTAAATTCATGGTGGAGAATGCAGATGATATTTATCTTGCTACTTCAAAAGGATTTTTTGCCCGCTATGATTATCAGAATCAGAATGTTGTACCGTGTGTTCCTGATGAATCCATGTTCGAGATTATTGGATTGAAGTCCCTGTCTGATCATAAAATAGCTATCCTGCAAAAAAAAGGTATTCGATTTTATGATCCGAAAATTGGTAAATTCACTTTTTATGAAATTCCTATAGAGATTAATCCTGATATTTATCAAGATAAGCAAGGAAATATTTGGATGTTGGGAGTGACTGACGGAGTGATTCGTTTGGATTATCAAAATGAGGACATGGATTTGTTGAGTTATCCTAGATGTAAGGAAATTCCATTTACAGCTCCTTGCACTTTTATTCATGAAGATGAATATGGATGTATTTGGATAAATCCTGCAGGTGGTGAGTTCTGTTTTTATAATCCGGTAACTCGGAAGTTGGAACAGGCTTATATTTATGATGATATGGGAGAACGTAAGTTAGTTTCACTCCAAGCTTTTAGTTATATGATTGATCAACATCATAATTTATGGTATAACCATGACGGTTTTGGGTATATATCGTTTCATCAGAAAAATATTGATTATATAACAAATACTCCTAAGGGAATGGCACGTGCCTTGACTGAGGATCATCAAAAACGCCTTTGGATTGGATGGAAGCGTAATCATAAAAGACAACCGGGAAATCTTTGTCTTTATGATTCATTAGGACAATGGATTGGCAATATTTCGAGAGATGGAAAGTTATTAGCTGATCATTCAGCTGCTTTTAACGTTGATGTATATTGTATTTATGAAGATAGAGAACAGAATATATGGCTGGGAACAAAGGAGGATGGACTTTTTTTGCTTACTCCGAAAAATGAGAATAATTATGAAGTTACACAATATATACCTCGTGAAGATGATCCTTATAGCATTTCTTCAAACTCTGTATATTCTATTCTGCAAGATTCAAAAGGGCGAATGTGGATAGGAACTTGGGGAGGTGGCATTAATTTGATTGACCATTCTTCGGAAAATGGTCATATACGTTTTATTCATTCAGGGAATATTCTTAATAATTATCCTATTCATGTATGTGAGAAAGTTCGTTGTCTGTATGAGGCTGAAAATGGAGTTGTCCTGATTGGAACTACGGGGGGATTGCTAGCTTGTCCTTCAGAATTTATGAAACCGGAAGCTATCAGATTCTATCACAATATTTGTGAGGAACGATATTCCAGTCTAAGCAATAATGATGTGCTTAATATTACCCAAACCCGTAGGGGAAAGCTTATAGTAACAACGCAAAGTGGAGGGATAAATATTCTAGAGGGACATGGTGATTTGTCTGAAAAGTTAATTTTTGAGCATTACAATGCAACGATAGGGCAAGTTTCTGATTTGACTCTTTCTACTATTGAGGATAAGGAAGGAAATATATGGGTTGTTTCAGAGAATAAAATATCAAAATACGATGCAGAAATGAATTTGTTGGGTGAGCTTAGTGATCAAATATTGATGGCTGAAACCAAGCCGGTTCTGCTATCTTCCGGTAAATTGTTTTTAGGGTCACTATATGGTGCGTTATGTATTACTCCTGATGAACTGCATAAAAGTGATTTTGTTCCTCCTATTGTTTTTTCTCATCTTGATATTTATTTGAACAATACCTCTCGTCGTCAGGATATATATAATCATCGTGAGGTCCAGTATTTACAGGCTGACGAGCGCAATTTTATTATCACCTTTGCCGCTTTGGATTATGTTAATTCTCCGGCTATTAAATATGCATATCGAATCAAGGGGCTGAATGACCAGTGGATAGACCTTGGAAATAACCGTTCTGCCAGTTTGGTGAATATACCTGCTGGTGATTATTTGTTTCAGGTCAAATCGACTAATGCTGATGGAGTATGGGTGGATAATGTAACTTCTTTATCTATACATATTGCTCCTGTATTCGGTGAGACTATTTGGGCGATACTACTCTATACCATCATAGCAGTGGGGATTATGTTGGTAGTGGTTTACATAGTGATACGTATCACTAATCTGCAACGCAGAGTGGATTTTGAACAACAAATTTCCAACTTGAAGCTGCGTTTTTTCACTGATATATCTCATGAACTTCGTACACCGTTGACGCTTATAACCAGTCCTATTGACGAAGTCATCAGCAATGAGAAATTATCTGATGTTGGCATGGAGAATATGCAAGTGGCCAAAAGAAATGCGGACAGGATGCTGCGGCTTATCAATCAAATATTGGATTTTCGCAAGATACAGAATGATAAAATGAAAGTGTTGGTGGAGCAAGTAGATGTAATCCCTTTGATTTTAAAAATCTACGGTAATTTTGTTCCTATGGCTCATACGCACCGTATTGATTTCAGGTTGATTTGTCCTCTTGATACTTTTGTTATGTATACGGATGTGGACAAATTGGAAAAGATTCTTTTTAATTTATTGTCCAATGCCTTTAAATATACTCCCGATGAGAAAAGTATCTTCTTGTCTGTTACTTGTGAGAAACAGATTTTATGTTTGCAAGTAAAGGATGAGGGCAGGGGAATTAATGCTCAAAAGCTCAACCGTTTGTTTACCCGTTTTGATACGTTAGATGAGGCTAATCCTAATATGTCTACCGGTATAGGACTTTCATTAGTTAAAGAATTATTGAATCTGCTTCATGGTACAATCAGAGTAGACAGTAAATTGGGTGAGGGTAGCAGTTTCTTTGTTAGGTTGCCGGGGAGTCGCGATACGTTTGATGCCGATGCCAATGCCGAATTTATTCTGGCCGATGGTGAAAATTCCGGTTCGAAAACAGTGGTACCTGATAATCTTATAGAAGAGGAGGAAGATAAGGAAACACGGATTCTTATTATTGAGGATAATGAGGAACTTCGTCATTTTATCTGTGGCGTACTCGCCAGGGAGTATGTGGTTTTTGAAGCGGGTAACGGTCGTCAAGGACTTGAAATGACTTTGAGTGAATTGCCTGATATTGTGATCAGTGACATTATGATGCCTGAAATGGATGGAATAGAGTATCTGAAACAAGTGAAAGGGAATAGTGATATCTGTCATATTCCTATCATTCTGCTATCTGCCAAGTCTTCGTTGAATGATCAGATTCAGGGATTGGAATATGGAGCAGATGAATATATAACAAAACCTTTCAGTTCTGCTTATTTGAAGGCTAGGGTAGATTCTTTGCTCAAACAAAGGCAAATGTTGTATGATTATTATACTTCAAAAATGAGAGAAGAGAAGGATGCTTCTTTTATGGAACAACTTGCTCCTTCTACTCCCCAAGTTACTCATTTCGATGATGATTTCATCTGTAATATCCTTCAGAGTGTGGAAGAAAACATTCAGAATTCCGAATTTAGAATTGATGATCTGGCCGAGGCCATGAGTATGAGCCGGACTGTATTCTATCGGAAAGTGAAATCTCTGATGGGAGTTTCTCCCGTAGATTTTGTCAAGACGATGCGGATTAAACGGGCAGTCCAGCTTTTGGAACAGGATGAATTAACTGTATCTGAAGTAGGATATATGAGTGGATTCACTACTCCGCAATATTTCAGTAGAGTGTTCAAAGAAGCGATGGGATGTACACCAAAAGAGTATAAATTAAAACATAAACCGATTGGTGGGCAAAATGTGTAACTAATAGCCTAAATACTGCAACTTCCACACAGGTATCCTATTTTATATTTGCATAGAATTATAAACATAATACAATACTATGCAGACAAGAACCGTTCAAATTTTGGCATCTTTGTTGTTTTTGACAACAGCCATATCTTCATGCGATAAAAAAGAAGTGTCTTCCTGGGATAAGATGGTAGAGGTTAACAATCAAATTGTATCTCCCGTCTTTCCTGATAGGACTTTTGTGATTACTGATTATCACGATGTGAAAGACACGCTTTATACAAATGCCATCAATCAGGCCATAGCCATTTGTTCTGAACAGGGAGGTGGAAAAGTGGTTATTCCCAATGGAGAATTTTTCACAGCCTCCATTCGTTTGAAATCCAATGTAAATCTCCATTTATCTGATAGTACGATTTTGAAGTTTACTACAGATCCTTTTCTTTTTGATACTGTACAGACCCGTATAGAAGGAATAGATTGTTACAATATCTCTCCGTTGATTTATGCCTATGGAGAAAGTAATATTGCCATCACTGGTAATGGGGTGATGGATGGTCAGGCTGATAGAAGTAATTGGTTCAGCGAAAGCAGAATTCGTGGCATTGTACAGGAAGATGGTAAAAAAATAAATGAGAAAACTTTATTGTATGAAATGAAAGAGGATTCTATTCCTTTTAAAGAACGGGTCTTTATGAGAGAGAATGGCATGCGCCCTCAGTTTATTAATCTCTACAAATGTAAGAATATTCTATTGGAAGGATTTACTATCAACCGTTCGCCGTTTTGGCTCATTCATCCGTTGTTGTCCGAGAATATCACTGTCAGAAAAGTAAAGATGCAGAGTCATGGTTATAATAATGATGGTTGTGATCCGGAATCATGTAGGAATGTGTTGATTGAGGATTGTGATTTTGACACAGGCGATGATTGTATCGCCATCAAATCGGGACGTGATGAAGATGGCCGTTACTGGAATATTCCCAGTGAGAATATTATAGTTCGTCATTGCAGAATGAAGGATGGTCATGCTGGAGTAGCTATTGGCAGTGAGGTGACTGGAGGATGCCGTAACGTGTGGGTGGAAAATTGTACCATGGACAGTCCTGAACTCGACCGTATTATCCGTATAAAATCAAATGCGATACGAGGAGGTGAAGTAGAAAACATATTTGTCCGGAATATAAGGGTAGGTGAGTGTAAGGAGTCTATTTTAGGCTTTGAATTGAAATACTGGCATGTGGATGACGGACCGTATCTTCCTTATTTTCATAATATTCATTTGGAAAATGTCACAAGTAAGAAAAGTCAGTATGTTTTGCATCTGGATGGTTTTGAAGATAAAATACGGGCACGAGATATTTTTATAAAGGATTGTACTTTTGATGGAGTGATGAAACCTGAGATTAATAAAGTAATTGGTGTTGAAAACATTCATTTTGAGAATGTAACAGTAAATGGACAGGATTTTAAAGGATTATAAAGTGATGGACAGATTCGCATTTTTATTAAGCTTTCTTTTGGGAGCATTGATGACGGTCACTCTTCAGGCTCAGAAAATAATTCCTTTGTGGCAGAATAATATGCCCAATAGTAAAGGTATAGCTCTTAAAGACTCTGTAGCCAGGGAACGTGTGGTGCAAGTCGGGACTCCCACAATTCATGTTTATGAACCGTCAAAAGCTGAGCGTACTGGTACGGCGGTACTGATCATTCCCGGTGGCGGATATGTGAAATTGGCGCATGAAATCAGTGGTATTGCATTGGCTAAATGGTATAATACTTTGGGAGTAACGGCTTTTGTTCTGATGCATCGTTTTCCACAATCGCCGGATGTAATAGAATCTTATAAAGCTCCTTTGCAGGATGGACAACGTGCTCTTCGCTATATACGTGCCCATGCGGAGGAATATGGAATAGATATTCATAAAGTGGGCGTGATGGGTTGTTCTGCCGGTGGCCATTTGGCTGCTTCATTGTGTGCTATTGATGAAGACTGGGCTAAAGTGGGCGATACGTTGGATGCGTATAGTTGTAAACCCTCTTTTGCTGTATTGATATCTCCGGTTATTTCTATGGATGACGCTATTGTTCATGAAGGTAGCCGGACAAATCTGTTGGGAAAGCGGGAACAGGATATTACTCTCAGGAATTTGTTTTCTTTGGAGAAACAAGTGAATGGTAACACGGCACCGGCTATTTTGTTTCATGCTTCTAATGATAAGGCTGTCTCTCCTTTGAACAGCATAGCCTATTATACTGCCTTATATAATGCAGGAATAGAGAAATCCTCGTTGCATCTGTTCCCTACCGGTGGGCATGCCATTTCCTTGCGTGCCCAAAGGGGAAGCACGGTAATGTGGCCGGAACTGGCCGAAGCTTGGTTGATAGAAAACAGATTTCTTTCTCCATTATAAAAGTCGATACCATTTATTCATTAATTTAATTATAGAATGACACATAAATTATTAAAAAGAGCACTTGTAGTTTTGCTATCTGTAGTCAGCATCAGTATAGATGCTCAGGAAAAGCCTGTATTGTGGTATGATAAGCCTGCTCAATATTGGGAAGAGGCACTACCTTTGGGAAATGGACGTTTAGGAGCCATGGTATATGGCAATCCTGCGGCCGAAGAGATTCAACTGAACGAGGAGACAGTTTCGGCAGGTTCTCCTTACAAAAATTATAATCCTGAGGCTAAAGGAGCATTGGCGACCATCCGTCAGTTAATTTTTGCTGGTAGATATCCTGAAGCTCAAGAGTTGGCAGGTGAAAAAATCCTCTCCAAGAACGGTTTTGGAATGCCTTATCAGACAGTGGGTAGTTTGCGATTGGACTTTCCCGGTCATGAAAACTATATCAATTTCCGTCGTGAATTGGATTTGGAAAAAGCTGTAGCCACGACTGCTTATACTGTAAATGGAGTAGATTATAAGCGTGAAGTCTTTACTTCTTTTGTCGATCAGCTGGTCATTGTACGCCTTACTGCTTCTCAACCGGGAAAGCTTACTTTTTCCGCTTCCCTGACTTGTCCTCAGAAGGTGGATGTTACCGTTTCTGGAAAAAATGCCTTGATTTTGGAAGGTACAACCAAAGGAGACGATTTCACAAAAGGTGCGATTCGTTTCCGTGCAGATTTGAAGTTGGATTTACAGAGTGGAAAGAGTGTGGCAGGAGATACATTATTATCTGTGACTAATGCTAATAGTGCTACTATTTATATCGCCATGGCTACTAACTTTGTGAATTATAAGGATATATCTGGAAATCCATCCGAGCGTAATAAGATATCCATGAAGAATGCCGGAAAGAATTATGCCCGAGCTTTACAGGCTCATATCAATGTATATCAAAAATACTATAACCGTGTATCTTTGAATTTGGGACGTACTTCGCAGGCTGATAAACCTACAGATGTCCGGGTTAAAGAATTCGCTACTTCCAATGACCCTCATTTAGTCGCTCTTTATTTTCAGTTTGGTCGTTATTTGCTTATTTCCAGTTCTCAGCCGGGAGGGCAACCTGCTAATTTACAAGGTATTTGGAATCAGAAACTGAATCCTGCTTGGAAATGTCGTTATACCACCAATATCAATGCGGAAATGAATTATTGGCCTGCCGAAGTTACCAATTTGCGCGAGATGCATGAGCCTTTCCTGCAAATGGTGAAAGAATTGTATGAGAATGGTCAGGAGGCTTCCCGAGAGATGTATGGTTGTCGGGGATGGGTATTGCATCACAATACGGATTTATGGCGTATGAATGGTGCTGTAGATAGGGCCTATTGTGGGCCGTGGCCTACCTGTAATGCATGGTTATGCCAGCATTTGTGGGATCGTTACCTCTATTCGGGTGATAAGGAATACTTGGCTTCTGTGTATCCTATTCTGAGGAGTGCTTCAGAGTTCTTTGTTGATTTTTTAGTAAGAGATCCTAATACCGGTTATCTGGTTGTCACTCCTAGTAATTCCCCGGAGAATTCGCCTAGTATTTGGAGAGGGAAAGCCAATTTGTTTGCAGGTATCACGATGGACAATCAGTTGGTATCCGATTTATTTTCAAACACTCGGGCTGCAGCACAGGTTTTGAACTTGGACAAGCAGTTCTGTGATACTATTCTGTCATTAAAAAGACAACTTCCTCCCATGCAGGTAGGGCAATACGGACAGTTGCAAGAGTGGTTCGAAGACTGGGATAACCCTAATGATCATCACCGTCATATCTCTCACTTATGGGGATTTTTCCCTGGTTATCAAATTTCGCCTTATTCGTCACCTGTGCTCTTTGAGGCTGCCCGAAATACATTGATACAGCGTGGTGATCCTTCTACTGGTTGGTCCATGGGATGGAAAGTTTGTTTTTGGGCAAGATGTTTGGATGGAAATCATGCATTTAAGTTGATTACCAATCAGTTGAATCTTGTTTCTCCCGAAGTGCAGAAAGGTCAGGGAGGAGGTACTTATCCAAATTTGTTCGATGCTCATCCGCCTTTCCAGATTGATGGAAATTTTGGTTGCACAGCCGGGATTGCTGAAATGTTGATGCAGAGTCATGATGGGGCTGTTCATTTACTTCCTGCTTTACCTGATACTTGGAAAGATGGAGAGATTAGGGGGCTTCGTGCACGTGGTGGTTTTGAAATTGTTTCTCTGAGATGGAAGGATGGCAAGATAGAATCGGCAGTTATCAAATCTACTATCGGTGGTAATCTTCGCTTGCGCGTGCACAATGCTTTAATGGTGGATGGTATGACACTGGTTAAAGCTAAAGAGGATAATCCTAATCCTTTGTTTGGAAAGCAGGAAATCAGTCGTCCGCTTATTAGTGAGAAAGCTCCATTGAAGGGAGTGGAACTGAAAGATTCCTATTTATATGATGTACCCACTGAAGCGGGACAAACTTATATTTTCACTCAATTATAATCGTTGTATAAACATGAAAAAAATAGTATTTAGTCTTTTAATGCTTGTGCCTTTCGGACTTGTTTCCTGTTTTTCTGGAGCATCAGAATCTTCAACTGAAGAAATTGAAACACAGAAAATGCAACAACAAGTAGATTCACTTTATAAGAAAATGTCTCAAGCTGAACGAGTTGCTCAGTTGTATGGTATCCGTTCCTCAGAGGTGGTGGAGAATGGAAAATTGTCTTTACAGAAATGTAGAGAAAAAATTCCTAATGGAATAGGACATGTATGTCAATATGCTTGTGCATTAGATTTAGGACCGAATGAATTGCGTGATTTTGTACGCGATTCTCAGAATTATCTTATAAATGAAACTCCGTTGGGTGTACCAGCTATATTCTATGAGGAGGCTATTATTGGATTGGCAGCTAAAGGAACAACTGTTTATCCTCAACAATTAGGGGTCGCTTGTTCTTGGAATCCTGAACTGGCTACAGTTAACACAGAACAGACGGCAGAAGTCATGCGCTCTGTTGGTGCTACGCTTGCTTTATCACCCATGGTCGATCTTATACGTACCGCGTATTGGCCTCGTATAGAAGAATCTTATGGGGAAGATGGCTATCTCAGTCCAGCTATGGGGGTAGCTTTTATAGAAGGTTTGCAAAAGAATGGGTTGAAGGATGGTGTTGCAGCTTGTACTAAGCATTTTTGGGGATATGGTGGAGGTTCTTCATTGACATGGAAAGAAATTTTTGAAGAAGTACTTATGCTACATGAAGCTATGATACGATTGGCGGATTGTAAAGTCTTGATGATATCTTATGGTCGTTTTCGTAGTGAACAGGCTGTATCTAGTGATACTCTTTTGAATAAAATATTGCGTGGATATTTAGAATTTGACGGCTTGGTAGTGGGTGATTATGGTGCTGTGGAACATTCCAGTCAGAAAGGTAATCCTGAAATCCTAAAACAAAGGGCTATTGAGGCTCTTGTAGCAGGTAATGACATTGAACTTCCTTCGAATAATTGTTATAAATTTTTGTCCGAGTTAATAAAAGATGGTTTAATTGATGAGCAATATTTTGAAAAGGCGGTGAAACGTTCATTAATGTTGAAGGCACGTTTAGGATTGTTGTCAACGGATCGGAAACTTTATGCAAATGGAGATTTGGATTTAGATTGTCCTCAATATCGTAAAACATCTTATGATTTGGCTTGTCAATCTATTGTTTTATTGAAGAATAATGGGGTGTTGCCCCTTTCTGGCAAGCATAAAAAAATTGCTTTGGTAAGACCGAATGCAAACACTTATTGGTGTATGTTGGCGGATTATACTTACTAGTCTGTGCAGGCGTTTTGGTGGGGAGGAAAAATAGATCTTGAAAATCCTAAAATTATCTCAGTATACGATGCTTTGAAACCTAAGTTAGGAGAAAATTTTACTTTAGGGTATGAACGTGGGTGCGATTGGAGCGCAACAAATGAAACAGCCATTATTCGTGAAGGTGATCCTAGGACGGAACGTTTGAATATGATGCTTATGGAGTCATCTGATCCTACTAATTGGAAGGCTGCCATAAAACTAGCTTCAGAAAGCGATGTCGTTATTGCTGCATTAGGAGAAAACCCAACTTTATGCAGAGAGGCCCGTCAACGTAAAGGAATTCGTTTGCCGGGAGATCAGGAACGTTTTTTAAAAGAACTGATTGCTACAGGAAAACCTGTTGTTTTAATGATGTTTGGTGGACGTCCTCGAGTTATTGATGAAGTGGAGGCTGGTTGTGCAGCTATTCTTCAAGCTTGGTATCCTGGTGAAGAAGGGGGAAATGCTGTTGCTGATATCTTGTTGGGTAATGTTAATCCTTCCGGAAAACTTTGTGTCAGTTATCCTAAGACAGAAAGTGAAGAACTTTATTGTTATAATAATGGTGTTTCTCAAGAGAAAATAGCTTATCCGTTTGATTTTGGACTTTCATATACTTCTTTCGAATATAGTGGGATGAATGTTCCGGCAACAGCGCAAACAACGGATGATTTTATTGAGATAAGCTGTCGGGTAAAGAATACCGGTATGCGTAAAGGGGTTGAAATTGTACAGCTTTATTTATCTCCTGAATCTTCACAATCTCTTAAACCTATACAGTTAAAAGGATTTGCTCGGGTAAATTTGAAACCTGGCGAATCAAAAAGGGTAAGCTTTAAAGTTTCTCCTCAGCAAATGGCATATTACGTGAATGGTAAATGGACTATAGATGATGGAGCATATAAATTTAAAATTGGTGCGTCCTCGTCAGATATACGTTTGGAATCTTCATGCCAACTTATAGGGAAGAAACTACAGATGGAACATAGAAATGTACTGTTTGCTGTGCAAGATATACAACCTTAGAACAAGATTCTTGATGTACAATATTATAATGTAATTTTGTACGTCAAGAATTTTTATTTAAATATATAAATTAATTCATATATGATAAGGAAACTATTATTTTTCGGAGTGTTTGCCATTTTAGAATCAGGTTTAGTGTGGGCACAAAATTTAAAGGTTCATACTATTGGAGATTCTACTATGGCAGATTACATGGAAAATACAACTCGTACTCGTGGGTAGGGAGAAATGCTGCAGGAGTTTTTTTCAAAAGAAGTACAAGTGATAAATTATGCACGTGGAGGTAGAAGCTCACGTCCTTTTTGGGAGGAAGGACGTTGGGATAAGGTGAAAGAAAATATAAGCTCTGGTGACTATGAAGAATGTAGCTCGTCAAAAAAAAGTACCTGTAGTTGATATGACAGCTCTGACCAAGGAGTTTGTTGAAGACTTAGGGGTAGATGCTACAATTCAACAGATTTATCTTCCTACAGATGGAACTCATACGCAAGCTACCGGAGCAGCTTGTTATACAAGAATAGTAGCTCATGATTTGGTGCATCAAGGGATATTGAGCGAATATATTGATAGTGAGGTGCCAATGGTATTAAATCCTACTTTATTGGACTTCGGGACTATTTATATTGGTAATGAGTCTACTTTTAAATAGCAGATTGGCAAGTACAGGGTTTTGAGATAGAATAATAGGATAAGAGGAGGAGAAAATAACTTTGAAAATCGAAAGGTTGATTTTTATAAGGATTTGGATAAAAAATATAAAGGTAATAACTTGAAATCGTGCACCTTTGCTGCGTGAACCTTTAAAATATACTATTCATGAGAACAAGTAAAATACAATTTCCAAAACGGTTTTCTTTTTTCTTCCTCTTATTTTGTATATTGGGAATAATGGGATATGCCCGCTCCCAGCAGAATACTATTTTTCATGCTGTTGTTGCAAAAGATGGTACGGGAGATTATACTACAGTTCAGTCGGCTATTGATGCAGTCCCAGAGAATTTGAAAAGTCCTTGGCTGATATTTGTTAAAAATGGTTCATATGAAGAACAGGTGATTATTCCCCAAAACAAGCCTTTTATTCATCTTATCGGACAGGATAAGGAACGGACTATTATTCATCTTAAATTAAATGTAGGTGGTAAACCTGATGCCAATACTAAAGATTTAGCGTATTGGCATTATTCGGTTCATAATCCAAAATCTGTTGTTTCTCATTTTGAGGGAGCTGTGGTAAATATCAATGCTTCTGATTTTTATTCTGAAAATATTTCTTACGTCAATGATTGGGGGGTGGAGGCTCAAAATGGTCCTCAAGCATTAGCTTTGAAAACGAAGGCGGATCGTATTGCTTTTTATAATTGCAAATTCCGTTCGTTTCAAGATACCTGGATGACTACTACACGAGATGCAGACCGTCATTATGTAAAAGAATGTTGGCTAGAAGGGGCTGTAGATTATTTTTACGGTGGAGGCAATGCGTTAGTGGAAGAGTCTACATTATATAATGTACGTAGTGGCTCTGTTATAGTTGCGCCCTGTCATGAATCAGTAAAATATGGTTATGTGTTTCGTAATTGTGTGATTGATGGCAACGAACAGGCAGCAGATGGTAAATTGAAATTAGGACGTCCTTGGCATAACTCACCCAAAGCTGTTTATATTAATACTTTGGTGAAGATTCCTTTAGCTCCTGAAGGATGGACAAATATGGGTACTATTCCTGCTCTTTTTGCAGAATATAACAGTATGGATATGAATGGAAAGGCATTGGATTTAAGTTGTAGAAAAACGGAATATGAAACAGGTGGAAAAGAGAAAAGGAAAGGGGAATGCCGGGCTACAATTACTTCGAATGAGGCAGCTTTATATACTTATGAAAACATAATTAAAAGTAAGGATGGATGGGATCCTCGCAGCATGATGGAACAATTGCCTGCTCCGGCTCATATCCGGTGGGAGCAGGATGGTTTAAAGTGGGATGCTGTACCAGGCGCTTTGGGCTATGTGTTAGATGTAAATGGGAAAATAGTTGATATAACTTCTGATACTCAATCATTATGGAAATCTGACATGAAAGGAGTAGTTCTGTTAATACGTGCGGTTAATCGAAACGGAACATTGGGAGAGCAAGGAGTTTATTATTTATAATTTTATATTCGGATAACTCTGTTTTGTTATTCTCAAACCGGATTTTATAAATATTAGACCGGATAATGTAATATCCGGTTCCTATTTTTACTCATTTTTGTAGAGCTAAAAACTTTAAATTATACTATAAAATGAAAACAGTAAAAAACATGAAACAAAGTAGGTTTATTCTGTTTGTGCTTTCATTCCTGATGATGAGTATTGGGAATGTTTATGCGCAAAATATTATTGTAACAGGTACGGTTCTAGATAGTACCGGTGAGCCTGTTATCGGTGCTAATGTAAAGGTAGCAGGCAACTCATCCGTAGGAACCATTACCGATTTTGAGGGGAATTTCTCCTTGTCGCTTCCTGCGGACACAAAGAAATTGGAAATCAGTTATATCGGTATGCTTTCACAAGAGACTGTCATTAAGCCGGGAACCCCGGTAAAGGTAATTTTGAAAGAAGATACGGAAGAATTGGATGAAGTGGTAGTCATTGGTTATGGTACTGTAAAGAAACGGGACTTGACTGGTTCTATGACCTCCATCAAGCAAGCGGACATTGTCGCTGTTCCTACGACGAATGCTTTGGAAAGCTTGCAAGGAAAAGTGGCTGGACTAGATATGACTAAATCAAGTGGTCAGACAGGTTCGGGATTGTCATTCTCTATTCGCGGTAACCGGTCATTGAATGCTTCGAATGCTCCGCTGATTATTGTGGACGGAGTACCCTATGGGACAGATATTGATATCAATCCCAATGTTATAGAATCTATGGAGATTCTGAAGGATGCTTCTTCTACCGCTATTTATGGTTCTCGCGGTGCTAACGGAGTCATCTTGATTACTACAAAGAAAGGAGCTGTAGGCAAAACCAAGGTTTCATATAACGGTTATTATTCTAGCAATTCTGTAGCTGCTTATCCTGATAGAATGAATTTGTCCGAATGGGCTGATTTCAAGAGAGAGGCTTATCGCACGGACGGTCAGTGGGCAAGCCCCGAAGATGATGCCAAAATTTTCGGTTCTGCTTATGATGCTATAAAAGCCAATCAAAATGTGGACTGGGTGGATGTGCTGATGCAAACGGGTAGCCAGATGTCCCATTCTATCAATATCTCGAATGGTACAGAGAAGACAACATTCAATCTGGCCTTTGAATATATGTCTGAAGACGGTTTGGTGAAGTTGGATAATATGGACCGTTATAATGCAACCTTATCTTTGTCGCATAAGTTGACTGATAATTTAAAACTGAACGCTAATGTAGTATATACCTATTTGGATCAGAACATCAGACGTGATCCTTTCAACCGTTCTATTTATTACGCTCCCTATGGGGATGTATACAATGAAGACGGTTCCATCAATGTGCTTCCTTTTAATGACGGACAGACCATCAGCCCGATAGCCGAGGAAGTTCCCGGAGCCTATAAAAATAACCGGTTGACCAGCCATTTGGTGGGGAATGTAGGGGCTACCTGGAACATTATCAAGGACTTGACACTGACTTCTACTTTCGGATTTGACAAGAAAGATGTCCGTACAGGACATTTTGCTGATACATATACGTTGGACGGAGCGGGAAATTACTCGTTAGCAGATGTTATCAATCATAGTGATGTCAATTGGTCGTGGGAAAATACATTGGCTTATTCGTTCACATTAGGAAAACATAATCTGAGTCTGATGGCTGGTAATGCATTATATAAAAATGTAGCTGAGGAATATAAGGGTGCGGGACATAATCTTATTTCATCTACTATGTTGTTTTATAATTTAGGTGGTTTGCAGGATAGTCAGCAGATATCCAGTAATTATGTACAAACCACTATGGCTTCTTTCTTCGGACGTATCAACTACAAATTCAATGAGAAATACTTGATGACCGTAACTTTGCGTCAGGATGGCTCATCTGTATTGGCAAAAGATCATCAGTGGGGGTTCTTCCCATCTGTGGCTTTGGCCTGGCGTATGAATGAAGAGAATTTCCTGAAGAATATAGAACAACTTTCCAATTTGAAACTTCGGTTGAGTTATGGTATTTCAGGAAACAGTGCTGTTTCTGCATATCAAACTCAGGGAGGATTAGGAAAGACCATGTATGCTTATCTCATAAATAATACGGAAAACGGGGCCTATGGTTATTATCCGGCTTTGACACCGAATTATAATTTGGGCTGGGAAAAAACAGCAACGGCTAATATCGGTATTGATTTTGGTTTCTTCAATAACCGCATCAGTGGTTCATTGGACATCTATCAACAAAAGACATCAGATTTGCTGATGCAGAAAAAAGTACCTAGCTCTACCGGATATTCTTTGGCATGGGATAATGTAGGAAAAACTGAAAATAAAGGTGTGGAATTAGTTATTAATACCCAAAATTTCAATCAAAAGGATTTCTCGTGGAATACAGATTATACTTTTACTCTGAACAGAGAGAAAATCACTGAATTGGCAGATGGAACCGATCGTGATATTAGTAACGGTTGGTTTGTAGGACATTCCATCAAAACGCATTATGGATTGGAGAAAATCGGTATTTGGCAACTTGACGAAGCTGAGGAAGCAGCTAAATATGGTGAGAAGCCGGGCCGTATAAAAATAAAGGACCAAAATAAGGATGGTTCTATAGACAATGATAACGATCGTGTCATTTTGGGTTCGGAAACTCCCGATTTCGTAATGGGATTGAACAATACATTCAAATACAAGAACTTTGATTTGCGCGTTTTCATGTATTGGAGACAAGGGCAAATGTTACATTCGGAAGCCAACGGGTATGGATCATACCGTATTCAAGGAGATCCGGGTATTAAAGTAAACTATTGGACACCGGAGAATCCTACGAATGAATTTCCCCGTCCGGAAAAAAGTTATTCAGATTCTTCCAAATTGGATGCATTGGGATACGTGGATGGTTCGTATTTGAAGATTAAAGAAATCACTTTGGGATATCAGTTACCTAAATCATGGATCGAGAAGATTCATGCTTCTAATATCCGTATCTATTGTTCATTAAAGAATTTCTTTACTTTCAGCCATTTGGATGATTATGATCCTGAACGAGGAGGCTCTTTGAGCTACCCGATGACAAAACAAGCAGTATTTGGTATTAATGTTGATTTTTAAATAAACGAATAGGTATGAATAAATTATATAAATGGTGTTTGCTTAGCTGTATAGCAGCAACCTTGAGTTCATGTGATGATTTTCTGACAGAGGAAAATCCCAGTGGATTGACCGCTGATACTTTTTATAAGACTGCATCGGGTGCAGAAGCCTTGATTAATTCATGTTACACACCGTTGCGTTTCTGGTATGGACAGGAATATGCCACATCAATGACAGAGTTGGGAACGGATATATTTACTCGGGGAAATGGTTGTACCGATGCTGAACTTTCCGATTATAATTCGTCATTACAAGGTTCCAGCAATGCGATAACTAAAGAGTGGGAACGTTTGTATTCGGCATTGAATACTTGTAACACTGCCTTGAACCGTTTGCCAGGATCCGAACTTTCAGCTTCGGTTAAAGATATCCGTATGGGGGAAGCCTATTTCTTGCGGGCTCTTTATCTGTGGCATATTGTAGAGACATGGGGAGGTGTTTATTTATCGACAGAAGAATGTACCGAGCCGTCAGGCTACGTTTACCGTTCGTCCGAAGAGGATTTTTATACTCAGATTATAGCTGATTTAAAAGAGGCGATGGCTAAATTGCCAGTTTCCACTTCCGACTATGGACGTGCTACTAAAGGTGCGGCCGAAGCGTTTCTGGCACGCGTTTATCTGTATAATAAAAATTATGAGGAAGCATTGAAATATGCCCGTAATGTCATTAACAATTATGATTATAGTTTGGCAAAAGATTATTCGGACCTTTGTGATATTTATAAATGTAATGATGTAAAAGAGAATGTGTTTGTTTGTATGTACACGAAGAGTGAGATATTCGGAACTTCCATTGAAGAAGGTCCTGATGGGAACCCCATCATTTGGAGAACACCGGGTAATAACCCTTCACATTTGTTGTGGGTGATGTGCTATGATCAGGTACTCGATAAAGACGGTAAGAAACCTGTTACGCGCTCCATAGAATATGGTCGCAGTTTTAACAGATATATGCCTACGCTGTATTATCTGAATCTGTTCGATGAAAAGATGGATGCCCGTTATGATGATGTGTTCCAGCAGGCATGGATTTGTAACAATACGAACAGTGCTTATATCTCACCGGGAGATACGGCTATTTTCTTTACTAAATATAGTGTGCCCGATGCAGAGGAAGCTAAACACAATTATATTACCATAGACAAGGATTTTGTTTACAATGCCGATGGTTCTATCAAAAATAGAGTTCAGAATGTGACTTTCAAAAAATTCCTTGATCCGTCTCGTGAGTCTGTGAATTATACGGGAAGTGTGAGACATGGTGTGGTCATTCGTCTTGCTGAGTTATATCTGATAGCTGCTGAGGCTGAATTATTCTTGAACGATAATGTCTCTGGAGCATCTTATATCAATGAGGTAAGAAGGAGAGCCGCTATTCCTGGAAAGGAAGCCGCTATGGAGATAAAGCCGGAACAGTTGACATTAGATTTTATTTTGGATGAACGGGCCCGTGAGTTGGGAGGAGAGCAGCAACGTTGGTTCGATTTGAAGCGTACCGATAAGCTGCTGGAAAGAGTAAAAGCATACAATCCGGATGCGAAAGTGAATATAAAAGAGCATCATTTGCTACGTCCTATTCCTCAGACTCAATTGGATGCCATTATCAATAAAGATGAGTTTGGGCAAAATGCCGGTTACAATTAAGTATGTCTGTCAGACTAAAGTTTGATTTCTTGTAAAGGTGTAGTCTGATGATTGGCAGAGAAGTTATTTAGTTTGCAAAAGTTTTTAAACAACATAAGTTCGTTTTTAAAAACGAACTTATGTTGTTTAAAAAGGTGGTGGCCTTTTTTAAAAAGGACAAGG
Organism: uncultured Bacteroides sp.; assembly: GCA_947574505.1. Taxonomy (GTDB): domain Bacteria; phylum Bacteroidota; class Bacteroidia; order Bacteroidales; family Bacteroidaceae; genus Phocaeicola. Next base: position 48,979 of record CANPJW010000011.1, on the reverse strand, counting down.
TCTTTCTGGTTGAATGAAAGAGGAGTATATAAGGCTCCTTACATGTGTGGATATAAGAGCTCTCATCGGAGTTTTTTCCGGCAGGTCGGAATGTTTTTCCCAATTGAAGAACAAGTTTGGAAAGGCTAGGCGGATTTTCAATATTTTCTTTTCATAAGGTTTATCAATTCTGCGCCACCACCCCTAAATCTTTTTATCCATCAGTGTTTCCGATAAAAGGTGGTAGCAGTGGCAGCAGATTTTAAAAACTCTATTGTGGAACTTTCCAGCAAATACAGTCTGTCAGATGATCGTTGATAAAACCTGAAGCTTGCAAATGGGCGTAGCAAATTGTAGTCCCGAAGAACTTGAAACCTCGTTTTTTCATATCTTTACTCATGGCATCGGATTCGGGAGAGGATACCGGAATCTCGCTCAATGACCGGAATGTGTTGATAATCGGCTTTTTGTCGGGAAAGAATGACAGGGTATAATTATAAAAGGCACTATAAAATATTTTGTGTTAATGGAAAATACGGGATTCAAAATCGAGTTCCGTATTTTTTATTTTATACATTTACCAAATGAAAAAGATTATGAAAGAAAAGAATCAAGTAGTGCCTGATGAGGTATTAAGCAAGGAGTTCCTTAGCCAGTTCAAGACAGAAGCGGATGTGAGCAGGTTTCTGAATCAGTTGCATGCGCAGGTATTGGAAAAGATGCTTGAAGGTGAGATGGATGCCCATTTGGGGTATGAGAAGAATTCCGTGGCAGGGAACAACACCGGCAACTCCCGGAATGGCAGTTATCCGAAGAAAATTCAGACCGGACATGGAGAGTCTGTCATCTCCATTCCGCGTGACCGCAACGGGCAGTTTGAACCGATAGCAGTCCCCAAGCATGAAAGCCGGGGACTTTCTATAGAGAAGCTTGTTATCTCCCTGTATGCCAAAGGAATGAGTGTTTCCGATATAGAGGAGGAGATGCGTGAGATTTATGAAATAGAGCTCTCTACATCAGCTATTTCCATTATTACAAACAAGGTAAGCCAGGCTGCGCAGGAATGGCAGAACCGTCCTCTGGATCCGGTCTATCTGATAGTCTGGATGGATGGTATCGTCTTCAAGGTACGGGATAACGGCAAGATTATAAACAAGACCGTCTATTTTTGTGTCGGTCTGAAACAGAACGGCCTGAAGGAAGTCCTTGGCATGTGGGTCGGCAAATCGGAAAGTTCCTCTTTCTGGATGGGTGTCCTGACCGACTTGAAGGCTCGTGGAGTGCAGGATATACTGATTACCTGTACTGACAATCTGAATGGATTTACAGATACCATCCGTACCGTATTCCCCCAGTCATCCACTCAGATCTGTGTGGTACATCAGATCAGGAACTCCTGTAAATATGTCGTTTATAAGGATAAGAAAGAGTTTACGGCGGATATGAAGAATATCTACAATGCACCTAATAAGGAAGTTGCTGCCGCAGAACTTGACAATCTGGAAAAGAAATGGGGAGGAAAGTATCCATACGCCATACTTTCATGGAGAAACAACTGGGATGATCTGACTGTTTTCTTCCAGTTCCCATTGGAAATCAGGAAAATAATCTATACCACAAATCTTATTGAGAATCTGAACGGAAAAATCAGAAAGTACACCAAATCAAAGCTTTCATTCCCGTCGGACGATGCCGTAAAAAAAAACCGTGTATCTTTCACTTATGGAGATTGAAAAGAAATGGACAATGCCTATTTCAAACTGTGGATTGATTATGAACCAGTTTATGCTTATATTTGAAAACAGAATCCAGATATAAGAACAAACTTACAACTGAATCCTGTTTCCATTTACACAAAATTTTGGACAGTACCTTATAAAAACTACCGAATTCCTTTTGTACGGCAAGGAATAGTTTCGCATTCGTGATTGTCGATTTGATTTTCAGACGGTTTTTTACAATTCCTTCAAATTGCATTAGCCGCTCAACGTCTTCATCGGTCATTTGTGCTACCAGCTCGGCATCAAAATTATAGAAAGCTTTACGATACCCCTCTCTTTTTTTAAGAATCGTTATCCAGTTTAGTCCTGCTTGGGCACTTTCCAATACAAGAAACTCAAACAGCGTCTTGTCATCGGTAACTAACTTTCCCCACTCCTGGTCATGGTATTTCACATACAATTCGTCTGTTCCGCACCAACCGCAACGTCCGTTTGTTATATCTTGCATAATTCTAATATTTGTGATATAGAACAAATGTAGTGGATTCATGGCATTATGCCAAATTTAAAAGGACTATTTTGTGGCATAAATACCTATAAAAAGTTATTGCATAGTATATATATTCCGTAAAATGGGGGAAAAGATTACCTATATCAGGTGATTGTTTCCCCTTTTCTTTTTACGGACCTTTGCATTCTCAAAAATTAAGAATTTAGAATTATAGGTATTCATGGTAAAAAGACAGTTACAAAGGATCAGTTTAGGCTCTCTTTTTTTTATAATCGGAGCGATATCTATCTTTGCACAACCTAAGACAATGGTATCCGGTAAAGTAATATCCAAAGAAAAACAGGAAGTCGTAGATTTTGCAACCGTATATTTGAAGGGTACAACTTATGGCTGTACAACGAATGAAGAAGGTATCTATCATCTTCATGCACCGGCAGGGAAATACACGCTAGTTGTTTCGGCTATAGGATATAAGACTATAGAAAAGCCTGTAACTTTAGTTCATGGTGAAAGAATTAAGATGAATGTAATGATTGACCCGTCAGTGACTGAGTTGGGTGAAGTGGTAGTGGTGTCTAACGGGGTTTCCCGTGTGAAACGTTCCGCATTCAATGCGATAGCTGTAGATACAAAAGAATTCCAGAATTCTACCAAGAATCTGAGTGATGCTTTGGCTAAAGCTCCGGGAATGAAACTCCGTGAGTCGGGTGGGGTAGGTTCGGATATGCAATTGATGTTGGATGGTTTCAGTGGCAAACATGTGAAGATATTTATTGACGGTGTACCTCAGGAGGGAGTAGGGAGCTCTTTTGGCCTAAATAATATTCCTGTGAATTTTGCAGATAGGATTGAAGTGTATAAAGGGGTGGTTCCTGTAGGATTTGGCACGGATGCTATAGGTGGTGTTATCAATATTGTAACCAATAAGAAGAAACGTAATTGGTTTTTGGATGGCTCCTATTCATACGGTTCGTTCAATACGCATAAATCGTATGTGAATTTCGGACAAACTTTCAAAAATGGCTTTACTTATGAAATAAATGCTTTCCAAAACTATTCGGATAATGATTATCAGGTGGATGCACCGGTAGAGGACTTTGAAACCGGAAGAATTGATAAAGATAAAAAGATACGTGTGAGACGCTTTAATGATACCTATCATAATGAGGCGGTTATAGGTAAGATGGGTATTGTGGATAAGAAATGGGCAGACAGATTGATGTTGGGCTTTACTTATTCACACATGTATAAGGAGATACAGACCGGAGTACGTCAGGAAATAGTCTATGGGGAAAAACATCGTAAAGGATATTCGTTGATGCCGTCATTGGAATATAGTAAGCGTGGCTTATTCATCAAAGGTCTGGATGTGGCATTGACTGCCAATTATAATAAAAATGCAACGACAAATATAGATACAGCTTCCTATAAGTACAATTGGTTGGGTGATAGAAAATTAATGAACTCACCCGGTGAACAATCCAATCAATATTCACGGGCGGATAATAACAATTGGAATGGAACATTAACCGTTAATTACCGTCTGGCGAAAATACATATGCTGACCTTTAATCATGTGTTGAATACTTTCCGCCGTTCTAACACTTCTTTATTGGCTAAGATGGAATCGGAGGATGCCATAGCTAAAGAAACCCATAAGAATATCTCCGGATTGTCCTATCGGTTGATGCCGTCTGATAATTGGAATCTCTCAGTATTTGGAAAATATTATAGTTTGTATGTGGCAGGTCCTATGGCTACGACTACGAATCAAGATGATTATGTCCGTACTACCCGAAACATGAATTCCATAGGATATGGAGCTGCGGGAACTTATTTCATTCTACCCGGTTTGCAGGCGAAATTGTCATATGAAAAAGCATATCGTCTGCCTACTATTGAAGAAATGTTTGGAGATGAGGATTTGGAAATGGGAGATATCAGTATAAAACCGGAGAGTAGTGATAATTTGAATTTTAATTTGAGCTATAACAGAACATTTGGCAGGCATTCTGTATATATGGAAGGTGGAGTGATTTATCGGAATACAAAAGATTATATTCAGCGTAATATTGCGGATTTGAGTGGTGGTAAATATGCCGCGAAATATATTAATTACGGTAAAGTATTGACGAAAGGATATACTGTTTCTGCTCGTTACGGTTTTGGTAATTGGGTGAGTATAGGAGGTAATTTTACCAAAATGGATGTACGCGACAATATGAAAACATCTATTTCCAGCAGTGCGGAAAATCTGGCTTATAAAGAACGGATGCCGAATCTGCCCTATATGTTTGCTGATTCGGATGTTACTTTTTATTGGCGGGATTTAGGAAGGAAAGGCAATATGTTGACAGTGTCTTATGATAATCAATATCTGCATAGCTTTACTTATTATTCTTCCCGAATAGGCTCAAATAAAGGGGACTATGTGGTACCTGATCAATTCTCGCACAATATATCCTTTTCTTATAGTTTGCAAAAAGGACGATATAACGTATCATTGGAATGTCGTAACTTCACAGATGAGAAGTTATATGATAATTTTAGTCTTCAGAAGGCCGGTAGGGCTTTTTATGGTAAACTGCGTGTTTGTTTCGGTAATTAAAGAATTGGAAAAAGGAGTTTATAATTAATTGGGTTTTAAATTAAATAGAAGAATAAAATGAAGAAAGATTTCTTTTTGAACGGATTTGCTGCTATTGCCATAGTAGGAATGGCGTTGAGTGCATGTACGGATAATGAGCCGGATTACGGTTCGGGTACCGAGGCTAAAGGTGAGTATGTTATTGCATCATCGGTCACAGCGTCTGGAAATACAACGAATGTGCTGCTTACTTCTGAAACGTTGGATAAAGGTACTGTTTCTACAGTGAATAATGGTCTTGTGAATGATGGTGCAACTCAATGGGTGTTTTACAAGAATCAATATCTTTATGCACTGACTTATAATCAAGGGAATGCAGGTACGACCCGTTCTTATATCATGGATTCAAATAATGAAGTAAAGGCTCGTTCGGGGGAGTTTGCCGTAAAGAGATTTACTACTTACGGTATTTATGATAAATATATCATGACCTCGTCTACCGGTGACGGACCTACTGCGTATGCTGATGAGAATGGATATTTACCAAAAATGTTTTTGCTTTCTTATTTGGACGTATCTGCTGAAACATTTACCACGAATGATACTCAAAATAAGGCTTATATGTCCGAAAACTTCCTGGGAAATGGAGAATATGTAACATTGGCCGGCATATTGGAACGAAATAATAAACTGTATAGCGCTGCTATTCCAATGGGGTTAAGTCAATATGGTTCGGCTACTGACGGGGGAAAGTGGATACTTCCCGGCAATGAGGATTTGGTAAAGACAGAAGATGGTGGTTCCAACAGCAGCAGTTATAAAAAAGGTGAATTGCAATGGACGCAATATCCCAATAAATGCTGGGTGGCTATTTTTGATGATGAAACGCTGACAAATAAAAAAATCATAGAAACAGATAAGATCAGTTATGCTTGCGGGCGTTTTAAATCACAGTATTATCAAACGATTTGGGCGGCAGATAATGGTGATATTTATGTATTTTCTCCTAGTTATGCCAAAACAATGGCTGATAAACGGCAACAGACTACCTTGGATGCCGGAGTAGTACGTATAAAGGCTGGAACAGAAGAGTTTGATCCTGATTATTATTATAGTATCGAAGCGCAGACCGGAGGTAAATCTTTCATTCGTTGTTGGCATATTACGGGAGATTATTTCCTGTTGCTGATGTATGATCGTCCCTTGACTGAAACTGGTTTCACTGCTAATCAGTTAGCAATATATAAAGGAGAAACCGGAAAACTGACTTATGTAACCGGTTTGCCTTCTGCCGATTTGATCTCCGGCTTTGGTAATACTCCGTATGTGGAGAATGGATATGCCTATATGGCTGTAACTACAACAGAAGGATATCCGTCTATTTATAAAATAGATCTGGTTGGTGCGGTAGCGACAAAGGGTGTTTCTATAGAAGCGACACAAATCAGTGGCGTCGGTAAACTGCAACCTCAGAACTGAGTATTGTAATAATATAATGGGAGTCTGCGGGCAGTATGTGCTTATGCAGACTCTTTTTATGAATCGTATCGAAGATTTTATGAAGAAAATATTTCGCCAAATACATCTTTGGCTTTCTGTTCCTTTCGGGTTAATCATTTCCTTGATTTGCTTCTCGGGAGCCATGTTGGTTTTTGAAAATGAAGTGGTGGAACTGACCAGGCATGAGCTCTATTATGTAAAAAAGGTAGAGACAGTTCCACTTTCTGTTGATCGATTATTGGAAGAGGTAGAACTCACGTTGCCCGACAGTGTGTCTGTGACAGGAATCAGTGTTTTCTCTGACCCGGAACGTGCTTGGCAGGTGAATTTGTCCAAGCCTCGTCGTGCTTCCGTGTATGTGGATCCATATACTGGTGAGATTAAAGGTAAATATGAACGTCCTGCATTTTTTGTGACTATGTTCAGGCTGCATCGCTGGCTGTTGGACAGTATGAAAGCGGATGGTGGAGTCTTCTGGGGAAAAATGATTGTAGGTGTCAGCACCCTGTTGTTTGTCGTGGTTTTGATATCGGGTATCGTTATCTGGTGGCCTCGTACACGAAAAGCCTTGAAAAATAGTTTAAGAATATCTGTCGGCAGGGGCTTTAGAAGATTTTGGTATGACCTGCATGTTGCAGGTGGTATGTATGCGCTGTTTTTTTTGTTGGCTATGGCCCTTACCGGGCTAACATGGTCTTTTGGATGGTATCGGACAGGTTTCTATAAAGTGTTTGGCGTGGAAGTACAGCAGGGAGGTGCTCATGGTGGGGTGACCCGGCGTGGGGGGAAAGGCGGCGACCAATCCGGAAAGAATGTTTCTCATTCTTCGTCCTATGTTTGTTGGCAACAAGTTTATGAACAATTAGCCCTGAATAATCCCGGCTACAAGCAGATAACCTTATCAGATGGGGCAGCAAATGTCTCTTTCAATACCTTCGGTAATCAACGTGCTTCCGATCGTTATAAATTCAATCCTCATAGTGGTAAGATTGATAAGGTAGTTTTATATAAAGATGCTGAGAAGGCTGGAAAGATTCGCGGATGGATCTATTCTGTACATGTTGGTAGTTGGGGCGGTATGCTTACCCGTTTACTGACGTTTATAGCAGCTTTGATAGGAGCCACCTTGCCATTGACAGGATACTATTTATGGATAAAACGTATTTGGAGAAAGAAAGTAAGAGTAAGTTGAATATCTTTGTTATAAAATTAGGGGGCGAAAAGAATTTTATCATATGACCTGTTGTCGTGAATGACAGGTCATATGATATTGTTACAGGATTTTTTAGAACCACTTTATCTTTCTGAAAATAACAAAAGCCAACGCAGACAATGTGATGGATGCCAAAATAATAAAACTAAAAGCATGTGGTAATGCATCTACATGTACATCTACATTCATTCCATAGAAACTAGCTATTAATGTGGGTACCATCAGAATGATGGAAATACTGGTCATGCGTTTCATGATGGTGTTCACATTGTTGGATATGATGGAAGCAAATGCGTCCATGGTTCCGGTTAAGATATCACTGTAGATATTAACCGTGTTATATGCTTGTTTTAATTCAATAACTACATCTTCTACCAAATCGCGGTTTTGATAATCTTTTTCCTGGAAGATACTTTGCAATTTACCTACCATCACCTCATTTCCACGAATGGACGTATTGAAATAAACCAATGTTTTTTGTAGTTTCATCAATCTGAGCAGGTCCTCATTACGTATGCTCCTTTCCAATTCTTTTTCTGCGGCAGCTACATCATTGTTTATTTGCTTCAGATATTTCAAGAACCATACGGCAGATGAGTAAATTAACCGTAAAATCAATTCAAATTTATTAGGCACAATGATTCCTTTACGTCGGGTGTGGTCAATAAAATCAGGAATCATTTCAGTGGAGTGATAACACACGGTAACAATGATTTCATTGTTTGTAATGATACCGATGGGGATAGTGATATAAGGGATGCTTCCCTGTTGTTGCAGGGGGATTCGGATAATGGTCAGTAGCCAGTTGTCTTCCGTATCCGTTCGCGGACGTTCATCCATATCGGCGATGTCCTCTAAAAAAGCTTCGGGAACTTTTAATTCTTTAGTCAGAAACTCAAAATCACTTTGGTCGGGGCATTCTACATTCACCCAGCAGTTTGGCATCCATTGTGGCTTTTCTACAAAGCCATTCTCACAATAAAGATATTTTCTCATCTTATTGCCTCCTTTCGTTCGTTTATATCCGTTCAGAGGCATTCAGAGTAGTGATTGCCCTGTCGGATCAGTTAATACTATTGCACGTTCGTGGTATTGAATCGTCCATTTTTATTGATTGTTTTTTGTTTAAAGCGGTACAAAAGTACATAAAACCTTTAAAGGACAGACAGAAGTCAGGAGGCTTTTATATTTTTTTTAAGAATATCACCGGAAAGCAATCAGTGCCCGAGCAATGATGGTTTTGTCGCCATAGCACAGTTCTAACGTACTGTGTTTACCGATTAAGTTCCCTGGCGGAAACTATTGTTGTTAAAACATTTAGCATCCTTTTAATTACATGCAAAATTCACTTAAAAAATCGTTTGTCCAATACCTATTTATGATGAATCTTGTTCTATATAATCCTAATAATTAGGTATTGTGGAAGGTGCTGAAGTCGGTTACCTTTGCAAATGTAATAATTACAATTTAAAAATCAGTTTTAATTTAAAAATAAAAAGAGTATGGAACCAATTATTAATTCACAAGTTCCTGAATTTAAAGTTCAGGCATTCCATAATGGAGAGTTTAAAACCGTAACTAATAAAGATATTGAAGGTAAATGGGCTATTTTCTTCTTCTATCCTGCTGACTTTACGTTTGTATGCCCTACCGAACTTGTAGATATTGCTGAAAAGTATAATCAGTTCAAAGAAATGGGAGTGGAAGTATATTCTGTAAGCACCGATTCACATTTCGTTCATAAAGCATGGCATGATGCGTCTGAAAGTATCCGCAAAATCACTTATCCGATGTTGGCAGATCCTACAGGTGCTTTGTCGCGTGCATTTGGTGTGATGATTGAAGAAGACGGTATGGCTTATCGTGGTACTTTTGTAGTGAATCCCGAAGGCAAGATCAAATTAGCTGAAATTCAGGACAACAGCATCGGGCGTAATGCTGATGAACTTCTTCGTAAGGTAGAAGCTGCCCAGTTTGTAGCCACTCATGATGGTGAGGTTTGTCCTGCTAAATGGAAGAAAGGTGCTGAGACCTTGAAACCGAGTATTGATTTGGTAGGTAAAATTTAAAGTATAGAACTCATGTTAGATAGTGCGATAAAAGATCAGTTAAAAGGTCTTTTTGCCCAATTGGAAGCGCACTATACTTTTGACATCTTTGTCCACCCTCAGCACGAAAGTCGTGCCGAGTTGGTGGACTTGTTGGAAGAAGTGGCTTCCTGTTCGGATAAACTTTCCTGTCGGTTGCAGGATAGTGAAGGGCTGAAGTTTATCCTTTTAAAAGAAGGAAAGGATACGGGAATCACATTTCGTGCCGTACCTGGTGGTCATGAATTTACTTCTTTGTTGATGGCTGTTCTGAATGCTGACGGCAAAGGAAAGAATTTTCCGGACGAGTTTATTACCAGACGTATCAAGGCATTACAGGGGCCGATTAGTTTGACCACCTATTTGTCTCTCACCTGTACCAATTGTCCCGATGTGGTTCAAGCTTTGAATATGATGGTACTTCTGAATGGTCAGATACGCCATGAGGCAGTAGATGGATCTATAAATGAAGAAGAAGTAGAACGGATGAAAGTACAGGCCGTTCCTACTGTATTTGCTGATGGTGAACAGATTCATGTGGGGCGTAGCAGTATGGGGGATCTGTTGGAGAAGCTGGAAGCCCGTTACGGTTCGGTGGAATTGGAAGCTGTTGAGACAAAAGAATATGATGTACTGGTAGCCGGTGCTGGTCCTGCCGGTGCGACAGCTGCTATCTACTCGGCTCGTAAAGGGTTGAAAGTAGCAATAATAGCCGAGCGTATTGGTGGACAAGTCAATGAAACGATGGGGATTGAGAACTTGATATCTGTGCCTCAGACTACCGGTAAACAGTTGGCCCAGGATCTGAAAAAACATTTGGCGGAATATCATATTGATATTTTAGAAAATCGCCGGATAGAGAAAGTGGAAGTGGCAGAGGGCATGAAAGTGTTGTCTGTGAAAGGTGGAGAAACGTATAAGGCTCCCGTATTGATCATTGCTACCGGGGCGAATTGGAGAAAATTGAATGTTCCCGGTGAAGAAAAATACATCGGTCATGGAGTTGCTTTCTGTCCTCATTGTGACGGACCATTTTATAAAGATAAGGAAGTAGCAGTCATAGGTGGTGGAAACTCCGGGGTTGAGGCTGCTATTGATTTGGCGGGAGTCTGTTCCAAAGTGACTGTATTCGAATTCATGGATACTTTGAAAGCGGATACTGTTTTGCAGGAGAAAGCTAAAAGCCTGCCCAATGTGGATATTATTACTAATACTCAAACGGTAGAGGTGTTAGGAAACGGTGATAAAGTGGTGGGGCTTATAAAGAAAGACCGTTCATCCGAAAAAGAAGAGATCTTTGCCTTGGATGGTATTTTTGTCCAAATAGGTTTGACTGCCAATAGCACTTTGTTTAAAGAATTGCTGGAAACGAACCGCATGGGTGAAATTCTGACTGATAAAAATGGCCGGACCTCTGTAAAAGGTATCTATGCTGCCGGAGATGTAACGGATGTTTCCTATAAACAGATAGTTATAGCAATGGGGGAAGGCGCCAAGGCTGCTTTAGCTGCATTCGAAGACCGGATGCGCGGAACGATTTATTAGTGATAAGTGGTTGGTGGTGAATAGTGGGTGCATATCGCAGTATTTACCACTAATCTTATCACTAAAAAATGCACTCTTTGTATGTATATTGGTGAGAATATGCTTTCTTTGTAGGTGAATCACCGTTTACAGCATTGATATGGCAGAATCGAGACGTACTTCATTGAAAGATTTGGCACAGATATTAGGTGTATCCATACCTACAGTATCCCGTGCCTTGAAAAATAGTCCCGAAATCAGTCGGGAACTTTGTATTAAAGCTCAAAAATTGGCAAAAGAGATGAATTATCACCCCAATCCTTTTGCTATGAGTCTCCGGAAAAATACTCCCCGTACCATTGGAGTAATTGTACCTGATATTGTTACTCATTTCTTTGCGTCTATTTTAAGTGGTATAGAAGATACCGCTATAGCAAACGGCTATTTTGTTATCATCACGACTTCCCATGAGTCATACGACCATGAGAAAAGAAATATTGAGAATTTGGTCAATATGCATGTGGAAGGTATTATAGGTTGTTTATCTCAAGAAACAACAGATTATGCCCATTGGTTGAGTTTGGATGATATGAATATGCCGCTTGTTCTATTTGATCGTGTTTGCATGCCTGACCGTTTTTCTACGGTAGTGGCTGATGGAGTATATTCTGCTCAGATGGCGACACAGCACTTGTTGGATCATGGAAGCAAACGGATTGCTTTTATCGGTGGTGCAAACCATCTGGATATAGTAAGAAAGAGAAAACATGGTTACCTTGAAGCGTTAAGGGAAAATAAGATACCTATTGAGAAAGATTTGGTTGTGTGTCGGAAAATTGATTTTGAAGAAGGGAAAATAGCTACAGAAATTTTATTATCGCTTCCGGAGCCTCCCGATGCAATTCTTGCCATGAATGATACATTGGCATTTGCCGCTATGGAAGTGATTAGAAATCATAATCTTCGTATTCCTCAGGATATAGCGCTTATTGGGTATACAGATGAGCAACATGCCAATTATGTAGTGCCTCGCCTTTCGGCCGTCTCGCATCAGACTTATAAGATGGGGGAAGCCGCATGTCAGATGTTGATTGATAAGATTAAGGGAGATAAAAAAATCAGGCAAATCATTATTCCTACTTGTTTGCAGGTGAGGGAAAGCAGTATAAAAAGGAAGGATTGAGAACCGAAATGTATTTTAAGAAGAGAATAAGGCTGAACTCTTCACAAAGAGCCAACCTTATTTCTTTATATATTGGAGTATTATTGAGTGACCAACGTAATAATGGAACGTGCCGGGATCACAACTTTTTCATGGTTTTTGATGCTTCCTACCGGTAGAAGATTCTCTCCATCTTTATCCGAAGTACGATAGATTGTCCAGTTTTTTATAATTCCGTTACGCTGATAGAAAGTAAACTCTTTATCTTCCGCTGCATAATTAATCATAACGAAAACCTCCTTTCCGTCTGTATTTTGGTATGCTGAACACATTAGTCCGGTTACATCCGTATCGCCTTCAGGAATGATTTTCCCTTGGTTGTCTTTGGCTATAATTGCTTTCCGAACAGCTCCCGGGCGTATAAATCTACTGTAGTTTCCCAAAGCCCACATTAATTTGGAGTCTTTCACCTCACCATTCAGAAAAGTCGGATCACTATACTCACGGATTAATCCGTCTTTATAATCTCCACCGATAGATCGCCACCATTGCCAACTGCGAGCACCTGCATATACAATGTCATGATGAATGATCCGTGCTACATATAATGCTGTCTTCATGGTGAAGTCATATCCTCCGCCTCCGCCGATTTCTTCGTCATTGCCCATGATACAGGTTTCTGTCTGCCAGAAATCCACCTTATACTTGTCTAAAGTATCTTTTAATTGACAACGGATATCGTGTAAATTATTCAGAGGAGTATTAGTCCAATAACTATGCCCTACCATCAGCCGGGGAACATTGGGAGTATCACCCAGATAGGTGGCTGTACTGTCCGGATTAAAGAAAGACTGGATTTGATACCCCCGTTCCCAATTAGTCATGTGAGTATCGAACATACAACGATAGTCAGAGGACTCATTGACTAGAATCTGTGTGTCAATTTGGTTATTTACGAACTCTTTACTGATGAGGCGTATGGCACGGGCTATTTCGCGGTTGGTAGCCGGTGTACCTTCTTGTTTGGGGCCAATCCAGTTCCAATGCCCATCGGGTTCATTGAATGGACAGAGGTAATTGAACTTGATTCCATCGTGTTTCTCCACCCCTTTTATGACATTGGCAAGAAAACGGGCAAAATTCTTATAATGCTCTTCCTTTAAGTTTAAGGTTCCTCCACGGCCTGTGTTGGTGGCAAGACCGTTTTGTGTGAAATATACGGGAGGTGAATTAAGAAATGCCAAAAATTTGTTTACACCCCGTTCTTTTGCCAGACGCAGGAAGTTGCGCTGCCCTTGTTGTTTATTCCAATTATAGTTACCATCTGCCTGAAGGAAACATTCGGTGCGCATCCAGGGAGAGGCTATCTGGCTGGCTTCTCCTTGTTCCGCACTTCCGGCTCCTACATTGAAACGCCATAAAGACAAGCCGATTCCTTTAGGTTGTCCGTTTTCATGGTTTTCCGTACTGAACAGCCAGTCGGCTACTTGGTTTTGTTTTTCTTGCGGCCATAAGCCGATAAATTGCATGCTCCAACAGTCTGATGCTCCGAAATAGTCCATGGTTTGACAGGGTTGGTCTGTTTCTATTTCAAAGTGAATGGCAGGATGTTGAGCAAACAGGTTTGCTGTTGCAAATAAAGAGAATAATAATGCTTTGTATTTCATAAAGTTGAGGGATTATTTCAGATTATAAATGACAGTTGTAACACTTTCCGAAGGCACAATTACTTGTTGGTCTGCCGTGACGTGTACCTCTTGCAAATTTTTGTTATTTGTTGTTGTATAAGTAGTGATGGAGCTTATTTCACTTACCCATTCTTTATGAATTTCGTTTAGCCGGACTCCTTTTTCTGATAGATTGGTATAAACAGCAACAATTTTATCTTTTTTCGGTGAAATCCATGCTGACCCGAAGAAACTGGATGATTCATTCATGTTAAGCATGATACGGCGATAACCCGGTCGGATGAATAGGCTGTAGTTACCTAATACCCAAAGTGTGGGAGTAGCTTTATAAGTGCCTTCTTTCTCTATATCCCCATAAACTCCATCGGAGGGTTCCAGTGAAATCAGTAAGAAGCGGTTTTTGTGTCCCCAGCGGGGGATATCCATTGAGGTCCAGTAACTCCAGGAGGAAACTCCTGCTATAGTTAGGTCATTGTGTATTACTTTTGACATATAAAGTGCAATGTCCATTTCGGTTGCTTGGTCATAGCCTATAAACTCGGAAGAGCTGTATCCGTCGCCTAACATACTCCACTCACTTTGCCATATTTCTACATCATATTGTTGGGCTGCTTGGGCCAGTTGTTTCCGGACATTACGCATACCATCCCATGTGCCATCTGTCCAGTAGCTGTGGCCGCAGATAAGTTTCTTTACATGAGTCAGGTTGCCTATATAGGTGGAAGTTCCAGGTGTGAAAAATGCTGAAAGTACGTTACTATGGGCGGCATCATTCTTAAATTTGTAGAGATATTCATAATCTCCAGATTCCCCTGGAAGAATATCAATAGAAAGACCGGCAGAAGTGATGGCGGTATCCAATTCACGTATAAGTCTGGCTACTTCATCATTAGTCCATCCGCTGCCTTCCTGGCCGCTGTCCCAATTATATTGGGGTTCGTTAACTGGTGAGATATGTGTCACTGGATATCCTTCGTTTACATAGTATTTTGCTACATCTGACATGTATCTGGCAAAGTCCGTATAACATTCATCCTTCAAATTAGAAACTCCTCCGCTATTGGAGAATCCTTTTCCGTTGGAGGTATATTGTACAGGAGGGGTATTGCTGAAAAGTACTATACTCTGACAACCAAACTCTTTGGCGCGCTGCAAGAAGTAGCGCTGCCCTTTACAGCGTGTCCAGTCTAATGTTAAGTCATCAGTCAGATAAGATTCTGCTCTGCGTGATTTGTCTTCTATTCCACTTGCTTCACCTTGTTCTGCACTGCCACCACCTAGATTCACACGCCACATGGAGAGTCCTATACCTTTAGGTTGTCCTGATTGTATTTCAGAAGAGAATAGCAGTTCACTGATTTTGTCACGATTCGTTATCCAGCTTTTTCCTACGAAGGCAGGTGCCCAACAATCTGATGCGCCAAATCCTGTCAGAGTCTGAAAAGATTGTCCGGCATCTATGGTTACTGTTTTTTCTACGTTTATGCTGCTGTCCGGTTGCCCCGATGTATCCGGTGTTTGGGGAGAATCGTCACTGCAGGCTACAGTAGAAAAGAACAGTGGAAGAGTAAAAATATATTTTAGTTTCATTGTTTTAGATGGATTAAAAAATAGTCGCGGATAATCCTAGCAAACTATCCGCGACAGAATATAAAGACCTATTGAATGTTTAATTCCTGTAACAATCTGTTCTTTTTGGAAAATGATTAATTCCAGCCCGGATTTTGGGTGATAGAACCATTAGACATTGTAATCTCATATAAAGGTATCGGGAATACCATATCCCGGTTTTCGTTGAAGCTGATTCCTTTATCACTTGCCTCACCTTGATTTTCCCATTCGTAAATGTCGCGGGTAGCGGGATCTGTATTGTATTTTACAAATGTACCGTTTGCTCCCATCAGGTTACAAATCATTTTCTTGCCATTGTCATCTGTCCAACGGCGGATATCATAGATTCTGTTTTGTTCCCATGCCAGTTCCAAACGACGTTCTAGCCGGATAGCTTTGCGAAGCTCGTTCCCACTGGATGTGACAGCAGGTAATTTTACACGATTCCGTACCTCATTAAGGTAGGTACGTGCTGTACCATCTTCGCCCAATTCGTTGCAGGCTTCAGCATACATCAACAATACATCTGCATAGCGTAAGATACGATGATCTAATGGAATTTTGTCGATATTGTATACTTCCGGACGTTTTTCAATAGGTACAAAATACTTCCGGACAATACGTGCTGATTTATGTTGTGACGGATCTATAATATAACATTCGGGATCCCAACCGTACTTTTCGATATAATCTTTATAATTGGCGATTTTTGTGTTGTTTTCAACGAATTTGTCGAAGTTATTCTCTCCGGCAATTTCTGTACAACCGGTTTTAATGATAGTCCAACGTAAACGTTCTGTATCTCCTGCATCGATGTAGGCTTGTTCGAGGTTAGCGGTTGGCTGTCCCCAAGACCATCCGTCGCCGGGACCACTACGGGCACCGGTAATAACAGTCAAAGAACCACCCAATGCATAAGTTCCATCATACATATATTGTACTTCAAACAGACTTTCTTCGCTATTGTTATGGTCAACATCCCATACATCACCGAAGTTGTCGAGTAATTTATATTCACCTTCGTCGATGACTGTTTTCAATACATCATGTGCCTCTTGCCATTTGCTTTGGTAGAGGTAAACCTTTCCCAATAGGCCTAATGCAGCTCCACGGGTAGCGCGTCCCATATCTGTAGCAGCATATTGACTACGTTGTGGCAACACATCAGCAGCGGCTTTTAAATCATCTTCAATGAACTTATATACATCTTCGGCCGAAGCGCGGGTAATACCTTGTATTTCTTCGGGCAACAGGAAGCCTGTAATGAGAGGCACACCACCAAAATTCTTCACAAGTTCAAAATAGAAGTATCCACGGAGAAAACGTGCTTCGGCTACAAGCCGGTTCTTCATTTCTTCATCTGAGAAATCAGCTTGTGAAATGCGTTCCACTGCGATATTGCAACGTAGAATGCCTTTGTATCGATACTGCCAAAAGTTGGAGATGGCACCATTGCTTTGTCCGGTACCTTGATAGTGGGCCAAAGAAATATAGTCACTTTGACTTTGGCTGGTATTGCCCATCCAACCGTCATCACTACACATCTCGGAAAGCAACCATACTGTGTTGATATTCCACCATCCGCCAAAAGTAATGGCCTGGTAACAACCAGTAATAAATGCTTCGGCTTCTTCTGCACTTTGGAAATAAGTATCCAAATTTTGTTGCCCGCGCACTTCCTCTGTTAGGAAATCCTCACAAGAAGTGAATGTCAGCGAGGCAATCATTGTTAATATTGTTAATATCTTTTTCATGGTTTATACCTTGAGGGTTAAAATTTTAAATCAATTCCAAATAAGAAAGTACGTGGGTTAGGATAAGCGATGCCGTCAATACCGGTTTCAATTACACTGCCATCTTTACCAATCTGTGGACGTTCAGGATCCATACCTGAGTAGCTGGTGATAGTGAAAGGATTTTGAGCCGACAATGAGAGACGCAATTCGGTTCCGTTCAACCACTTCTTGGGGAGTGTGTAACCCACTTGTAATAGTTTGCAACGCATATAAGAGCCGTCTTCTACAAAGAAACTTGAAACGCGTGTGTAATTCTGATTCAAATCATTGTAGGACAGACGAGGAATATCGTTGCTGGTTCCTTCGCCATGCCATGCTTTCTGCAATGTACCTGCCCAAACGTTTTGCCCACTTACGCCGGAGTATAAACCTTTGGTCTTATTGAAAATATCATTACCGAATGTACCATAGAAGTTGGCTGTGAAATCGATGTTTTTATAGCTGAAACCCAAGTTCAAACCTACCATCAAATCGGGATATGGGTTACCGATCCATGTTTTATCATTTTCATCTAGAACTCCGTCATGATTCAAATCCTTAAAGCGAATGTCACCGGGTTGGGCATTGGATTGTACCAGCTTGCCATTTTCGTTGGTGTGAGCATAAACTTCATCCCAATTTTGGAAAATACCATCGGCTACGTAGCCGTAGAAGCGTGAAATCAAGCCACCGTCTTCATTACGGATAATTTGGTCGCTGTTGAAACCTCCAGTTTGGATAGGACCGTCACCGGAGAATTTAACAGCTTTATTTTTCACTGCGGAAAGGTTCAATCCCACATTATATCGGAAGTCTGCTACTTTGTCGTGCCAGTTCAGACTTAATTCCCAACCGCTAGCTTTCATACTACCTATATTCATCCATACTGTACTGTTCCAGTCGGGGTATCCGATGGCGAAGATATTTTGTTTCTGATAGAGCATATCAGAAGATTTCTTTTGGAAATACTCAAAGGTCATGTCTAGACGGGAGTCAAGGAAGGACATATCCACACCTACGTTCCAGTCTTCTACTGTTTCCCATTTTAGCAAATTATTGCCAACGCCTGATACCATAGTACCTGAAACACGTCCTGGAGCTGTACCGAATACATAATCAGATTGTCCTAACAAAGTCAGCGTAGCATCATTATCTATGTTTTGATTACCTACACGTCCCCAACCTCCGCGTAATTTCAAGTTACTGAAAATCTTCTGGTCTTGCATGAAACTTTCACTGATGATACGCCATGAAGCAGAAACAGAAGGGAAGATGGCATATTTGTTTCCTTTGGGGAAACGAGAAGACCCATCTGCACGAATAGAAGCTGTTAGATAGTAACGATTGTCATAGTTATACATCACGCGTCCTAAATAAGATACTAATGTGCTGTAAGCAGTTTTACCTTCTGACTTTTGGTTTTGTGTACCGGCATTTACTTCCTGCATTTGATCCATATTATTAGGAACATCGTCACGTGAGGCTTTTGATTGGAATTCAGCAAAGCGTTCAGCTGTAAAGCCACCCATTACATTAATATTATGCTTTTCTGCAAAAGTCGTGATGTAAGTAGCAGTATTAGTCCAGTTCCAATCAAGCCATTCCTGCATTTCACGGGAAACATTACTTAATGTAGATTGTTCCAAAGCATCAATATAGAATTCAGGAGTGAATTTGTCTGTACGGCGGAAGTGTGCATTAGCGCCGAACTGCGTGCGCAGGGTCAGTTTTTGAATAGGGTTTATCTGTAAATAAGTATTTACAATTGTACCCATTTCACGGGAGTGGGAATTTTGGCGAGCCAATGAACCGGCAGGGTTCCACTCCTGGTTGTTGTAAGAACGCTGATAGTTATTGAATTCGTTATCCACCCATTGATCTTCCGGCTTGAATATAGGAGTTGTGGGGTCCATAGACATGGCAGCTGAAAAAAGATCGGGGGTATCATCCCATGATTCTACACGTGGGGCAATGTCGAAACCCATTTTTACATATTTATTAAATGTATATTCTGTATTAAGGCGTGTGTTGATTTTGTCCCAATAACCATAGTCATATTGTGAATTGTTACGGTAGTAACCCATACTCAGGTTATAAACCAGTTTGTCTGAACCACCGGAGATATTGAGTGAGTAATTTTGCACTAAAGCAGTTTTGTTGATTACTTCGTCCCACCAGTCTGTTCCTCCGGGATTGGTAGTAGCGCCTGTATCATTCCAAATAGAAGTTCCTCCGTCATTTGTGTATCGGGTATTGAATACTTCTTTATATTCGGCGGCATTAGCCATTTTGGGTTTTGACAGTGTTTGGAAACCTGCAGATGCATTAAAACTGATATTTGTTTTTCCTGCCATTCCTTTTTTGGTTGTGATTAGAATGACACCGTTAGAAGCACGTGTTCCGTAAATGGCAGCAGCCGAAGCGTCTTTTAAAACTTCCATAGATTCAATGTCATTACTGTTTAGGAAGTTGATGTTTGTACCTACCGGCATGCCATCTACTACATACAAAGGATCGGTTCCGTTTACTGTTGTTACACCACGGATTAGAACTTTTGGTTGTGCGCCCGGACCACCACCACTGGTTACTTGAACACCGTTGATTTTACCTTGCAAGGCGTCCATTGCATTACCGGTTACAGTTTCGGTAATTTCTTTTCCTTTTACGGTAGATATAGAACTGGTCAGGTCACTTTTTTTCACGGCTCCATAACCAATAACCACTACTTCGTCCAGTAATTCACTGGCATCTTTCAGCACTACATTGATAACGGTTTGTCCGTTTACCTTTATTTCTTGAGTCTCATATCCTATGCTGGAGAACACAAGTACGGCATCCTTGGCAACATCGTTTAGTGAATAATCACCATCAATACTTGTAATAGTACCTGTACCTGTACCTTTAACTTGCACTGTTGCACCAATCATCGGTTCTTTATCTGAAGCCGAGGTTACTACACCTTTTACAGTGATGGTCTGCGCATAGCTACATAGACTTGTCAGCGCAAGACACAATAATAATATTTGCTTTTTCATATCTTAAATCTAATGTTACTTGTTAATTGGCCGGAATGAGTTTAGCTCTTTCCAAATGAGCGTCGAATATAAGTTTATAATTCCCTGTGACGTTCACTGTTGGTTTTGCCCAATTGTCACCTACATGATCGGGTTTGGTCCATGCCGGATTGGTATATTTGGCTTCTTTACCATAATATCCGAAGATCTCCGGTTCGTCTGAGTTGTCTACACGCCACGTGCAATAATTCCACCATCCGTCAGAGTGCCAGTTATGAATAACGAAATTCATTTTAGTACCTGCCTCCAGGAATAGGGGGGTATCCAAATAGAACAGGTGAGGATTGGTCTTATCTTGAGTGAAACGCAGGACTTCAGTTGGGCTACTGGTCATATATCCGAAATAGAATTCCTGTAACCACGAACCACCGTCACCCCATGTGTCAAGGCTGATAGAACCGTATGTGTGAGGTATGGGGTCTACAGCATCGGCAATTGAGTAAGTTTTCAGATTGTATGTACTGTTCTTCACATCAATATTAATTTCATAATAAACATTGGCTTGGTCAAGTACGATTGGCATTGCTGTTTCGGGATCGTCTGTCAGTTTGGTGTTATCCTCTGGATCAAGCCCGAAACAAATAGGAGTGAAGTCACTCTTTTGTGGTAAGAAGAATATTTTAGTTCCGGCTTTTTGACAGTAATAATTTGCTTTATACTGATATTCACCTGTATGTTCAATTACCATCGGTACCCCGAATATATCACTATTCAGTTCTTCGGCAGTTGCCACATCTGCCAGATACATTTTGGGAAAATCCGGCATTTCTGAGATATTCAATACACTGGTGGTAGTGGTTGAGTTTTCTTTCTTGTCAAAAGCGGTAATTGTCACATTATAACTTTTCGGTTCATTGGGGAATACTATTATTTCGGCAAAGTTCAATGAACTTTTTCCATCAGCATCTACACGGCGGTTGTCAAACCCGTCTATACCTGGAATATTAATTGTGACATAATCCAATGCACGATCATCTGTAGCCGTGAACCGAAGATTGAATTTCGTTTCATTTTTCATTAATACTGTAACAGTGGCATCCGGGGCAGCTGAAAATACCGGAGCTGCAAAATCTCCGTCCATTGTGATTAATACATCTTGAGATATACTGCGTCCTCCTACATCGGTTACAGTAACTTTGACTGTGAAACGTTCGCCGATTTCATTTCGGTTTATGTCAAAGTAATAACTTAAATCATAACTCTCTTGCGGAGCACCATAGATTTCGATTAAATCAATTGTCTTGTTCAAATGCAGGTCGGCACATTGTAGGCTGATAGAAGCAATACCGTCTTTGTCTTCTAATGTCCCTTCAATAGTAAATCGATGTCCCGCTCCGGACTCGATGTGGTCTGTTGCTAATGTCATTGTTGGATTTTGCCCGTCTACATCGGGGTAGTCGTTATCATCACTACATCCCGTACATAGGTTTGCAGTTACAAGAAAAGCCCATAACATGGCACCATACAAATGTTTCTTTTTCATATTTTATTAGTATTTGAAGATTAAACATCTACTCTAATAGAGGACGAATTAAATTCGTCAGTGGTGCAAATGTACGTGAAGAAGAATTAAAATCCTGATATAAATCTTGCAGAAAAGGGAGGTAAATCTTGCAATGCATGATTTATGTATCTAAAATACAGACTTTATTTGTATTTTTGAACCATATTATTTAACAATGTGTACACTGATGCTATGAGAAAGATATTCGTACTTTGGCTCTTGCTGCTGTCGGTTGTTTCATTGGCACAACCTTATTCTGTTAAGCAGCTTGGTATAGAGAAGGGATTATCCAATAATTATGTGGTGAGCATTGCTCAAGACAAACAGGGCTTTCTGTGGTTTGCCACGGAGGAAGGGTTGAACAAATTCGATGGTACCCGTTTCATTACTTATTTGAAGAATGAAGATTTGACAAGGCAGGGTATAACAGGCAATGAACTGAATTGTTTGTTGGATGATCCTCAGGATTCTATCCTTTGGATAGGCACGCAAAGGGCCGGTCTGAATGCGTATGACTATGTAAATAACACTTTTCTTTGCTATAGGCATGATGGCGAGAACCCCGAAAGTCTGATAACGGATGATGTTACTAAGATTGTGGCAGCTACAGATGGTAATCTTTGGATTACGACATATTGGCGGGGAGTAGATTATTTCGATAAAAAGGCTGGAAAATTCATTCATTACAATACTCAAACAGTTCCGGGATTGGCTAGCGATAATATTTGGTCGGTTGTTGATGGAGGAGATGGAAAGTTGTATATGGGGCATGTGCATCATGGATTCAGTGTGTTGTCTCTTAAAGATAAAAAAGTAAAGAACTTTATGCATGACCCTGAAGATCCGGTCAGTTTGCCAGGTAATGGGGTAACTTGCATTTATAAGGACTTAAGCGGTAATATTTGGCTGGGAACAGACCGGGGGCTGGCACTGTTCAATCCGGAAGCCGAAAATTTTATCCATTTTCATCATAGTGAGGACGGGGTTCCTCATACCGTATTTGATATCAGACAATTTGATGGGAATAAACTTTGGATTGCCATGGAATTTGGAGGAATAGCCATTTTGGATTTAACGCAACGTATGTTTCTTTCTCCTGACCAAGTGCGTTTTCAATATATAAAGGAAGGGGATGATGAATACAGTCTCTCTAATTCTACTGTACGTTGTTTGTTTCAGGACTCCTTTAAAAATGTATGGGCTGGTATGTGGGGAGGTGGAATTAATTTTCTTAGCCATGAATCTTCCTATTTTAATGTTTATAGTTATTCTCCTATCCAGCATTCGGGTAGTAGCCTGAATAATAAGACAGCAAGTAGTGTATGCGTAGCAAGGGATGGAAAGTTATGGATCGGAACCGATGGGGGAGGCATCAATGTATTTGATAAAGGCAAGCGGGTGGCGGTTTATAAAGAAGAAACCGGTGATTTGACTGATAATTCCATACAGGCTGCACTTTGTGATTCGGAAGGAAACCTTTGGTTTGGATCGTTTATGGGAGGAGTGGATTTTTATGATGTGAAAAAGAAAAGTTTTCACCAGATTTTTCCTAAAGATAAAACAGGGGAAGATGTGCGTGCACTGTATGAAGATGCAGAATATGTATGGATAGGAACTAGTAATGGCATCTATAAGGTACGCTTGCATGATAAAGGCATTGCAGATCATTATACAGTAGAGAATAATCTGGTGAGATGTATCTCGAAAGATAATCTTAATCGTTTATGGATTGGTACTTTCGGAGGAGGATTAGGGGTTTTTGATGAACATTTTCAGTGCGTTAAACTTTTTAACGTGACTTCTCTTTTTCCCTCTAATACTATCAATACTGTTTATATGGATAGTCAGAACAGAATGTGGATAGGAACGGGAGAAGGTCTGGTTTGTTTTCCATCCTCTCAGAGTTGGGACTATAAAGTATATCGCAGTGAGGAGGGTCTGTCCAATGTCCATATACGTGCCATTACGGAAGATAATCATGGAAATATATGGGTGAGCACCAATAAAGGTATCAGCTGCTTGTTGAAAGACAAGGAGGTTTTCTATAATTATGATCATTGGGATAATGTGCCTATGGGCAATTTCATGAGTGGAAGTGTGGCAGAAGCTAAGGATGGAACACTGTATTTTGGCTCAATCAATGGCTTATGCCGTTTTAATCCAGATCAGGTATTGGAAAAACGAGAGTCACCTGCTGCAATTATTACTGAGATGCGTATATTCGGCCCGTTGCGTGATACGGACAGTAATGAAAAGGTGATGGCGCTTGAAGGCCAGTCGGAAGTACGTTTAAGCTATATGCAAAATAACTTCAGCGTCACCTTCAATATACAGAATTATGCCTTGGCCGATCAAGTGGAATATGCTTATATGTTGAAAGGGTTGGAAAATTCATGGTATACAGTAACCGATCCTAATAATGTGACTTTCCGTAATATACCTCCGGGAAATTATTGTTTTCAGGTAAAGACAAGAATACGGAATCAGGAATGGGCGGATGAGATAGCTTCTCTGGATATCCGTATTGATCCGCCTGTATGGCTTACGTGGTGGGCCAAGTTATTTTATATTCTTTCGGGTGTTTCTGTCCTGTATTTTATTCTTCATGCCTATAAAAAGAAACTGGATATGGAGTCTCTCTATGAGTTGGAGAAGAAAAATCATGAGCAGGAACAGGAGCTGAATAATGAGCGTTTACGTTTCTATACCAATATCACACATGAGTTGCGTACTCCTTTGACGTTGATTCTGGGACCGTTGGAAGATATGCAGAAAAGTAATTCTTTATCAGGGAAAGATTCACAGAAAATATCGGTTATCCATCAAAGCGCCATCCGGTTGTTGAACCTGATTAATCAGATACTGGAGTTCAGAAAAACGGAAACCCAAAACAAGAAATTATGTGTAAGTCGTGACAATCTGGCAGCCCTTGTACACGAGATCGGACTGAAGTATAAGGAATTGAACCGGAAACCTGAGATTGATTTCTGTCTTGAGATTGAGCAGGAAGATATGTCTTTGTTTTTTGATAAGGAGGTAGTAACGATTATACTGGATAATTTGATCTCCAATGCTATAAAATATACAGAGAAAGGAACTATAACTTTAGGATTACATCAGGTGGTCCGGAATAATATACACCATACGGAAATCAGTGTGAGTGACACCGGTTTCGGTATTGCTCCCGATGCATTGCCTCATATTTTTGACCGTTATTATCAAGAGGGAAGCGAACATCAGGCTTCAGGAACAGGTATTGGTCTGGCTCTGGTAAAGAACCTGGTAGTTTTGCATGAGGGGGAGATCAGGGTTGAAAGTTCTTTGAATGTGGGAAGTACTTTTTATGTCAGTCTGCTGACGGATAACACGTATCCCCATGTGCTGCATGCTGACTCGACGGAGAAAACTTCCGATGAAAAGGACGAAAAAGAAGAAAATATAGAACCTGTGCATAGTGGTAAGCGTATTCTGCTGATAGTGGAAGATAATAGGGACATCTGTGATTATATTGTAGAATCTTTCTCGGACGATTTTGAAGTGAGGACTGCCGCCAATGGTGAACAAGGTTTGGAACAAGCATTGGGCTGCATTCCTGATATTATAGTCAGTGATATCATGATGCCGGTGATGAACGGCATTGTGATGTGCCGGAAATTGAAAGAAGACTTGCGTACCAGCCATATTCCCATTATTTTGCTGACGGCAAAGGATTCTTTGCAAGATAAGGAAGAAGGGTATCAAGTGGGTGCTGACTCTTATCTGACAAAGCCTTTCAGTGCTACTTTGTTGCATAGCCGTATCCATAATTTGCTTGAATCCCGCAAGTTGTTGGCAGAGCGTTTTAATACGAATTCCATACTCATTGACAAACGTGCGGCAGTAACCGAGTCTATGAATAAATTGGATAATGAGTTCCTTGAGAAGATTAACAAGCTGATTGAAGATCGTCTTTCTTCTGAGAAAATTGATATCGGTTATTTGTCGGACGCCATGTGTATGAGTAATTCTACCCTATATCGGAAGATGAAGGCATTGACCGGACTTTCCACCAATGAATATATCCGCAAAATAAAGATGCAATATGCGGAACGTCTGTTATTAGAAGGGAAATACAATATTTCAGAGGTTGCATTCAAGGTGGGAATTAACAGTACGGTCTATTTCCGTCAGTGTTTTAAAGATGAATTCGGTATGGCTCCTTCTGATTATCTGAAAAAGATAAAACCGGAATAGAGTGGTTGTGTAAGCCATTTCTTCCATATAGTTAAGCTTTTTTTTACAGTCATCTGCTACAGACTCCGCCAGTGGACTGTAAGGTCTGCTTGGGTGGACTATACAGTCTGCTGCAATGGACTCTACGGTCCATTGAGGGAGTCTGTAGTAGGTAACCGTAAGAAAGGGCTTAATTGTAGGCAAGAAAAGCCTTAGCTAATAGGGAGATTGGACTTTGAAGGAAATTGTTGTTTCTCAATTTGTATGTTTATAAATGATTGTAGAATGCTTTCACCGTTTCCCATTTATAATAAGGGGCAATAGGGCTGTCAATGGGTAATTTGACTTCATTTTCATTATGTAGCAATTTTACAATAACTTCTCCTTGTTTATTCTTGAAAAAGATTAATTGAAGGTTGGCTCCCATAGGTGAAACACGGAAATCTTGCCAGGCCAGGTAATATCGGTCGGGATCTGTTTCTTGATTGGAGCATCCTTCTACTTGCATGAGTGCCAACAGACGGATCAGGTTGGTATCATGTCCGAAACGGAGGGTGGCGCAAGGAGTTCCTTCACGGATGGCGCGGTCGGCACTTTCTATAATATTCTTCAATAAAGATTTTGCACTCTTGGGGGCTGCTCCCTGATTGACGGGAGCATTGGCATTGCAAATATACATCCGATAATTCACAGACTGCCAGATACCGAATAATTCTTCTTTTTCAAACAAATCATAAAAGGATAGAGGCAACTCTACATCTTGCATGTCGGAAGCAATCCAATAAAGTCCCATCATGAGCTCGCGGGGATTCCTGACTTCTTTGGGATTTTTGAAAAGTGAAGCGATTAAACGTTCCGGATGAATATGATTTTCTTCGAATGTATGGAAAGCTGTTCTCCATGGCGCACTTGCCGAACCCAGCTTTTCGGCTTCGGGTGAAGTATAGGCAATGTAGTCCATGTGTCTTTGGTTGGCTTCGCGGGTGATCTGGAGGGAGGGGTTTAGTTCTTTCAGTTGTTCTGTGAATGCGGACATGCTCATGATACAACGTACGGAAACGCTCGAACGCGCTGATATGTTGGCGCTGTCCCGGAATATATGGGGATATTGTTGATAAAGCCGTTTGGCAATGGCTTTGTGTTGTCGTTCTCCTAATGGGGTCAGGTTTCCTCCGCGCCCACGGGCATTTTCCCATACTTTCTGGAGTCTGAGCCTCACATCTTCACCTAAATCGGTAAGTCCTGATTTATTGTGAAACGTATCAAAGACACGAATGACTTCTAGATAACGTTCGTCCGAAGTCATCCAGCGGGACCCATGGCGTCCGTAATGGCTGATGTAGAAAGGACTGTAACCTTCGGGTACCGGAGTTTGTATGCCGTTTGGTGTGGGATAAGCATAATAGATGCTACCCATTTTTTCCGGGCTTTGGATGATTTCTTCTTTCAGATTGTGTGCGGGGAGATCTATGGGAGCTACTTTCCAATTGATGCCGAGCGGATTATTTTGTATTTCCCATATCAGAGGGAAATCCGGATTATCCATAATCCACATTTCGCATCCGTCTACTGAGTCGTTTACATGCAGTAAGGAATAGCCCATAGCTTGTGACTTGGTATCAGCCAGTTGGTATTCTGTCTGATTATAATGAAATGCCTTTTGGCTTTTCAATTCCTGAAAAGCGGTTGCTGAAAGTAGGGCAAAGGTTTCTTGAATGGGGAGACAGATATGCTGTCCGTCTTCCGGCTGTAAGAAGCTTAGTCTGACCGCCGTTTTTAAAGCTTCTTGGGGCATGGCGTAGCTGCCTGATTGCCATCGGGTGTTTCTTTCAATTCCCCAATGCAGATAAAGGGTGTCGTTGGACTGATTGAAAGTAAATTGGTACTTTCGGGTTTGTCCATGCAGTTTGAATACAAATAACAGAGGGTTGGTAATGATATCTTGTGCCATTACATTTCCCATCAGGCTGCCGATAAGCAGAAAGCATATAAAAAGTTTTTTCTTCATCGTATGTTACTCTTTAGATTCAGGAAATAGTTTGCTCCCCCAGTAGTTACCGGGACTAGGGCCCATTTTTAAAACCAACTCGCCTCCTTTGATGATATCATTATGGCGGATGGCGGAATATGGATAATTCTTTCCATTTAATAAAATCGACCGGATATACTTGTTCTTTTCGGAAAGCCCTTCGGCTTTGATCGTGAATGTTTTGCCTTCCTGTAAATGGAAACGACTCTCTGTCAGTAGAGGGGTATGGACTAAATAATAGTCTTGTCCGGCATTGGGGTACAACCCCATCATGTGGAATACCAACCACGATGACATGGCTCCGGAGTCATCATTTCCGGGAAGGCCGGCAGAACCGTCATTATAGTTCTTCTGGATAATTTCATGGATGCGGTCGCCGCTTTTATCCGGACGCCCTACCCAGTGGTATAGGCAGGGAGTGAGGAAGGAGGGTTCATTATTCACATTGAAGAAACCCTTGTCAAAGAAAATATCCAGCCGTTCGTCAAACTTCTCTTTTCCGCCACATTGTTCAATGAGTCCGGGTACGTCATGCGGAATGCTGAGTGAATATTCCCAGGAGGAGGCTTCATAAAAGAACATGTTCCACCAAGGAGTATACCAAGGGCCTTCAAAGGTAACGGGGGTATATGTGAAGGTGGGTTTCTGGATATGGGAGTTTCCGAAAGGTATTTTGTCTAACCAGTTTCCTTCTTTATCCCGGGGAAGTATGAATCCTTTGACTCCTGCATGTTCATAATCGGCCCGCCACAAGTTCTTCCAGTTGGAAGATTGTTTCAAGTATTGCTGGTACAAGTCTGTCTTGCCTAGTCCTTTTGCTACTAAGGCTATGGCATAATCACAATAGGAGTATTCTATTGTGCGGTTTCCGGCTCGGGGAATACCGTATGGAATATATCCCAATTCCAGATAAGGAATCAGTCCGCCTCTTCCCTCCGCTTCTTCGTTACCTCCAGGCGGTATAGTCGCATCTTTCAGCATAGCTTCCAAAGCCAGATGGTAATCTATGTTTGGTAGTCCTTTTACAAATGCATCGGCTATAACAATTTCGGCGTTGGAGCCGCCTTGTGTCCGTCCGTTACAATTTCCGCTTCGTGCATCAGGCATGTAGCCGTCCCGTTTATAGATATTGATCAGTGAACGTACAATGTCTGTTTCTCTTTGAGGGTCAATCAGTGTGATAAGTGGAGTTGAGGTGCGGTAGGTGTCCCAGATAGCATAAAAATCATCATAATAAGGTTCCGGATCACTCCATAATGGATTTTCACCGGTACGGTCTACAGGCATTAACATGGTATGGTAGATACCGGTATAAAACATACGCTTATATTTTTCGGGTGTATTTGAGGCTATATCAATGCGTTGCAATAAGTTTTCCCATTGTGCCAATAAGGCTTGCCGGGTGTCCTCAAATGACCAATGAGGTATTTCGTTCCATACATTCTCTCTGGCTTTGAGAGAACTGATAAATGAAATTCCGACTTTCAGTTGAATGGTATTTGCAGAAGAAGGGAAACGCAACAAAGCTCCGGTTTTTTGTTGGGAGTCTGGCTGGTATCGTTCATTGCTGATTTGGCTTCCTTTCCATGTGGCCGTTTGTACAAAGGGATGGTCGGTTACTGCATAAAAATAAACGGTGTAGGCACGTCCGTTATTCCAACCTCCGCGAATACGGGTATATCCCATTACTTCGTGATCGGATATGATTTGAATTTCCGAACCTACAAATTGTTGTGCTTCGCGGGCATCGGGGGTCGGTTGTTCACCCAGGAAGAAGCCGGCGTCAACCAACAGGGATTTTAAGGAATCTTCGGGATAGGTGAATCGGTAGAATGAGGCGCGTGGAGCAGTTGTTATTTCAGTATATATGCCTGTTCTCTGGAATTCGGTAGCATAATAGCCCAAGCGGATTGTTTCATCTTTGCGATAGTCTATATGATTGAGTTGATCCATACCTTTGCCAAAAGGCATGACAAGTATGTTACCATATTTAGGACCTCCTCCTGTCCCGCTGACGTGTACTTGGGAGAAACCGTTGACTTGTTCGGGCATAGGCAGCCAACCACTATTGGGATGGACAGTGCAATCGGGCGATGGTTTCACCATACCATAAGGGCAGGAGGGACCGATAAATACCCGTCCCAGTCCTTCCGAACCGATTCTGGGATCTACGTAATCAGAAAGTCTGGCTTCCTGTGCCGCGACCGTCACGGGCAGCAGCAGGAAGACCAGTCTTAACAAAGAAACTTTGAATGGAATGTGGGTCATAATTATTTCTTGTTTATTTTTACACGTATTGTATTCTTCTCTTTGATATCTCCTCCGGCTTGTGTCAATTGAGGGAAGGCCCAATAAATGTTACAGCCGGTAATCCGGATATCCGAAGCGGTGTCCAGATAGAAAGCATAAGTCTTGTCATATACAAAACCATCTCCGTTACAAGGACGTTTGTCATACACACCGCCTTCATAACCGGTACGTTTTAACAACTTGACATCTATTTCATCAAAATAGATATGATGCACTTTCTCCGGAGTGTCTCCCCCTACGAAAATGCCGTTTTCACTAGTGCATTTAATCTGATTGAAGAAAATGTTGCTGACTTCTCCCGAGTGTCCTTTCGTTGCACCTTTGGGGAAACGCCAGCCTGCATCTTTATGATTGCCTACGGCACGAGGGTATGAGGTGACATAGATAGGTTCCGCTTTACCCCACCATACATCAGAATAGAACATACAGTCTACTAATATATTGGAGAAAATGACATTGCTCACAGTACCTTCATCCCGGTTTTGTATGCCGATGCCCCGGTTGCTGTTTTTGATAATGCAATTATTGAATAATACATTATCAATCTTGTCCATATTTTCCGAGCCTATCTTAATAGCGCATGAACGTGAAGTCATGATACAATTAGTCACTACAATATCTTCGCAAGAGCCATATTCTTCAAATTCCCGACGATTCTTCAGGCAAATGCAGTCATCGCCCGATTCAATGAAGCAGTTCGCTATACGTACTTTTTTGGAGTGATCCACATCAATACCGTCGCCGTTGCGTATTTTTAGATTATTCAATAAAGAGATGCCGTCAATCAAGGCATCGTAACAGCCTATCAGGTGTATTGTCCAATAGGCGCTGTTCCGGATCGTGATGTCACGGATAACGGTTTTCTCCACATTGATAAGGGTAAGCACATGTGGGCGTGGGTCAAAATCAGTGACGGGCTTCAGCTCGTAGGAATCATCCAGCTCTTTGCCCATGAAGGCGATTCCGTTTCCGTCTATTTCTCCTGTACCGGTAATGGATATTTGTTTTAAGTCTTTTCCACTGATCCACATCATTCCTTCGCCACGGTTTTCGCGGAATGCGCTTTCTGTATAGATGCTTTCATCGGGGTTGGCCAGCAATCGGGAGTTGGGTTCCAGATGAAGGTTCACATAGGATTTCAAATATAGCGGACCGCATAGAAAGGTGTGTCCGGCAGGAATGATTACGGTTCCGCCACCGGCAGCGGAACAGGCATTGATGGCGCGTTGTATAGCGGCGGCATCATCTGTTTGTCCGTCTCCTTTGGCTCCATAGGTCATGATGTCGTACGTGTTCCCTTGATGGGAAGTACTGCATCCTGTCACAAACAACAGGAGGCAGCATAAGAGGCTGATGATAGTTTGTTTCTTCATATGGATTGTTTTTTATTTTTTGTACTTATTTCATGTTGTCGGGAGGCAGGCTGAGGGCGGATGCTCCCCAGCTTGTATTAGGGTTCGGGCCCATCTGGAACTCTAATGTTCCTCCCTGTACTATATCTTGGTGTGTAAAGTAATTCTTGTCATATTCTTTTCCGTTTAGTTTTGCTGACTGGATATATATATTTTTTTTGTTGGCGTTGTGGGCTAATATGGTGAATGTCTTTCCGTTTTCCAAGCGGATACTCATCCGGGGAAAAGAAGGACTTCCTATTATATAATAAGGTGTACCGGGACATACCGGATAGAATCCCATAGCAGAAAATACATACCAGGCAGACATCTGTCCTGCATCATCATTACCTGACAGACCACCGGGAGCATTCAGATATTCTGTTTCCATAATATGACGTACCTCCCGTTGGGTTTTCCAAGGTTGTCCGGCATAGTTGAAGAGGTAGGCTATCTGATGACAAGGTTCGTTGCCGTGCCAGTAGCGGTGTTCGCTGAACATGGAATCCAGTTTGGCAATGTATTTTTCTTTTCCGCCCATACATTCCATAAGTCCGTATATATCATGGGGGGCATACCAAGTATAATGGCAGGGAGCTCCTTCGGTGATGAAGCGGGTGAAAGAAAAGGCGTTACCGGCATCGGTGAGGAAACTTCCGTCAGCGTATCTGCCTTGGGCATATCCGGTGCTAGGGTTTATTACGTTACGGTAATATCGTGCACGTATCATTAATGTATCATAAAGTCCTGTTTTTTGTGGATCAGGAAAGTAATCATCTGATGTTTCCAACTTTTGCAGGACTTGGGCCAATACGAAATCATCGTATGCATATTCTAAAGTACGTGACACTTGTTCGCAGGTATGAAAGGCTTCCGGTACGCTGTCTTCCAAAGGAATGTATCCATATTTTAGATAAGAATTCAAAGCACGCCGTCCCATTCCGTTTTTATATTCTTCATAGGTGGCGGGAGTCCTGAATGCGTTCCGGAGCATTCCTTCGCAAGCTTTGTTGATATCAAAATTACGGATTCCTTTGATATAGGCATCTCCCAGTGCGGAGATGCAATGATCGCCTATCATGGCTGCGGTATAACTGTTCCAACAAGGAAATATAGGCAGCCAGCCGCCTTGTTCATATTTGTCCACCAATGATTGCATCATGTCTCCGGCTTTCTTTGGGGTTAGGATATTGACTAAAGGATGGAGAGCACGGTAAGTATCCCACATACTGTAATCTTCATAGTAATTTCTACCGTTGGCTGATTGTCTGAACGGGTGTCCTGTGGAAAAAGAAGGATAGCGCCCGTCTACATCATTGAATGTACGTGGCAGGAATGAGGCACGGTAGAGTGCTCCGTAAAATTTCTCTTTATCGTTTCGGTTGTTTGTCTGTACTGTAACTTGTGAAAGTCTTTGTTCCCAGATGGAGTTCAGTTCCTGTCGGGTGCGGTCAAAATCCCAATGAGGTATCTCGGTGTCCAGATTCTTTTGAGCGCCTTCCATGTCAGTAAAAGAGGAAGCGGCTTTAATTAATATGGGTCTTTCTGAGTGCATTTTGAACCGGAGATATGCACCTATACCTGTTCCATCGGCTATCTGTCGTTGTCCGGCGAAGAGACTGTCATGCCGGAATGTACCATATTCTTCTATTTCATTTTGATATTCAATGATAAAGTACCCGTTGTATCCGGCGGGTTCTCCCCAGCCTTGATAGATGCGGTGGACGGGATTGTATCCGCGTATCTGTTTTTTTATGGTATCGATTTCAATATATCCTTTCCCTTCATCACTGTTAGGATTGACTATGAGATAAGCATCTTCCGGTTGGTTATAAGTGAATCGAAAAATGGCTGAACGGGAACGTCCGGTCATTTCTGCAAAGATGGAATAATCTTTGAGAAGGACAGAGTAATAGGCGGGCGTTGCTGTTTCTTCTTGGTGAGAGAACAGGCTTCCTCTGTCTTGGGGAAGATATTTCAGTGTACCCGATACAGGCATCAAGGTCATGGAACCGTAATCCTGTGTACAACCTCCGACAATCCAATGTGAATTGCGGAAACCTTGTATTTTCGTATCTTTGTAATAATAGGGAGCCTTACATTTTGCTTCTGTATCTTGTGTTTGGGGAGTCCAAAAGTTCATTCCGTTGGGCTCTAGAACAGCAGGCAGCGTTTGCCCGTACTCTTCGGTATTTTTGCCGAAAAGTTCTGCGGTGTGGGTTGCGCTTGGTGCAGTGCCCGTACGGGTATCTACGTAGAACAGTAGGGATTCTTCCTGATGGCCGATACAAGCAGTAAACAGGCTGCATATAATCAACAGGTAAGATAGGGTACTTTTCATAGCTCTTCTTGGAAAAGGGTTATTTTTTTATCTCCTGATGGAGTATTTTTATAAAGAGTTCCGGCCGGTCCAGATTGACTAAATCGGGATGGACTTCAATCGCTTTTTTATATTCTTTTTCACTCGCATTCTGAATAGCAGCCATTATCTTGATATGATTGCTTTTGCAGAATTCTTTGAATTGAGGAGTGATATTGAGGATATCTGTTTCTACATAGGTCGGGGTGCATATTTTCATCCATTTCTTCAAAGCCGCTATATTGGAGGCATTTACTTTAATCTTCATTTCCGGAGCGATTTTGATAAATTCTTTCAGCATTTCTGAGTCTGCAAACCAGAAGAAACTTTTATTTTCATATCCTTTTTGGCGTACTAATGTAATCAAATCTTTTATCGGAGTTCCTCGTTTTACATCAAAAAAAATGTGTGCCTTTCCTTGTAGGGTATCTAGCATTTCGGCTATACGGGGTACGTGAATGCCGGTAAATCGAGAACTGAACCAACTGCCGGCGTCTAATTTTTCAATATCTTTGGATAGCATATCTTGAATGGGACCTTTACCGTTGGTAGTACGGTCTAAAGTTTCATCATGCAGATTATAAAGTATATTGTCTTTACTTTTGCGCACGTCCACTTCTATCCAGCCGGCTCCATGTTTCAATGCAGCTAGAGCTGATGGAATGGTGTTTTCCGGCGCTATATGGTTCGCTCCTCTGTGTACTACGATTTCGATAGAGTCCTGGTACATCATTTTATGGGCATGTATAGGAAATGGGAATAATACCAAGATGGATGTCGCGATATGAAGTAATAAGATTTGATGACGTTTCATGAATTATTTTTTGCTTTAAAGGTTTTTATAAGAGCTTGCCGTAACAAGCCCTTATAAAAACTTATTTAATTTACCAATAACCGTAATTTTGCTTCCAGTTGGTGTTTGAATTCATCAAGCCGACAGATACAGGGAAGATTCTACGCCATTTCTCGGTCTTGGCTTCCGGATGATATTGATTTTTATATCCCCAGTCGTCTTCGAACTTTCCAAAACGGATTAGGTCATTGCGACGCCATGTTTCTGCGTAAAATTCACGTGCACGCTCTTCAAGCAACTCGTCCAATGAAGGAGAATGCTCCAATAATGGAGCGTTACAGTAGCTGCGTATTTGGTTGAACAGGGATTGTGGCGTATCACCGTTCGTAGCTGTTGCTCCCCGTAGAATAGCTTCTGCTTTCATCAGCAGAATATCTGCATAACGGAAGATAGGTACATCATTGCTTTGATTCCGGTTATAGAGGTTATAATCGTCTGCTTGAATAGCCCATTTGATGCATCGGTATCCCTGGCACCATGCGTTCAAGTCATTTCCAAGATCCATTTGGTCATTCAAGATGGTGATATTCTTGGTGAGGACAACTTGTTGTCCGTTGTATATATAAGGTTCTGTTCCCATTGTATGTGTGCTGATGTCATAATAGTTGATCGCACCTTTCATGATGATGTCATTGCGTTCATCTCCTTCCAGGCAAAAACGGTCTGCTGCTTCAGGAGTGACGATGAAAACGCCTCCAGCATTTTTGGATAGTGTTATACCGAACAGTCCTTTGCCGTCCGCGCCGTCATTGTTGAATTTAGGCCAGAATTGAAAACGGGCGTAAGTATTGGCTCTGGTTGATGTTTCATTATTTTGGTATGGCATTGCATAGATGAAATCTTTGATCTGATAGCCGTTGTCCGGCATGAATTTCTTGCGATAACCATCACTGAGGTTGAAATGACCAGAGGCGATGATATCATCGCAATATTTTATGACATCATTCAATTTGGAATTAGTCATGCTTGGATCATAAGTAGCTACATCATCACAGGTATAAACAGCCCAGTTTATATAGAGTTTGGCAAGGAGAGCCTCAGCCATCCATTTGGTTGGCTTGCCATAAGTGGAAGCATCAACATCTTCTTTTAAACCGCCGGAAGCCAAAGCACGAAGCAGGTCGCTTTCGATAAATTTTGTAATTTCGGAACGGGGAGAACGGTCGATAGCTTCAGAATCGCCGATCAAATGGTCTAATTTGGGAGTTGCTCCGAATGTATCCATAAAAATAAAATGATAGAAAGCACGCATGGCAAGTGCCGGAGCAATCAAGGCTTCTTGTTCGGCATTGTTTTCATCCTCTCCACCCAGGTCAAAAATTGCTTGATTGCACTTTGTGATTGCAGCCGGAATATCACCGGCCCAGTCCACGTGTGCGTCTCCTGGAAGGCTGGCATGAAGAGAGGAATGGATATAATTGCCGCCATCATACCAGTTACCACCAAATGTCACTGCCATGAATTCATCAGAGGACAGCAGGGCAGCTTCCATATAACGACGTCCTAATGCTCCGCCGAATCCATAATACAAACCTGCCATTTTCGCTTCTTTGGCAATTTCGGAATCCGGGTATTCTGTATAAGTAGATTTAAGATCCACATCTAGATCTGTGCAGGAGGAGAAGGTGAACAGACCACCTACTAGCCAGGTTATTAATTTTATGCTATTTTTCATATCAGTTTTCAATTATATGGTTAGAAATTCATGTTTACACCGATCATAAATGAACGGGTACGCGGATAGTAATTGGTGCGTCTGTCCATACCCGGTTCCAAGCCTCCAAGGTTGATTTCCGGATCACGACCGGAGTAACCGGTAATGGTGAATACATTATTACAAGTAGCGTATAGCTTGAGCGAGTTTATCCAGTTACCAATTTTGCCGAAAGTATATCCCAATGAAACCGAGGACAGACGGAAATAACTACCGTTCTCTATCCAGCGATTGGATGGTGCTTGAGATTGTGTGTCTGTAGCACGGTGTTCGGTAGCTACGCTTTTTAATACATTGCGGCCTTCTTTCACAAAAGAAACATTAGAGTATTGTTCTGCAGTGGCGTTGTAGATATCTTGTCCAAGAACACCAGTAAAGAATAAATCGAGATTCCAGTTCTTGTATTGGAAGTTATTGCTCCAGCCTAAATTTAAATCAGGTTGTGCACAGCCGGTAATAGTACGGTCTCTATCAGTTTCAGGATCTGTGGTCGTTTCGCCTGTACGCTCACCCGTTTCAGGATCGTGTACATAAAAGATGGATACTCCTTGGTTATTGTAGCCGGCCCATTCGTAGGTGTAGAAGGTGCCGATAGGATGTCCTTCCATGATGCGCTGTACGTCTGCATTTGAAGAATAACCTGCGATTTCAGGATCGGCTGCACGGATATAATCTACGGAATATTCACTGTTGGATATACTTTCTACGTTATTTTTATTATGAGATAAGTTCAAACTGGTTTGCCAAGAGAAATTTTTTGTTTGTATAGGAGTGGCATTAATGGTAAATTCAATACCTTTATTGCTGATATCTCCCACATTGGCCGGCATGGTTCCGAAAGGATAGCGGTTTGTGGAAACCTCGTAAGTGTATATCAGGTCGCTGGTACGCTTGTCATAGTATTCGATGGTTCCTCCTAATCTGCCTCCAAAGAAGCTGAAGTCCAGCCCGATGTTCAACATGGCTGTACGTTCCCATTTTAGGTCTGGATTGGCATTTGAGGCGGCTGCCAGGGTATGGTAACTATTCTGTGTGCCATTGGCGTTTGTATAGTTGAACCAACCTGAAGTACTGTAAGTCTGGATAGCCGAATAAGCTCCGAATCCGAGTGAGTTACCACTAACACCATAACCAACACGGAACTTCAAGTCATCGAAAACATTTAAATCTTTGATGAACTTTTCTTCGCTCATACGCCATGCCAACGATGCAGATGGAAAAGTTCCCCAACGGTTGTTCTTTCCAAAAGCAGAGGAGCCGTCACGGCGAATTGTTGCTTGAAGCAGGTATTTGCTGTTGAAGGAGTAGTTGATACGTCCATAAAATGAGATCATACGTAAAGTTTCCAAATGACCGTTATTATTGCTGGTGATACCGCCATTCTGCCAATCCATTTTATTGGCAAGGTTCAGATTATAAAAGGTGGTGTTATCATTGTAAAAGTCGTAGACATCCAGACCGAAACTGTCATTGTCATCATTCTGTTCCCATGAATAACCGGCCATCAGGCCCAGTTTGTGGATATTGGCGAATGTATGATCATAGTTTATGTATGTTTCAAGAATTTTTTTCTTGTTTTCTGTTGCAATACGTTTAGCTTCGCCATTTCGGGTGTTATATTGGGATTTGCTGGTATGGTATTCGTTCCATATATATTGTTCGTCTTGATAGGAAAGACTTAAGTTCCATTTCAAGTCCTTAGTGATATCTAAAGTACCTTTGGCTGTTCCTTGAAGGAGTTTCTTGTTATTTTCAAAAGTATCTTCATTGATCATGGATACAGGATTGAAGTTTTGGGAGATAGTTTTGTCGCTATACCAAGAACCGTCTGCATTGGTGACAGGAACTAGTGGAGAATAATAATTCATGGCATCGAATACGGATTGGCCATCTTTGGCGGAATCAACGGTAGTACCTTTTGATTGTGCGGCATTCACGTTAAAGGCTAAGGTGAGCCGATCATTCAGTGCTTTGGTTTGCAAGAATGCGCGGCCGCCGAAACGCTCGAAATCTGTACCACGTACGATACCTTGTTTGTTTTGATAACTCATGCTGGCACTGTATTGAGTCTTTTCTGAACCGCCATTGATAGAAACGTTGTGGTTATGACTGATTGCTGTGCGCAGTACTTCATCGTTCCAATTGGTGTTTGCTCCTTTGTCATTCGGAAGAGTGATGTTATTTTCCTTGGCATAGGTGCGGAGTTCGTCGGCAGTCATCATATCTAAACGCTTGGCAATGTTGTCAAATGCAAGATATGCGCTGTAGTTTACAGAAGTGTGCTCACTTTTACTACCTTTTTTGGTGGTAATCAAGATTACACCGTTAGCAGCCTTGGAGCCATAAATAGCCGTTGCAGAAGCGTCACGAAGTACGTCAATGCTTTCAATATCTTCGGGAGCAATCAGACTTAATGACATACCGGGAATACCGTCAATAACATAATAAGGTTCCATTGCCGCACCGGTACGCAGAGAAGAAGCCCCACGTAAAGAGATAGAAGCTGTACCAGAAGTCGGGTCGCTGCTTTGTACTACCGTCAAACCAGGGACTTTACCTTGCAACAACTGTCCAGGGTCAGAATAAACTCCTACATTCAGTTTGTCTGCTTTCACAGTGGTAATGGAGCTGGTTACATCCTTACGACTCATACTGCCATAACCTACTACCACAACTTCATCTAATGTTTTAGAATCTTCTTCCATAATAATCTTCAAAGAAGATCCTTTTACTGTAATTTCCTGGGTAGTGTAACCCACGTAAGAGAATACGAGTGTCTTTCCTTGTGCTACATTCAGTGTAAACTGTCCGTTAAAGTCAGTGATAACACCGTTGGTAGTACCTTTTTCGACTACATTCACTCCGATAAGGGGTTCTCCGGTCTTGTCTGTGACAATACCGTTAACTTGATTTTGAGCAAATGCCAGTGTACTGTTTAATAGGAGTAATGCAAAGACTACTATCTGTGCAAATGTCCTTTGGGTTAGAGATTGTACGTTTAGCATAGAATTTAATTTTGGTTTTGATTAATATGTTCTTGTTTAATACTGCATAGTTCTCTATATATTATGAATTGGTTGTTACAGTTTGATGTATATTTTCTTAAGATATAGCGGATAACCGATACACCCCAAAAACAGAGTGAAAACGAGGGCGTAGACAGCTGAGGCAAGGTAGGCGTCGGTTATTCCTGAATGAATGGCTGCATAGGCTGCCGCCTTCCATCTGGTACTTCCCATCATAATGGCAAGTACTTCGCTCAGTACATAGAGGAATAGGGGGTTGACGCCGAAGATGATGAAGAAGCGGCACCATTTTTGTTTATTCCTTATGTCTATATAATACATTAATGTGGCAAGTGACATGGAAGCCGCTCCGCAGGTCACCAGAACAAAAGTAGGAGACCATATTCTTTTATTTAAAGGCAGCGCATCTGCCAACAAATAGCCGATACTCATCAGAATGAATCCGGTCAAGAACAAACGGAGCACTTTGTTTTCTGTCTGATGGCTTTGTATTATCCATTTTCCACATGAAAAACCGATACAAGTGTGGGCGATAGCAGAGAGAGTGCTTACAAATCCTTCCGGATCAATCGGGCTCTTCTGATAGAGATGTGCTTCGCCGAAAAGTTGCCTGTCAATGATGGATAAAATATTGCTTTCATCGCAGGTATAACCGTTCCCCATGCATAATATGACAGTGTAGCTTACCAGTAAGATAAAGGTTAATGTGGGGATGAACTTATGATTCATAAATAGGGCTGTAAAAGAAATAACACAGTAACATAAAGCAATGCGTTGTAGTACCCCGGGGATGCGCAGATGGACAAAAGGCAGGAAGTCACCTTCACATACATGGTCAAACCAACCGATTGCCCATCCGATGCATAGAATAAGAAATGTGCGTTTCAATATTTTGGTTACCACTTGTAGGGAAACGTTGAAATTGAATTTGTTCAATGAAATATATGTTGAAATACCCATGATGAACAGAAAGAAAGGAAAAACCAAGTCACAAGGTGTCAGTCCGTTCCATGCAGAATGTTGTAAAGGTGCATACGACACTTTGCCTCCTGCATTGTTAACCAGAATCATTCCTGCTACAGTGATGCCCCTGAGTGCATCGAGTGACAAAAGCCTCTTTTTAATGGGCAGTGCCTGCTGTGCGGTTTCTGTATCGAGTTCTTTCTTTTTCATCTTACTATCAATTGTTTATCAATGTTATAGCCTCTTTCGCTACTTCTATACAATCACCTTCGGCAGATGCCGCATAGGTGTTCTTTGCCAGTGTCCATGGTTCTTCCAGGGCATACCAATCTATGGTCATGGCTGGATTATCGGCAGTGGGGGTTGATGAATTACCTACTGGCAGTACAGGAAGTTTGCCATCCAGTTGGTCTTGCAGTACTTGCCAGTATTTTTCCCAACGTTTATAATAAAAGTCGCGCAGTAGTCCGTTCCATTCTTTATGGGCATAATCTCGTAACTTGCCGATGTCGGCGCAGTAACGGTTTCCCCATGTGGTGATTTGTACGCGGGCATTCCATTCGTAGAGGTCTTTCTCTTCAGATGTACTTCCTAGATTGCGCGCTTGTTGAATCCAGTTCCCTACTTTGAATTCTTTGCGTGTGCCCAACAGTTTGTCTTGCATTATCAGTAGTTCCAAGAACTGTCGGGTATGTGTGGCATAACTTTTTTTATCGAAGCTTTTAAAGTCGGCAACAGCGTAATTGTACACTATTCGGGCACGGTCGGCAATGGCTTGTCGGGTGATATCAACTAGATCATATTCAAAGTTGTTGTTACCGCGATATTTGTGTGCCACGCTCACCATCAGTCGTGCGGCTTCTGCTGTGGTAGTGGGGTCGTAATAGTTGCACATTTTGCTCCAGCTGGATGCTTGGAAATTATTCAGTGATGGGCGCCCGCAAAAGATACTTTCGTGAGGACCTTGTTGGTTGTTGCCTGCCGGACAGTTGTAGATGCCGTTTGCCAAGATTTGCCAAGCTTGCCAGATAGATTCATCGTCTGTGCCATAGCGTGCGCGGATGTATTGTTTTATCCATTCTTCTTTGGTAAACTTTTCTGCACGCCAAGGTAGTTCGCACATCAGTTCGAACATAATGGGATTATTTTCAATGCCTTCCATTGTCAGACCGATGCCTTTTAGCTGAGCGGCCAGTGGGTTGTCTTTGGTCAGGTAAAAATTATGAAGAAGTTGGTCCATCCTTCCATGCAAACCCACGTTCCCACCGAAATTTTCCAACAGGCAGAACAACCAGTTGTGTTCTTCGTATCCTTTGTCTCGTTTCCATATAGAGGGAATGCCCCACATGGGACGACATTCGCTAAATAAATCAAGGATGAGCAGATCGCCGGGATTCAGCGCTTTCATCATTTCCGGGCGTGGATTTTCTGTCCATCCCTGCACCACCCACACAGCTTTTGGATTAGCCTTCTTCATTGCGTCCATAATAGCCCTGCCGGCTTTGCCGAAGTCTAGTCCGGCAGGCAAGCTTTTGGCTTCATGAAAAGGATCGATGGAGTAGTAGTCACTTGTTCCATACAGCTTTTCGGTTTCTTCGTAAAAAAGGCTGGCAATCTGGGTAAACTTGGGATCGTCGGGCAGTAAGATTCCCGGCCGGTCAAATCCGTTCCATTTGTTGAGAGTGCTTTGGGCGGATTCCGAGGAAGTGTTGCTTAATGTTTTCTCTTCTTTTCCACCATCAATACGTTTTCCCAAATCCAGTTTGGAGGGGATCATACCCGAGTAACCGGGCAGTACGGGGTGCATTCCCCATTCTTTCATTCGTTTCAATATTTTTTTCTGCAAGTCTTCTTGCTGTTTATACCAACTATCGGGGTTAGGGCCTCCCCAGCCTTCCAAATTGTTCATTTCCCACCAGGCAAGGAATGCTGGTCCGGCAATAAAATCATTGATTTGCTGTTTGGAAAATCCTAAGCGGAGTAATAGGTTACGCCAC
The DNA here is from genome assembly GCA_947574505.1 of uncultured Bacteroides sp. Lineage (GTDB taxonomy): Bacteria > Bacteroidota > Bacteroidia > Bacteroidales > Bacteroidaceae > Phocaeicola. The sequence continues at coordinate 6,189 of CANPJW010000011.1, read as the reverse complement.
ACACATTCATGTCCTACGGCAGCAAGTGGCAGGTTGATGCCATGCAGTGCCATCCAATCCAGTTCCTCTTCCCAACGTTTCCAATCCCAAAATGCCATGGAGTAGGAGTAGGTGCAGTAATTGAAATCGTAACGCAGGGCCAGATTTGTTTCGTGGCGTTCTTTACGGAAGACGGGAGGAAGAACATTGGGTAGTGAGGCATGCATACCGTTCCATGACAGGTGGATTCCGGCATGATACTTTAAGTACCAGTTGATTCCGGTTGCTATATTAATATAGGTATTGCCTCGTATCACTACCTTGTCGCCTTTTTGGTCCAACTCGAAAAAGTCATTTGGGCTTTTGTGTAGTTCGACTACGAACTTGTCCGATGCTCCCTTGTCTATCCTTTCCAGCATTCCCTTGATGGGGTTTGCCAGTATACCGGAGGAGAGTAATATCAGCCAGCTCAATAATAAGAATGTGTTTTTCATATACATTTGCATTTTTGTTTTTTACAAATGTAAGGGAAACAAAGCTTTTTATAGGAGAATATGGTGCACAAATGGAGTAAAATAGTAAAGTGAACTATTTTTTTCCAAAATATTCGCTTGGAAGTACTCCAAACAGTTCTTTGAAGCATTTTGTGAAATATTTAGGGTCGTTAAAACCTACGGCATATGCGATTTCTGCAACAGAAATGTCACATTCTACTTTGGTTAAAGTGTCTTTTGCCACATTTAATCGGTAGTTTCTCATGAATTGACCAATGGATTGCCCTGTCAAAGATTGTAATTTCTGATTGACTAAGGTTTTGCTGTATCCCATATCGCGGATAAAGCGCTCTAAGTTATAATCCGAGTCGGCATAATGTTCTTTCATTAAATTGATTGCCGATGTCATAAATGTGTTGTCTTTGGAACTAGCGTTTATATTCAATGTTTCACAATTCATACTAGTGGAGAACATGGATTTGTATTTCTGGCGTAAGGCAAGTATATTTCGGATACGTAATCTTAGAATAACCTCATCAAATGGTTTGCACAGATATTCATCTACTCCTATTTCATAGCTGATTCTTTCTTGGGCTTCAGACCGGAGGGCAGTGAGCATGAGAAAGGGGATGTGGGAAGTAGCCAGATTAGCTTTTACCCGGCGGGATAATTCATTCCCGTCCATGACGGGCATCATCAGGTCGCTGACAATCAAATCAATCGTTTCTCTTTGAATCAAGTAAAGAGCTTCTGCACCGTTCTGTGCTTCTTTTAATTGATAATTGTTTTTGAGAATGGAACAAATATAAGTACGCATATCTGCATTATCTTCAACAATGAGGATGGTTTCCTTTTTCTCGTTTCCATTGGCAGGAATGGAAAGTGGATGTTCATTCTGCTCATATTTTTCTTTTTCTGATTTGGCTTGGGGGATACCTTTTTCCAAAGGTAATAGTATTCTGAAGAAAGCTCCTTGCTTGGGATTGTTTCCTGCATAGATGTTGCCTCCGTGCAGAGAAATGATTTTCTTACATAAGAATAGTCCGATTCCTGTGCTGCTTTGTCCATAAACGGGATATTTGATGCTCTTTTTGGATTGGTAGAAGCGTTCGAAAATACGTTCTATATCTTCGGGTACGATACCATTACCTGTATCTTTTATATCTATGAACAGCCAGGTATGGTTGTCTTTGTCGGTAAGGGAAGCCACATACAAACTTATTTTTCCATAATCGGGAGTGAATTTAACAGCATTGGATATCAGATTAATAATGGCTTTGCGCATATATTCAACATCAAATATCCAAAACGGGGTACAGAGCCGGAAGTAGGTGATGATGTTTATGTTCCGTTCATGGGCAAATACTTCGAAAGGCATTAATATATTTTGTATAAGGCGGATAAAGTTTTCGTTTGTCTTATTTAATACAACTTTGTCTGCATCTAACTTTCTGAAGTCCATTAATTCATTGACTAGTGATAGCAGATAATTGGAATTCCGTTCAGCTATTTGTAGCTGTTTCTTTACTTCCGGCTCATGGCTTTTGTCAAGGGCGCGTTGGATGGGACCGTTGATTAAAGTGACTGGTGTCCGGAATTCATGAGTGATATTGGTGAAGAAAGCAATTTTTTCTTCCGTTACCTCCTCGACGTGTCGTGCCATTATTTCTAGTTGTTTATTTTGTAACTCTAGCTCATGGGTGCGTTGGGCTACTTCTTTTTCCAGTTGTTTTTTCTGTTGACGGTACAGACTTATTTTCCATTGATAAAAATAATAGCTGCCTACGGTGATCAGAATGGCAAGCAATAAATAGAACCACCAGGATTTATAGAAATAAGGAGTGATGGTTACTTTGACTTCCGTTATTTTATCGGACCAATGTCCTTTCTCGTCTGTGGCACGGACTTGGAACACATATTTTCCGGAGGGAATGAAATTGTATCTAGCAGTATGTTCGCCAGGAAGGGTTTCTGTCCATTCATTCTCATAATTTTTCAAGCGGTAGGCATATTTCACTCGGTTACAGTTTCCATAGTTTAAGGTGGAAAACTCGATGGAAAAACCATGATCTTTTTCGTGCAGACGGATGGTATGTAAATTTGTTACCGCGCAGGGAGTTTTTCCGTCTGCTGGAGGATAGACCATGGTACCGGCGACACTGATTGAGGTCAGTTTGACTTTGGCATCCTGTTTTTTGGTCTTGGCTATATCGGGGGTGAAAGCGACTAATCCGTTTATAGTACCGAAATATAACAGGTTATTTTGGGGAGAATAATAAGATGCGTTCCAATAAAACTGATTATTGGGCAGTCCGTCTTCTTTTGTATAATTGGTGAAAGTCATGGTTTGTGTATCCAGTTGGGCGATGCCGTGGTTGGTGGACATCCACAGATGTCCCGTTTTATCTTCCACAATACCTATAATGGTATTATTGGGTAACCCGTCCTTGCGGGTGTAGTTATGAAATGTGAACTGTGTTCCGTTTTCTTCCGCTAGTTGATATAGTCCGTTCCCATTTGCCCCCAGCCAGATGGTACCATTATGATCTTCTATGATACAGTTTATTTTTTCTAATTGCAATGAAGTGGGTTCCGTCAGTTTATGTTTTAAATAGGTATAGCTGAATTGTGTGGAGGAAATGGAGAACGAGTGTAAATCCATAATGAAAACTCCTTCAGATGTTCCCATCCAAAGGCGTTTCTTGCGGTCGATAATGATGGACCCTACCGCATCGAATTCATTGTCGGAACGGTCAAACAAGATCCGGGTGAAACGCTTGGTCTTTTTATGGTAGAAATGAAGCCCTCTGGTAGTACCAAACCATAAACCATTGTTCATGGTGTCTTCACAGGCGCTGCTCAGGAAATCTCCTTCCAGTCCTATGGAGTCTTCCCGGATATGGCGTTGGAAAGTTTGGTTATGGGGGATGTTCAGATTTAGTTCATTGATTCCGACTCCCCAAGTATATGCCCATAAATGATTTTCGGAATCAATGAGAATGCCACGGATAGAGTTGTTACTGATGGAAGTGGGATTGTTCTGGTCAAAAGTATAATGAATGAACTCATCGCTGCCTTTGCTCTTTTTGTTGAGTCCTCCCTCTACTGTTCCTACCCATAGATTTCCGTCTTTGTCTTCGCTGATGGCATTGACCGGATTGGGGGAAAGAGAGGTTTCTCGAAGATAGTTATATTGCCACACATACGTTTGCAGACAATTGGGAGTCAATAAATTGATTCCTCCTATCTCGGTCCCTACCCAGATATTCTCATTGTCGGTCAGCAGGCAGTTGATGAAATTACAGTTCAACGACTTGTCAGGCATTTCATTGTTTTGGCGGATATAAGTAAAAGTATCGATATCCCGATTGTATACATTGAGTCCGTTCAGAGTAGAAACGATGACATCTCCTTTGCTAGTCAGTTTAACTCCGGTTATATAGGCTTGACTTAGCATTCCGGGGCGATGATTGGAGTAACGGTACCGGTTCAAACTCTGCCGGGTATGGTTATACTTGAAGAGTCCGCGATTGGTTCCTATCCATAACAATTCCCCGTCAGTTTCCATGCAGAGAATTCTCCAGTCTTCTGAAAAGGGTTTCAGCAGCTCCGATACCATGGTGGTTTTCAGTAAGTGGTTGCTTCCTTTTTCAATACGGCATACATGATTATCTATGCCTGCACAGATGTATTCTTGCAGGTCAATAACAGCGTGGATGGGGGATTCTGTATCTTTTTTCAGTTTATAGTAATCTTTTATTTGCCCGTCTACGCCTAGTTCCAGATACCATAGATTCTTGTCTGTCGATATCCACAGATTGTCCTGCTTGTCCCGATAGATGGATGCAATGTAGTTACTTGCTAGAGATTTCAATTCGGCAGGCAGTTCTTTGTCCGTGTCTATCTGTGTATAATGTTTCAAGTCAATGAGGTCTATTCCTTCTTCCGACCCTATCCAGAGTCGTTGAAACTTATCCTCACAGACTTTATGCACGTAGTCGTTTTTCAAGCGAATGGAGTGGGATTGGGAATTATAATGAATGAATTGATAGCCATTATACCGTCCTATTCCATTATTAGTAGCTACCCAAATATATCCTTGAGTGTCTTTGTAAATATCATTGATGAAATTATGGGGTAACCCAGTATCTTCTGTAATGAAGCTGAAATTATATCGGTTGAAAAAGTTATGTAAGTTTTCTCCAAATAAGTTCAATACTCCTCCTATAAGTAGAAGAAGTGCTATAATGTGCGTTTTCATATCAGTAATTGTTTCCCAACAAATGTAAATAATAGTAAGATAGTTCCAAAACATTTGAGTGGAAATCTTGTTTCTGAGAGTAATATAAGGAAAATGGGGTCAGCGGATTTTCCGGGTTGGTAAGCTTTCTTTTAAGCGTATAGCCTAGCCAGTCTGAACATGAAGAACTTCAGATCAGCCACCCCTCTTAACTGGCTTCGAAAAGCTTTGATTTTAGCATTGAACGACTCCGCTGAAGCATTTGTCAATCGTTCTTCAAAATAATTTATGATGGTCGTACTATGGTTTGAAAAGGTATCAAGTACCTTGTTGAACTCCATATAGTCAAACTTTTCCACTTCATTGTACCATCTTGCGAGATTTAGCCTTGCTTCATCGGGACCTGACTTCTTGTTGAAGATGTCTGTCAGTTTCATGCTAAGGCTGTATCCTTCCAGAAGCTTGGGGAATTTATCAAAGAGAATGGCAGCCCTGGTCTTTTGCTGTTCATTCCATTTGCTCCAGTGTTTCAGTATAATATGCTTGCTTCTGCTTACTATCTGTGGCAGGGTTTCTCCGTTCTCCATTCTTTCAGGCTCCCATTTCCCTATTCTCTCCCTTTCCGCCTTACTCTTTGCTTCTTTCTTCTTTTGACGGTGCTCCCTGATAGCCTGATTTTCCGCATCAAGTACTTTCCACCGATAGCGTATTCTTAACTGGTCAACAGCTTCAGACATGAGCTGCTGTACATGAAAACGGTCATTGATCAGCTTTGCGGCAGGAAACACCTTTCTGACTGTCAGCATCATGGCTGAAGATAAATCTGTAGTGACAGTCTTGACAGACAGCCGTTTCCGGTGCGGAAGCCTGCGCAAGATTCCGCTTACCGCATCTGTGGCCACTCCACGAACCATTGCAACTAAAGCCCCCTTACGGCCTTTGGCTGCTTTATTGGTCAGAATCGTATAAACATCTCCATTGCTCAGGCAAGTTTCATCCAAAGAAAGGTTTTCTCCAATGTTTTCAGGATAAAGGAGGTAGTCATGCGCATGTTCGAGTTGGTCCCAGTTCCGGTAATCACTGATTTTCTCCTTGTATTGTTTACGAAGAGTCTGCCCTTTTACGCCATAACGTTCCGCAAGCACACAGATGCTCACAGGAGTAGATTCAATCTCCTTCTTTTAAAAAAGAAACGAACTCAGAATTGAGCCGTGTACCGTCAAATTCGGATAAATCCCAGTCATAACTGAAGATTTCATTGGAAGACTTGTCAAGCCATTTACGTTTACGGACATGGAGATAAGTGGCGCGACCACGAATAGGATAGTCTTGGATTGTACGGTACTCACCAAAACCATAGGATATGATATCCGGGTTGGTCTTATCTTCTTTTAGCTGAACTTTTTTTTCATCAAGATAAAGGCTCAGTTGTAATTCTTGGGGGATTACCCTTTGCAACTTCCCCTTTATGCATAC
>CANPJW010000010.1 GCA_947574505.1 uncultured Bacteroides sp. | reverse complement strand
ACTTGCTAAATTATATGCTTAAATATAAAATCCCTCAGATTGTTACGTTGACCCCGAAAATCCGCTGACCCATTGTTACGTGCTTCTGCTTCCGTTATCTTATGGTGAATTATACAAAACAAAAATCGCAATCATCAGTTTTCCAATGATTGCAATTACATCTTGTACTCGAAGCGGGACTTGAACCCGCACAGCCGCAATGGCCAAGGGATTTTAAGTCCCTCGTGTCTACCGATTCCACCATTCGAGCATCCTCGACGAGAGAGAGCGGAAAACGAGACTCGAACTCGCGACCCTAACCTTGGCAAGGTTATGCTCTACCAACTGAGCTATTTCCGCGTTTTGTTTTAACGGGTGCAAAGATAAGCCATTTTATAATACCAACCAAACTTTACACCCATTTTTTTATTCACAATCGTAAAATTCCCTCTATTTCGGTCAATTCTGCATCAGTAAAGGCCAAATTATCCAACGCATGAAGATTATCTGCCAGCTGTTTTACAGAACTTGCCCCCACAATAACAGAGGTCATCCGTTCGTCTTTCAACACCCATGCCAATGCCATCTCAGCCAAAGTCTGCCCACGGCGTACAGCCACCTCATTCAGCCGACGTGCTTTTTCCACTTTATCTTCTGTCACTTGGTCTACTTTCAAAAACCCAGTAGCACGAGCCGCACGAGAGTGTTCCGGAATACCATGCAAATATTTATTGGTCAGCAATCCTTGTGCCAAAGGCGAAAATGCAATAAAGCCGGAGCCTTGTTCAGCGGCCAACGGCAATACCTCCTCCTCCACAGCACGATCAAACATACTATAACGATATTGGCTGATCAAACACGGCACACCGGCACTTCTCAATATTTCATAAGCCACCTTTGCCTGCATAGGCGGATACTTTGAAATACCCACATACAATGCTTTTCCTTGCTTCACTATATCAATCAACGCTTGCATCGTTTCCTCAACCGGGGTCACGCCATCATAACGGTGACTATAAAATATATCAAAGTAATCCAAACCGGTACGGCACAGGCTTTGGTCGATACTGGCCATTAAATTCTTACGCGAACTGTTTCCCCCATAAGGTCCATTCCACATTTCGTGTCCTGCTTTTGAGGAAATAATCAATTCATCACGGTAACCTTGGAAATTCTCCTTCAGAATTTTACCGAAATTAATCTCAGCACTTCCCGGAACAGGACCATAATTATTAGCTAAGTCAAAATGTGTAACCCCGCTATCAAAAGCATATTTAATCATATCGGTTGCTACACCAAAATCGTCCACACTACCAAAGTTATGCCACAAACCTAAAGAGATACGAGGTAAAAGCAAGCCGCTATTTCCGCAGTATTTGTACTGCATTTTGCTATAACGGTCTGCCGAAGGTTGATATTTCATGCTATTACGTTTTACAATTATTTCTATCTACCTAAAAGGCTTCGTTCAGCCTGTTCCATGACTGAGAAATTAAATCCGTCCACTACTTGCCGCATCAAGCTTTCGATCCTGTCATTACACAAATTACCGATACTACCCTCATGAGTATGATGCACCTTCTTGTCATGGGTGAACTTGCCGGCTTCTATGTCCAGGCCAACCTTTTTATAAGCATCACGGAACGGCATACCTTCAGACGCCAAACGGTTGACCTCTTCCACACTAAAGATATAAAGGTAACGGTCATCATCCAGAATATGTTCGTTGATTTTAATTTTGTCCATAATATAGGCAGCCATTTGCAGACATTCCTTCAACTCCCGGAACGCAGGCAAGAAAACTTCTTTTATAATCTGCAAATCACGAAAATACCCCGAAGGCAAATTATTCATTATCATCATAATCTGCTGAGGAAGAGCCTGCAGCTTGTTGCATTTTGCCCGTGTCAATTCAAAGACATCAGGGTTCTTTTTATGAGGCATTATACTGGAGCCGGTAGTACATTCATCCGGAAGTTTTACAAAGCCAAAGTTTTGGCTACTGAACATACAAGCGTCAAAAGCCATTTTAGAAACTGTCCCGGCAATAGAAGCCAAAGCAAAAGCCACATTACGTTCCATCTTACCACGCCCCATCTGCGCATACACCACATTATAATCCATCGAATCAAATCCCAACAAGCGGGTGGTCATCTCACGATCGAGCGGAAAAGAAGAACCATACCCGGCAGCAGAGCCCAACGGATTGCGGTTGCACATTTTGAATGCAGCCTGCAGAAACATCATATCGTCCACCAGACTCTCAGCATACGCGCCAAACCACAAGCCAAATGAAGAAGGCATCGCTATCTGCAAATGAGTGTAACCCGGCATTAACACATCCTTATATGTATTGCTTTGAGAAATCAGCACATGAAAAAGTTGCTCCACCTCTTCGGCCACTTCTTTTAACTCCGCACGAGTAAACAGCTTCAAATCCACCAACACCTGGTCATTGCGTGAACGTCCACTATGAATTTTCTTTCCGACATCTCCCAACTTACGCGTCAACATCAATTCTACTTGCGAGTGTACATCCTCTATACCATCCTCTATTACAAACTCTCCCTTTTCGGCAGAAGCATAGATATTCTTTAATTCCGCTAATAGCATTTCCAATTCTCCGGCCGTAAGCAAACCGATACTTTCCAACATGGTGATATGTGCCATTGAGCCCAATACATCGTGTTTAGCCAGATAAAGGTCCATTTCACGGTCACGTCCTACAGTAAAACGATCTATCTCCTCATTTACCCGGACATTTTTTTCCCAAAGTTTCTGTGCCATATTTGTCTTTATTTTTAATAAGGAATCATCGATAACATCTCAGCCAGTTTATCCACACCATCCTGTAAAGGTTTAGCAACCATCGCCTTCATAAACATATTCACTTCTGCACGAATAGTTACTTTCAGTTTTGCCTGCCCAGCCTCTACAGGCAAAATCTGAATCCACAAATTCATAGGAACCGGAGATTTTTCACTTTCGAATTTAACACATTTATAAGGTTCACGTTCTATAATACGCAAAGTAATGCTTATGCCTTGTACCGTAAAACTTAAAGAGTCACTGTCGAACTCCATACCTTGTACCTTGTCGGCCAATTTATCACGCACAGATTCCAAGTTACTTAAATCCGACAACTTATTAAACACCTGCTCCTGACTATAAGGAACATATTTCACACCACTCTCAAATTGTGCCATAATACCTGCTCTCTAAAAACACGAAAAGAACAATCCGGAAATCCATAAAAATTCCCGAACGGTTCTCTTCATATTATATTTGTTTTAAAACTATAACTTATTTGCCTGCCTCCCAATGAGCCGGATCCTTTCTCCAATTATCCAAAACCGGAACATCCTCTTCATTAATATATCCGGTCTTCAAGGCTGAATCCAATACAGCTTCATAATTAGTCAGAGTAACCAAGTTCACTTTTGCTTCCTTGAACGCTTCAATTGCCACTGGGAAACCATAAGTAAATGCAGCGACCATACCAATCACTTCACATCCGTCACGACGGATAGCTTCAACAGCTTTCAAACTGCTGCCGCCAGTTGAAATCAAGTCCTCAATAACTACGACTTTCATACCAGGACGAAGTTCACCTTCAATCAGGTTTTCCAAGCCATGGTCTTTCGGAGTAGAACGAACATACACAAACGGCAGATTCAACTCTTCAGCCACCAAAGCTCCTTGAGGGATAGCCCCTGTCGCCACACCGGCAATAGCATCTACCTGACCGAACTTCTCCAGGACAATACGGCTAATCTCAAGTTTCACAAAATTACGAAGAGAAGGATACGAAAGAGTTTTGCGGTTATCACAATAAAAAGGCGACTTCCAACCGGACGCCCAAGTAAAAGGATTAGCCGGCTGCAACTTGATAGCCTTAATCTTCAGTAATTTCTCTGCGAATAATTTTTCTAAAGTCTTCATAACTCAACTATATCTGATAAATATTGTGCAAAAATATAGAAATACATCGAGATAATGAAAAATCGGACAAGGTATTTTTCTAAAAAATAGTTGTTGTTATCAGGATTCCCCTGCCAATGCCAAAGTAAGCACACTGATACGTAATCCGGGTATGCCACGAAAGGCATCAGCGCAAGAAACAACCGTAGCCCCTGTTGTCAGCACATCATCCACCAACAAAAGATGCTTTCCTTCCAAGCTGTCAGGGAAAATACAGGCAAACAAATTTCGCACGTTTTCCCATCTTGCATATTGTCCTTTATGCGTCTGTGTGTCAGTATACCTGCTTCTTATCACAACTTTAGTATCCATAGGAATACCTGTCACCACCGAAACTCCTCTTGCCAGGCATTCGCTTTGGTTATACCCCCTTAAACGTTTTTTACGTTGATGCAACGGAACAGGAACAATCAAATCTATCCCATCAAAAAAATGAGAACACATAAGTTCAGATGCCATCATCCGCCCCATCACTTCACCCACTTCTTGATTACCATGATATTTCAGTTCGTACAACAACTGTCGGACATTTCCTCCCTTTGCATAATAAAGAAAAGAGGTGGCATGCCCCACCGGTATTTTTCCCCAGAAATTACATTCTACAATATTATCTTTCCGTAAATGAAATTGAGTACGCGGAAGCCCCGACAAACATTTCAAGCAAAGCACTCTCTCCCCTGATATAAGCTGCCGCCCACAAAGCAGACAACTATGAGGGAAAAATAAATTCCAAAGATCAGTCCAGATAGGCATCATCTTCTCCGGTTTGTTTCACACAACGGCAAACAGCCTCCATTTCAAATCCTCTACCAACTGCAAAACGAATCAATTTCCCATTCCGTTCGTATTCCGTACATGCTTTCACACTTCTTCTTTTCTGCTCGATCAAACCAGATAGTACCTCCATATATTCCCGCTCATCTACCTCCTCCAATCCTTTGGCTATAACATCCGCAGGGATTTTCTTCATGCGCAAAGCCTGGCAGATTTTCACTCTGCCCCATTGGTTAAAGCGATATTTATCGCGAACAAAGGCCGAGCAAAAACGCTTCTGGTCAATGTATCTCTCATCCTGCAAATGCCGAACGATTTTCTCCATCATTTCCGGAGTGGCTCCCCATTGTGACAATTTAGCCTCTACATCTGCTACACAACGCTCCATTGAAGAGCAATAAGCTTCTGCCTTATACCTCAAATCATTCTCACTTAATTCTCCCTTCATCTTATTTCTCCGCTTTTATCATTCTATCATTTTGAAAGAGATCTTTTCTCAATTCTATATTTTTGTATTCCAAACCTGCCAACATATCCACCGTTTCCCGACCGTATTCCTGATTAATTTCAAAATAAAGCCTTCCACCAGACCCTAGCATATCCCTACCCAATTCTGCTATTTTCCGATAAAACAGCAATGGACTATCATCCGGCACAAACAAAGCCAATTCCGGCTCCCATTCCAAGACATTAGCACTCATATCCGCCCTCTCCTTTTCTGTAATATAAGGTGGATTGCTGACAATGACATCAAACCGCTCACCTGCAGGAGAAGCAAGCAGCACATCCCTTTGCTCAAGAGTTACACGAACGCCGTTCCGCCTGCAATTACGTTCCGCAACTTGCAACGCCTTTTCTGAAACATCCCATGAAACGACCTCCGCCCCTTCCAAATTCTTGGCCAAAGAGACAGCGATGCAGCCGCTCCCCGTACCAATATCCAATATTCTAACCCGACCATACTTATGCTCCCGTATAATCCAGTCTACCAACTCCCCTGTTTCCGGACGTGGAATCAATACATGTTTATTCACTTCAAAAGTAAGGCCATAAAATTCTTCCGTACCTATTATGTATTGAATAGGTTCCAGTTTTTGCAGACGAACCAGAATATCATCCAGCTGTTTCCGCTCATTCACCGAAAAAGTAGTATCTTTGCCTGCATACAATTCAACAACAGACATGCCGAAGACTTGTGTAAGCAGCAATTTAGCCATAGGCACAAGTTCTGAATCAGGGTAATATCCCTGCAAGGTTTGTTTTATGTAAGATACAACAGGATTCATAATGTCATTTTATATGCAAAAGTAAGAATTTAAACAAGATCGTTATGACAAAAGATGAAAAATATATTTCCCGTTGCCTGCAACTGGCATACAACGGACTTTGTAACACAGCCCCTAATCCGATGGTAGGTGCTGTCATTGTATATCACGACACCATTATTGGAGAAGGCTACCACATCCGTTGCGGAGAGGCACATGCCGAAGTAAACGCCATACGTTCCGTTAAAGACGAAAATCTTTTGAAGGAATCAACCATATACGTAAGTCTGGAACCATGCTCCCATTATGGAAAAACCCCTCCCTGCGCCGACCTGATTATAGAGAAGAGAATCCCCAAAGTCGTAATAGGCTGCATAGACCCGTTTTCCCAAGTAGCCGGCAGAGGCATCGAGAAACTGCGCAAAGCCGGCATTGAAGTAACCGTAGGCGTCTTAGAAGAGGAATGCCGGCACCTGATAAGACGCTTCATAACATTCAACACGCTCAAACGCCCATACATAACCTTAAAGTGGGCAGAATCCGCTGATGGCTTTATCGATATAAACCGCACAGGAGGAAAGCCGATCATACTTTCCAATCCGCTGACCAGCATGCTGGTACACAAAAAACGCGCCGAACATGACGCTATATTAGTAGGACGACACACGGCATTACTTGACAATCCCTCCCTATCCACCCGGAATTGGTACGGCAAGCATCCCGTGCGTCTGGTAATAGATAAAGAATTGACATTACCCCGAGATTTGGAACTTTTCAACGGCAAAATAAAGACATTCGTGTTTACCCGGGAATCCCCCTGTCAGCCAAACGCATTAACAGAATACATATCGTTGGATTTCAACAAAGATATCCTGCCGCAAATAATGGAAGTATTATATCAGAAAAAAATACAATCACTTCTAGTAGAAGGCGGAAGTATTTTATTACAGTCTTTCATAGACTCCGGCTTATGGGATGAAGCCTTCATAGAAAAGGTTCCACTACGCTTAAACAATGGAATACAGGCACCTTCTATTCAAAAAAAACACTTTAAACTGAATAAAATATACTTTGGAAGAGAAATAATGCATGCCGTCCATTCACAAATTCAAAGATAAAATGTGGCTGATTGACCGAGAAAAAGGGCTGGTTTATCTATAAATTAATATAAAACTTGTCCCAAAACTTCTATATAGAAAAAAATCTTCCTACTTTTGCGACTTGTAACAATAGACTCATTTGCAAATGAAAATAAAGTTTTTGACTGTCATCACAAGTCTGCTTGCTGCGGCTTTTATGATTACATCTTGCTTGGACGACAACGAAGTAGAAACAGAATATAGTTCAGAATCAAGCATTACCTCTTTCGCTATAAAAGATAAAATTGAAACTCAATATACCGAAAAGGTTAATGGCAAAGACACAACGCTGACATTCACCGTTGATGGTACCAAATACCCTTTTGCCATCGACCAAGGCACAAGACATATCTACAACGTAGACTCCCTGCCAGTCGGTACAGACATCAGCAAAGTCGTAGTCAGCATAATATCAGACGGTATTGGCATTTTTATTGTCTCTGAGGACAAAGATTCGTTGTGGAGTGATACCGACTCCCTGAATTTCGAAAAGCCTGTCCAATTTAAAGTTATGGCGATGAGCGGAGTCTATGGACCTATTTATAAAGCCGAGATTAATGTACATAAACAAGTTCCCGACTCATTGCAGTGGAGCCATAGGGGAAGTAGTTTCGACAACACTATCCAAGCACAGAAAGCAGTCACATTAGGGGATTATATTTATGTTTTCGCACAGCAAGACAATGGCGCCGCTGTTACAAGCACCCACATCAATGACGGAAAAACCTGGACGCCCTTACAGGCTTTACCTGAAAATATGCAAAATGCGGACTATTCTTCTGTCATGGCATGGGGAAACCAGTTATACATACTTGCCGACAATGATCTGTACTGCTCCTCTGACGGAAAAAGCTGGAGCAAGATGGGCACTAACACCAAATTCGAGAAGCTGATTGCCGGTGTTCATTCAGAACATAACTGCAAATTGTACGCCATAGACACCAACAATCATTTTATGGAAAGCACGGATGCTCTGGTTTGGGATACTAATGGCGAGGTTCCGGCCAATTTCCCGAAAAATCAGTTATCATACACAGCTTACCCGTTGGTAACCAATAAATTCATAGACCGTATGGTACTAATGGGAGAAAATCCCATTGCGACCGACACGACCTCTACTGTATGGACCAGACTGACTACAGAAGACAGTTGGGCAGATTATCCTACAGCCGCATACGATAGTTTTTATTGTCCCAAGCTGGCTAATATAGCCATGATTCATTACAACGACCAATTATACGCTTTCGGTGGTCCGGGTAAAAGTTTCGGTAAGGACATTCCCGCTTTCAGCCGATTCTACGGATCAACGGATCAAGGCGTTACATGGAAACCTGTTTCAAGATATGTATTCTTCCCTACAGAATTCACTGATCTATACAACCAGGCAGACGGCAACTATTCTTATGTTGTAGACAAGAATAACTTCTTGTGGATTATATGGAGCCGAAGCGGAGAAGTATGGAGAGGACGAATCAATAAGTTGGGATTCGATTCCAAGGAATAAAGTCAAAGAGAGTCATATAAAATAGATTGCGACATGCCATATAGAGAGCAAATAGACAAAAGCCGTATACCTGCCCATGTAGCCATTATAATGGATGGAAATGGAAGATGGGCTAAACAACGTGGACAGGCGCGCAGCTTCGGACATCAAGCCGGTGCAGAAACTGTACACATCATAGCAGAAGAAGCGGCTAGACTGGGAGTCAAATACTTGACACTATATACTTTCTCTACCGAAAACTGGAATCGTCCGGTAGATGAAGTCGCTGCTCTGATGAGTCTTCTGATGGACTCCATTGAAGAAGAAACTTTCATGAAAAACAACATCAGTTTTCGCATTATCGGTGATACGGCAAAGTTACCGGTAGAAGTTCTGGAACGATTGAACCAATGCATTGAACGCACCTCAATCAATACCGGTATGTGTCTGACACTTGCTTTAAGCTACTCTTCCAAATGGGAAATAACAGAAGCGGTAAGACAAATAGCGGCCAAGATTCAAAACGACAAACTAGCCATTGAGGACATCGATGACAATTTGATAAGTGCACATTTAAGTACAAACTATATGCCCGACCCGGATTTGCTTATACGTACCGGAGGAGAAATCCGCCTTAGCAACTATCTGCTTTGGCAATGTGCTTATTCCGAACTATATTTTTGTGAAACGTTCTGGCCGGACTTCCGCGAAGAAGAATTTTGCAAAGCCATTTATGATTATCAGAAAAGAGAACGCCGTTTCGGCAAAACCAGTGAACAAATATAAAGTTAGATAAAATGCTATATCGTATTTCACTTATACTATTAACGCTTACATGCCTATTTTGCTTTTCAACAGGCAGTTACGCCCAAGAAGCAAACGTAGAAGAAAACGACAATCCAGTCATACTTTATTCCGGAACGCCCAAGAAGTATGAAATCGGCGGAATCAAAGTAGAAGGCGTAAAAAACTATGAAGATTATGTATTGATCGGACTTTCAGGACTATCGGTAGGACAGACCATTGTTGTTCCGGGAGATGACATCACCACAGCTGTAAAACGTTATTGGCGACACGGACTGTTCTCGGATGTACAAATCCTAGCTGAAAAAATTGTTGGAGACAAGATCTATTTAAAAATCATCCTGGCCCAACGTCCACGTATTGCCGACATTCGTTACCACGGCGTAAAGAAAAGCGAGCGTGAAGATTTGGAAGCCAAACTAGGTTTGGTAAAAGGAAGCCAGATTACTCCCAACTTGATAGACCGTGCTAAAATATTAATCAAGAAACATTTCGATGAAAAAGGTTTTAAAAACGCCGAAGTGACCATCGTAGAGCGTGATTTGGCTGACAATAAGGACCAAGTGGATGTTGATGTGATGATTGACAAGAAAGAAAAGGTGAAAGTCCACAAGATCACCATTGACGGCAACACCGTGTTAAGTGACAAGAAGTTAAAACGCGTCATGAAGAAGACGAATGAGAAAAACAAACTTGTCAACCTTTTCCGTACCAAAAAATTCATTGAAGAGAAATACGAAGAAGACAAACAGCATATCATCGACAAATACAACGAATTAGGTTACCGCGACGCACAAATTGTTGTGGACAGTGTTTCTCCGTACGATGACCGTACCGTCGACGTGTACATGAAAATAGAAGAAGGTGACAAATACTATCTGCGCAACGTGACCTGGGTAGGTAACACCATTTATGCTTCGGACTGGCTGAACGAACAGCTCCGTATGAAAAAGGGAGATGTTTATAACCAGAAATTAATGACCGAGCGTCTGACCGGTGATGAAGATGCTATCGGTAACTACTACTATAATAAAGGATACGTTTTCTATAACCTTGACCCCGTAGAAGTAAACATAGACGGCGACTCCATTGATTTGGAAATGCGTATTCAGGAAGGTCCTCAGGCCTCTATCAGCAAAGTGCGTATCAACGGTAACGACCGTTTGTATGAAAACGTAGTACGCCGTGAGTTAAGAACCAAGCCGGGAGATCTGTTCAGCAAAGAAGCATTGGAACGTTCTTATCGTGAGATAGCCCAAATGGGACACTTCAACCCTGAAAATATCCAGCCGGATGTACAACCGGACCCGACCAACGGTACGGTAGACATCAACTGGAACCTGGAGTCCAAAGCAAACGACCAGGTAGAATTCTCGGCAGGTTGGGGACAAACCGGTGTTATCGGTAAATTAAGTTTGAAGTTCACGAACTTCTCTATGACCAACTTGTTCCATAAGAGTGACAACTACCGCGGATTCCTGCCACAGGGTGATGGACAGACATTAACCATCAGCGGACAGACCAACGGTAGTTATTACCAGTCATATAGTGTATCGTTCTTTGACCCATGGTTTGGCGGAAAACGTCCGAATTCATTCTCTGTTTCGGCTTTCTACTCCATACAGACAGATATCAGCAGTAACTACTATAACTCAGCTTATATGAATAATTACTACAATTATTACAGCGGTTATGGAAATTATTATGGCGGATATAATAACAACTACGAGTCTTTTTATGACCCCGATAAATCTATCCAGATGTATGGAGCATCTATCGGTTGGGGTAAGCGTTTGAGATGGCCGGATGACTATTTTACCTTGTCAGCCGAACTTTCTTACCAGCGCTTTATTTTGAAAGACTGGAGCTACTTGTATATCAAGTTGAACAACGGAGAATACATGTCAACCGGTAATTGCAACAACCTGAGTTTGAATCTGACTTTGGCACGTAACTCTACGGATAACCCGATTTTCCCGCGTCGCGGTTCTGAATTCTCGGCTTCCGTACAGCTGACTCCTCCGTACTCATTGTTCAGTAACAAGGACTACTCGGTATACGGTAAAGATGATTATGATGAAGCGGCAAGTATGTTCAACTGGATTGAATACCACAAATGGAAATTCAAATCAAAGACCTATACCGCTCTTACAGGAGGTCAGAAATGTCCGGTTATCATGACACGTGCAGAGTTCGGCTTGCTGGGTCACTATAACAAGTACAAGAAATCACCTTTTGAAACATTCTATATGGGTGGTGACGGTATGACAGGCTATAGCACCAGCTACGCTTCCGAAACCATTGCACTGCGTGGTTACGAAAACGGTTCATTGACTCCTTATGGTAGTGAAGGCTATGCTTACGTACGTTTAGGTGCAGAATTAAGATACCCGTTGATGTTGGAAAATTCGACCAGTATCTATGCACTAGGCTTCATTGAAGGAGGTAACGCATGGACAGATGTAAGCAAATTCAATCCGTTCCAGTTGAAACGCTCGGCAGGTGTCGGTGTCCGTATCTTCCTGCCGATGATTGGTATGATGGGTATTGACTGGGCATACGGTTTCGACAAGATTAACGGATCCAGCCAGTATAGTGGAAGCCAGTTCCACTTTATCCTGGGACAAGAGTTTTAATAACTAAAAACAATGTGATTATGAAAAAGGCTATCCTATTATCTCTATTGTTTGTGGCTTGTGTATTCACAGCCAGCGCTCAAAAGTTCGCCTTGATTGATATGGAATATATCCTGAAGAATATTCCTGCATACGAACAGGCGAATACCCAACTGAATCAAGCTTCACAACAATATCAAAGTGAGGTGGAAGCAAAAGCAAAAGAAGCGGAAGCACTTTATAAAGAATACCAGAAAGCCTCGGCTTCCCTGTCGGCCGCACAGAAAACGCAAAGAGAAGAAGCGATTGTAGCAAAAGAAAAGGAAGCAGCCGAACTGAGAAAGAAATATTTCGGTCCCGAAGGAGAAATGGCCAAAAAACAAGAGGCATTGATCACACCAATTCAAGATAAAATCTATGAAGCGGTAAAACAGATTTCAGAGCAAAAAGGATATGCGGCAGTAGTGGACAGAGGCTCCGCCCAAAGCATTATTTTCGCATCTCCAAGCATTGATATCAGCAATGAAGTGCTCTCAAGATTAGGATATTCAAATTAATTTCCTACATTTGCAACCGATAATCCAAATTTGCAATAACTAATAAAAAATAGAACTATGTTGAAAAAAATTGCTTTACTACTTTTACTTATCGCTCCGATGAGTGTATTTGCTCAGAAATTCGGGCATATTAAATCCGCAGATGTACTTACTGTCATGCCGGAATTCACAAAGGCCCAGACCGACATCCAAGCCATGCAGAAACAATACGAGGATGAAATGAAACGTGCAACTGATGAACTGACCAAAAAATATACTGAATATCAACAGGAACAAGCCAACCTTCCTAAGAACATTCAGGAAAGACGCCAGAAAGAATTGCAGGAATTACAGGAAAAAGGAATGCAGTTCCAACAAGATGCACAACAACAGTTGCAGAAATCATACGCTGATATGATGGAACCTATCTACAAGAAAATTGAAGACGCCATCAAAGCAGTAGGCCAGGAAGGTGGATATACTTATATCTTCGATTTGAACAGAACAGAAATTCCCTACGTAAATGAAGCGCAGTCTACAGATGTAACTGCTGCTGTCAAAGCTAAAGTAGGAATCAAATAATTAAGTTAAGGACCTTTACAGGCACGGATTACACAGATTTCACAGGTTTCAGAACCGTGAACATCCGTGTAATCCGTGCCTGTATTATATAGCTATACTGCCATGATCCCATCTATCCTCCCTTCAACCGGTCCCATCGGTGTATTCGACTCCGGCTACGGCGGTCTGACCATTCTGGACAAAATACGCGGACTGATGCCTGAGTATGATTATATCTATTTGGGAGACAGCGCACGCTGTCCGTACGGACCGCGCTCTTTTGAAGTTGTTTACGAATTTACCCTGCAAGCCGTAAGCAAACTGTTTGAACTGGGATGTCCTTTGGTGATATTGGCATGCAACACAGCATCGGCAAAAGCCTTACGCACCATCCAGCAGATCAATCTTCCGGTAATAGACGCTACCCGCAGAGTACTCGGTGTCATCCGGCCTACAGCAGAATGTATAGGAGAAATCACCCGAAGCCGGCACGTAGGTATACTGGCCACAGCCGGTACCATCAAATCCGAATCCTATCTTTTGGAAATACATAAGTTATCTCCCGACATTGTGGTAACAGGAGAAGCCTGTCCCATGTGGGTCTCCTTGGTAGAGAATAATGAATATCAATCGGAAGGAGCCGACTATTTCGTCAAACAACATATCAACCGGCTGCTGGATAAAGATCCGATGATTGACACCATCATATTGGGATGTACCCATTATCCGCTGCTACTGGATAAAATAAGGCAATTTACGCCTGAACCTATCCGCATCATTTCACAAGGGGAATATGTGGCCCGGAGCCTGCGAGACTATTTAAACCGCCATCCGGAAATGGACGCACGCTGCGATAAAGGAGGAAACTGCCGCTTCCTCACCACAGAAAGCGAAAACAAGTTTGAGGAATCCGCTTCCATCTTCTTGGGCCGGCAAGACATAAAGGTAAAAAGCATAGCATTGGAATAACTTTCTTCCGGTTTACCTGTTATATATACCATCCATAACGCTTAATTCATGAAGATATGTATACAAATAAAGTAAAGAAGATAGCTGCGGTACACGATCTGTCCGGTGCAGGGCGCGTATCCCTCACCGTCGTTATCCCTATCCTCTCATCCATGGGCTTTCAAGTCTGCCCTCTGCCCACAGCCGTATTATCCAGCCACACCCAATACCCGCACTTCTCTTTCTTGGACCTCACGGACGAGATGCCCAAGATTATCAGTGAATGGAAACAACTTGGCGTACAATTCGATGCTATTTATACGGGCTACTTGGGATCTCCCCGCCAGATACAAATCGTATCCGGGTTCATTGATGATTTCCGCCAGTCCGACAGCCTGGTCATGATAGATCCCGTATTAGGAGACAACGGAAAGCTATATACCAACTTTGACGAACAAATGATTCTGGAAATGCGTCACCTCATCCGGAAAGCAGATGTCATCACGCCCAATATGACCGAACTGTTCTATTTGCTGGACAAACCCTATAAAGCGGAGAATACAGACGAAGAACTAAAAGCTTACCTGCATGAGATTTCGGAGCACGGCCCCGGCATCGTTATTATCACCAGCGTGCCCGTACAGGGAGATCCTCGCAAAACTTCCGTTTACGCCTATGACAGACAGGGAAACCGCTATTGGAAAGTAACGTGTCCCTACCTGCCCGCACACTATCCCGGCACAGGCGATACATTTACCAGTGTGATAACCGGCTCACTGATGCAAGGCGACAGTCTTCCTATCGCCTTGGACCGCGCCACACAGTTTATCCTTCAAGGCATCCGCGCCACTTTCGGCTATGAATATGATAATCGGGAAGGCATTTTGCTGGAGAAGGTGCTGCATAATCTGGATATGCCTATTCAGGTGAGCAGCTACGAATTGATTTGAGGACCCTGAAAGTAGAAGATCTGAAACGCCCTGGAAAGAAGCTTGTACCAAGCCCTATTGCTCCGACGATTAAGGTCGTTTTTCCTTATAGCTAACCCTTATCATACAGTTAACTACTACAGACTCCGGCAGTGGACTGTACAGTCTACTGCAAGAGTTTATACAGTCCACTATATCAGACTGTACAAACCACCGCAAGAGACTATAGTACACAACCATAAAAAAGAGCTTAACCATAAGGTAAAACAAGGTTAACCACAAAGAAGAAAAGACTTAACCAGATAAAGCCATAAGGCCAAAAGACGAAAAGAATAAAAACAAAGAAAGCAGCCAAGCCGTACCGTACAAACCGACAAACATCAGCCGTATCAACAATAATAAATAAATTACCTGCCCAGCAACCTGCGGCTGAGATAACGCACCGGATACCACACGGAAAGAAAGCCCACCACCAGCACAGTGACAAAGACTATAACAATATCCCATACATGGACACTGACGGGATAAGCATCCACCACAAAATTACCGCCGGAATTACCACCTCCCAGCGAAAGCAATCCGAATTCCTGCTGGATAAAGCAAAGGATCAGCCCCAGTATCACACCAACCACCGCACCTATCAGTGAAATCATACGCCCCTCGAACAGGAATATACGCGTGATCAGCTTGTCGCTGGCCCCCAAATTGCGCAATGTCACTACATCTGCCTTCTTATCTATAATCAGCATGGACAAGGAGCCTATTACATTAAAGCAAGCTATCATCAGGATAAAGGTAAGGAAAATATAAGATATCAGCTTCTCTATCTCCATAATGCGGAAAGTATCCGCTTGCTGCTCATACCGGTCCTGCACCCGGAAACCATCTCCCAATATTTTCTGTATCTTCGATTTTACACTCCCTACATCTGCATCCGGCTTCAATTTCAATTCTACCGAACTCACTTCTGTGTCATACTGGAACAACCTACGGGCAAATTGGAGGGAAGTCAGAATGTAAGAAGAGTCATACTTCTGTTGGTTCACCGCAAACACAAGGCCGCTGGAATATAAATCGGCAGAGTTAAAGCTGGAAGCTGGATTGGCCATATTGACTTTAGCTCCCCGTTTGGGAGCATAAATCTCTAGCGGATCGAGGAATTTGATACCCGTTCCCAAGATGGAAACCAATTCTATGCCGGGAATGGCATAATCCACCACTTCATCATGCAACACGAATTGCCCCCGGCCGAAAAGAATACTGTCAATAGCGGTCAGATCCTCGAAATTATCCTCAATTCCCTTGATCACCGCCATAGTCTGACGGCCCTTATACTGAACCATCGCATTCTCTTCCAAGGACTCAGAAAAAACAGCGATCTCCGGCATCCGGCGCAAAGCTTCTATACGCGCTTCCTGTCCGTCAAAGACCTTTCCGGTGACAGCCGTAATTTTCAGCTCCGGATCAAAAGCCGTAAAGAAAGTAGCCACCAGATCCTGGAAGCCGTTAAAAACAGACAAAGTACATACCAATGCCAATGTAGCCAAAGCCACTCCGCAGACGGAAATGGCTGAAATGACATTAATGGCATTGTGCGACTTCTTGGAAAAAAGATAACGCTTCGCTATATAAAAGGGAAAATTCACCGTCCGGTTCTACTTTTTCAACAATTCGTCTATACGTTCGGCATAATCCAATGAATCATCCACAAAGAATTTCAACTCGGGAATGATGCGCAACTGATGGCGTACCCGTGTTCCTAATTCATAACGGATGGATTTCATATTATCATTGATATTCTTTACTATTTCCTGGCTCCTCTCAGAAGGGAACACGCTGAGATAGACACGTGCAATACTCATATCGGGACTGATGCGGACAGCACTTACCGACACCAAAACACCATTCATGGACTTGGTCTGAAGCAGGAAAATCTCACTCAACTCCTTTTGGATCAAACGAGAAATCTTATTTTGTCTGGTCGTTTCCATAATTAATAATTATTCAGTTTGCTAATTTGTTAATATGCCATACGGTTCATAGCATAACCTATTGGCACATTATTCAACATTTTCTTATGATTGTCAGCCCGTCGCGCAAGGGAAGAATCACCTTTTCAACCCGTTTGTCGGCAGCTACCAAATCATTAAATTTCTTTATTCCAATAGTCTGAAGATCTGTATGATGCGGTTCCTCCAATACATGTCCGTCCCACAATGTGTTATCGGCAATGATGTATCCGCCGGGTGATAATTTCTCCAGTACCATTTCGTAATATTCAATATACTTCCGCTTATCACCGTCTACAAACGCCAAATCAAAGGTAATGTTCATGCCAGGCAGCAACTTCAGCGCATCACCTATATAAAATTTAATCTTGCCGGCGTAAGGCGAACCTTCCAGCCAGGGACGTGTAAAGTCCTCCTGCTCATCGTTTATCTCAAATGTGTGCAACGTGGCCCCCTCTTCCAACCCTTCGGCCAGGCAAAGTGCGGAGTAGCCACTGTAAGTCCCGATTTCCAGCACCTGACGGGGGCGTATCATTTGCACAAACATTTTCAGCATACGTCCCTGCAAGTGACCGGAAGCCATACGGGGACGTAAAAGCTTGACGTGCGTATCGCGATAAAGTGCCTTCAGATAATCACTTTCTTCATCAATGTGCTGAAGGATATATTCGTCAATAGCGTCCGTTTCTTTCATTCCTATCTTCTATTATTATAGGTAACGGTTGCGGTTGGGCAGCACATAGTCCATAGCATACTTCAACACATCTCCCACTACATTGATTTCAAGGAAAGAAGTCTGAGTACCTTGCTTGCCGCTGCTCAGGTAAGCCACCATGTCGCTTTCACTCAAGACACCATCATCCAGCAATTTACGCAAAGCAGCGAAATAATATGCCTGTCCGTTAGCCTTTTCGGGCATATAGATAGCTTCCACCCCATATGACAAAGCCAGATGACGCATCGTTTTTTCTTTATAACAGATGGCCAATACAGGATATTTGCCACGGAAAGCAGCAATATTACGTGCGGTACGCCCGCTGAAACTGTCGGTAATAATGGCGCGGATATTCAGTTTGCTGGTAGCCTTTACTGCCTGTTTTGCCAGGAAAGCGGTTACATCATTGGAGTTTTCATCCAAAGGAATACGGATGTCATTCTCGGCCAGTTTATCTTTCTCGGCCTGCGCTGCAATCTTGGCCATCGTCTTCACGGCTTCCACCGGATACTTGCCGTATGCCGTTTCCCCACTCAGCATCAATGCATCCGTGCGGTAGTAAATAGCATTGGCAATATCGGTCACTTCAGCACGGGTAGGACGCGGATTATTAATCATGGTATGCAACATCTGGGTAGCAACAATCACCGGTTTCTTTGCCAGAATACATTTTTTGATCAACAGACGCTGAATGCCGGGAATTCGTTCCTGAGGAACCTCAATGCCCAAGTCACCACGAGCCACCATGACTCCGTCGGCCACTTCCAATATTTCATCAATATTGTCCACTCCTTCCTGATTTTCGATCTTGGCGATAATCTTAATGTCGCTGCCGTATGCATCCAGTATCTGACGGATATCCAGCACATCCTGCTTATTACGAACAAACGAATGTGCTATGAAATCAATGTCCTTTTCAATAGCATACAGTATATTGTTACGGTCCTTTTCTGTCAAAGAAGGGAGATTGATGCGCACGCCCGGTACATTTACACTCTTACGGTTACCCAAAGTAGCTTCATTCTGCACCTCACACAACAAATACTCGTCTGTCTTCTCAATCACACGCAGCTCCAGATCACCATCATCAATCAGAATATCGCCATCCACCTGAAGATCATGCACAAAACCGGGATAAGATACAGCAATACATTCACGGGTCGTTTCTTGTGCAGGATTGCCTACAATCTTCACTTTGTCACCAATCTGATAAGGAATAGGCTCGCCGCCCGCAATAGCAGTAGTACGCACTTCGGGCCCTTTTGTGTCCATCAATATGGCAATACGGTTGGAAACCTCACGTACATTGGTTATCAATTTTTCAAAACCTTCACGCGATGCGTGAGCCGTATTCATACGGACCACATTCATACCGGCCTTGAAAAGATCTCTTATAAACTCTACCTCGCAACGCTGATCTGAGATGGACGCTACGATTTTTGTTTGTTTCAACATCATAATCTTATCACCTTATATTATACCTAAACGTTTTATTTTCTCATTAACAAAGCCTCAATCGCCAAACGATATGAATGAAGCCCGAACCCACAAATCACCCCCGCACAAGCACAGGAAATCATCGACTTATGGCGAAACTCCTCACGGGTATGTACATTCGAGATGTGCACCTCAACCACGGGAGCTGTCACGGCGCGGATAGCATCCTGCAAAGCAATGGAAGTATGCGTATAAGCCCCTGCATTCAACACGATGCCGTCATAATCAAAACCCACTTCGTGTATTTTGTTGATCATCTCACCTTCCACATTCGACTGATAATACGCTATTTCAATGTCCGGATAAGTACGGCGCAATTCCACCAGATAGTCTTCAAATGAAACAGCGCCATAAATGGAAGGTTCCCGTTTGCCTAATAAATTGATATTAGGTCCATTAATAATTTGTATTTTCATATTTATACTATATCTGAACTTTTTCTACCTTTGCAGGGAATTTGGGTACAAAGGTAGAAAAAAGAAATGAAAAGAACCGAGAAAACAGACAAGATATTGGTGAAATACAAACAATATTTAAAGTTGGAGAAATCGTTATCTGACAATACGGTAGATGCTTATCTTACTGACCTGGACAAGTTACTGGCTTATCTTACATTAGAAAACATCAACATTCTGGATGTCCGGCTTGAAAATCTGGAAGATTTCTCGGCCGGATTACATGATATCGGCATCCACCCCCGTTCGCAGGCACGCATCTTGTCGGGCATCCGCTCTTTCTACCGTTTCCTCATTATGGAAGATTACCTGAAAGCCGACCCGACAGAATTGCTGGAATCCCCCCAGACAGGTTTCAAACTGCCCGAAGTAATGACTGTAGAAGAGATAGACCTGCTGATAGGAAGCATAGACCGCAGCACCAAAGAGGGACAGCGCAACAGGGCCATACTGGAAACGCTTTACAGTTGCGGGCTCCGCGTTTCCGAACTCTGCAACCTGAAATTATCCGAACTTTATTTTGAAGAAGGCTTCATCAAAGTGGAAGGAAAAGGTAGCAAACAGCGGCTGGTTCCTATTTCACCGCGCGCCATCAAGGAAATCAGGCTCTACTTCACCGACCGTAACCTGATGAAAATAAAGCCGGGATTTGAAGACTTTGTCTTTATCAGCAATTTCGGGAAGAACATCTCCCGCATCATGGTTTTCCATATCATCAAAGAACTGGCAGCCCGGATAGGTCTGAAAAAAAAAATCAGTCCTCACACATTCCGCCATTCTTTTGCAACACATTTGCTGGAAGGAGGCGCCAACTTGCGTGCCATACAGTGTATGCTGGGACATGAAAGTATCGGGACAACAGAAATTTATACACATATAGACCGTAATATGCTACGCAGTGAAATCATAGAACATCACCCCCGTAACATCAAATTCAGAGAAAAAGATAATAAAGGTTCTATATTCTAAAATATTTTAAGATAAATTGAAAAAAAAGCAGGCTAAGAAGCTAGCATATAATAGAGTTTTTCCTATCTTTGCCCCCAAAGAGACGCACAAAAACGTACTATAGCGAATTTTACATTACAAACGTTAAATTAATAAGTAACTATGATTAAAAAGTTGTATTTGCCCTTAGTGGCTTTATTGGTCCTTGCCTTATCATCATGCGGCAAGATGGGAGAATTGTCTTCTGACTATTTCACAACTAACCCTGAAGTGCTTGAAGCAATCGGTGGTAAAGTGCCTGTGACAATTAATGGTAAATTCCCCGAAAAGTATTTCAAGAAGAACGCAACTGTTGAAGTTACCCCCGTTCTGAGATGGAAAGGCGGCGAAGCTAAAGGCCAGCCCGCTGTATTCCAAGGAGAAAAAGTAGAAGGAAACAATCAGACTATCGCTTACAAGGCAGGTGGCAGCTACACGATGAAAGCTTCTTTCGACTACGTTCCCGAAATGGCAAACTCTGAACTTTATCTTGATTTCAAGATTACAAAAGGAAAGAAATCATACACTATTCCTTCTGTAAAAATCGCTGATGGCGTTATCGCGACTTCTGAACTGCCTACTGCTGCCAGCTCTAACGCATCATACGCTAACGATGCTTTCCAACGCATTATTAAAGATGCTCAGACTGCCAACATCATGTTCTTGATCCAGCAAGCCAACTTGCGCAACAGCGAATTGAATTCTGACGATATCAAAGAATTCCATAAGAAAGTGGCTGAAATTAATGCCGACACAAAGAACTACAAACTGAACAACATCGAAATTTCTGCATACGCTTCACCTGATGGTGGTGTGGAACTGAACACCGGTTTGGCTGAAAACCGTGAAGCAAACACAGAAAAATATATGGAACGCCAGTTGAAGAAGGGCAAGATTGATACTAACCTGGATGCAAAATACACTGCACAAGACTGGGAAGGCTTCCAAGAACTGGTATCTAAATCAAACTTGCAGGATAAAGATTTGATCTTACGTGTTCTTTCTATGTACAATGATCCTGAACAAAGAGAAGCTGAAATCAAGAATATCTCTTCTGTATACAAAACTTTGGCTGACGAAATCCTGCCTCAGTTGCGTCGTGCCCGTTTAACTGCCAACTATGACATCATCGGTCGTAGCGATGACGAAATCAACGAAGCATTCAACTCTGATCCTAAAGTATTGAGTGTAGAAGAATTATTGTACGCTGCTACACTGACTAACGACAACGCTCGCAAAGAAGCTATCTTCACCAAGACAACTCAACTTTATCCGAACGATTTCCGTGCTTATAATAACTTGGGTGAATTGGCATTCGCTGCCGGTGATGCTGCTAAAGCAGAAAGCTACTTCAAACAAGCTGCTTCTAAGAACGCTAACGCTCCTGAAGTAAACGCTAACCTTGGTCTTTGCGAATTGGTTAAGGGCAATGTTGCAGCTGCCGAAACTTACTTAGGCAAAGCTACAGGTGCTAACGCTGCCGGCGAAGCTTTGGGTAACTTATATATCAAACAAGGCCAGTATGACAGAGCTGTCAACTCATTCGGTGACGCTAAGACTAACAGTGCCGCTCAAGCTCAGATTTTGGCTAAAGACTATAACAAAGCAAAAGCTACTTTGTCTGCAATCAAGAATCCGGATGCAATGACTGACTACTTGATGGCTATCGTTGGTGCTCGCACAAACAATGCTTCATTGGTAAGCAGCAGCATCAAGAGCGCAATCGCAAAAGATCCTTCAATGGCTGAAAAAGCTGCTAACGATCGCGAGTTCGCTAAATACGCTGATGCTATCAAATAATATAACTAGATATCATCTTGTCTAGTTTTTTAGATGATTATGACTGAAACCGGAGGCTTCGTGATGAAGCTTCCGGTCTTTTTATGTAAAATAACCTTCATTTATGCCTGCCTTTAGCCACAAAATGCGTATTTTCGCAAAAAATATCTTGAAATGAAAAAATTACTATTCTTTCTTTTCACTCTTGTTGTGCTGGCAAGCGGCTGCGGCAAGAAAAATACATTCACCTTGGAAGGAAGCATTAAAGGACTTCCTTCAGACACTATATTAGTATTTTATCAAGAACCCGATTACAAGCTGGATACCATACTCCTCTCAAAAGGTAAATTCACTTACACCATTACCCCTGACACATTTACTATCTTCTCATTACTATTGGGAGAAAAACAAATCTTACCGATATATGCTGATAAAGGAGAAAGTGTTACCCTAAACGGAATGGTCGGAAAGATAGAGGTTAAAGGAAAGGGAGAGAACGCACAACTGGCAAAACATATCCAGTACCTTAGCACCTTAGAAAATAACAAGGCAGCTGTTATGACTGCTGTGGATTCGTTGATTAAAACCAACCCAAGCTCGTACAGCAATATCTATCTGATAGACAAATATTACGTACAGGACTCGCTTCCTGATTACAACCACATAGATCAGCTGATAAAAGGACTAAGCGGTATTATAAAAGACACACCTTATATTATAGAACTCCAGAATAAATTAAGTGAGAAAAAAGAACTGACAGAACATCGCTACGTTTCCAACATCTCGTGCACGGATAAAAAAGGAAAGACCGTCAACTGGAACAGTGTAAAAGGGAAATATGTCCTTTTGGATTTTTGGGCAAGCTGGAACAAAGAAAGCATTGCCACACAAGATTCTTTAGTATCCGTACAAAAGGCATTGAAAAAAGACAAGTTTGTTATTATCAGCCTCTCCCTTGATCTGGATAAAAAGGAATGGATGGAGAAAATCATTCAAAAAGATACCACGCAATGGAAACAAGTTTGCGATTTCAAAGGCTGGAACAATTCCATTGTCAAGCAACAAGGCATAACCCGGATTCCTGCCAATATACTGATAGGTCCTGACAAGCGGGTCATCACACAAGATATACGGGGCAAAGAACTGATAGACAAAGTGAGACAGCTGACAGAACAAGATAAAGAGAAAGAAAAAGCCGCCAAAGAGGCAGAACGTGCTCGAAAGAGACAAAATAAAAAATAAAAGAATGCTGGTAAAAGTCTATGGAGCAGCCGTTCAAGGTATCGACGCTACCATTGTAACTATTGAAGTAAATAGTTCACGAGGTATAAAATTCTTCCTTGTCGGTCTGCCGGACTCGGCCGTGAAAGAAAGTCATGAACGTATTATTTCCGCCTTACAGGTAAACGGATATAAATTCCCCACTTGTCAAATTGTAGTGAATATGGCCCCTGCCGACATACGCAAGGAGGGGTCTGCATACGACCTTCCGCTAGCAATCGGAATATTGGCCGCTACCCAAATCGTATCGGAAGAAAAACTTTCACGTTATCTTATTATCGGAGAACTTAGCCTGGATGGAAGCCTTCAACCAGTCAAAGGAGCCCTCTCCATAGCTATCAGTGCCCGCGAGCAAGGTTTTGAAGGCTTCATACTTCCCAAACAAAATGCGCGGGAAGCTGCTGTAGTAAACAACCTGAAAGTATATGGCGTAGAAAATATCAAAGAGGTCATCGAATTTTTCAATAATGAACGCAATCTGGAGCCTAGCATCGTCAATACACGGGAGGAATTCTATGAACACCAAAGTAGCTTTCCATACGATTTTGCTGATGTGAAAGGACAAGAAAGTGTAAAACGCGCATTGGAAGTAGCCGCGTCCGGAGGACACAACCTGATAATGATCGGTTCACCCGGAAGTGGGAAGTCCATGATGGCAAAGTGTATGCCAAGCATTCTCCCTCCCCTTTCATTGGGTGAAAGTCTGGAAACGACTAAAATACATTCAGTAGCAGGAAAATTAGGAAAAGACAGTTCACTGATTGCCATCCGGCCTTTCCGTAGTCCCCATCATACAATTTCGCAAGTAGCAATGGTAGGTGGCGGCACCAATCCCCAACCGGGAGAAATCAGTCTGGCTCACAACGGTTTGCTCTTTCTAGACGAGTTGCCGGAATTTAACAGAAGTGTACTTGAAGTACTTCGCCAACCCCTAGAGGACAGGCATATATCCATCGCACGAGCTAAATACAGTCTGGATTATCCGGCCAGTTTCATGCTGGTAGCCAGTATGAATCCCTGTCCATGCGGATATTATAATCATCCCACACGAGCTTGCGTCTGTAATCCCGGACAAGTGCAACGGTACCTGAACCGTATCTCCGGTCCTTTACTGGACCGCATAGATATCCAAATAGAAATAGTTCCGGTTCCATTCGAAAAAATGGCAGAACGCCATCATGCGGAAAGTAGTGCAAGCATACGCGAACGGGTTATCAAGGCCCGGGAAATACAAGCTCAACGTTTTGCCAACCATCCGGGTATTTACTGCAACGCACAAATGGAAGCCGGGTTACTCCATCTGTACGCTCAACCCAATGAAGCAGGGCTAAAATTATTACGAACTGCCATGACACGCCTCAACCTGTCGGCGCGCGCATACGGTCGTATTCTAAAAGTAGCGCGTACCATTGCCGATCTGGACAACAGCGAACACATTACTTCCATCCACCTGGCAGAAGCGATAAGCTATAGAAATCTTGATAGAGAAGACTGGGCCGGTTAGTTTAGCTGCCCGACTCAGTTTCCTTTGCATGATAAATGACCTGCATCAATGAGTCCAGTTCAATGTAATTTGAAAGAACATCCTCTTCCTTATCGGTCGTTTCCCAATCTTTATCCTCTCTCTTTTTAGAGAAAAGTGCATTTAAAATGAATTTATACCACGTATTCATGTCTCGTTCGACTTAAGGTTTTATAAAAAACAGGATAAGTAAAATTTAGTTCATCATTTTTCTCTCCTTAAGATTAAATGCAAATAAGTGCAAATCACTGCATCACGATATAACATTTTTCTGTATTTTCACTTCTTCCGACAAAGCCCCCGAATAACCATATTTTATAATAAGTACGGCCTGTCAGAGATTTTAAGGGAGAAATATTTCTGATTATTCCATATACTTACTAAAAATCACTAACTTTGCACGTTACTGGTAGAAATAACAAAAAAGACATCATACAATGGAAAATAAATTCAAAAGAACCACCGTCACATCCGCTTTGCCCTACGCAAACGGTCCGGTACATATTGGTCATCTGGCAGGTGTATATGTTCCTGCTGATATCTACGTGCGCTATCTCCGCCTGAAAAAAGAAGATGTTCTTTTCATCGGAGGCTCTGACGAACACGGAGTACCTATCACCATTCGTGCAAAGAAAGAAGGTATTACTCCACAAGATGTGGTGGACCGCTATCATACCTTGATAAAAGAATCATTCAAAGAATTTGGAATTTCATTCGATATATACTCTCGTACTACATCAAAGACACACCACGAACTGGCTTCCGAATTCTTCAAAACCCTGTATGATAAAGGTGAGTTCATTGAAAAGACCTCCATGCAATATTACGACGAAGAAGCCCATCAGTTCCTGGCCGACCGTTATATTACCGGTGAATGTCCTCACTGCCATGCAGAAGGAGCCTACGGTGACCAATGCGAGAAGTGCGGAACATCACTTTCTCCGACCGACCTGATCAATCCGAAAAGTGCTATCAGTGGCAGTAAACCAGTGATGCGTGAAACCAAACATTGGTATCTGCCATTGGACAAACACGAAGGATGGCTGCGTGAATGGATTCTTGAAAATCATAAAGAATGGCGCCCCAATGTATACGGACAATGTAAAAGCTGGTTGGATATGGGCTTGCAACCCCGTGCGGTAAGCCGTGACTTGGATTGGGGAATCCCTGTTCCTGTAGAAGGCGCTGAGGGAAAAGTACTTTATGTATGGTTCGATGCCCCCATCGGCTATATTTCAAATACAAAAGAATTACTTCCCGACAGTTGGGAAACTTGGTGGAAAGATCCAGAAACCCGTTTGATTCACTTCATCGGAAAAGACAATATTGTATTCCACTGCATTGTTTTCCCTGCTATGCTGAAAGCGGAAGGAAGCTATATCTTACCGGATAACGTACCTAGCAATGAATTCCTGAATCTGGAAGGTGATAAGATTTCCACTTCACGCAACTGGGCAGTATGGTTGCATGAATATTTGCAGGACTTCCCCGGCAAACAGGATGTATTGCGCTATGTATTGACAGCCAATGCCCCCGAAACAAAAGACAACGATTTTACCTGGAAAGATTTTCAAGCACGTAACAACAATGAGTTGGTGGCTGTTTACGGTAACTTTGTAAACCGTGCTTTAGTGCTGACTCATAAATATTTCGACGGGAAAGTTCCCGTTTGCGGTGAATTGACCGACTACGACAAAGAAACATTAAAAGAATTTGCAGACGTAAAGGCAGAAGTAGAAAAGCTACTGGATGTATTCAAATTCCGCGATGCACAAAAAGAGGCAATGAACCTGGCACGTATCGGTAATAAATACTTAGCCGATACAGAGCCTTGGAAACTGGCAAAAACTGATATGGACCGTGTAGCCACCATTCTTAACATAGCATTGCAACTAGTTGCCAATCTGGCTATTGCATTCGAACCTTTCCTGCCTTTCAGCAGCGAAAAGCTCCGCAAAATGCTGAATATGGAAACATTTGAATGGGACCAACTGGGACGTACCGATCTGCTGGCAGAAGGACATCAATTGAATAAGGCAGAACTGTTGTTCGAAAAGATCGAAGATGAAACCATTCAAGCACAAGTAGACAAACTGTTGGCTACCAAAAAAGCAAACGAGGCTGCCAACTATAAAGCTAACCCGATAAAACCGGTAATTGCTTTTGAAGAATTTGAAAAGTTAGATATCCGTGTAGGTACCGTATTAGAGTGTGAGGTAGTGCCTAAAATGAAAAAGCTGCTGAAATTCAAGATTGCTGACGGACTGGAGAACCGTACCATCGTCAGCGGTATCGCACAACATTATAAACCGGAAGAACTGGTGGGCAAACAAGTTTTATTCATTGCCAACCTTGCTCCGCGCCAATTCAAGAATGGATTGGTGAGCGAAGGCATGATCCTGAGTGCTGAAAACTTTGACGGCACCTTAGCGGTGACCTCTTTATTAAGAGAGGTAAAGCCGGGCAGTGAAGTGAAATAATATACACCCAAATACAGAAAAGGCTGAAAGCAACTGAAACGTCCGCTTTCAGCCTGACTGTTTTATAATCTATCTATAAAAATGGCAGAACAATCCTTGAAAGAAAAGACAGCAAAAGGCCTCTTCTGGGGCGGATTAAGCAATGGAGTACAGCAGCTGCTGAATCTTTTTTTCGGGATATTCCTGTCACGCATTCTGAATGCGGAAGATTATGGCATGGTGGGAATGCTGTCCATCTTCTCCCTTATTGCAGGCTCTTTGCAGGAAAGCGGGTTCACGGCCGCCCTAGCCAACAAACGGGATATCTCCCACAAAGACTATAATGCCGTATTCTGGTTCAGTACCGGGCTAAGTGCCTGTCTCTACCTCATTCTGTTCCTTTGCGCCCCACTCATTGCCGAATTCTATCACACTCCCGAACTGACAGCTTTGGCACGATACACTTTCCTCGGTTTCTTTGTAGCCAGTTTGGGCATTGCCCACAGTGCTTACCTGTTCCGCAACTTAATGGTCAAGCAAAAGGCAATGGCGGTCACTATCGGATTAACCGCCTCAGGAACTATCGGTATAACTATGGCCTGCTTGGGATTTGCCTATTGGGGGATAGCCACACAAAGCATTGTCTATGTAGGAACCATTAATATCTGTTATTGGTGCTTCTCACCCTGGCGACCTACACTTACTTTCGACTTCAAGCCTTTGAGAGGGATGCTTTCTTTCAGCAGCAAATTATTAGTAACCAATATATTCAACCACATCAATAATAATATCTTTACCGTTATCCTTGGTAAATTCTATTCGGGACAAGAAGTAGGCTATTTTACTCAAGCTAATAAATGGAATTATATGGGACATTCATTAATTTCAGGAACAGTCAACAGTGTGGCCCAACCTGTACTTTCCAGTTTGTCGGATGAAAGGGAACGCCAACAACGCGCTTTCCGAAAGATGCTCCGCTTCACTGCCTTTATTTCTTTTCCGGCTATGTTAGGATTATCATTAATCGCACCCGAACTGATTATACTGACTATTACAGACAAATGGCTACCCAGTGCCTTCATCCTGCAATTGCTCTGCATCGGTGGCGCATTCATTCCCATAACCAATTTGTATTCCAACCTAGTCATCAGCAAAGGAAAATCGGATATCTATATGTGGAATACCATCAGCTTAGGCATCATCCAGTTAACAACCATGCTTCTGCTCTATCCATACGGCGTACATACCATGATTATAGTGTATGTATCCATCAATATCTGCTGGCTGTTTGTATGGCACTATTTTGTATGGAAACAAATACGGCTCAGCTTGTTTGCAGCGCTGAAAGACATCCTTCCGTTTGCCTTCATAGCTACCGCGGTAATGGCGGCTACCTATTATATCACTATCGGCTTTGCCAATCTGTATTTATTAATGGCAAGCAAAATGATCATAGCCGGCACACTCTACACAGCCATCCTGTGGTTGAGCGGCTCCGTCACTTTTAAAGAGAGTTTACACTATATAATCAAGAAATAATGGCTGCTACACGTCACTCCGGATTAGAATGTTTACGAATTATCAGTATCATACTGATTGTATCCATGCATATTCTAGGAAATACCTTCCACACCAGTAACTGGCTGAACAAAGAATTCATACTATTTATCAATACACTGGGAAACACCGGAGTAACCTTGTTCATTCTGATCTCAGGTTATTTTGGAATCCGTTTCAATACACATAAATTTTTCAAAATGTTGGTTGTCGTATGGTTTTATTCCATCGTTTCTTATCTGATCGAAACAATATGGCTTCACACTCCGCATACCTGGACAGGACTGGCCTCCTCATTGCTACCGATACTTAGCAAAAAATACTGGTTTATGACCTGCTATGTAGTACTTTATTGTTTCTCGCCCTATTTAAACCGACTGGTTCATAACCTCTCACAAAAAAGTTATAAACAACTACTGTTACTATGGGGATTCTTTTTTGTATTTGCCCCGACAATCCTGTTTTTTGAAATTCAGAATGACACGGGCAAGGGAATTATCAATGTCACACTAGCTTATCTCATAGGACAATATCTGAAGACCTATGGTCTTCCGGAAAACATAAAACGACATAGCCGGGAAATCTTGTCAGGCAGCCTTGCCGGTATTTTTATACTGAATTCCCTGCTTACAGCAATGAGTGGAAATATCATACTGAGATTCGCCCGAGATAATAATCTACTGGTTATCATCGCCTCCATCATGATTTTCTACCAGTTTACCCGGTGGCATTTTTCATCCCGCATCATCAATTACCTAGCAGGATACGTTTTTGCCTTATATATGCTTCAAGGACTTCTTATCCACTGTTTACAACCCTGGTATGTCCCATATGCAGACAGCAACCTACTTGTTCTGTATTTTATGGGAACACTTGTTTCTATCTGTCTGACAACGCTTGTTATAGAATGGAGCAGACGGCTGCTATTAGGAAAAATAGAAAACAAATTGGCAAATGCCATAGAAAAAAGAGGAGCAAAAATAAAAATGTTTGCAGATAATCATTAAAACAATGATTTATTTCCGCAACTCATAATTTCAAAATCTCCAATGGAACCCCTCCTATCTGAGCTGCCATATCCGAAAATGAACTCTGAAAAGAACCATATATTTTTTGTGTACGAGCCAATGTGTACATATCCGTGATACCCTCCCTTATTCCCTCCAAAGATCCACGGTCTGCCTTTTTTCCGGAACAGAATATCCGGTCGCCATAACGCTCTTTCATCTCCCGCTTCACCTCTTCCGAATCTGTAGCCAAATAGATAGCCACCTTGCCGTTCTCTTTTATCTTCTCATCTAATTTCTGATAGAACAACTCGATAGGGCTTTGCCTGATAGAAGCCAGATTATCTGTACGACGGATATGCACACCAATCATAGCATCCGAAAAATTCCGACAACGGTTTTCTACCTCTCCCATAATCTCGTCTACCGGAACAAACAACCGACTGATCCATGCATAATCATAAGGTTGGAAAGCGGTGTATGATGCCATATAAACACAGCCACCTTCTTTAACCCACCGTTCAAAATCAAAATGCCGGTTACATAAAGGAGTAATGGAACGCTCGTACAGACAAGACTTGAAAAGCAGTTTCTGAAACAAAAGCGGGAAATGAAAATTCTTGGAACGAGGTCTGTCTAATAATGCATAATCCAACCGCGAAGCATCCCGTAAACAAGCCACTTCCCTGTCTACAGGCTTAAACAACTGATAAAACGGTGCATTCAGTGCCCAATCCTGAAACCAAATGATGCTTAATTCACTTTTCGTCTTTCCTGCCAGCATTACCGCCGAAGCCACTGCACGCATACGGTTGGCCAATCCTCCTACCGGTACAAATGTTATTTTACCCATTCCTGTTTAAAATTTGAGGCAAATATAAATAACATCGCTTATAAATGCTAATTAATTACTACTTTTGCAATATATATACCTAATTTATTATGCAAGCAATCATTCTAGCCGCCGGCATGGGCAAGCGCTTGGGAGATCTTACCAAAGATAACACCAAGTGTATGATTAAAGTAAACGGGACCTATCTGATAGACCGTCTGCTCTCACAGTTAGATTCATTAAATCTGGAACGCATCATTTTAGTCATAGGCTACCAAGGAGAGAAATTACGTACCCACATAGAGAAACAAAGTAGAAATACTCCGATAGAATATATTTACAATCCTGTCTACAATAAGACCAATAATATCTATTCTCTCTATCTTGCTAAAGAGGAATTGCAAAAGCAAGATACTTTATTAATTGAATCCGATTTGATTTTTGAGGATACACTTTTCCACAAAATTTTAAATAACCCCTATCCCAATCTGGCACTTGTAGCTAAATATGAGCCATGGATGGACGGCACGATGGTACGGCTCAATACTGAAAATGACATCATTGATTTTATCTCAAAAAAAACGTTCCGCTACGCAGATATTGACGATTACTACAAAACCGTCAATATCTATAAATTCAGTAAGGAGTTTCTCCGCAACAGTTATGTGCCATTTCTTGAAGCCTACAGCAAAGCCCTGGGTAATAACGAATATTACGAACAGGTATTACGGGTAATCACCCTGCTGGAGAGATGTGAACTGAAAGGACTCCCTTTGGAAGGAGAACGCTGGTATGAGATTGATGATATACAAGATCTTGACATCGCTGAAACCATTTTTGCCGAACAGGACCAGCTACAACGCTACCAAAAAAGATATGGCGGATACTGGCGTTTCCCAAAGCTGAAAGATTTCTGCTATTTAGTAAACCCCTATTTTCCACCACAAAAAATGTGTGAAGAACTACAGGCTAATTTTAATGTGCTTCTCCGTGAATACCCTTCCGGCATGGGAGTGAACACGCTTGTCATGGCAAAAAACTTCGGTATCCGGCAAGATTATGTGGTTGTTGGCAACGGAGCCGCCGAAATCATCAAAGCGCTGATGGAACATTCAGATGGCAAAATGGGAGTAATTTATCCCACTTTCGAAGAATATCCCAACCGGCAATCAGAAGAAATCATTGCATTCTATCCACAGAATGCCGATTTTCATTATACGGCAAAAGAACTGATGCTTTTTTATGCGGACAAAGATATCCGCCATTTACTCTTGATCAATCCGGATAACCCATCAGGTAACTTCATCCCCCTTAACGAACTTATGGATTTGCTGGCATGGACGCAGCAGCGAAATATCCACTTAATACTGGATGAATCTTTTGTTGACTTCAGCGAAAAAAGTGTCGAAAATACGCTGCTTAAGAATGAAGTTCTGGAAACATACCCACACCTCACAGTCATTAAAAGTATTTCCAAATCTTATGGAGTTCCGGGATTACGCTTGGGGATAGCCGCATCTTCCGACAAAGAGATAATAGCCTATTTACGAAAAAACATGGCTATATGGAATATAAACTCCTTCGCCGAATTCTATTTACAGATATACAGCAAGTATAATAATGATTATCAAAATGCCTGTAAAAAATTCATAGCCGAGCGCCAACGCTTTTTCGAGGTATTGCAACAGGTTGACTTCCTACGTGTCATACCTTCACAAGCCAATTATTTCCTGTGCGAAGTAACTTCCCGCTTCAGTTCCACCAAACTCGTTTCTTTATTGCTGGAGCATAATCTCTTGTTAAAAGATTGTAGTACCAAGACAGGATTCGATGGCAGGAATTACATCCGTATCGCCATACGCGACACTGAAGACAACAATTATCTGGCTGAAAACTTAAAAAAACTGCAAGCATGAGTATCAATATCTGTATTTGTGGCGGTGGCGGTCTGGGGCACGTCATTGCAGGAGTAGCTGCACATAAAGGCTTTAATGTTTCCGTCCTCACCCGGCATCCCGACCAATGGAATCCATCATTACTCATTGAAGATTGCCGGGGAAATACATTCTCCGGCTCATTAGCCTGCGTTACGGCTAACCCGGCAGAGGTCATTCCACACTCTGATATCGTATTGCTTTGTCTCCCCGGATTTGCCATTGAGGAAGAACTTCTCCACATACAACCGTTCTTGCAGGAAAAAACTTGCATAGGAAGTGTAGTCAGTTGTACCGGTTTTTTCTTTACCGCTTATAGAATATTAGGCAAAACAGCTTCACTTTTCGGATTCCAGCGTGCTCCATTCATTGCCCGTGTGCAAACCTATGGCCAGAAAGCACTCTTGTTGGGATACAAAAAGGAATTACAAATAGCCACCGTAAACATATCAAAATCCGATATTTTACTACGAACTCTTCAAGAAATGTTAGATACGCCGGTGCGTATGCTTCATCATTTTCTAGAAGCCAGCCTGACCAATAGCAATCCATTGCTTCATCCGGCCCGTCTTTATTCACTTTTCCATACCTGGAGTAGAGGAAAAGCATATCATGAGATTCCCGGGTTCTATAATAGTTGGGATGAAGAAAGTTCGGAGCTTCTCATTGCTTGTGACAATGAATTCCAACAAATTCTGAAAGCACTGCCGGTCCGAATAGAGCCAATTCCTACTTTATTGGAATATTATGACAGTTATGATGCAAGGTCACTTACCTACAAGATACGCTCCATCATTGCCTTCAAACATATTCCAGCTCCTATGGAAAAAACAGAAAAAGGATTTCTGCCTGATTTCAAAAGCCGGTATTTCACTGAGGATTTTCCATTTGGATTATTGATAATCAAATCAATAGCAGAGGTATTAAATATTTGTACCCCAAACATTGATAAAATATTGCTATGGGGGCAAGATGTATTAAACAAAGAATATATCCATGAAGGAGAATTAAAAGGAAAAGACCTGTCAGAAACAGGTTACATCAACGCTGATTTGTTTTATAAACTACTAAAAAATTAATGTATGGATAGTGAACTAAGAAAGCGATTTAACCCCGATGGTTCCCTTCTCCGTCGCCAGCAACTACGTATGTTAGAGCTTCTGGAGGTTATTGATGTGATTTGTCGCAAGCACCAAATACCCTATTGGCTCAGTTCCGGAACTCTAATAGGTGCAGCACGTCACAAAGGTTTCATTCCCTGGGATGATGATCTGGACATAGAAATGCTTCGCTCAGATTACCTGCGTCTGCTGAAAGTTCTTCCTCAAGAACTTCCGGACAATCTTGCATTGCA
Source organism: uncultured Bacteroides sp. (assembly GCA_947574505.1). GTDB lineage: Bacteria > Bacteroidota > Bacteroidia > Bacteroidales > Bacteroidaceae > Phocaeicola. The sequence goes on along the minus strand of CANPJW010000010.1, from coordinate 37,732 downwards.
AACTAATGAAACAGATCCCAATTACATCTTTATATACGGCAAATTACGTGATAAGGATTCTCATTTGGAAGAAACAAATTCATATGACCGTATTTTCCATTATACCGGTATCTACATTGATATTTTTCCTTTAGAAAAGATCCCTTATTGTCTGGCTTGGATAGGAGGACACATGCAAGGGCAGATATACAATCAGTTGAATAATAAAAATATAAAAGAAAGCACATTATACAAACGGATTCGTAGGATTTATCATTTTAATACCCGCATCGGTTTTCCCATCCTAAGGTTCATTGCCAAGTTATTCCCCAGAAAAGAATTACGCCATTCTTTTGGCACCGCCTATTTCAAACCGCGCTATACAGACGATATTTTTCCACTGACAGAAATGGAATTTGAAGGAAAAATGTTCCCCGTACCACGCCAAACAGATGCTGTGCTAAGGAAGATATACGGTGACTATATGCAATTACCAGATTTAGAGAATATACATCCGCATTACAACAAACTCGAATTTTACAAATAAAGGAGATTGAACTATGAAACCGTTCCTTGTAGATGTACCTGTACTCATTTTGTTCTTCAACCGCCCGCAACAGCTGTCGCAAGTGTTTGAACAAGTCAGGAATGCCCGTCCCTCCAAGCTTTTCCTCTATCAGGACGGACCACGCAGCGAACACGACCTGCCCGGTATAAAAGCATGTCGTGAAGTGACAGATCAGATAGACTGGGACTGCGAAGTCCACCGTATGTATCAGGAAAAAAACTACGGTTGCGACCCTTCGGAATACATTTCACAAAAATGGGCTTTTTCTATGGTTGACAAATGTATCGTATTGGAAGATGACGATGTGCCTTCCGTTTCTTTTTTCACATTCTGTAAAGAAATGTTAGACAAATACGAGCAAGACCCCCGTATCACCATGATTGCGGGTTTCAATAACGAAGAGATTACTCCGGGTGTACCATACGATTATTTCTTTGCCTCCACTTTCTCTATCTGGGGATGGGCCAGTTGGAAAAGGGTCATTGACCAATGGGACGAACATTATACTTTTCTAGAAGACAAGTTCAATATGCAACAACTGGAACAGCTCGTTAAAGAACGGAAATTCCGTAAAGACTTTATCTATATGTGCCATCGCCATAAAGAAAACAACAAAGCCTATTATGAAACCATCTTCCACGCTTCCATGCTTTTCAACTCGGGACTGGCTATCGTGCCCACCCGCAACATGATTAACAACTTGGGAGCCACGGCAGATTCCACCCATTTTGCCGGTTCTGTGCATACACTACCTAAAGGATACCGCCGCATCTTCACCATGAAACGGTATGAAGTAGAATTTCCTCTCAAGCATCCTCGTTATGTCATTGAGAATGTAGCTTATAAAAAAGCTGTCTACCGCATTATGGGGTGGGGACATCCCTGGATTAAGATAGGACGTTCTTTTGAAGAACTATTTCTGAACCTGCGATACGGCAATTTTTCCATCATCACTAAAGCAATAAAAAACAGAATTAACAAATGGCTGAAAAGAGACCAACACCGGTAAAACCACTCACTATTTATTTTTATCACACCCGATTAACCCGTGAAAGTTACGAGGAATGGAAAGATTATAAGTTTCCGGGACATATCCTCTACGGACTTCCTTTGCTGGAAAAATATGGAATCCGGTCGGTGATGCATAAATACAAAGCTTTCCCCAGCCGTCTGAAACTAATGCTCTATGCCACTAAAGAGATTCTGTGCTGCAAAGAGCCATACGAAGTGCTCTACGGTACATCTTTCCGTGGGTTGGAACTTATCATCCTACTCAGAGCATTAGGCCTCTACCGCAAGCCCATTGTCATTTGGCATCACACTGCTTTAAAAACCTCATCCAGAAAAATAAGAGAACGCATCTCACGTTTCTTTTATAAGGGCATTGATCATATGTTCCTGTTCAGTAAAAAATTGATTAAAGACTCATTAGCAACCGGAAAAGCTCCCGAAGAAAAGCTTCAGCTTATCCATTGGGGGCCGGACCTCGCTTTCTATGACCATCTTCTGCAAACAATGCCGGATCGGAAACCGGAAGGTTTTATCTCCACCGGGAAAGAAAACCGGGATGTAGACACAATGCTGCAAGCTTTCTGCGCCACCGATCAACAACTGGACTTGTACATAGCCCCCACCAATGGAAGTGTAAACTACCAACAGATTATTGAAAGCTTCTGTCTGCCCGATTCTGTACGAGTACATTATACGGACGGTGTCATCCCATACTTGTTGGCACAGAAAGTGGCACGAAAAAGCTGTGTTGTCATCTGCTGCATGGATTTTCCTTATACCGTAGGTCTTACCACACTGGTAGAGGCCTTTGCATTAGGCATCCCTGTCATTTGCTCACGTAATCCTAATTTTGAAATGGATATAGACAAAGAAGAAATAGGAATTACCGTAGCCTATGATGACGTGGAAGGGTGGATCAATGCCATTCATCGCATAGCCGACCATCCCGAAGAAGCCCAAAAAATGGGCGCCAACGCCCGAAAGCTGGCAGAAAAACGTTTCAATTTGGAAATCTTTTCCCGTGAAATAGCAGAAAGCTTACTGGAAATATCCAAGATGTCCCCTAAAAAACGTACATTTGCATAAACTTTTATGCACATGAGAGTACTTATCATCAATACGTCTGAGCGAATAGGTGGAGCCGCCATTGCAGCCAACCGCCTCATGGAGGCTTTAAAAAACAACGGAATAAAGACAAAAATGCTTGTACGCGACAAGCAGACCGACCAGATAAGTGTCGTTGAACTAAAGAAATCATGGTGGAAAGTATGGCAATTCATCTGGGAGCGTGTCGTTATCTGGCAAGCCAACCACTTCAAGAAACATAACTTGTTTGCCGTTGACATAGCGAATACCGGCACCAATATCACAGCATTGCCCGAATTTACCCAAGCCGATGTCATTCATCTGCATTGGATTAACCAAGGTATGTTGTCACTGACAGATATCCGGCGTATCATCCAATCCGGCAAGCCCATCGTTTGGACAATGCATGATATGTGGCCTTTTACTGGTATCTGCCACTATGCAGGAGATTGCGATAAATATGCCACACAATGCCACAACTGTCCGCAACTTTACAAAGGGAGCAAGAAAGACATAGCCTACCGTACTTTCCAGAAAAAGAAAAAACTGTTTGAAGGAGCACAAATCACCTTTGTAGCTTGTAGCCGCTGGTTAGAATCATTGGCTAAGAAAAGTGATCTGATTAAAGGTCAGACCATTACCAATATTCCCAATGCAATCAACACCAACCTGTTCAAACCTCGTGATAAAAAACAGGCCAGAGAAAAATGCCACCTCCCGCAAGACAAGAAGTTATTGCTTTTCGGCTCCGTAAAAATTACAGACAAGAGAAAAGGAATAGACTATTTGGTATCAGCTTGCAAACAAATAGCTTCCTCGTATCCTGATTTTAGTAAGGAGTTAGGTGTAGTGGTTTTTGGCAACCAAGCCGAACAATACGCTTCCCTGTTTCCTTTCCCTATCTATCCGATGAATTATGTCAGCAACGAGAAGGAACTGGTAGATATTTACAACGCAGTCGACTTATACGTCACACCTTCTTTACAAGACAACCTACCCAATACCATCGTAGAGGCAATGGCCTGTGGTATTCCGTGCATAGGGTTCAATGTAGGAGGTATTCCACAAATGATTGACCACCTGCACAACGGCTATGTTGCCGAATATCAGTCTTCCAAGGATCTGGCAAACGGAATTCACTGGGCATTGACCGAAGGAGAATATGAAAGTCTGAGCGAAGAAGCCTGCCGTAAGGCAGTATCCAGCTATTCGGAAAGTACCATCGCCAAGAAATATGTTGAAATCTATAACAAGATTACAGGGAATCATGCATAACCATCATCCTCATCCCAAGTTTTCTATTATTACTGTCACCTACAACGCCGCAAAAGTATTGGAGGATACTATACAAAGTATTGTTACACAAACTTATAAGAATCTGGAGTATATTATTGTAGATGGGGGATCAACAGATGAAACACTGGATATCATTCACAAATACCAGGAACATATCACCACTGTTATCAGTGAACCCGACCAAGGTCTATACGATGCCATGAACAAAGGAATAAAATTGGCAACCGGAGATTATCTTTGTTTCTTGAATGCCGGTGACGGCCTGCACGAGGATGATACTTTGCTGCAAATGGTACATTCCATCAATGGAACAGCCCTGCCGGGAGTGCTATATGGAGAAACAGAAATTGTGGACAGTCAAGGGCATTTTTTATATATGCGCCGCCTGTCCGCACCCGCAACGCTTACCTGGAAAAGCTTCAAGCAAGGAATGCTAGTCTGCCATCAAGCCTTTTTCGCCCGCCGTGATCTGGTGGAACCATATGACCTGAGATATCGGTTCTCGGCAGATTTTGACTGGTGTATCCGTATCATGAAGAAAGCGGATGTACTCCATAACACCCATCTTACTCTTATTGATTACCTGAATGAAGGAATGACCACCCGTAACCATAAAGCCTCCTTGAAAGAACGCTTCCGTATTATGAGCCGTCACTATGGATGGGCAAGCACAGTGACACACCACTTATGGTTCGTTCTGCGCCTGCTTTACAAATAATCCGGAGTCTGGCTTACGACGGGCCTTAATCAATTTTCCTACGGGCTCTTCTGACCTGCAAGAATAAGAACAAGACCAGCACACAGGTCAATACACCCAACGCCACAAAAGCCACCGTTTCCGTAACATGCAGCGATTTCGGATCGAACTTAAATTCCACTACATGCTTTCCGGCCGGCACATTCATCGCCCGAAGAATATAATCCGCTCTTCCGTGCGGTGCTTCCACACCATCAATATATGCCTGCCAACCAGGATAGTAAATTTCCGAAAAAACCACTGTTCCTCCTGTCTTCGAATTAACCTCATATTTCAAGTCATTAGGTTCGTACGCAGTCAGTTTGATTGTACCCAGTGTATCTGTTTCAGCCGCCGATTTTACCTCCGCACTGAATTTTTTATCTACGACAGCCGTTTTTGCCGGATCTATCCGATGCAAAGCATCTATCTCTTCATTGGCATTATCCACATACTGCACCTCGTTTACAAACCAAGCATTGCCCAGCGTATAAGGATTCTGTATCGGGACAGTCTTTCCACCTTGCAGCGGAAAAATAAAGTAACGGGTATTCAGCATATTCAACACAGGAAAACCGGACGGAGCCACCTTCTGCATATCGCCTCCCGCCTCCGAAACAGCCTTGAACACGCCATTCATCTCAGTGCTGATATGCTCCTCTATCATTTCTTGATAGCGGCGCAGCTTGGCGGCATGATATCCACCGATGCTCTTATGCCAATAAGAAGTCGTATTTTCATTAAACGTATTGCCGGCTAGGTTCAGTACCCGGAAATCCAACGTTTTATCGGCCAATATTGCCTTATCCGTTTCGGTCGGTTTAAAGGAATTATCCTGCTGCACCTTCTCCACAAATTGTTCATCATACAAATAACGTTTGTTCACACTCCACATATCTGCCAGACAGAGGACAGCCAATGCCAGAATCGTCACCTTCGCCTTTAGTTTGCCCATGCCATATAACCAAAGAACTGCCGTACCTATCATAATAACAAAGAAACTGCGCCATGCATCCGAAGTAAAGATACTCTGACGGATTTCTTCCAGATTAGCAAGTAACGGAGCCAGCTGATCTGCCGGAATACCCTGCAATGCCTGCATTTCCATACTTGAAACATACGACGGGAAAAAGAAACCGGGAGCTAATGCAAACAATAAAGCGATGCCACCTGTCAATCCCAGACTGATATAAAACGACCGGGCCTGTTCCTTAACCAACTGAGGGCGTGCCATTACCTCCTTTAAAGCAAGGACAGCCAACAAAGGTATGGTAAACTCAGCAATGACCAAAATAGAAGAAACCGCACGGAATTTATCGTACATCGGGATATAATCCAAAAAGAAATCGGTGAATCCCATAAAATTCTTTCCCCATGACAGCAGGACAGACAAAACTGTAGCACTCAAAAGCGTCCATTTCATAGGACCTTTCACTATAAACAGCCCAAGAACAAACAGAAACATCACAAACGCCCCCACGTATACAGGACCGGATGTACCGGGTTGCTCACCCCAATACTGACCTATCTGGCTATAGATACTATTATACATAGGATTCGCCTTTTCCATCGCCTTTTCGTTAGCTGCCAAAGGTACGGAAGCACCACCTTTCACATTAGGGACAAGCAAAGAGAAAGTCTCACCGATACCGTAGCTCCACTGAGTGATATAATCTCGTTCCAGACCACTTTTTGTCTGATTATGACTATCCGGTTTCACCAACTCACTCTTTCCACGCATCGTTTCCTTACTATACTCATACGTATGATATAAGTTAGATAGATTTATACAAACTCCCAAAATACCGGCCATCAACAACACACCAGTTGCTTTCAGAAATCGCGGCATTTCCTTCTTCTGCCAAGCATCCACTCCGAACGCAACCGCCATAAAGAGCATGACAAAAAGAAAATAATAACTCATCTGCACATGGTTCGACACTATTTGCAAAGCAACAAAAACCGCTGTCAGCAAACCACCTGACAGGTATTTCCCTCTATAAGCCAATACCATACCGGCTATAGTGGGTGGAATATAAGCCAAGGTTACAAATTTCCAGATGTGTCCGGCAGCTATAATGATGAAAAAATAAGAAGAAAACGCCCACAACACAGCCCCCAATGAAGCCAGCCAGACCGAGAAATCGAATGCACGCAATAATATATAAAAGCCCAACAGCATGACAAATACATACCACACATAATTCGGGAGATACAAATGATATAACTTCTCCACTCCCTTCAGGGTATCCGTAGAATCATAACTGGGTGCCATCTGATAAGTAGGCATACCACCAAAAATAGAATTAGTCCAGCGCGTACGCTCTCCCGTACGTTCCAGATATTCTTTCGCTTCTTCACCGGCACCAATGCCCGCCACAGAGTCATGTTGTGAAAGGATACGCCCTTCTGTCACTGCCGGAAAAAAATAGACGAATGAGATGACAGCAAAAAGGATAATCACTACTATATCAGGTAGTATTCTTTTAAATAAGTTCATAAGTATATCTGTTTATTAACGTTGCAAAGATACGATATACTCTGATAAAATGCGTACATTTGCAGCCATAAATAAAGTTGAATTATGAAAATAGGAATTATAACAGCCATGAGTTCCGAGCAGAAACAAGTAGCGCAACTGCTCGAAAACAAGAAAGAATACACCGAAGGTCCTTTCCAATATACTGAAGGCAGCATTAGAAATAATACCATTATCCTGATGAAATGCGGAATAGGTAAAGTGAACGCTGCTGCCGGTACTGTAGAACTGATCCGTACCTTCCAACCCGACTGTGTCATCAGCACCGGTGTAGCAGGAGGCATAGACAGCTGCCTGAAAATAATGGATGTTGTGGTGAGCCGACAAATTGTATATCATGATGTATGGTGTGGAGAAGGCAATATGTACGGACAGATACAAGGACTTCCCGCCCGATTCGAAGGTAATGCCACATTGTTTGATTGCGCCATGTCACTGGATACTCCGACCGCCATTCATGGAGGTCTGATATGCAGCGGAGACAAATTCATCACCGACCGTTCCGAACTGAACGACATTAAAGAAAAGTTCCACGAAGGGCTGGCAGTAGATATGGAATCGGGAGCCATCGCCCAAATCTGTTATATATATAAGGTACCGTTCATCAGTTTCCGTATCATCAGCGATACGCCGGGATCCGACAACCATTGGGAACAATACACAAATTTTTGGGAGACTATAGCCGACCGTTCCTTCGAGGTCACTCATACCTTCCTTTCCTCATTACCAGCTAATTTATAAAAACGAATAATATGAAGACAATACCCAGTTTTACCATTGACCATATCCGCTTGCTTCGCGGTATCTATGTATCCAGAAAAGACGAAGTGGGCGGTGAAACGGTCACAACCTTTGACATCCGCATGAAAGAACCCAACCGGGAACCTGCTTTGGGGCAAGGAGCCTTGCATACCATAGAGCATCTAGCCGCTACCTACCTGCGTAACCACCCTATATGGTCTGACAAAATTGTCTACTGGGGACCGATGGGATGCCTCACCGGTAACTACCTGTTAATGAAAGGCGATTTAAAATCGGAAGATATTATAGAACTGATGCAGGAAACGTTCCGCTTTGTAGCCGATTTTGAAGGCGAAGTTCCGGGAGCCGCCCCTAAAGATTGCGGTAACTACTTGCTTCATGACCTGCCTATGGCCAAATGGGAGTCGGCCAAATATCTGCATGAAGTATTGGAACACATGACAAAAGATAATCTGTATTATCCTACTAAAGAGTAATTCTCAACAACAGAACAGTAGAAACGTAATAACAGAAAATAGAAAAGCCGCTTTCTTTTCAGAGAGCGGCTTTTCTTTAAGTCCTTTTCAATAGAGATTGAATTACTTACGTAATCCTAGTGCTTTAACAATAGCACGATATCTTTCGATATCACGGTTCTTCAGGTAGTTCAACAACGCACGGCGTTTACCTACCAAAGTTGTCAAAGCTCTTTCAGTGCTATAATCTTTTCTGTTGAGCTTCAGGTGCTCAGTCAGGTGAGAAATACGGTATGAAAACAAAGCTATCTGCGCTTCAGCTGAGCCAGTATCAGTGTTAGACTTTCCGTACTTTTCAAAGATTTCTTGTTTTTTAGCTGCATCTAAATACATAATTCTTAGATTTTTTGATATATAAAATTTTCATTTAGCAGGTGCAAAGATAGACATTATCTTTTATATCACAATGAATTAGAGCGATTTATTTTAAAAATAATCTTCTATCTCTTTTACTGTCGCATCTTTCAGCATATCTTCGAACATTATAGCAAAGGCTGCCCAACTGACATTGAATGAAATTGTAAACCCGATTTCTCTCCATCCGATGAATAAAAGTGCCCAGTCCGAAACCATTTCTTCACGAATTTCGGACTGGACCCTTTTTAAACTATCGCTATTTTATTTCAACCAGCCACTCATGGAACCTATAGTGCAATACATATTCGGATTGGCTATGACTGATAACTTTATCCCAAGAAATCCGGTTTACATCAATTTCCGCCCTTGCCAGCCACAAAGCATTTTCCATCACATAACGGTCTAAAGAAAGCTCAAGCATCATCCGGCTCAAATAAAAAGCAGACTGTTCATAGGCATACCATTTACCGCATGATTTTTTATCCATGATTTCTAACAGGCTGCTCATAACATTCTCCTTTATACTTAATACCGGATCTTGTAATAACGGATGTCATGATACCTGTCATGAGATGGTTGGTTATAATGACATCTCCACCTTCAGAAAGCATTTTGTCGATTTCTATGGCACCACTCCCTCTACATTTAAAAGTAAAGAAGATACGGAAGATAAAAAATAATCGTTAACAGCCAAATATTTTTTAGAATAAAAATCGTACCTTTGCAGCCAAATATATAGGTATAGTATGCAAGACATTAGAAACATTGCGATCATCGCCCACGTAGACCACGGAAAAACGACTTTGGTGGACAAGATGATGCTGGCGGGACATTTGTTCCGCAACGACCAGACAAATGGTGAACTGGTATTGGATAATAATGACTTGGAACGCGAAAGAGGGATAACTATCCTTTCAAAGAACGTTTCAATTAACTACAAAGGAACAAAAATCAATATTATTGATACTCCGGGACACGCCGACTTCGGTGGCGAAGTAGAACGTGTACTCAATATGGCTGATGGATGTATCTTATTGGTAGACGCATTCGAAGGCCCGATGCCGCAGACACGCTTCGTATTGCAAAAGGCATTACAGATCGGATTGAAACCTGTAGTTGTAGTGAACAAGGTGGATAAACCCAACTGCCGTCCGGAAGAAGTATACGAAATGGTATTCGACTTGATGTTCAGCCTGAATGCTACAGAAGATCAGTTGGATTTCCCCGTTATCTATGGTTCTGCCAAAAATAATTGGATGAGTACTGATTGGAAGACCCCGACAGAAAACCTGGTTCCGTTGTTGGACGCTATTATTGAGCATATTCCGGCACCGAAGCAGTTGGAGGGAACTCCTCAAATGTTAATCACCTCTTTAGACTATTCAGCATATACAGGTCGTATTGCTGTAGGACGTGTACATCGTGGTACGCTGAAAGAAGGTATGAATATTACACTAGCAAAGCGTGATGGTAGTCTGATAAAGTCTAAAATCAAAGAGCTACATACTTTTGAAGGCTTAGGACGTAAAAAGACAAATGCCGTTTCATCGGGAGACATCTGTGCTGTAGTAGGTGTAGAAGGCTTCGAAATTGGTGATACTATCTGCGATTTCGAAAATCCGGAACCATTGCCCCCCATCGCCATTGACGAACCGACCATGAGTATGTTATTCACTATCAACGATTCTCCTTTCTTCGGCAAAGAAGGTAAGTTTGTGACTTCACGCCACATCCAAGACCGCTTGACCAAAGAATTGGATAAGAACCTGGCATTGCGTGTACGCAAAAGCGAACTGGAGGACGGTAAATGGATTGTTTCAGGACGTGGTGTGCTTCATCTTTCTGTCCTGATTGAAACCATGCGCCGCGAAGGATACGAATTACAAGTGGGCCAGCCTCAGGTTATCTTCAAAGAAATAGACGGAGTAAAATGCGAACCTATCGAAGAATTAACGATCAGCGTACCCGAAGAATATTCCAGTAAAATGATCGATATGGTAACCCGCCGTAAAGGTGATTTAGTTTCTATGGAAACACAGGGTGACCGTGTAAACATTGAGTTTGATATGCCTTCGCGCGGTATTATCGGTCTTCGTACCAATGTACTGACAGCATCGGCCGGAGAAGCGATCATGGCTCACCGTTTTAAATGCTACCAACCATACAAGGGCGAGATAGAACGTCGCAGCAACGGTTCTATGATTGCTATGGAAAGCGGAACAGCTTTTGCATACGCTATTGACAAATTACAGGATCGTGGCAAATTTTTCATTTATCCGCAAGACGAAGTATATGCCGGCCAAGTAGTAGGTGAACATGTTCATGAAAACGACTTGGTTATCAATGTAACTAAATCGAAGAAGCTTACCAATATGCGCGCATCAGGTTCTGATGACAAGGCACGCATCATTCCTCCGGTAGTATTTTCGTTGGAAGAAGCATTGGAATACATTAAGGAAGATGAATATGTAGAAGTTACTCCAAAGAGTATGCGTATGCGTAAAGTGATTCTTGACGAAACAGAACGTAAGAGAGCTAACAAAAGCTAATCAATCTACCTTTAATATAAAAAATCCCGGAGACCATATTACCTTCGGGATTTTTTATATTTAATCTACAAACTTTACTTTACTAACTTCTCTAGGTTTAGCAGCCGGCATTTCATCGGGATAACCGAAAGCAATCGCATAAAGCAACTCATACCCTTCACTGAATCCCAACTGTTTCATATATTCGGCAGCTGCAGGTGATTTCATGAAACGCACAGGCCCTCCCAAACAGCAGGAACCTATTCCCATTGACCAAGCAGACAAAATCATATTCTCACCCAACAGACCACAATCTATCTGTGACATATCATATGCAGGATCGTTAGCAATAAACACTACTGTAGGAGCATTATTGAACATATTCTGAAATCCCGGACGTTCTGCCGCTTTGGGATTTTCTTTTTTGAAAATTTCAGTCAAACCATTGATAAATTCCGGATTATCTACTACACGAACCTCCCATGACTGTTTATTCATTCCATTAGGTGCATTGATTCCACATTCCACTATAGTCTGCATTTTTTCACGTTCCACAGCCTTGGGCTTATACTTCCGTATACTACGGCGGCTCATAATAGTTTCTATTACAGGGTCTACCTGACTCACGGAAACACTATCCGTAACAACTTCCTTCTGTTGAGAACCTTGCGATGTACAGCTGCATAATACGAACATACCTGCACCAACTAACATTAATCTAAATAATTTCATTTGCTATCATATTTGGTTTGCAACAAATCTAGGCATTTTCAAGCATAAAAAAAAGTGGTTCCCGATAGGAACCACTTTTTATATGTTAAATCTGTAAAATTCAGATTACAATTTCGGACCGGCAGCAACCAATTTCTTACCTGCTTCGTTACCAGTGAACTTAGCGAAGTTCTTGATGAAACGACCAGCCAAGTCTTTTGCTTTTTCATCCCACTGAGCAGCGTCAGCGTAAGTGTCACGAGGATCAAGGATCTTCGGATCAACACCCGGCAATTCTGTAGGAACAACGAAATCGAAGTAAGGAATAACCTTAGTAGGAGCCTTATCAATAGAGCCATCCAAAATAGCATCGATGATACCACGAGTATCGCGGATAGAGATACGTTTACCAGTACCGTTCCAACCAGTGTTAACCAAATATGCTTTAGCACCAGTCTTTTCCATCTTCTTAACCAATTCTTCAGCATACTTAGTAGGATGCAATGACAAGAAAGCAGCACCGAAGCAAGCAGAGAATGTCGGAGTCGGTTCAGTAATACCACGTTCTGTACCAGCCAATTTAGCTGTAAATCCAGACAAGAAGTAATACTGAGCTTGTTCAGGGTTCAAGATAGATACCGGAGGCAATACACCGAATGCATCAGCTGACAAGAAAATAACTTGTTGAGCGTGAGGACCTTTAGAGATAGGTTTAACGATGTTTTCGATATGATAGATAGGATAAGAAACACGAGTGTTTTCTGTTACGCTCTTATCAGCGAAATCAATCTTACCGTCAGCATCAACTGTTACGTTTTCCAGCAAAGCGTCACGTTTGATAGCAGCGTAGATATCGGGTTCACTTTCCTTATCCAAGTTGATAACTTTAGCATAGCAACCACCTTCGTAGTTGAATACACCTTCGTCATCCCATCCGTGTTCGTCGTCACCGATCAACTTACGTTTCGGGTCAGTAGACAAAGTAGTCTTACCTGTACCAGACAAACCGAAGAAGATAGCCGAACTAGTTCCTTCCATATTTGTATTAGCAGAGCAGTGCATAGAAGCGATACCACGAAGCGGGTTCATGTAGTTCATGATAGAGAACATACCTTTCTTCATTTCACCACCGTACCAAGTGTTCAGGATAACTTGTTCTTTAGTCTTCAAGTTGAAAACAGTAGCTGTTTCAGAGTTCAAGCCCAGTTCTTTATAGTTGTCAACTTTTGCTTTAGATGCATTGAAACATACAAAATCAGGTTCTCCGTAAGCTTCCAGTTCTTCAGCAGTCGGGCGGATGAACATGTTAGTTACGAAATGAGCCTGCCAAGCTACTTCCATGATGAAACGTACTTTCATACGAGTTGCAGCATTAGCACCGCAGAATGTATCAACAACGAACAAACGCTTGCCGCTCAATTGTTTTACAGCTTTAGACTTCAAGTCAGCCCAAGCTTCTTCAGTACAAGGTTTGTTATCGTTTTTATATTCGTCAGAAGTCCACCATACTGAATTTTCAGAAGCTTCATTCTTAACGAAGAATTTATCTTTAGGAGAACGACCTGTGTAAACACCAGTCATTACGTTTACAGCACCCAGTTCAGTAACCTGTCCTTTTTCGAAACCTTCCAATCCCGGTTTAGTTTCTTCAGCGAAAAGCACATCATAAGAAGGATTGTGGAGAACTTCCTTCACGTCGGTAATACCGTACTTGCTTAAATCTAAATTTGCCATTTTTTAATGATTTAATTTGGTTATTGTATAATGTTATTTTTACTCTTTATTTTCTGAAAGAAGATGTTTTTCAACACCCCCTTGTCTAAGGCGCTACAAAATTAGTGCTTTATTTTAAAAAAAAGAAGTTATTAGAGAAAAATTTCCGTAATAATCAAATATTTATATTTGTGTAACAAAAATGCAATTCGTACTTTACAAATCTAGAAATTATTTGTTTCTTTGCAGGTCAAAGTCAACAATATAACAAAAGCATAGATATGAAAATCATCAATCTCAGTGAAGGCAATTCTCTCCTAAACCAATATGTAGCGGAATTGCGCGATGTACATGTTCAAAATGATCGTATGCGTTTCCGCAGAAATATTGAAAGAATAGGAGAAATCATGGCATACGAGATGAGTAAAGCACTAACCTATTCCGTAAAGCAAGTACAGACACCCTTGGGAACTGCCACGGCCAGCACACACGATGACAAAATAGTGATCGCAACGGTATTCCGTGCCGGACTGCCGCTGCACACCGGTTTTCTGAACATGTTCGACCATGCCGACAACGCTTTCGTTTCCGCATTCCGTTTTTACAAAGATGATGAACACCGTATTGTAGATGTACACATTGAATACATCGCCGCTCCTTCATTGAATGACAGAACCTTGCTTCTCGTTGATCCCATGCTTGCCACCGGTGAAAGCATGGAACTTGCCTGGAAAGCGTTCCTTACCAAAGGCAAACCAGCTAAATTGCAGATGGCCTGTGTCATTGCCAGCCAACAAGGGGTAGCGCATATGGCAGAACTTTTTCCCGGCGATGATGTCACATTATGGTGTGCCGCCATAGACCCTGTCTTGGACGAGCACAAATACATTGTTCCGGGGTTAGGGGATGCCGGTGATTTATCATTCGGCGAGAAACTCTAAAGCTCAAACTATAAGGACAGTTTCAGGTGTGTTCTCTTACACACTAAAATTCTAAATTAAATGGTTAGTAACCGGCAATTATTCACTGCCTATTACTAACCATTTAATTTTTAGAACAACTCTGTAGATCCGGTTCCTACAGGGAAAATGAAAATATTATTTCACTTCCCAAATATCATTTGTCATCAGTAATTCCTGGAAATTATGATATTTTTTCTTTGCGGCCACTTCTTCAATCTGTGCATTAACGGCGTCATCATAAGTAGGCGCTTCCACATCACGGATCACCCCTAATGCAACCGGAAAATCCGGTCCTTCCATCAATGCCAGTTTCAACTGCAAAGTATTATCCATACAATGAGCATCGTGCACTAAAATGTCTTTTTCCGTCACACCATTCTCGCCAATCTTTACCACTTTCAGCCCGAAACCTTCCTGCATCAGCCCGTATTCTTTATCTACCCCAAACAACATCGGTTTACCGTGTTCCAAATAAATGGCATTCTTTGAACGACCTTCTTTCGTATATACTGATTCGTGTGTTCCATCATTAAAAATGACGCAGTTCTGAAGAATTTCACATACAGCCGCACCTTTATGATTGGCAGCAGCTTTCAGAATCTCCACTGTACCAGGACCATCCGTAGCTACCGCACGGGCAAAGAAACGCCCACGCGCACCAAAACATAATTCAGCCGGATGAAACGGATCTTCCACAGTGCCGTAAGGAGATGATTTGCTAACAAATCCACGGGGAGAGGTCGGAGAATACTGTCCTTTGGTCAAACCATATATACGGTTGTTCAACAAAATCATATTCAAGTCGATATTACGACGAACGGCGTGTATAAAATGATTTCCACCAATAGCCAGCCCATCACCATCCCCTGAAATCTGCCAGACAGTAATCTTCGGATTAGCCACCTTGCAGCCTGTAGAAATAGCAGCCGCACGACCGTGCACAGTCTGCATGGCATATGTATTCATGTAATAAGGCAGACGGCTGGAACATCCGATACCCGAAATAACGGCAGTATCATGAGGAGCCACTCCCAATTCAGCCATCGCTTTGTGCAGCGAAGCCAAGAAAAAATGGTCACCGCAACCCGGACACCAGCGAGGTTGTCCCTTTTTGAAATCTTTTGCTGTATATTCGTTCATAGTCTTTACTTTCTTTACGGTTATTATTTATTTAAAATCTCAGTGAAAGCATCAACTAACTCGCTGACTACGAACGGCTGGCCTTTTACCTCATTAAACTGATAAGGAACAAATCCGTCCACTTTCATACGGAGATATCCGGCAAACTGACCAAGATTCTGCTCAGCCACGACTACCTTCTTATATTTCTTCAGCACTTCTGCCGTATTGTGAGGCAGCGGGTTCAAATGAACAAAATGTGCCAAAGCAACCTTCTTGCCCGCATGGTTCATTTCCTCCATTGCTGAATATAAATGACCGTAAGTTCCACCGAAACCTACTATCAGCAAATCTGCATCCTCTACGCAGCCTTGCACCTTAACATCAGGCACTGGAATTTTAGCAACCTTCTCGGCACGCAAACGGCACATCAAATTATGGTTTTCAGGCTCGGTAGAAATAGCACCTGTATCACTGTCTTTTTCCAAGCCTCCCAAAATATGCATATAACCTTCCTGTCCCGGCAATGCCCAATAACGGACACCTGTTTCGGCGTTACGCTTGTAAGGAGTATAATTATCCTTCATTTCCGGAGTAACATAGGGTGGGTTAATAGCCGGATAGTTCGCCAGATCAGGCAACTTCCATGCACCGGAACCATTTGCTACAAAACCATCAGTCAGCAACACCACCGGGGTCATGTGTTCCAAGGCAATCTTACAAGCATCATAAGCAGCATCAAAACAATGAGTTGGAGAAGCTGCGGCAATGACCGGCATAGGAGATTCACCGTTACGGCCAAACAAAGCCTGCAATAAATCTGTTTGCTCAGACTTAGTAGGCAAACCAGTAGAAGGACCGCCGCGCTGTACATTAATAACCACCAATGGTAATTCTGTAATAACAGCCAGATTCATAGCCTCTGATTTCAGACAAACACCCGGTCCCGAAGTAGAAGTAGCTGCCAACGCACCTGCAAACGAGGCACCGATAGCCGTAGCGCAACCTGAAATTTCATCTTCACATTGAACCGTAGTCACTCCCAATGATTTATGTTTAGAAAGTTCATGCAAGATATCTGTTGCCGGAGTAATGGGATAAGATCCCAGGAACAAACGCAGACCTGCTTTCTCGGCAGCAGCAATTAAGCCATAAGCCGTAGCCTTGTTTCCGCTGATATCCATGTACTTTCCAGGTACTTTAGACTTAGTTTCCACCTTATAAGTATGATCCACAGACGCATGCGTATTGTGCCCATAATCATATCCGGCGTGTATCACTTTAATATTCGCTTCAGCTATTTGCGGCTTCTTTGCAAATTTCTCGCGCAAGAAATTTTCAGCAACCGCCAGGTCACGATTAAACAACCAGCAGACCAATCCCAAAGCAAACATATTACGACATTTCAACATTGACTTGTTGTCCATGCCTGTATCTGCCAGACAATCTTTCACCATCTGCGAAATAGGAGCAGCAATTACATCCTGCTTAATACCCATTTCTTCAATCGGATTGTCTGTTTTGAAAGCCGCCTTGTCCAGATCTGATTTCTGAAAACAATCTGTATCAATAATGATACAAGCTGTGGACTTCGCAAATTTGTATTGTGTTTTCAATGCAGCGGCATTCATTGCGACCAGCACGTCGCATTTGTCACCAGGGGTAAAAACTTTACCCGCACCGATATGCACCTGGAAACCTGACACACCGGTCAACGAACCTTGCGGGGCACGTATATCCGCTGGGTAATCGGGGAATGTACTGATATCATTTCCCACTGTAGCCGAAATATTAGAAAAGATATTTCCGGCCAGCTGCATACCATCGCCTGAGTCGCCTGAGAAACGGACCACCACTTGGTCCAACTCCTTGACTATCATTTCATCTGCCATAACTTATTATTTAGGGTTACAAAATTTCACTGTTTGCAAAGTTCGGAAAGTTCTGTCAAAGGACAAAATATTCCGCTATCAAACTACGTTTGAATATCAAAATGTACAAAATTAAAGGTTTATTTGTTTCCAAGCTAAGAAAAAGCAGAGATAATTACCTGTTTAAAAGCATAAATCCCTATCATTATGACAGCATCAAAAACGATTCATTTTTACAATTTATTATTTTTATCCATGTTTTATGAACAACATGAAAGTTTATAGCAGAATAACAACATTATTAGATTATAAAAAACAGACAAAAAACAACAAAACAACAAAGAAAGGATTATTTTCTTCCCACTTAAGACATTTTTCAATCTTTCATATTGCCATTTTAACAAAAAGAAGTACCTTTGTACCCATAAAGGGGCCTTGTAGTTCAACGGATAGAATAGAAGTTTCCTAAACTTTAGATAGGGGTTCGATTCCCCTCGGGGCTACAAAGAGCAGTAAACAATTGTTATACAACCGTTTACTGCTCTTTTTTTACTGGATAGCTTTCAAATCTGCTTATTTAATCACCCCAAGTTCTTTGCCCACTTTAATAAATGCAGCAATTGCCTTATCCAAATGTGCCTTTTCATGCCCGGCAGACAACTGGACACGGATACGTGCCTGTCCTTTCGGAACAACCGGATAATAGAAACCGGTTACATATATGCCCTCTTTCTGCATCTTGGCGGCAAAATCCTGAGACAGTTTCGCATCATAAAGCATCACAGCACAAATCGCGCTCTGAGTTGGTTTGATGTCAAAACCGGCAGCCAGCATCCTGTCACGGAAATAATTCACATTATCCATCAGCTTAGTATGCAAAGCATCACTTTCTTTCAATATCTTAAACATTTCCAGACTAGCACCGATAATGGCAGGAGCTACAGAATTAGAGAATAAATAAGGACGGGAACGCTGGCGCAACATATCAATAATTTCTTTCTTACCGGTGGTAAATCCTCCCATTGCCCCACCAAATGCTTTACCTAATGTACCAGTAAAGATATCCACACGCCCGTATGCATTAAACTGTTCTGCCACGCCATGCCCTGTAGGACCTACTACACCGGCCGAATGAGATTCATCCACCATAACCAACGCGTCATACTTTTCCGCCAGTTCACAAATCTTATCCAATGGAGCCACATTACCATCCATCGAGAATACACCATCTGTAGCAATAATACGATGACGCTGTGCCTGCGCTTCCTGCAAGCAACGTTCCAAGTCAGCCATATCAGCATTGGCATAACGATAGCGTTTTGCCTTACACAAGCGTACACCATCTATAATAGATGCATGATTCAACGCATCTGAAATAATAGCGTCTTCTTCTGTAAACAGCGGTTCGAACAAACCACCGTTAGCATCAAAACAAGCTGCATAAAGTATAGTATCTTCTGTTTTAAAATAATCAGAAATGGCAGCTTCCAGCTGTTTGTGCAAATCCTGAGTTCCACAGATAAAGCGTACGGAAGACATACCGAAGCCATGTGTGTCCATCGCCTCTTTGGCAGCATTGATCAAGCGTTGATTATCTGACAAACCTAAATAATTGTTGGCACAAAAGTTCAACACATCTTCTCCGTCATTCACCTTGATGTCCGCACGCTGAGGTGTGGTAATTATACGTTCATTTTTATACAATCCGGCTGCCTTAATATCAGCCAGTTCCTTCGCAAGGAACTCCTTCATTTTACCATACATAGCTTTGTTTTTTTATTAAGTATATAGTTTAAGTTTAAAAATCAGTCTGACTTGACAAAGTTCTTATTTTTTTTTGATATCCGATTAAATTATAGAGAAAATTTTGATAAAATATGCAGTTTTCTATCTATCTTTGCTTTCAAAAGAAAACTTAAAGCAAATAGCGAACTATGAAAAATGTATTAATTATCGGCTCCACCGGTCAGATCGGTTCGGAACTAACCATGAAATTGAGAAGTATTTACAATGGTAATATCGTAGCCGGATATATTCCCGGTGCTGAGCCTAAAGGGGAATTAAAAGAATCAGGCCCTTCTGCCATCGTAGATATCACCAACGAACAACAAATTGCCGAAACTGTATCAAAGTACAACATCGACACCATTTACAACCTGGCAGCCTTACTATCGGCTGTAGCAGAAGCCAAACCTCAACTAGCATGGAAAATAGGCATGGGAGGCCTGTTCAACGTATTGGAAGTAGCACGCGAAATGGGTTGCGCCGTATTTACCCCAAGTTCTATCGGTGTCTTCGGCAACAACACCCCTAAAGACAAGACCCCGCAAGACACTATCCGTAATCCGCGTACCATGTATGGAGTTACAAAAGTATCAGGAGAATTACTGAGCGATTATTACCATATCCGTTTTGGCGTAGATACCCGCTCCGTTCGTTTCCCCGGATTAATTTCGTATGTCACACCTCCGGGTGGCGGGACTACCGATTATGCTGTAGACATCTATTATTCGGCTGTAAAAGGTGAAAAATTTGAATGTCCTATTGCAGCCGGTACATTCATGGATATGATGTATATGCCTGACGGTTTACGTGCAGCCATTGAAATCATGGAAGCGAATCCCGACAAACTAATTCATCGCAATTCGTTCAACATTGCTTCAATGAGTTTTGATCCGGAAATTATTTATAACAATATAAAGAAGTATATGCCCGACTTCCATATGGAGTACAAAGTAGATCCACTACGTCAAGCTATCGCCGAATCATGGCCGAACTCACTGGACGACACTTGTGCCCGTGAGGAATGGGGATGGAAACCGGAATATGATCTAGACAGCATGACACAGGATATGCTTGCCAAACTAAAAATACGATTCAATAAATAAACCACTAATATTGAATAAATAAAATAGCCTTCTCTATTCTATATGGAAAAGATAGAGAAGGCTATTTTTATACATTTCTTGCACTTATATAAAATTTTGATCGTATCTTCGTGCAAATTAACATACTGATTAAAAACATACTATGAATACAAGAGCTATTACCCAGAACAAGAAAGTCGTTACATTCGGAGAAGTAATGCTAAGGCTGACCGCCCCCAATTTCCAGCGCTTTTCCCAAACAAACGAGTTTATTGCTACTTATGGAGGAAGTGAAGCGAATGTAGCCATATCACTGGTCAACTTCGGCATCCCCACAGAATTCGTTACCAGACTTCCCGAGAATGCAATGGCACAAGCCTGCGTAAACTCACTCCAAGCTTACGGATTAGGTACAGACGGCATTATTTATGGTGGGAAACGCATGGGATTATACTTTCTGGAAAGCGGTGCAGCATTTCGTAACTCCAATGTAGTATATGACCGTGAAGGCTCTTCCTTTGCCACTTTACGTCCCGGCATGATAGACTGGGAAAAGATTCTTTCCGATGCAGGCTGGTTCCACTGGTCGGGTATAGCAGCGTCCCTGTCACAGGAAGGAGCAGATGCCTGCCTGGAAGCACTGCAAACAGCAGACCGCCTGGGATTAACAATCTCATGCGACTTAAATTTCCGCAAAAAATTATGGAATTACGGTAAATCCGCATCAGAGGTAATGCTCCCCCTTGTTCAATATAGTGATGTCATTTTTGGTGCAGAACCCGAATACAAAGAAATTTTCGGCATTCCCCCGGTAGGTTTTAAAGCTGTAGACACCTCATATCCATTAGATTTGTCCGGTTTCAAAGTATTCGGTCAAAAAGTATCAGAACAAGCTCCCCGATGCCAGAAAATGTTTCTGGAGTTGCGTAATACCATCACTTCCAATCACAATCTGCTGGCAGCCATACTTTATTCTAAAGGAACATTAAGGCATACCGGCATTTACGATATTGTCCATGAAGTAGACCGTGTGGGTGCAGGAGATGCATTTGTAGGCGGCATGATTTATGGTTTGCTGACCTACCCCGACAATGACCAAAAAACATTGGAATTCGCCCTTGCCGCATCTGCATTGAAAAATACCATATATGGAGATTTCAATCAAGTAACAGTAGAAGAAGTGGAAGAGTTAATGCAAGGAAACACTTCAGGAAGAGTAGTCAGATAACTATTTTCACGATTATAGCCAAACAGAATTGATCTGCAAGATACAGCGTAAAAAAGCAAGTTAACTTCATGGGACAAGCAAGTTAAGTTGAAATGCCAAGCAAGCTAAGTTACTTACCCAATGTACTTAAGTTAATTTTTGAAGCCACAGAAGATTCATCTACCCTTTTTCCACAAACCAATTCCAATCGACCATTATAAAAAGAGGAGGATGCTCATGAATGAGCATCCTCCTCTTTTTATTTATTTCTTAAAAGAAACCTTCTTATGCCTTTGTTTCTTCCGGCATCTTGTTACCCATAGTCAGGTAAGCGATAGGAGCAGCAATGAAGATAGAAGACAATGTACCGATCACAACGCCCAAAATCATTGCAAAGGCGAAGCTGCGGATACTGTCACCACCCAGCACGAAGATACACAACAATACGATCAATGTACTTAATGAAGTATTGATGGTACGAGCCAAAGTAGTATTCAATGAATCATTAAACAACTGCATACGGTTACGTTTCGGATACAGACCGAAGAACTCACGGATACGGTCAAAGATAACCACCTTGTCATTGATAGAATAACCGATAGCGGTCAAAATAGCGCCAATAAAAGTCTGGTCAATTTCCAATGAGAACGGAACCCATCCATAACATAACGAGTATGCACCGATGATCAAAATAGTATCGACAGCCAATGCAACAGTCGCACCCACACTATAAGCTACATTGCGGAAACGCAGCAAGATATACAAACCGATAGCCACCAATGCAAACAATACAGACCAGACAGCCGAAGTCTTGATATCATCAGCGATACTAGGACCTACTTTCTGAGAACTGATGATAGAACCACCGACACGATTATCACGGTCAATAAAGATTTCCAATGTAGTACCTTCGCCCAGCAAGTTACCATCTTTCAAAGACTGATACAAGAACTCTTCAATTTCAGAGTCGATAGTAGGAGAATCTTCATTAATACGGTAATTGGTTGTAATACGGATTGTCTTCTTGTCTGTACCCAAAGCAATAGCCTGTACATTATCTTCTGTGATTTTCTTCTTCAACAGGTCACGCACTGTTTCAGGTTCAACCTGCTGTTCAAACTGAACTACGAAGTTACGTCCACCGGTAAAGTCAATACTCTGCGCCAAACCACGGATAAAGAATGAAATGATACAGATAACGATAATCGCTCCGAATACCGTGAATGAACGTTTCATCATTCCCATAAAGTTGTAATTCACGTTCTGCATCAGATTCTTGGAGATCCCTGTAGTGAATGTCAAGTTCAACCACTTGTCTTTATTCATGAAGTGCTCATAAACAATACGGGTCAAGAATACTGCTGTAAAGAATGAGCAGAGGATACCGATAATCAACGTAGTGGCAAAACCACGAATCGGACCCGTACCGAAATAGAACAGAATGATACCAGTGATAATTGATGTCAAGTTTGAGTCAAAAATAGCAGAGAATGCGTTAGAATAACCGTCTGCTAAAGCAGCCTTAACAGTTTTACCGGCTCTCAATTCTTCTTTTGTACGTTCATAAATCAACACGTTAGCATCTACAGCCATACCCAATGACAACACCATACCGGCAATACCAGACATGGTCAGTGCAGCTTGGAACGAGGTAAGGATTCCTAATGTGAAGAAGAAGTTAACAACCAATGCGCAGTTGGCAACCATACCCGGAATCAATCCGTACATAGCGCACATATAGATCATCAACAGAATCAACGCAACAACAAATGAAATAATACCTTGATTGATAGATTCCTGACCCAATGACGGACCAACAATATCCTCCTGAACGATACGTGCAGGAGCAGGCATCTTACCAGACTTCAATACGTTAGCCAAGTCTTTTGTCACCTCCGGGGTAAAGTTACCGGTAATCTGAGAGTGTCCCCCCGTAATTTCACCGTTTACATTCGGAGCGCTGTATACGTAACCATCCAGTACGATAGCGATAGCCTTGCCTACATTGTTCTTTGTCAGAACAGCCCAGCGGCGTGCGCCGTCAGTGTTCATAGACATACTGACACAAGGCTTGTTGAACTGGTCATATTCATCTTTAGCATCAGTGATCACATCACCTTCCAACGGAGCACGTCCGTTACGTTCAGTAGACTTGATAGCATACAATTCAAAAATACGTCCCTGCTTGTCAAAGTCAGCAGCCTTTACACCCCATTTCAAACGAAGATCTTTCGGCAACATTTCTTTCACTTCTTTCATAGCAAGGTACTGGTTTACCTGAGCAGTATCTTTATAATCGGCATAACCTACCACCGACCCGTAACCATTCGGATTTAATTGAAGAACAGAAGCCAACGGATGTTCTTTCTTCATCTGCTCCATTGCGGCAGAATTACTTGCCGTTTCGCCTTTCAATGCGGCTGCAAGACTGTCGGCAGCAGAAATTGCAGAAGCCTGTGCGACAGCAACAGTATCAGTAGCTACAGAATCAGCAGAAGCAGCACCACTTTCAACGGCAAGAATATCACGCAGTCTGTTATCTACAGAAGAAAGATAAGGAACTATTTCTTTTGCGTCGAAAGTTTCCCAGAATTCCAAGTTAGCAGATCCCTGCAACAGTTTTCTGACACGTTCCGGTTCTTTGATACCCGGCAGTTCCACCATGATACGGCCCATCTTTCCTTCCAACGCCTGAATGTTAGGCTGTGCCACACCAAAACGGTCAATACGTGTACGTAATACATTATAAGAGTTGTCGATAGCAGCCTTTACCTCTTCGCGCAATACTTTTTCAACTTCACTGTCGGAACTGCGGGTGGTTACTTTGTCTTTCAACTGCTGAGTAGCAAATAATTCAGCCAATTTGCCATTGGGAGCTTGTTTCTTATACTCTTTTACAAAAAGAGTGATAAAGTCATCCTGACTAGTGATAGATTGTTTTGATGCTTCTGCAACCGCTTTGTTAAAAGCTTCATCAGTCTTGTTGTCAGCCAAAGCCTTCACTACATCCGGTACAGAAACTTCAAGAATAACGTTCATACCACCTTTCAGGTCCAGACCCAGACCAATCTCCATCTCGCGACACTGTTTCAGCGTATAACTACCCAAATAAACTTTTTCATTCTGCATAGAATCAAGGTAATGTGCTTCACCTTTCGGGTCTTGTGCCGCTTTGTCCATGTGATAGCGGGTCACAAAAGAGAAAGAAAGATAAAACACACATACAAGGGTGAGTAATACCGCAAAAACCTTTACAAATCCTTTGTTTTGCATGTTACTTTGAAATTTATTATTTTTACTTTTTGATTAATTCTTAGTTTATACAAGGTTGCAAATATAGTTTTTTTTTCACATTCCCACGGTATCAAACACAAATATTTAGATTCCAAAAGAGAAAAAAGGCTGCAAAAGCATTTTTTGCAGCCTAAATTATTCTATCTCACAGTCTATTTTATTTCAAACCCCTGTTTTTAAGCAAGGGTTCCAAGCTGGGATCAGCCCCACGAAAACCTCTGTAAAGGGTCATAGGATCTTCCGTTCCACCTTTCTCTAGAATATTTTTACGAAAAGAGTCTGCGGTATTTTTATCGAACACTCCATGTTCTTTAAACGCTTCAAAAGCATCCGTGTCAAGAACTTCTGCCCATAGATAGCTGTAATACCCAGCAGCATATCCACCTATAATATGACTAAAATAAGTGGCGCGATACCGAGGAGCTATTTCAGGAATCAGCCCCAGCTTGTCCATCGTTTCTTTTTCAAAAGCAACGACATTCAGGTTGTCTGTATCAGTCAGGTTATGCAGTTCCATATCAAGCAAAGCGGCTGCCAATAATTCCGTGGTCATAAAACCTTGATTAAAAGTACCCTGATTTTGGATTTTCGTAATCAGCTCATCCGGAATCACTTCTCTTGTTTCGTAATGCTTGGCATAGAGTTTCAGCACTTCAGGTTCTACAGCCCAGTGTTCCATAATCTGTGAAGGAAGTTCTACAAAATCCTGCGCCACACTGGTACCGGACACTCCTTTGTAGTTACACTTGGTCAGCATACCGTGCAATGCATGTCCAAACTCATGAAACATGGTTTCCACCTCATCCAAAGTCAGTAAAGAAGGCATATTTCCTGCAGGTTTAGTAAAACTTGCCACATTATAAATTAAAGGACGTACTTCACCGGCCTGTTCACGAAAATTACTCATCCATGCGCCACCACGCTTACCTGCGCGTGGAAAGTAATCCGCATAGAACAATCCCAAAAATGAGCCATCGGCATCCTTTACTTCATACACTTTCACATCCGGCTCATATACGGGCACATCATTCAGTTCGGTCAATGTAATGCCATACAGTTTGTTGGCCACGGTATACAATCCGCTACGCACATCTTCCAAACTGAAATAGGGCTTGATTTCATCTTCATTCAAATCATACTTTTCCTGACGCAATTTTTCGGCATAATACCACCAGTCCCATGCAGCCAGCTTCTCTCCCTTACCTTCCTTATCCATTATTTTCTGCAACTCGGCGGCCTCTTTCTTTGCATTTTCCAGTGAGTATCCCCACAGGTTGTTCAAGAAATCCATGACTGTCTGCGAATTCTTAGCCATGTTCTCATCCAGTACAAAATTGGAATAACAATCGAATCCTAATAATTTTGCCTGTTCCAAACGCAATGCCATGATCTTTCCCAATATCTCTTTATTGTCATTCGCATCATCATGATTCCCCCGGTTGATATAAGCTTCATAAATATTTTTTCTTAGCTCACGGTTTTCAGCATATTGCAAAAAAGGCAAGCGACTGGAGTTTTGCAAAGTGAATAGCCATTTCCCTTCTTTTCCAGCAGCTTTCGCTTCCTCTGCGGCCCCTGCTTTCACCCATTCGGGTAACCCGGCCAAATCAGCCTCATTCTCGATAACCAACTGATAAGCGTTATTCTCATTTAAGATATGATTGTCGAAAGCAATCCCCAAAGTCGACAATTCTTTATTGATCTCCCTCAAACGGGATTGTTTTCCGGCATCCAGTCCGGCACCCGAACGGACAAAAGCTTTATAATACTTGTCCAACAGCCGGTGTTGCTCAGTCGTAAGAGTTATCTTACCTTCCCGTTCCTGTTGATGCACATCAGCCACCCGTTTATACAAATCCTGATTCAAATAAATATTATCACTATGTTCTGAAAGTACAGGAGCCATCTTTTCATTCAAGGCCGTCAACGAATCATTTGTATCCGCTTCGGTCAATGCAAAAAACACCCCACTTACTCTCGCCAAAATCCCGCCACTTTTATCCAGCGCCACAATGGTATTTTCAAAAGTAGGTTCCTCGGGATTATCAACTATTGCCTTAATTTCCGCATTCTGCTCCTCTATTCCTTTCAAGAAAGCAGGTTCATAATGCTCCAGTCTGATCTTAGTAAAATCGGGAGCACCGTACTCGGTCTGGAATTCCGTAAAGAACGGATTCATTTCTGTTTTCTGTTCACATGCACACATTACGCAACACGTCGCTAACGTAAATAATAGTCTTTTCATAATCTGTCAATTAAAGGTATGTAAAATCACTTCTCCGCCACATAACACCAAATGGGGTAATGATCCGAACTCTTTATCGTATTATCCACCGTACAACGGTAAGATTTTAAATTCTTGCTCAATAAAATATTGTCTATTCTGAAATAAAAATGATTTTGATTATAAGATATGCCAAAGCCGTTTCCCGACTCCACAAAAGCATCATTCAGACCTTCCCCTACCACCCTGTGAGTGTATGATATAGGAGAATCATTGAAGTCACCGCATACAATTATGCCTCCCCCTTTGTAACCGGCCACCAAACGAGCTATGGAATCAGCCTGAACGGCACGTATAGCCGATGCTTCCGCCAGTTTTCCGATCAGCAAACGAGACCCTTGCGATACCTTTTGCTTATCAGGATCCTTCATCATTTCGCGATAGACTTCTTTATCCTTCTCAGTCAGCTTATTGGATTCCAGATGATTATTAACAACCAGCAAGGTATCACCATTCACTTTGATTTTATAAGCGATGGAACCATTGTTAAGGCTGGCATATTTCACCGGATGTGCCGACAAAATAGGAAAACGGGAATAACAACCCAAACCGTTGGCCCCCGATATCTTATGATAATTTTTATAAGGATAATCTCTTAAAGCATAATCCACCTCTTTCTTGGTTAACCGTCCGCCTACAATATATTCCTGCAGGCAGATTATATCCGCATTGCTGTTTCTTAAATATTCCAGCACAGGGTTCGGATTATCCTTGGTGTTCGCACGGTTCTTTTCAAAGGCCATCGTATTGTAGGATAAGAATTTGATTGCCCCTTCCGGTACATCAGATACAAATACATTGACTGGGAAATAAGTACGGATAGCACCAATGGAACATACCAGGCCTAAAAATGAAAGCAACGCATATTTACGATAAATCACCAACCAGAAGACCAGAAACAAAAGATTAACAATCAAAAAAGCGGGAAAAGCCAAACCGGCACATGACCATACCGGATGAGCCACAGGATCAATATAAGGGCTGTAAGCACATACCAGTAACAATACCACCATACACAAGTTTATGCCCAGTAGTATCCATCCCAAAAAACGACCAATATATTTCATATATCACTTTTTGCTCGCATCAAACAAGCTTTTCTTCTCTTCGGTAGTCAGACTGTTATAACCGGATTTCTTTAATTTATCCAATATACGGTCTATCTCCTCGCTTTGCTGTTTTTTACGGGCATTATAATCGTAATCTTTTGCCTTATCACCATAATGAACTTTCATCTTCGGTCTTTTCGATTGACGACGAAACGAAAGACCTTCCGAGAAGCAATCCAAGCATCGGTTTATCCATGACGTAGCATCATGTCCGCGGGACAATCCGGAAGCAAACCACCATCCGGCCAAAGCACCTCCTAAATGAGCGATATGGCCACCGGCATTGCCCGATGTCATAAACAGCAAATCGGTCACAACCATAAACAGAGCCACATACTTCAACCTAACAGTCCCAATAAACATAAAGTTTACTCTATATTCCGGTGCACGTACCGCAGTGGCCACAACGATAGCAAGTACGGAAGCTGATGCTCCCAACAAATAAGAATAATACAAAGAATCACTGAAATAAGGGAAAACATTGTAAGCGATCATATACAACAAACCGCCACAAATACCTCCCAACAGATAGAGCCCGCGGAAATGCTTTGCCGAGAAAAGAGACAGAAACATCTGCCCGAACCAATAAAGCCACAGCATATTAAACAGCAAATGCAAAATACCTGCGTGCATGAACATATAAGTCAGCAAAGACCAAGGCTGCTTGACAAACTGCAACGTCCAGGCCGGCAGTTCCAAATATTGAAGCACAAATGCTCCATTCCGGTTGAACAGCATCCATAAAATTCCCAATAAGGAAGTTACAATGAATACCCCTACATTAATATATATAAACTGGATATATATGTTCCCTTTATTGAAACTATTTTTCAAATCAGTAATAAAACTGCCCATTGTTATTCTTTTTTCTCCAATACATTATCAATATAAAGCCAAAAATCATACCTCCCAAGTGTGCAAAGTGGGCAACGCCATCGGTCGAAGCACCCAAGCCCAAAAATATCTCCAAAGCAGCATATCCCATCACAAAATATTTAGCCTTGACAGGAAATGGGATAGGGAATACAAACATCTGACTATTGGGGAACAGCATACCGAATGCCAACAAAATGCCATATATCGCTCCCGAAGCGCCAACTGTAGTCATCAGATTCAAGTACTCCGCCATCGGGATCACGGCAATCCCCGTATTCACACTGTCATACTGCGATAATTCAGTCACATATTGTATATATTGCACCAGCTCCTGCACCAGTCCCGCACCTATACCACATACCATATAATAGGATAAGAAACGTTTCGGTCCCCAGACCTGTTCAAGCGTACGGCCAAACATCCACAAAGCAAACATGTTAAAAAAGATATGCTGGAAACCGCCATGCATAAACATATAAGTAATCAACTGGGCAGGATTAAAATCAGATGCCATAAAAAAGTGCAGTCCCAGCAGGTCGTTCAAGTCAATTCCATACTTCATGGCTACCACGCCGCCAAAGAAACACAACACATTTATTATCAATAAATTCTTGGTTACTGTAGGTATACTGTTCATAAATATTCTTCGTCTTATAAAACATTGATTGCGCGCAAATTTACAATTTTATTCTGTTATATAACAGAAAACAAGAGTTCTCTTACGTTTTTTTGATTTTTGGAGCATCTTTTTTAGGCTATCTGTTTGATTTCTAATTTTGAAAGCATATATTTGTCACTGATTTTGGTAAAACTTTTGTGTTACATTTAATAATTAATCATTTTCGTTATGAATAAGGCAGATCTTATCAGCGCAGTCGCCGCTGAAGCCGGCTTGAGCAAAGTCGACGCAAAAAAAGCAGTTGAAGCTTTCGTTTCAACTGTAACAAAAGCCCTCCAAGAAGGGGACAAAGTATCATTAATCGGATTCGGAACATTCTCTGTTGCTGAAAGAAGTGCAAGAACAGGTATCAACCCATCCACAAAAGCAACGATTACTATTCCTGCTAAAAAAGTAACCAAGTTCAAACCAGGTGCTGAACTGGCAGACGCAATTAAATAATTGCTATTTTACATAAAAGGACTTAAGGAAAGGGGCGCCGGTACTAGCGCCCTTTCTTCTTCATTTTTCTATTTGAACCTATGAAACCTAAAATGACAACCTTATTTAAATTCCTGATCGGCGCTGCTGTATGCGCATATTCAACACAAGTTCTTCATGCGGAAGATACAAAACTACCTTATTGGAAAGATATTCAGACCGTAGCCGTCAACAAGGAATATCCACGCACAGCTTTCATGACTTACGACAACCGGAACCAGGCACTGACCGGCGAGTATGAGAACAGCCCTTATTACAAACTACTAAACGGTACATGGAACTTTTATTATGCAGATGCATACAAAGATCTGCCTGCCAACATTGAGCAACCGGATGCCAACATAGCCTGGAAGGAGATTAAAGTACCCGGCAACTGGGAAGTACAGGGCTACGGAGTGGCCATCTACACCAATCATGGATACGAATTCAAACCCAGAAATCCACAACCGCCGCAGTTACCCGAAACCAATCCGGTCGGTGTGTATCAGCGTGATATCGAAATTCCCGCCGATTGGGATGGACGCGACATATTCCTCCGTTTGGAAGGAGCAAAATCCGGTGTATACGTGTATGTCAACGGACAGGAAGTGGGATACAGCGAAGACTCCAAGAATCCGGCAGAATTCTTAATCAACAACTACCTGAAACCCGGCAAAAACTCGCTGGTCATCAAAATATTCCGCTGGAGTACCGGTTCTTATCTGGAATGCCAGGACTTCTGGCGCATGAGCGGTATTGAACGTGATGTATTCCTGTTCTCACAGCCCAAAACCCACATCAAAGATTTCAATGTGGTGTCTACACTGGACGACACTTATAAGAATGGTATCTTCAAACTGAATGTGGACGTAACCAACCATACAGCAGCCAACAAAGAGGTAACCGTAGCATACGAATTGCTGGATGCCGCAAAGAAAGTGGTTGCAGAAGGTAACACCCCCTGTCCTGTTACAGCAGACGGGCAGAAGAGCATCTCTTTTGAAGCCGCCCTCAGCAACGTCAAGACCTGGACATCAGAACACCCTAACCTGTACCGGTTACTGATATCTCTGAAAGACGGAGAAAAAACAAGCGAAATCATTCCTTATACGGTAGGTTTCCGCCGTTTCGAGATCAAACCAACCGATCAGATAGCCGAAAACGGCAAACCATACGTTTGCTTGTTCGTCAACGGCCAACCCATCAAGCTGAAAGGTGTAAACATACACGAACATAATCCCGAAACAGGACATTATGTTCCCGAAGAGCTGATGCGCAAGGACTTCACCCTGATGAAACAGAACAATATCAACAGCGTGCGCCTCTGCCACTATCCGCAAGACCGCAAGTTCTATGAATTGTGTGATGAATATGGCATCTATGTATATGATGAAGCCAACATCGAAAGCCACGGTATGTATTATAACTTAAGCCGGGGCGGAACATTGGGCAACCATCCCGAATGGCTGAAGCCGCACATGGACCGTACCATTAATATGTACGAGCGTAACAAAAATCATCCTTCCGTCGCCATCTGGTCATTAGGAAACGAAGCCGGAAACGGTTATAATTTCTATCAGACCTATTTATGGCTGAAAGAACGCGAAGTAAAAGGCATGAACCGTCCTGTAAATTATGAACGCGCCCTTTGGGAATGGAACACAGATATGTATGTACCCCAATACCCCAGTGCCGCCTGGCTGGAAGAAATAGGCAAGAAAGGCAGCGACCGTCCCATCGCACCATCCGAATATTCACACGCTATGGGCAATTCCAATGGTAATCTGGCAGCACAATGGAGAGCAATCTACAAGTACCCGAACCTGCAAGGCGGTTACATTTGGGACTGGGTAGACCAAGGTATTCTGGAAACAGACGAAAATGGACGTACCTACTGGGCCTACGGAGGTGATTACGGAACCAATGCACCCAGCGACGGAAACTTCCTATGCAATGGAATCGTAGCTCCGGACCGCACTCCGCATCCGGCCATGACAGAAGTGAAATATGCACATCAGAATGTAGGTTTCGAAGCCATCGACCCGGCTGCCGGCAAATTCCTGGTAAAAAACCGTTTCTACTTCACCAACTTGAAAAAGTATATGATCAGTTATACCGTAAAGGCAAACGGAAAAACAATCAAAGGCGGAAAAGTATCATTAGATATCGAACCGCAAGGTTCCAAAGAACTGAACATCAACCTCAACGGATTGAAACCCAAGGCCGGCACAGAATATTTTGTAGATTTTGTAGTTACCACCACAGAACCGGAGCCCTTGATTCCTGCAGGACACGATATTGCTTCCGAACAATTCCGCCTGCCCATAGAACCATTGGCTATGACCGGACATAAAGCAAGCGGCAAGACTACCGTCAGCACGGATGGTGACATCATCACCGTATTATCACCACGTATGCAGTTCGTTTTCAACAAGAGAAGCGGACTCGTGACTTCATACAAAGTAAACGGTACAGAATATTTCGCTGAAGGTTTTGGTATTCAGCCTAACTTCTGGCGCGCACCGACGGACAATGATTATGGTAACGGTGGGCCTAAGCGCGAGCAAATATGGAAACAGTCCAGCAAGAATTTCAATGTAGCAGATGTTACCACAACAACAGACGGCAACAAGACCGTATTAACAGTCAATTACCTACTGGCGGCAGGCAATCTGTACATCATGAAATATACCATCTATCCCGACGGTGTGGTTCATGCAGGCATCACCTTTACTTCTACCGATATGAAGGCTGCCGACACGGAAGTATCAGAAGCTACCTTAATGGCCACTTTCACACCGGGACAGGATGCTCAACGCCTTGCCTCTTCCAAACTGAACGTACCACGTATCGGTGTACGTTTCCATTTGCCATCCGATATGAACCAGGTAGAATACTTCGGACGCGGACCGGGTGAAAACTACATCGACCGTAATGCAAGCAGCTTCGTTGATCTCTACCGCACTACAGCCGACCAGATGTACACCAACAACTATGTCCGTCCACAAGAAAACGGACACCGCACCGACACCCGTTGGGTAGAACTGACCCGCAAAGGCGGAAAAGGATTGTTAATACGTGCCGACAGCACTATCGGATTCAATGCCCTGCGCAACTCCGTAGAGGACTTTGACTCGGAAGAAGCTATCAGCCGTCCCCGTCAGTGGACTAACTTCACTCCCGAAGAAGTTGCTAACCATAATGAGGAAAAAGCTAAAAATGTAATACGCCGCATGACACATGTCAATGATATCACCCCACGTAATTTTGTGGAAGTATGTATTGATATGAAGCAACAAGGTGTAGCCGGTTATGACAGCTGGGGAGACCGCCCTCTGCCGGAACATACCCTACCCGCCAATAAGGAATATCATTGGGGATTCACATTGATGCCGGTAAAATAAAAACATAGCAAGCATTCCTTCCTTAATAAGAAGAGTATGTCAGAACTCCGATGGCACTATCATATAGATTGTCATCGGAGTTTCATTTCCCATCCTACATTTCAATTATAACCTGAAAACAAGATCAGTCTGATTTATATTTGCTAGCTTTGTACTCAAAAAATCGAACACATGGAACAACAAGGAGAAATCATACTCTACCAGCCGGATGAATCAGTGAGGATGGAAGTGCGCATTGAAGATGAAACAGTGTGGCTGACCCAGGCACAAATAGTAGAACTATTCCAATCCAGCAAAGCCAATATAAGCGAGCATCTAAAGAACATTTATAAATCAGAAGAACTAATCCAAAGTTCAACCGTTCGGAATTTCCGAACAGTTCGCCAAGAAGGCAACAGACAGATTACCCGTAACTTAGAATATTATAATTTAGATGTGATTATATCAGTAGGATACCGTGTAAATACGAAACGAGGAATCCAATTCCGCCAATGGGCTAATAGCCAGGCACATGACC
The DNA here is from genome assembly GCA_947574505.1 of uncultured Bacteroides sp. GTDB lineage: Bacteria > Bacteroidota > Bacteroidia > Bacteroidales > Bacteroidaceae > Phocaeicola. The sequence goes on along the minus strand of CANPJW010000010.1, from coordinate 3,283 downwards.
GTTTTCTTATTATAGACCAATCCGACATATATCACATCGGAGCCTCTTTGAAAGATTTGGGAAAGAAACTGTTTGCCTTCTCCAAAATGGATATTCCGGCATCCATCCTCACAAAACTGCTATAAAGATGAGAGAAACAGAGTCCAATAATAAAGTCCTACTAGGCATGAGCGGAGGAACAGACAGTTCCGTAGCCGCCCTTCTATTGCAGGATGCAGGATACGAAGTAACCGGCATCACCTTCCGCTTTTATGAAAAAGAAAATGATACAGAGTATCTGGAGGACGCCCGCGCTTTATGTGAACGTCTGAACATCCCCCATCTCACATACGATGTTCGTGACACCTTCCGGAAAACCATCATTGACTATTTCATCAACGAATATATGGCAGGTCATACCCCGGTTCCCTGTACCTTGTGCAACAACTACCTGAAATGGCCTCTTTTGAAGAAAATATCCGATGAAATGGGAATTTATCACTTCGCTACAGGACATTATGTACGCCGGCGCTTCATCAATGGATGCTATCACATCACTACCGGTGCCGACCCGGATAAAGACCAATCCTTTTTCCTATGGGGGCTGCCACAAGAAATCCTGCAACGTATGCTTCTCCCTATGGGCAACCTGACTAAAGCCCGTGTCCGTGAAATCGCGGCAGAGCGTGGTTTTCTGAAAGCCGCCCATAAACGGGACAGTCTGGGAGTCTGCTTCTGCCCCATGGACTACCGCACATTCCTACATAAGGAATTACCTGAAGGAAGTATCCTACCGGGTAAATTCTTCGATGAAATGGGGAATTTTATCGCACGGCACAAAGGTTATCCTTTCTATACCATCGGCCAGCGGAGAGGATTGGGCATAGATCTTAACCGGGCTGTCTTTGTCAAAGAAATCATTCCGGCAGAAAACAAAGTCATACTGAGCGACTTGAAAGCACTGGAAAAAACAGAAATGAGACTGAAAGAATGGCGCATCACCAATCCCGCTTTATTACTAAACAAGGACGACATCATCGTCAAAATACGCTATCGGAAACAAGCCAACCGCTGCACAGTAACCCTGCAACCGGATAACACCCTGCATGTACAACTGCACGAGCCGCTGACAGCCATTGCTCCGGGACAGGCAGCCGCTTTCTATAGGGATGATGTAGTACTGGGTGGGGGCATTATCATCTAATTCCAGACACTTTCAAATCATATTTCGGCCCTCTTTTTTGCTGCTTCAAGATTTTCTTGATAACTTTCCGTCGTTCTTCACCTTCAGGTCGAGAAACCGGAAAGTGAAAATAGACATGTATCCGGATCAAACCTTAAATAAATAGAGATGAAAAGTAGAAATTATGCAGGCATATCCTTACTTGCCTCATTAGCCGCCTGTAACTCTGCAACAGCAGAAACCGTTCAAAAAAACAGTACGCAGGCCCCCCAAAAGCCCAATGTTATCGTTATTCTGGCAGATGACCTGGGATATGGAGATTTAAAATGTTACGGAGCCAAGAATGTAGAAACTCCCCATGTTGACAAACTGGCATCGGAAGGCATTCGTTTCACTAATGCACATACCGTAGCCGCTACCAGCACCCCATCCCGCTACTCCTTGCTGACAGGAGAATATGCATGGCGCAGACCGGACACGGATATTGCCGCAGGAGATGTAAAAATGATTATCCGTCCCGAACAATACACCATGGCAGACATGTTTAAAAGTGCCGGATATGCTACAGCCGCCATCGGCAAATGGCATCTGGGCCTGGGAGACAAGACAGGCGGGCAGGATTGGAATGCTCCTTTACCAGCCGCTTTAGGTGACTTAGGCTTTGACTATCACTATATCATGGCCGCTACAGCCGACCGTGTACCTTGTGTATTTATAGAAAACGGCAAGGTAGCCAACTATGATCCGTCCGATCCCATAGAAGTGAGTTACACCAAGAACTTTCCGGGAGAACCGACCGGCAAAGATAATCCCGAATTACTGTATAACCTACATCCCAGCAACGGACATGACATGTCCATCGTCAATGGCATCAGCCGCATCGGATTTATGAAAGGGGGCGGAAAAGCACTTTGGAAAGACGAGAACATTGCCGATTCCATCACCGTTCATGCCATCGACTTTATCAAACAGCATAAAGACGAGCCTTTCTTTATGTATTTTGCAACCAATGATGTACACGTTCCTCGTTTTCCCCATGACCGCTTCCGTGGAAAGAATCCTATGGGACTACGCGGAGACGCAATCGCCCAATTCGACTGGACGGTAGGCCAGCTGATGGAAACATTGGACCAACTTGAACTAACTGAAAACACGCTGATTATTCTATCCAGCGACAATGGTCCGGTTGTAGACGACGGATATAAGGACAAGGCAGAAGAGCTGTTGAACGGACATACACCTTCCGGTCCGTGGAGAGGAAACAAATACAGCGCTTTCGAGGGTGGAACAGCCGTCCCGGTCATTGTCCGCTGGCCACAGAAGATAAAAAAGACAGGAGACTCGGACGTATTAATGTCACAGATTGACTGGCTAGCCTCCTTAGGAGCTTTGATCAACGCCAGATTACCTAAAGGCAGCGCTCCGGACAGTTATGACCGTTTAGGGAATCTGATAGGAACCGACAAGACAGACCGCCCCTGGATTGTGGAACAATCCATGAACCACACGTTGTCCGTCCGTACCAAAGACTGGAAATACATTGAACCGAATGATGACCCGACCACTTTCATGAAAGCAGAAAAAATAGAAACCGGAAACCTGAACGTTCCCCAGTTATATGAAATGGAAAAGGTGAGCGAACAAGAGAATGTAGCAGAAAAGTATCCTGAGAAAGTATTTGAGTTGCAGACCATTCTGAGGCAAGTACGCAATAAGAGAATAAAGATGTAAACAGGACTCATCCAATAAGAGGATATTTCAAAAATCCGAAATAACCATCAAATGTTCCACCGTATGGGCAGGCCCATGAGCCCGCCCATACAACATAACGACAACAAAAATCACTTTTGACTCATTTACATAAAACATAAAAGCATTCCATCACAACAACTCACTCATTACCAAGAGCTTCCCGTGCGACAGTCTTTCAAAACCTCCTCAATCGGTATGCCGGTGGCGAAATACATCTGCTTCGGGGATGCTCTCGGACAGAATGTAAAATCAGCCCCTCGTTACCTCCCGGTAGCTCGTAGGCATCAGAAGAACCTATTCTCATCATACCTTCACCGTAAGCATTCGGCCTCGTGCGTGTTTTTTCCCCCTCTTTTCCTTCCTACCTTT
>CANPJW010000009.1 GCA_947574505.1 uncultured Bacteroides sp. | reverse complement strand
AAAGGTAGGAAGGAAAAGAGGGGGAAAAAACACGCACGAGGCCGAATGCTTACGGAAGCAACTGGATACATAACAAGGAAGATAAAGGATATGCTCCAAGAAAAGACAGCTAAGTATTTCTTAAAATACAGGCATGACGGACGCACCTCTCATCTAACAGGTAGGAACAAAAATATGGGCTGGAAGTAACTGACAGGAAGCTGAAGGTTCTCCTATCAGGATACTTCCCTATTTTACAAGCAGTTAGACCGGCTGAATGAACTGAAGAGACACTCCGGTTTTCATGTACCGAAGCCCCTTTTCAATCATTACAGCTGGTTCACCGCCGTCAAATACTTATCCATCGTTGTAGCCTTCTTTATCGCTTTCTTTATCTTCCGGTCCGCATCGGGCAGCAGGTATTCCCAATAAGGCTTCATTTTACTCAGCAATTGCGCCTCTCCCTGTAAATGGGCTTCATAATATTGAAGAAGGCGTGCGTGAAGCGCCTTCACCTTTTCATGCAGCTCATCGGGAGAAAAAACGGTTCCGTTTGCATATTCCCAAGCCAAAGCAGGATTGGCCAGCAACCCGCGTCCCAGCATGACGCCCTCCAGGCGGGGAAACTCCTCGTCCACCTTCCGGATATCTTCCACCGTCAGCAAGTCACCGTTATACACCAACGGATGGGCGCACTCCTCATAGAAAGCGGTGAACGCAGCCAAGTCCACCTCTCCTTTGTACTGTTGCTTCCCGATACGAGGATGCAGAACGATCCGCCGCAAGGGGGCAGCGTTCAACAAAGGCAACAACGGCCGCCATTCATCCGCACACTCCCATCCCAATCTCATCTTGACGGAGAAACCCAGTTCCGGATAGTGCACCAGCTCTTTCAATAAAGCTTCCACCTCGGCCGGATACGGCAAAATGCCCGAACCCTTATGTTTCCCTGTCATCAGGGGAAAAGGACAACCCATATTGATATCCGCTTCCTTGTACCCTTTCTCTATAAACAAACCGGCCAGCCGTTCCAGTTCGGCAGGAGTGGAAGCGATAAGCTGGGGAATCAGCCGGGACACAGTATTGTTTTCAGAAGCGATCTCCCGTACATCCTTGTTACGGAACTCTCCTTTCTCCATCCGCACAAAGGGGGTATAATAAGCATCTATCCCACCAAAAACTTCCTGATGAAGATTTCTCCAGGGGGCTTCCGTAAAACCTTGCAAAGGGGCAGCGTACAGTTTCATTTGTTTCTTTTTTTAAGTTTATCTGCAAAGTAACACATTTTTCTTATACCTTTGCCTTATGGAAAAGTATATTTATGAACTGAAGATGAAGGTACGCGATTATGAATGCGACCTGCAGGGTATTGTGAACAATGCCAACTATCAACATTATCTGGAACATACGCGCCATGAGTTTCTCACATCGGTGGGCATCAGTTTCGCACGCTTGCACGAAGAAGGAGTGGACCCGGTAGTGGCGAGGCTCACCATGGCGTTCAAAACTCCGCTGCGCAGCGGTGACGAATTCGTGTCCAAGCTCTATCTGAAAAAAGAAGGTATTAAATATGTGTTCTATCAGGACATTTTCCGTCTGCCCGACATGAAAGTGACTGTCAAGGCCACTGTAGAATCAGTATGCGTGGTAAACGGCAGATTAGGGGACAGCGCTCTATTTGACGAGACTTTCGCCCCCTATCTGAGCGAATGACACAAGACGAACAAATTTGCAGCCTGGCCCTGACCCGGATACCGGGATTGGGACCGACAGGCGCATTCAGACTGGTGAGCAGTCTGGGAAGCGCCACCCGTGTTTTCGAACACCGCAAAGAGCTGTCACAACTGGTCCCCGGAGTAAGCGAAAAGATCATTACTGCGTTGAATAACTCCGAAGCTTTCCGGCGTGCAGAGCAGGAACTTACTTTCTGTGAGAAAAATCATATCCGCTGCCTCACCTTAAATGATGAAGGTTATCCCGGCCGTTTGCGTGAATGTGATGATGCTCCGCTAGCTTTATTTTACCGGGGAAATGCCGATCTGAATGCACTGCATGTCATCAATATGGTAGGAACCCGTCATGCCACCCCCTACGGACAGGATATCTGCACCCGTTTCCTTGCCGACTTGTCGGTATTGTGCCCAAACGCCTTGATAGTGAGCGGGCTGGCTTATGGCATTGATATCCATGCGCATCGCGCCGCCCTGCAGAATCATTTCAAGACCATAGGCGTGCTGGCACACGGACTGGACCGTATTTATCCTGCCGAACATCGGAAGACAGCCGTCAGCATGTTGGAACAGGGAGGTTTGCTGACCGAATTTACAAGCGGAACCAATCCCGACAGGCAGAATTTCGTGAAACGAAACCGCATTGTGGCAGGTATGAGTGACGCCACCGTCGTTATCGAATCCGCCGCCAAAGGGGGAGCCCTCATCACCGCCGAACTGGCGGAAAGTTATCACCGGGACTGTTTTGCCTTTCCGGGACGATGCAACGACGAATATTCCATAGGCTGCAACAATCTGATAAGAAAAAACCAGGCAGTGCTTATCACATCGGCCGAAGATTTAGTGAAGGCCATGGGATGGGAAAGCAGCCCCAAAACCGAGAAAACAGTACAACGGGAATTGTTCCCTGATTTAAGCGAGGAAGAGGAACGAATAGTAAAACGACTCGGCAAAATGTCGGAAGGATTACAAATCAACACATTGGTGATAGACACCAACATACCTGTAAACCGAATGAGTGCATTATTGTTTGAATTAGAAATGAAAGGGGTGATACGAGCACTGGCAGGAGGAGTGTACCGGTTAATAATGTAACCATGTATCAAGATACTCATATACCCATTGACATACGGTAGCTGTACCGTGAACGGGTACATGAGTATATTGATGCATGGTTATTGCACTCCTAGTTCGGCAAAGCCCATCGGTCCGTCATTTTCCACCATCCGCACTGCTTTCAACAGCACATATCTGGCTGTTACCGGACTGAAGTAGACCGATTGGAGAATCGGATTGTTCTTGATGTTCGAGAATTCCCCGCTGCTCACCACCTGGTTCACCGCACCGGCTTCCGTGCCGACTGAAATCTCATAGGCAGCTATCAGTCCTTTGTTATACTCGCTCTGGTCGGGTAAATAATGGAAAGAAGAAACAGTCTGTTCCGTACCTAAATCCACCAGAAGCGTATTGCCATCCACAAAGCAAGTAGTGGCGGCATCTTTATCCGCACATTTTCCGGCTTCCGCTTCATCTACCTTCGGCAATGTAAACGGATATGTTTTCAGTTCCTCCGCTTTTGCTGTAAACACATCAAGGGTTTCTCCTGCATAATAAGCCTCTATATTATTGATACACAGGCAGGCGCGTGATTTCTCAAAGTTCACGCGAAGTTTGTCCGTAGTGACAGTCTCAAAACGAAGCAAACGTTTATAACCGATTGTAGTAGTCTCTTCATTCAGTTTCACAGGCAGCCACTCCCCTTCCTTATTATATTCCACCACAAAGGACTGTACACGCTGTCCCAACGGAATGTATTCCTGCAACAGCATACGGTTTACCTTCTGCGGGGCCGGCCATTCAAACTCGATAACAGCCGATGTGACGCTATCCTCCGTAGCCCAATATGTATCATACTCTCCATCCGTCACCGCCTTTGCCGTATATTTTCCACCCCGTTCATTGGAAACTACCGGAAGAACACCTTTCAACAGATTGTTTGCCAACTGTTTCTGTACATTCTTATAAAAATCAACAGCATTCGCCGAATCTGTAGGGTGAATCAATCCATCCCGGTTTACGGGGAAATTAAGCAATAAAGTCGCATTATGCCCCACACTGCGGTAATAAAGGTCTGTCAATTGCTCCACCGTCTTCACCCGGTCGTCCTCCTCCGGATGATAAAACCAGCCCGGACGGATAGACACATCACACTCGGCAGCCGTCCACTGATTGCCGTCCGCATGACCGTATTGCAGTTCCCTATACTTAGGATATCCCGGATAAACCTCTCCGGCACGCAAGAAAGACCAGTTTGTCGCTCCGGCAAATCCATTCTCGTTACCTACCCAGCGGCATCCGGGACCGCCATCCGAGAATACAACAGCCTGCGGCTGAAACTTGTCAATCATTTCATAGGCACGCGCATAGTCATAGTAAGTCTTCCGGTCTATGGTACGGGAATCTTTTGCTCCGCCATACCAGCCATCACCGCCATTGGCCCCGTCAAACCAGATTTCAAACACCGGGCCATAATTGGTCAGCAACTCGTACAACTGTCGATAGAAATAATCCACATATTCCGGAGTTCCATAATTGGCCTGATGCCTGTCCCACGGTGAGAGATAGACAGCGAATTTTATACCATACTTCTTGCAAGCTTCCGAAAGATCACGCACTATATCCCCTTTTCCGTCTTTATAAGGCGTGTTACGGATACAGTATTCGGTCAGCCCCGTAGGCCACAGGCAAAATCCGTCATGATGTTTTGCCGTAAGGATAACTCCTTTCATCCCTGCCGCCACAAAGGTTTTCACCCATTGTTCGCAGTCCAGTTTGACAGGATTGAATGTAGCAGGATCGGAATCTCCATATCCCCATTCACGATCATTGAACGTGTTCAGTCCGAAATGTACGAAAGCGTATGTCTCCATTTTCTGCCAATCCACCTGTTTCTTTTCAGGAATGGGGAAAACAGGTTCAGGAGCATTCACAGCCGGAGCGCAGGCATTCAGTAATGCAACAGCAGCTCCCAAGCATAAAAGGTTTGCGTGTCTTTTCATTTAGATTGTCAATTAATTACATTGACACAAAGATAACATAAAATCCGATGGATGAAAACAAGAAGCTGAATATTTTAAAAGACAGGAAACTTGACAGGCAGGAAAAGAACAAAAGCGAAGGGCTTAAAAAAGGAAAAGGAGCAACGCTTTGCTCCAACCTTTGTTAACCTTAAATCTAATACTATGAAAAAAATCACATGACAAATGTACAACTTACACTCATTTTCTCCAAATATTTAGTTCAATTTCGCTTTTCATTTAGTATTATTTCACAAATACAACCGTTTTCGCACACAACATTACAATTAGATTGAAAAACACGGATTAAAAAAGGAATATGAAACATTGCCCTATCCATATGATAAGACCGTTCATTTCTGTCCATTGGAAAGTAAAAAGCAAAAAGAAAGTATTCCTCTGATTATTCACTCCAAATAAAAGTAAGCTCCCCTGCCCTTCTCATTATCCGGCTGCCCAAACTTGCAAATTCTGTCCAATCGCTTCACTAACCCTTTCACGTCCGAAAATAGAACATTTAATACGTTTTTTTTCAGATTTTATCACCTATATTTGCTCCACACATAATGGTAATCCATGGAAAAACGCACTACTATATTCAGCATATTTGTGTTTTTGTGCCTACTGACCAATAGCACTTATGCCCGGACGACAGAGTACGAAAATCCAAGAGATACCATATTGGACATGATGCTCTATTTTGACCTGAAGGCCCGACAGGCGGACAAGGATTACCAAGGAAACGGTAAAACGCTGGCAACATTGGATTCCCTGCTTGCCCATCCTGCCCGCAGCAGACATCTTTATTCCATTATTCTGGTTTCACCGGATTCATATAACGGAAAAAAAGAACCGGACATAGCGCCGGGCCTAAAAAGAAGCGAGGAAGTAAAAGCGTTCTTATGTCGGAAATATCCGCAAGTCAATGCCGCCCAAATCTGTATCCGTACAGGAGAAGAATACGGGGATGCCTTACGGAAACTGATAACGGACGACAGGCTGGTCCCCGACCGGGAGGATGTATTGGCATTGATAGATTATCACCATGACAATCCTGTAAAAATGCAAGATTTCTTGCAACATCTGGATGCCGGCATACCTTATCAATATATTTCCAACCGGCTGCTACCGGAGCTCAGACGGACAAAAATAAGAGTCTGCCTGTCTTATCCGGAAGAAAAGGAAGGAAAAAACTCCTCCACGGAACAGGCGGCCATGATAGAAGAAACTGAATTCATTCCGATTGACAGGGAAACGACCATTGCGCCAATGGCGGTGCAAGCACTCCCACAAAAGGAAAGGAGACAAGTAATAACAGAAACAGAAAAAACAGTAACAAAGGCAGAAAAGGAAAAAGAGACAAAAGCAAAACGGGGAAAAAAGCCCAAAGAAAAGGCAGCAAGAAGAGACAAGACAGCCGGCAACACAGTGCTTGCACTGAAAAATAATTTATTGTACGACCTGGCACTGGCGCCTAATATAGAAATAGAAATTCCTGTAGGAAAGCGGTGGTCAGTGAACCTGGAATATAAAAGCCCCTGGTGGTCCAACAGTAGCAAAGAAATCTGCTACCAGCTGATTTCGGGAGGAATAGAAAGCCGCTACTGGCTGGGCAACCGTGAACTGCATCACCGGTTGAACGGACATTTCTTTGGATTGTATGCCGAAGGAGGTATCTACGACTTTCAGTTTAAAGGAGACGGCTACCAAGGTAAATATTACGGTGCGGCAGGATTCACTTATGGATATTCCACTTCAGTGTCACGGCATCTGGCATTGGAATTCAGCCTGGGCATAGGCTACCTGACCACGGAATATCAAAAGTACACTCCCTATGAAGGGTCACTAGTTTGGATGAGTAGCGGGAATTACACCTTTATAGGCCCTACGAAAGCAAAAATTTCGTTGGTATGGGTGATAACAAAGAAGAGAGGAAGAAAATGAAAAAGACAAGGTACGTAGCTCTTGTACTTTTATCTTCACTATTGACTTTAGTGGGATGCAGCCGACGCGAGATTCTGGACGATTATCCCGTAACAGGAATAAATATCCGTTTGGATTGGGAAGGAGTAACCGGCCGTCTGCCGGAAGGAATCCGGGTTATTTTCTATCCCAAGGACGCCCAAGGAAGAAAGATTGATACTTACTTGCCGGCAAAAGGCGGAGAAATGAAAGTGCCCCCGGGGCATTACTTGGCAGTGATTTACAATTATGACACCGAAGTAGTGCAAGTAAAAGGCGAAGACAGTTACGAAACGATAATGGCGTGTACAGGAAACTGCACGGGATTGGGCAACAGCGAAACAGAAAACATGGTATGGGGACCGGATAATTTTTATGTGGCAACCCTGGACGATGTAGAGATAGGAAAAGGAGAAGAGTTACCGACACTAGAGGTAAGACCAAAATCTGTGGTAACCACTTACATCTTTTCAATAAAGACAGAGGGGCTGAAAAATGTCTCATCGATCATTGGCAGTGTTTCCGGAATGGCTGAATGTTACCATTTAGGTAAAGGAGCCGGCTTATGCCGCTTCGCTCCCATTTATTGTGAAACCGGTAAAGGGAATGGGGTTATAAAAGGGAGTTTCACCTGTTTCGGACATCCCGAACTGACGCAGGCAAGAGCTGATATCACTCAGTTTCTGAATCTGATCATAGTAAGGGTGGATGGTTCCAGACAAGAAGCGAAAGTGGAAATAACGGAAGCGGTAAAACCTCCTGAAGACGAGCCGGGAGAAGGTGATGAAAAACCTCAAGAGTCCGAGATAGAGATTGAGCTTCCAGATGACGAGAAAATTGTAGTGGATGATGTAGAGGTTCCTCCAGATGAAAGTGGCGGTGGATTTGATGGGAGCGTTAGTGACTGGGACGATGAAACGAATGTGGAATTACCGGTTGGTTAAGATATAAAATAAAGAGTCATAGAATTATTAACTTAAAACACACAGAATATGAAGAAGATTTTATTTGCAGCTTTAGCTGCACTGGCAATCACAAGTTGCTCACAGAATGAAGAAATTGAAGCTCCGACACAAAAAACGGAAATTAATTTCCGAAGCGTAGTTGGGAAGTCATCCAGAGCTGCAGAAGCTACAACTGAAAACTTGGAATCCCAAGGTTTCATACTTTACGCCTATAATACTAAAACAATTACAATGGACAAAGTAACAGCAGGTAGCTTAACAACAACATTTATTAATGGGAAAAAAGCAACTTGTACTAACTCTAACTGGTCCGTAGCAGATGGTCCATATTATTGGCCAATAGCCGAAAATTTACAATTTTTTGCTTACTCACCTGAAGCCGGCGGTATTACAAATTATGCCACAACCGGTACTTACCCGAGTTTCACGTATACTCTTCAGACGATACAGACAGATTTACTAGCCGCCTGTGTAACAGATAAAGCAAAAACCAATAGTGCAACCTCTGTTGGAAGTGTAGATTTAACATTCAATCATATTTTAACTCAGATTAATTTCAAGCTCCAAGGTAAAGACACAGGATTCAAATACAATGTTACATCTATAAAATTATCAGGAGTTGCAAATAGCGGTACTTATACTTATAACGCAGATAAAGGTGCATGGAGCGCTCAAACTGGCAATGAAGAATATACATATAATGCTACCTACTCTGAAATTGACGGTACAGCAACAAGCGAAATTGCGACAAGCAGTAATGCATTAATGTTAATCCCTCAGAATGATCTATCGTCAGTCAAGATTACTGTTACTTATTCCACGACTAATGATAATGGCAAAGTATTTGAAGGAACAAAAGAAGCCACATTAACCGGAACATGGGATATAGGCAAAAAAATACTTTATACGTTAACATTACCTGCCGGTGCTGAAGAATTAACATTTACAGCCCAAGCGGATGGGTGGACAAATGAAGATCCCCAACCTAGCCCAATTGAGCCCAATAAATAAATCACATCCATTTGTCAGGCCAATTATAATTTCCTGATAAGAACATAACAATTTCCTGCTCCGCAATGAAACACCGTATCATCCCCACCATGATTTGCGATTTCATTTGCGGAGCATTTTTACCTGTTGTCAATCAACCGTCCTCAAAAAGTATATGCGATAGTTATGCAGCTCGCCAATGATACCGGAGAAATTGGAGGATGATACTACACATTCCATAATCTATGCTGTTTTAGCCGGTATACCTCCCCATGGATACACACAAAGATACTTTCTTTCTGCTACTTTCCCAACAATTGTAACTTCTTTGTGTTTGGCCACACAAATTTAGCCCTCTATGCTCACGCCCACAGGCTATCGTTTTCCGTAACGGCAGAAGACAAACAAGTGGAAACAGGATTCTTCGGTCTTTTTCCTGAAACTTATTGCAAATTATCCATATTTGACCTACATTTGTCAAATCAACCAAAAGAACACAAGCGTTTCTAACATCTATATATGTCTGGTCTGCCCTGTAATGAAAGGATGGATTGTACCCAATGCCCTAAAGCAGTGGAGAACAGCATCCATTACACACATAACAAAAAAGGTTTCCACTTACCCCCACATAAGTGTGAAACCAATATTTTATTTTTCTTACTCAAAGGTCAAATATTAATCAATAGTGAAGAATATGCCGGAACCATCATCAATTCCGGAGAATTTGTGCTGCAAGCTATCGCATCAAAAGTGGAAATACTGGCCATGACAGACTCGGAAGGTATTCTGTACACATTTGATGACCCTAAAGCCTTCTGCTATGACCGCTATACCTATATATTGAAAAACGTGCCTCCGCCACTCATCTCCGAGCCACTGAAAATAAAGCCCGAAATAAAGCTTTTCCTTGAAGGGGTTGCTTCCTATCTGAATGCAGACAAAATTTGTAAAGAGCTGCTCGAATTCAAGCGTAAAGAACTTTATTATCTGTTGGCGCACTATTACACAGACTATGAGCTATCTCCTGTTGTACACAGCCTATCCCAATACACCAGCAGTTTTGAATATTTCATATTAAAGCACCACAAACAAATAAAGTCCGTAGAGGAGTTCGCACAACTGGGCGGCTACAGCGTCACCACCTTCCGCCGCATTTTCAAAGCCATCTTCAACGAACCGGCCTATGAATGGATGATGAAACAGCGCAAAGAAAGTATCCTTTACCAATTGCGCTATACAGATGCTTCCATCTCCGAAATCTGCTTTGGACATGGATTTGAATCTCTCTCACATTTTTCCAACTTCTGTAAGAAGTCCTTTGGCGACTCTCCCAGAAACATCCGTAAAAAAGAAAAGGAAGAAACTTCACCCAATACATAATTATAAAAAAAATGCCCCGCCAAAAGGCAGGGCACTCTCAAATATCAAGTAAAACTAACCGTAATTAGTCTTTCAGCTTCGCAGCAATAAATTCACGGTTCAAACGAGCAATGTTGCTGATAGAAACCAGCTTCGGACATTCTGCCTCACAAGCACGAGTGTTTGTACAGTTACCAAAGCCCAATTCATCCATTTTGCTCAACATAGCTTTCGCACGGCGTGCAGCTTCCACTTTACCTTGAGGTAACAGTGCCAACTGGCTGACCTTTGCAGAAACAAACAACATAGCAGAACCATTCTTACATGCAGCAACACAAGCACCACAACCGATACATGCAGCAGCATCCATAGCCTCATCGGCAATAGGTTTTGCAATAGGAATTGCGTTAGCGTCAGGAATACCACCGGTATTGATTGACACGTAACCACCCGCCTGCATAATCTTGTCGTATGCGCTGCGGTCTACCATCAAGTCGCGGATTACCGGGAAACCGGCAGAACGCCAAGGCTCAACAGTAATGGTGTCACCGTCTTTGAAACGACGCATATAAATCTGGCAGGTAGTAGCACCTGTAGCAGGTCCGTGAGGATGTCCGTTGATATACATAGAGCACATACCGCAGATACCTTCACGACAGTCGTGGTCGAATACGATAGGTTCTTTACCTTCATTGATAAGCTGCTCGTTCAAGATATCCATCATTTCCAGGAATGAGGTATCACCCGGAATATCTTTCATTTGGAAGGTATCAAAATGTCCTTTATCCTTAGGACCTTTCTGACGCCAAACTTTCAGTGTGAAACTTATATTTTTATCCATGATTTCTATACAATTAATAATTAAGACTTATAGTTACGAGTTTGAACCTTAACGAACTGATAGTTCAAATCTTCCTTGATCAATTCGGGTTCTTTTCCTTCACCTGTGTATTTCCAGCAAGCTACATACGAGAACTTGTCATCGTGACGAAGCGCTTCACCCTCCGGAGTCTGGTGTTCTTCACGGAAGTGACCACCACAAGATTCCTCACGGTTCAATGCATCGTAAGCCATCAGCTCACCGATTTCGATGAAATCAGCCAGGCGGATTGCCTTTTCAAGTTCCACATTCAATTCATTAGCTTCACCCGGAATGCGAAGGTCGCTCCAGAAGGTCTTTCTTACTTCTTTCAGTTTAGCCAGAGCAGTAGTCAAAGATTCCTTGGTACGTCCCATACCTACGAAGTCCCACATGATGTGACCCAGTTCCTTGTGAATAGAGTCTACCGAACGATGACCCTTGATATTCATCAGTTTCTGGATCTTATCGTTTACAGCCTTTTCGGCAGCCACAAATTCAGGAAGGTCTGTCGAGAAACGGGGAACCTGAATCTGGTCTGACAAATAGTTCTGGATAGTATAAGGCAATACGAAGTAACCGTCAGCCAATCCCTGCATCAATGCAGATGCACCCAAACGGTTTGCACCGTGGTCAGAGAAGTTAGCTTCACCGATAGCATACAAGCCCTTGATAGAAGTCATCAGTTCATAGTCAACCCAGATACCACCCATCGTATAGTGGATAGCCGGGAATATCATCATCGGAGTCTTGTACGGATTTTCGTCAGTGATTTCTTCGTACATATCGAACAAGTTACCGTAACGGGCACGAACTACATCTTCACCCAGACGGTCGATAGCGTATTTAAAGTCAAGGAATACGGCCAGACCTGTGTTGTTCACACCGAAACCGGCGTCGCAACGTTCTTTCGCAGCACGTGAAGCAACGTCACGGGGAACCAGGTTACCGAATGCCGGATAACGGCGTTCCAAGTAGAAGTCACGGTCTGCATCAGGAATATCGGTCGGTTTCTTAGTTCCTGCCTGCAATGCCTTGGCATCTTCCAGCTTTTTCGGAACCCAGATACGTCCGTCATTACGCAATGACTCGGACATCAAAGTCAGTTTAGACTGCTTGTCACCGTGTACAGGGATACAGGTCGGGTGGATCTGTGCAAAGCAAGGATTGGCAAAGTAAGCACCTTTGCGGTAAACCTGCATAGCAGCCGAACCATTTGACGCCATAGCGTTGGTAGACAAGAAGTAAGTATTACCATAACCGCCGGTACCGATAACTACCGCATGGGCAGCGAAACGTTCAATCTTACCTGTAACCAAATTACGGGCGATGATACCACGGGCGCGTTCCACACCTTCGTTATCCTTAATCAGCACAACGTCCAACATCTCATAACGAGTGTACAACTTCACGTTACCACGCTGAACTTCACGGCTCAATGCAGAATAAGCACCCAGCAACAACTGCTGTCCGGTTTGACCGCGGGCATAGAATGTACGTGATACCTGAGCACCACCGAATGAACGGTTATCCAGCAAACCACCGTATTCGCGAGCGAAAGGAACACCTTGAGCTACGCACTGGTCGATGATAGCATTTGACACTTCGGCCAGACGATAAACGTTAGCTTCGCGTGCACGGTAGTCACCACCTTTGATTGTATCGTAGAAAAGACGGTAAACAGAGTCACCATCATTTTGATAATTCTTAGCAGCATTGATACCTCCCTGTGCAGCAATAGAGTGTGCACGACGGGGAGAGTCCTGGATACAGAAGTTTAATACCTTGAAACCCAGAGCACCCAGTGAAGCAGCAGCCGAAGCACCTGCCAAACCGGTACCTACCACAATAATGTCAAGACGACGTTTGTTGGCAGGGTTTACCAATTTTTGATGAGCTTTATAATTGGTCCATTTCTCGGCTAAAGCGCCTTCAGGAATTTTAGAATCTATAGTAGCCATATTCATTTACAATTTTATCATTTACAATTTACGATTAGCAAGCACCACAAGCGAGTGATTTCACGAAGTAGATAACGACTACTGCTGCAAAACCAAGAACTACCAAAGTAGAGTAGATGTTACCAATAGTCTTCCAACGCTCGAACCAGATTTTATTGCTCCAGCCCAAAGTCTGCAAAGCACTCCAGAATCCGTGAGTCAGGTGGAACCACAAAGCTGCTAACCAAATGAGGTAAAGCACTGTAAATACAGGGCATCCGAATGTTTCACGAATGTAAGCGGCACCGTCTGTAGGACCGAATGCGCCCAAATCATGAACACCGATAATTTCGGCAAACTGCATTTTGTACCAGAAATTGGCAAAATGAAGAGCCAATCCGGCAATGACAACAATACCCAGGACAAGCATGTTCTGAGATGCCCATTCCACAGTTTTAGGTTTAACGTTCACTGCATAACGTTCGCTACCGCGAGCTGCACGGTTCTGCATGGTCAACCAGAAAGCGTAGATGATGTGAATTACAAACAGAGCAGCCAGCCCGGCAGTTGCAACCAACGCGTACCAGTTAGCTCCCAAGAATTCACAAATCATGTTGTAAGCATCTTCCGAGAAGAGCGCAACAAGGTTCATCGCCATGTGAAACGTCAGAAACAGGACAAGGGCGATACCTGTGACACTCATCACCACTTTCCTTCCAATAGATGAATTACTTAACCACATAAATGATTGAATTTAAATTATTTAATTGTTAGAACTAAAAATTCTGTTAAAAGCTGTGTATTCACGATGCAAAAGTAAAGGAATTCTAGCGATAATACAAGGAATTATGGAAATTATTCTTTAATTCGGGGAAGGGTAAATGCGAATTACATTATTTTCCTATCTTTGCACTGAACAAATGCCAAACTAAATGAAACGCCAAAGGATTATTTTTCTTATACTGACAGCCTGTTTTACATTCAGCCTCAGCGCACAGAATATAGACATCAACACGTTGAAAACCATCAACCGATGGGATGTACACGGACTGAGCCGCGGATTGTCCGCTAGCGGAGTGATTCTACCCGTAGGAATACCTACAGCCATGGGACTCTATGCATTGATAAAAAAAGACCAGCCGATGCTGAAAGATGCCATTTACATAGGAACCAGTGTGATTGAAGCAGTGGGGATTACATACGCCGCCAAACATATAATAGGTCGTGACCGGCCTTTTGTAAAGTATCCGGATAAGATTCATGCATACGGAGCACCGGATGCCGATAGTCCGTCATTCCCTTCAGGACACACTGCGGCAGCTTTTTCTTTAGCCACCTCACTCTCCATCACTTATCCTAAGTGGTATGTTATCGCCCCTTCAGCCGTATGGGCTTGCGGAGTAGGGTTTGCCCGGATGAACCAAGGGGTGCACTATCCCAGTGATGTAGTGGCAGGAGCCGCTATCGGAGTAGGATGTGCTTTCGTGAACGTGTATGTGAACCGATGGCTGAATAAGGTGTTGTTCGGGAGACAGATAAAGTGATGGTTGGAAAATTATTCCACACCTAAAAGAAGACACAGCAGAAGTTTTTCAGACAACTGCAGGAGTGCAACTATGCGTCCCTGCTGTTAATATAAAGTCTTGACTATCGCTTTTTCAACAGCAGCCCCTCAAAGTCCGGTTGCTCCAACAGTTCCAGCGCTTTCCTGATACTTTCATTCGCGTCATTAATGACGTGATAATATTCATTCATATCCCATAAATCACGGGCTATCAATGCTTTCATCTGCAACCTCAGCAGAGGCAGGGCCTTTTGATACTCTTCTTCATTATATTCCACTCCCATCTCCTTGCCGGTAGCAACCAGTTGTGCCAACATATCCGGAGTCACTTCAAAACGTTTGTAGAACTCATTGAAAGTCTTGTATTTGCCCAGCCACTCTTTACGATGGGCATCAATAAAATGGAAATGAGCTTTCATCAACGCTCCTTTATCACGCAACTGACGATGGTATTTAGTATAGAGAGTCGTATCAATCGGCACAAAATAATCGGGCATGATCCCTCCGCCACCATATACCGTACGGGCCAACCTATGAGTCTTGAACTTCAGTGAATCCGGAAAGTGGATGCTGTCTTCACTCATCATTTCTCCTTTATTATAACGGTCTATCAGGTCTTCATTATACTTTTCAATGCTCTCGTAAGGTTTCTGGATACAACGTCCGGCAGGCGTATAATAGCGGGCCACCGTCAGACGGATCATCGAACCGTCCGGCAAATCAATGGGACGCTGCACCAAGCCTTTACCAAAACTGCGCCGGCCCACAACAACTCCTCTGTCCCAATCCTGAACAGCTCCGGTCACAATCTCACTGGCAGAAGCAGAAAATTCATCAACCAATACCATCAGACGACCGTTCTGAAACTCGCCCGTACCTTTGGCAAAAAACTCGCTACGAGGATTGCGACGGCCCTCCGTATAGACAATCAGTTCCTTTTTACCCAAAAATTCATTGGCAATATCGATAGCAGCATTCAAATACCCCCCGCCATTGCCCTGCAAATCAAGAATCAAGTCTTTCATTCCTTTCTTCTGCAACCCGGTCAGCGCTTTCTTGAACTCCTCATGGGTAGTGGCGGCAAAACGGTTGATACGAATATAACCGATCTTATCTTTAATCATATAGGAAGCATCCAGGCTGTAAACAGGTATTTTATCCCTTTTCACCGTAAAGGGGAGCAGTTCCTTCACCCCTCGGCGAAGTATTTTCAGATTCACTTTTGAATCTTTAGGACCACGGAGACGACGCATAATATCCTCGGTACTCATCTTTACACCGGCTATCAGCGTATCTTCCACCATGACGATACGATCACCGGCCAGAATACCGACTTTTTCGGACGGTCCGCCCGATACAGGTTGTATCACCAGCAAAGTGTCCTCCGCCATATTAAACTGTATACCGATACCTTCGAAGTTTCCCTGCAACGGCTCGTTCATTCTCTTCACTTCCTCCGGATCAGAATAGGTAGAATGAGGATCAAGCTGCTCCAGCATTTTTACGATAGCTTCTTCCACCAGCTTTCCCTCATTGACTTCGTCTACATAAAGATTGGCAATGGCAAATTCCGCCAGTTGCAACTTACGTGCCGGAGAATTCAGGAATTTACTCTCCTGAGCCTGTGCGGCTACGATAGAAAAAAAGCAGGCAATCAAGCCTGCAAAATACATAGTATATTTCATGGTCAGTCTATTTTCATTCCTTCAGGCAAGAATGGCGTCACATCTTTGCCAAACTGCAACAATTCTCTTACAATCGTAGAGCTGATAGAGGTTAGTTCCGGCTCCGTAAACAACAGAATCGTTTCTATTCCGGCCAGTTTCCGGTTGATATCGGCTATAGTTTCCTCATATTCAAAATCGTGTACGGTACGGATACCACGAACAATGAACTGCGCCTCCTTAGCTCGGGCAAAGTCAATGGTCAGACAATCATAAGCATCGACCTTTACCCGGGGATCATCCGCAAAAAGTTTCTCGATCATCTCCACTCGTTTCTCTGTAGGAAACCAAGTTTTCTTATTCTCATTGATACCGATGCCGATCACCACTTCGTCCATAAAAGTCAACGCTCTCTTCACGACCGAATAATGACCGATGGTAAAAGGATCAAAGGTTCCCGGAAATATCGCTCTTCTCATATTTTTTAGTGATTCACTCACGCAATATCTTCTTCTACAACAAGGTTATCTATAATAAAATTCTGACGTTCCATCGTGTTCTTACCCATGTAGAACTCCAGTAATTCCTTTACCAGATCAGTCTTGCGGAGGGAAACTTGCTCCAAACGCATATCTTTGCCGATAAAGTGCTTGAATTCATCGGGTGAAATCTCTCCCAAACCTTTGAACCGTGTGATTTCGGGATTGGGGCTTAACCGTTCGATTGCGGCAACCCGTTCTTCTTCCGAATAACAATATACCGTTTCATAAACTCCTTTCTTGCGGTTACGGACACGGAACAAAGGAGTCTGAAGGATATATACATGACCTTTCTTTATCAAATCGGGGAAGAATTGCAGGAAGAAGGTAATCAGCAACAAACGGATGTGCATACCGTCCACATCGGCATCTGTTGCCACAATCACTTTGTTATATCGTAATCCTTCCATACCGTCCTCTATGTTCAGAGCAGCCTGAAGCAAGTTAAACTCTTCATTCTCATATACAATCTTCTTGGTCAGCCCGTAAGAATTCAACGGCTTACCACGCAAACTGAATACTGCCTGAGTATTTACATCACGGCTCTTGGTGATAGAACCGCTCGCCGAGTCACCCTCGGTAATGAAAATGCAGCTTTCCTCCTTCTTGTCTCCTTTGGCATCATTCAGGTGAAAACGGCAGTCACGCAACTTACGGTTATGAAGATTTGCCTTTTTGGCACGTTCACGTGCCAGTTTGGTCACTCCGGCTATAGCCTTACGCTCTTTCTCCGATTCTTGAATCTTCTGCAACATCACATCGGCCACATCCGTATGTTTGTGCAGATAGTTATCGACCTCAGTCTTTACAAAATCACCTACAAACTTATTAACGGTAGGACCACCGGGAGCCATATTGGTAGAGCCCAGCTTGATTTTAGTCTGACTTTCGAACAACGGTTCCTCCACATTAACGGCAATGGCAGCTACCAATCCGTTACGGATATCGGCATAGTCCATATTCTTGTTGAAATATTCCTTGATGGTACGGGCCATATGCTCTTTGAAAGCACTTTGATGCGTACCTCCCTGCGTGGTGTGCTGTCCGTTGACAAAAGAGTAATACTCCTCACCATACTGGCCGGTATGCGTAAAAGCGATCTCGATATCTTCTCCTTTCAAGTGGATGATGGGATATAATCCCACAGCCGTCATGTTGTCGTTAAGCAAGTCCACCAACCCGTTACGGGACAGGATACGCTGACCGTTATAGATAATGGCCAGTCCTGTATTCAGATAGGTATAGTTGCGGAGCATGGTTTCCACGAACTCCGGACGGAAACTGTAGTTCTCAAACAACAGGTTATCCGGTTCAAAGAAAATATAAGTACCGTTCTCTTCTGTTGTATCTTGTGTGGTATCCGTCAACAAGTCTCCCTTGGCAAAGGTAGCGATACGCACCTTTCCATCACGATAGCTGCGCACCTCGAAACGTGAGCTCAATGCATTGACGGCTTTCACACCGACCCCATTCAGTCCGACGCTCTTCTTGAACGCCTTGCTGTCATATTTACCTCCCGTATTCAACACACTAACAGCTTCAATGAGTTTTCCCTGCGGAATACCCCGGCCATAATCACGCACGCTGACACGGAGATTTTCTTCAATAATAATCTCAATCTTTTTACCCGCCTGCATTTTAAATTCATCGATACTGTTATCGATAATTTCTTTCAAAAGAACGTAGATACCGTCCTCGGCATGTGATCCGTCACCCAACTTTCCAATATACATACCGGGACGGGTACGCACATGCTCCATGTCACTGAGGTGGCGGATATTATCGTCGGTATATTCTACGGCGGGATTGTTTATCAGTTCGTTGTTTTCTTCCATATTGACTTATCACATTTTTATATATCGTTGTTACAGAATACTCTTTTTATAAGCACGACGGCGTTTATGCTGCTCGGTCTTGAAATATTCCCACTGGGCCTGCACCTTTCCGTTCAGTTCCAGTTCCGGATTACTTTCGGCATACTTGAATCCCAGTTGCTGATATACGGGGATCAAGTCCGAGAATAACAAAGCATTGACACCTTTGTTCTGATACTCAGGTTTTACAGCAACCAGCAACAAATCCAACATAGGAGGATACTTATGCAGGAACAACACTTTCAACAGGTGATACCATCCCATAGGCAGCAAACGTCCCTTCGCTTTTTGTAACGCTTCGGACAGAGAAGGCATTGAAATCCCCACTGCCACCAGTTTATCTTCGGCATCGGTCACCAAGGTTACCATACGCAAATCTACAATAGGCAAATACATCTTTATATACTGGTTGATCTGTCCTTGCGACAAAGCCGAGAAACCATAAAGCGGAGCATAAGCCTCATTCATCAACTCGAATATAGCCTGTCCATATTCGGCCGCAATTTTCTTACCCGATGTATATTTCTTCACCTTCAGGTTAAACTTACGTTGAATCAAGTCACTGATACGCTTATGCTTATCAGGAATTGCATCCGGAATATAAATTTTATATTCCACCCAATCGGCATCCTTCTCGAATCCCAACTTCTCCATATGCTGTGGGTAATAAGGATAATTATAGATAGTCGCCATGGTGCTCAACTGGTCGAATCCTTCTACCAGCATACCCTCCGCATCAAAGTCGGTAAAGCCTAAAGGCCCCTGAATGGTATCCATACCTTTTGATTTACCCCATTGGGCTACTGCATCCAACAAGGCACGTGATATTTCGATATCATCCAGAAAATCGATCCATCCGAAACGAACTTCTTTTTTATTCCAAGTCTCGTTTGCGCGTTTATTTATAATCCCTGCAATACGTCCTACCACCTTGTTATCCTTATATGCCAGAAAATACTCCGCCTCACAAAACTCGAAAGCGGCATTCTTCTTCGGGCTGAACGTATTCAGCATATCATCGTACAAATCGGGTACGGAATAGGGATTCTCTTTGTATAACTCGTAGTTGAACCGTATAAACGTCTTTAGTTCTTTCTTTGAACTGACTTTTTTAATGGTAATAGCCATGCTGTATTTTTATAAAATTCGGGGTGTAAAGATAGAAGTTTTTTTGCAGAAAACTTATTCTTTTTATGGCTTTTTCACTGTTGGGCAATAAGATAGGCGGTATAAACGACATAACAGCCAACCATCAATGCGCCTTCAAGCCGGGTTATGGTACGTTTGCGGAAAAACCA
Source organism: uncultured Bacteroides sp. (assembly GCA_947574505.1). Classification (GTDB taxonomy): domain Bacteria; phylum Bacteroidota; class Bacteroidia; order Bacteroidales; family Bacteroidaceae; genus Phocaeicola. The sequence continues at coordinate 55,973 of CANPJW010000009.1, read as the reverse complement.
GCCTACCAGCCACAACAACAGGGAGGAAGCAATCAGTACACTTAAATCGAGGTTATTTATATTCCCCATCGGAAGCGGTGACACCGTAGCGCTGCACCCCAGAACAAAGAATATATTGAACAGATTACTACCGATGACATTGCCGATAGCAATTCCCGGATTCTTCTTTAAAGCCGCCGTAACAGATGTGGCAAGCTCCGGCAAGGAAGTACCTCCGGCTACCAATGTCAGTCCGATTACCGATTCACTGACACCCCATGAACGGGCAAGCCCGCTTGCCCCGTCGACAAAAAGCTGTCCGCCGAATATGAGTCCGGCCAGCCCTCCTGCAATATACAACACCGATTTCCATACAGGCATTTCCTTTATCTTCTGCTCCTCTCCTGCCTCATCTGCCCCATTACGGGCGATGGCAAATGTATAACGCATAAATATAAGGAAGAAAGCCAGCAGAACAAACCCATCGGAACGGCTGATAACATTGACCGCTTCCCTGTCCAGCATCATGTCATTGGCACAGACAAAAAGTACCAACGAAGAAAGAATGACTAACGGAATCTCTTTACTCATCGTCCCCTCACCTACTTTTATGGGGAGTACCAAGGCAGTACAACCTATAATCATCAAAGCATTGAATATATTACTACCCACCACATTACCAATAGCCATTTCAGCACTGCCATTCAATGCAGAAAGCACACTGATAACCAATTCGGGAGCCGAAGTGCCGAAAGCTACAATGGTAAGCCCGATTACCAAATCAGAAATACGGAAACGTTTGGCAACCGCTGCAGAACCATCCGTCAAGCCATTCGCGCCAGCTAAAATGAGAGCCAGACCACCAATCAAAAGGAGTGTATTCAACATAACAAAAAGTACATTTACAGTTTTATACCGCAAATGTACTCTTTTTCCCTAAAATAACTATTCCTATTTGGTGCGTTTTACAGTATAGATTACTTTTCCTTTCTTATCAATCATGTGCATATCCAGTTCTTTCTTGTCTGCCGTAAAGATAGAAAAGCCCGGTTCGGGACTACAGAACAGAGTGCCTTCCACTGGTTTTACCTTACGGCTCAACGAACCAGCCGAATTTACCACATAGTCGATATCACTGCCCGGCACACGAAGGTGCTGGAAGTTATGAATGTGTCCGCATGCATAGATATCCACCTTATGTTTACGGAGGATAGGATCCAGACGCTTCTGCATATCGCTGCGTTCACTGTCGTCTTTCGACGTTTCAGCATAAATGGGATGATGTCCGATTACGACTACCCAATCTTCTTTGGCAACAGTCAGTACAGAATCTATCCATGCCAATTGCTGATCCATATCTTGTTTACAGGCATCCGGATAAGTTTCGCTCTCGTTACGGTATTTGTCAATCAGAGGAGCGGTATCTATCATCACAAAACGGATGGCAGTTCCTTTCTTCTCAAAGACTTTGGTATAATAACGACCAGGCATCGACCAGCGACGACTCACATTGGTATAATCCAACACAGCCTGCGTATTACCCCGGTATTCATGATTTCCCAAGATCGGAAACCAGTCTATCATCAACTCGGGATGACTGTAAATCAACTCGTAGTTGGTCATCCAGAGCGGATCGTTAACGCTGCGCACACCTTCAAAATGGTGCACGTCTCCGGCTGCAAATACACACTCGGGACCAATAACATCCGCCATTTCTCCCATCAACTCGGCTATGGGCTTCTGGTCATAATAACCGTTACGTCCCAAATCGTTGGCCATATAAAAATTCAGTTGTTTCTCCAGTCCTTTCCAATCTTGCGGAGTCTGGGCACACACATTCAGGCAGATAGCCGTACCAATGACGGCAATCCATACCCATGTCAATACTTCTTTCATTCTTCTAATCATCATCAACGTTTTCATATACTTATTTTTAGAAACTTATTTTTAAACCTGCATTCATTCTCACGCCATAATATTCTGCCTGCATAGTACGATCCTTCGTTCCCTGGTAATAACGGAGCGGCTGGTTCAGCAGATTGTTCGCCTCAGCATAAAAGGTCATTTTCACCTTCTTGCCAAAGGTATAACTGGCGTTCACATCCATATAGTTCACAGCATCATAATATCTGTCATAAAATGTACTTGGGCCCATTTCATCGATAAAATCAGATGCAAAGTTATAGCTCAGGCGCACATTCAAGCCTCCTTTTTCAAAGTAAAGAGAGGCATTCGCCGTATGCTCGGGAGACCCCGGCAAACTCAACCCGCTCTCGTTCTCACGTCCTTCGAAGTTAAAGTCCTCCACGCGTGAGTGCGTATAAGTATAGGTTCCATAGAAACCCACATACTTCAAGGCCGGAGCAATGAAGCCGAAATCACGCTGATAAGAAAATTCCAATCCCCACAGATTAGCATTTCCTGCATTCTTGGGCTGAGTGAAACGGGTATATTCTGTTCCTTGGTATTCATAGTTGGTCAGTACCTGATCTACGATGAAATCGTCTATTTTCTTATAGAAAAAACCTGCGCTCACTAAACCTACACTCTTGAAATAATAATCGGCACTCAAATCAAAGTTATAAGAAATAGTCGGTTTCAAGTCAGAATTACCAATCTTTATTTCATTATCACCACGGTTGATATTCACACTGGGAACCAAAGCTGAATATTTGGGCCGGCTCAAGGTCTGCGTGTAAGAACCGCGTATCTTGAAATCATCATTTACATCCCATTTCACCAAAATAGAAGGAAGGAAATTCACATAACTGTTGGTCATGCGGCCGGTCTTGGTGGTCTTATCTGTCTCATCATCATAGTTACGGCCGGTATAACGAAGGGAAGTATGTTCCATACGGAGTCCCGCCATCAGGTTTATATCGGAAGCGAATTTATGATCAAACCGCACATACCCGGAACTTACAGTTTCACGAGCCTCAAAGTTCTCAGCCAATTCGGCTTGTACCTGTTCTTTATCGAACTGGGAAGCATCATTTAAATTCAATCCACCCACATATTCTTTACTGGCAAATGTTCCTACCTGATATTTGTCGCTCGGCATAAACTTATCCGTACTCTGGTCTACCGTATTTTTCAGGCTGTTGGTCATGAAGGCATCCTCGTCTTTCGGAGTATATTCGTAGAAGTCTATTTCTTTCTCTTTTGTTTTACGTACTACCTTCGCACCGAACTTCAGTTTAGCTCCATTATTTAAACTGGCCTTGAAATTGGCCGAGAATTTCATATCTTCTTCTTTGATGTCCTCCTGTTGTTCCGTCAGTTCCTTCAAGCTGAACTTATCACTCAGTGTCAAAGTAGAACCTGTTCCAGGTGTTGCCAACGGCTGGCGTTCATCACTCAAGTCCATATCAAATTCCTGCTTTTTCAGTTGGAAGTCAAGATAACGTTCATTAGGGCGTTCTTCCGTAGCTTTTGCATAACTGGCATTCCAATCCATACCGATTGCCCCCCATAAGTGTTCTCCGCCCAAAGCGAAATCCATGGTACGCTGACGCTCCAGACGGGCATTGCGATTATCGGGAGTACCTGCTTTGGTCTGGATGCGGACTGTGCCTTTTCCGTTCTCATCCAAATCCTTGATATTGGTACGGTAACGGTTTTCCCAATCGTTACGGTTGTTGAAGATCCCTTTGAAAGTCAATTTATGGTTTTCATTGATATCAAAATCAAAAGCCGCCGAATAACTTTGACGTTCACGGGTGACAAAGTACTGGCGCATCTGATAATCGCTGACATATACTTTGCCATCTTCATTTTGTTCCCACATGAATTCAGTATCATAAGAACCGGAAGGAGCATTCTGATAAGAAGCGGAGAGCAGCATGCCCAGTCTGTCATTGAAGAAACGATCGCCGTAAGTGAAACCTAAGTTCAACTGGGCTTTCTCGCTGATCCAGTTGTAACCACTTCCCGCTGTAGCATTGATAGTGCGTTTATAAGGAGAATTTTTGGTTACCAGATTGATGGAACCACCGATAGCATCGCCGTCCATATCGGGTGTAACGACTTTGCTTACTTCGATGGTCTGAATCATATCGGCAGGAATCAAGTCCAACTGCACGTTACGGGTATCCCCTTCAGCAGATGGGACACGGTTGCCGTTAATGGTGACGGAGCTTAAATCGGCACTAGTGCCGCGGACCTGTCCGAAACGGGCCTCGCCTTGATCGTATTGCACATTGATGCCACTGATACGTTTCAATGCATCACCTATGTTTGAGTCGGGAAATTTCCCTACCTGGTCGGCAGATACAACATTAGTGATACCCAGATTATTCTTTTGTGTATTGATTGCTTTCTTCTGTCCTTGAAAAGCTCCCTTTACCTGCACTTCCTGCAGTTCCACCCCTTCATTCATCACTATATCTTTTTCTAAAGTCTTGCCTTCGGGGACGGTAACTTTCATTTCAATGGGGCTATAACCTACGTAGGTTACTTTAACTGTGTAAGTTCCGGGTTTCAGATTGGGCAGCGTATAAAAACCGTTCACATCACTGATTACTCCGGTTTTCAGATTTTCAACAAAGATGGAAGCACCCGGCAGAATTTGTTTTCCATTGTCTATCACACGTCCGCGGATAGCGCCTTGCCGGACAATGTTTTCATTTTCCTCGGCAAATGCATTTCCACAAACACCTGCCATCAGCAGCATAAGAGACACAGCTCTAACAACCTTTTTCATATACTTTTTTATGCGTTATAAATCTGCTGCAAAAGTAGATGGGTCAGGTTTCTTGAGAGTTACACTCTATTAAAGGTTTCGTGACAAAGGAGTTTCATTCCTGTTACAAGATATTCGGTGCAAGACGACGGATACAAAGCATGGACAAGGCTTACAAAACAGCAGAGTAAGATTTTTCTTACTCATGCGATCACTCTTTCGTAACTTTTGAAAAGGAACAGGTATAATATGATTAAGAAAGAAATACTTTCACAGATTATCGTAATGCTGTTATCCTTGCTATGGGTAAATGCACTGCTATCTGGATCCATAGGGAACTTACCGGACAGAAGAAATCTCTCCGGACACAAAAAAAGAAGCTGACAGTCCGGATTATCTGGTTGAACTGTCAACTTTTCGACTACAAGCCTGAGAAACCGTTCTCTTTTGACCCTGCTACAATTTATAACTATAATCTTTTGTATTGAAAATCACATAAATATCCTAAACAAACACCCCCTTCAATAATTTTTAAATGACACTTTTTCCCACGACTGCTTATATAAATCGATCATTAGCTAATTCATCATACAAAGCCGCCATCCACCCAAATAATTCATCAGCTTAAAATACCAACTACTAGTTGCAATAGGTGTTCCACTTTCTCCTTTCTGCATAACAATCGTGCACTTCACCTCGTTTTTAACAGGAGTATAGAACTTTATATAATCTATCTTATAACTTAATACAGGAAAAGATTCCATCATTTTTGCGACTTGATGCAATTCATTGTTATCCAATTGAATAGGTTCATTCCAAACATCTGCCGAATCGGCTTTATAAAGCATAGCTGCGGCAGATTCCAGCTGACCATTTTTCGCATATTCCATAAATTGATTTATTAGGTTTGTTATCAAAACCGTATCAACTTCCGTTAGATGAGCTACAAATTCATTAATACTCTTCTCTTCTTTGCTTTGCACCTTCTGTTTTCCTGATTGACAAGAAAAGGTTGTTAATAAAACAGTCAACAATAAAATAAATTTCAGTTTTTTCATTTCATTCTTTCCTCCTATTAAAAAAGGCCAGCCACTATGAATGGCCGGCCCTTATTTAAATTAAACTCAAAGTTATTACAATATTAGTTCTGAATAGTCTTATTGATATTCAAATCAACTTCGGTATAGATAGTACCCCACTTATAAGTAACTTCCAGCGGAACGCGGATTGTAAACTTACCTAAAGTAGTACCATTATTGTAATAATAGAATTTACCATTATCGCCAACCTTCAGAGCAGTAAATACATTGGTTGTAGATTTATCTTCACCGAAATACAATTTTACATTCTTCGTTACAGAAGATAATTTAGTAGAACCTAATGTTCCACCATTCAAAGTTGTTGTAGCGTTTTCAATATCAGCAGCAACTTTAGTTACGCCATAAAATCCATAGAAATTATATTTCTTACCATCATCACCAGTAGTATCTTCTGCTTTATCAAAATACTTGTCTCTCCAATCAATCAGATTCAAGGTCAAGCCTGCAATAGAAGCACCATTAGTAGCATCAATTAATTCATCTACATCTGACGGATCTACTGATACAGGACGCAAATATTTAGCATAGAATACGTTGTTACCCAAAGCATAATCTACATAATCGCAGTTAGCAGCATTAATTTGCAATTTAGCAGTAAATGTCTGGTCTTGTCCCAGCAAGTTGTGATCTGCATTGTTCAAAATATCTTTTGCAAAATCATTTTCTTGATATTCCATCACTGTTCCAGCAAGAACAACAACTGCTTTTGTTACAGCGTTATTAGTAGCTTGTAGAGTTTTTCCATCAGCAGATACAGTGATATCATATTGAGCACCAGAAGCACCATTCACGACATAAGCAGTTCCCTTCTTAGTCAAATGATCTTGAGGGTTAGCAAATACAACTTCCTTAGTCAACTTATCATTAGCAAATGCAGGATAAGTAGCGTCACTTGTCACGGTAATCACATTACCAGTGAAAGTATTCAAGATTTCGCTATCAAATGTACAATCATTAGAGTTATCGCTAACAACTTGATGAACATTAGCATGGATATCTGAATAACCAGAACCTGCTACAGCACCGTTCTTTTCATACCAATATTTATCAATCTTAGCAGAGTTTTCAATGGTACCATTAGGAGTAAAGTTCAAAGGACTAGGAGTCCAAGTGAAAGTAACATATACATATTGATATACACCTTCAGATACTTCATAGCTATAACGTACATTTACTGCAATACTCTTAGCACCAGCCTTAAAGATGTGATATGCCTGATTATTCTTAACTACCCAAGTCAAAACTTCAGTCATTTCATCCGCCGGATCCCAATTAGTCTGTGAAACCACACCAACCGGAGTAGTAACAGCCTTAGAATCAACAGTAATTCCATCATACTGAGTAGCATTTACCAAAGCTTGTTGCTCTACGTCTTCTACAGCACCATCCAATTTGAAATTCTTATGGAATTCATCCTTAGAAATACCAATTTCTTCCAATTGAGCCAGAATCTGTTCTTCAACTTGATGCCATGACAAACCAAGTTTAGTCTCTGTTTCTGTACAATCAACAGTATAACCATTGGCAAATGGGAAATTCGGGGTCAATACAACTTCATTCTGATTAGCAGTATCGGTAATCTTGAATTTTAAATAACCAACAGAAGCTATTTTTCCGCTAATAGTATCAGTCAAGATAACACGAACCAACGGTTCACGATCTTTTGTAGCTTTATTCTGAGTAAATCCCCAAGGTTGCTGCTTACCACCACTTGTCATCTGAGGACGAATAACAGAACCCTTCAATGCAGCATGAGCACTTTCTGAAGTTTCGTTATTACCTTTATGATAACCAACTAATTCGTAAGAATATTTGAAACCATATTTTTCTACAGTACCATCAGCAGCACGAACATCCCATTTTGAATGTGTACCTTCTTTATCTATATTAGTTCTGTGAGTATTGACCAAACGAGCAATATCGATACCATTGCTGTTCCAGACAATCTTGCAAACATGTTCATTATCAGCAATAGCTTCAGCAGCAGTTGTAAACAAGTGGCGGTCATTTGCATGAATACTATCTACAGCTGCCAATACCAAGTCCTTGTAATAAGCAGCCTTAACAGCAGCATAATCAGAAGTAACAACGGTATCCCCCTTACTTACTTGCAAAGCTAATACAGTTACTTGCTCATCATTTTCAATGTTCTTAATATCAGCATCTGTAAAATGAGCATTTACAGTCAATATACCCTTGGGGGCCTTACCGTTTGTAACATTAGTTTTTACTACTTTCGGAGCTGTCGCAGCAGAACGAGTATAATTCTTGTCATAACGCAAGAAAGTATATGCTTTTACATCACCTGGAACTTTCGCTACGGTAGGATTTACATGATAATCAGCTACCAAGTCCGGAATCATTGTAGTTGCTTCACCTACAACAGGAGCATCCTTATCATAATTTCCATCTGCATCTACTTTAGCTACTGTCAAGGTTTTATAATTAAGACCAATAGCTTCCATTGCTTCAATACCCTGATAATAGAATGCAGGTTGGAATACTAACGCCTTCAAATCAGCAACCAAAGAGAATGTAGCAGATTTTCCATCTAGTTCAATGACATAGCCAATCACCTCACCAGTTTCTTCATCTTTCACTTCTGTAATAGAGCCAACGCTTTGAGGTTTCTCTACACCTGAGATTTTTACATCTCCATAATACAGATAGCCATTGTTCCACTTCAACAAAGTAGGATCAAATGCCGCAGGAGCATCAGTTGTAGGCAGGGGTGCTTCAGAAACGACCTTGTCACCATCTAACAACTGTATCTTACCATCTACAACTTTCAAAGAGTAAGTGGGAAGTTCAGCAGGCATCGGAAGTTGGAAAGTTTCACCGTTACCGCCGGTAACAGTCAACTTACCTGTTGCCGCATCATACTTGACAGCTGTGACATATTTTCCAGCTGCGGCCTGTAATTCAGACAAATCTTTAGTCAGCTTGTCCACTTTCTCGTTCAAGCTGTCGATGTCATCATCATAGTCCTTACAAGATACAAATGTTCCTGTCGAGGTAACCATCAAGGCACCAAACAGGATTGCACTTAAAAACTTTTTGTTCATAATAGAAAAACTTTAAATTTATAAATTTAAAAAACTAAAATTGATTATACATAAATCATTGATTCTAAGAGCGAATTATTCTGTTCTCGAGCTAGAAAGCGCAAAGGAGACATTCCGACTATTTTACTAAAAGAGGCATAAAAAGCACTTCTAGAGGCAAAGCCACATCGCTGTGGGAGTTCTTCTAATGAACATTTCCCAGCATGGAGTAACTCTTTGGCATATTCCACACGGTAAGTATTCAGCAACTCCTTCAAATTGCAGTTGAAATACTTGTTTACCACATTCGACAGGTAAGTTTGGTTGGTGTCTATCATAACGCTAAACTTTTTCAAAGAAAGCTCCGAATCCAAAAAAACTTGCTTTATTTCAAGGTTATACAATATACATTTATATAGGGCACAATCCACCTTTCTCCCTTCAGTCCCCTTATTGGCGAACTGTAGTTCCCACTGGCGTTCAGCAGCCTTAAGAAGCAGGCTTTTCTGCCTATTCGAAGTAGCAGTCCGTCTGTGTCGTCTCAAGAATAGATAGTCCATATTTTTATTTACTTTTAATCTTCGCTTTAACATCTTCACAACCATACATTATTATATGGCGTGTCATCAGTTATACGATAGATCTCTTATTAAGAGATATATAAGAGATCTATAACACATTATAAATCAACAAAATACATTCACACAAGAATACTTTGAAAGACTAAATCATGTATTCAGAAAACGTTTTTTTTGAATCAATTATTAAATTTCCTTGCTAAATTGTTCTAATTCTCAAAACTTTGCTTAAATTTGCGACAAAATATATATCTCTTAATAAGAGATATATAATATTCCAACTTAGTATTTTTTCTATAAAGTTCTTGTAATAAGAGGATTATCTCCAAAATCAAAGAATAAAACCCAAGTAAACTTTGCCTTTTCTTTTATTCAAGTTTGTCTATTAAAAAATAGTTGTATCAGCTATAATTCACATAAAAAAACAAACCTATGACAATTGTCATATTACGGAAAAATATTGAATATTTGGAAGCTGATATTTTTTTCATAACAAATAGGTGGACGAAAACAGCATAATGGTTTATGGCAATTGTTTCAAAATCTATCTGTAATCCGATTCTCCTTTACTATAAGGTATCTTCTGACAAAAGATAACAATAAAAAGAGATCATAGGCTGTGCCGACCTTGCAACAAACATATTCAACTCAGCCACATCAGAAAGTGCTATCATCTTTAGAGAGAACAAACACACATTTATTAAAAAAATACTAGACACACTGATCCCGTCAAATGGAGGATACCTTGTGATATGATATCCTCTTTTTGACAAGAAACAATATCTTTACCCTATTATCACAAGAATTCCCTCAGCACCACCATATTCGCTTTGTCTATCACGGTGGTATCCAATGCTGCCAGATAAATCAAAGTCGTTTTTTCCGAATCATGTCCCATCCCTTCACTTATCACAGAAAGAGGAATATGTTTGCCTCTGGCAACACTGGCCCATGAATGGCGCGCCACATACATAGTCAAAGGATGAACAAGCCCCAACTTTTTCCCTATTTCTTTTAGCCTTCTGTTCACCAAGCAAATTGAATTTTTATATTGCAATCTTTCATCTTTCCTGATATGAATTATAATAGGAAGCAGATAAGTCGAATAGTTTCCGGGATATTTATCCACTATATCCTGCATGCATTTCTCCCATCTGATGGAAAGCAACTGACCGGTTTTCTTTCTTCTATAAGTCAGCATACCATTATTTAAATCTGTTTTTTTAAGAAAAGCCATGTCCACAAATGACATTCCCCGGGTATAAAAGCTGAACATAAACATATCACGCGCAAACTCCATTGACTGAGAGTGACTTAAATCCATCTCCTTCAGTTGTCTGATTACTTTAAAAGAAATGGCCCGCTTCACCGTTTTTTCCACTCCCGTATAGACGTGCTTAAAAGGAAAACGCTGTCTGATCACCCCTTTATCTACTGCACGATTATACGTTGCACGCAAAATACGCATATAAAAAGAAACGGTGTTCATACTTGCTCCCTGCTCCTTTAAATAAGTTTCATACCCCATCATCAACTCGGCATCCATATTGCTCAACAGAACATCCTTGCCATCCATAAATTTCATAAAACTGTTCAGTGTAGCTCTATACGTCTCACTGGTACGCAATTTTCCCGATTGTCTCAGACTGGCAATATTCACTTGCATAAAGGAAGACAGTGTCTTCTTACCTGAAAAGGATAATCTTTTACTTCTTACTCTAGTTGATTCCACCATAATACTTGTTTTTAAGTTGATTCTTTTTTTCTGTAAAAACCTCAAGCCAAGATAAACGATTATTCCCAGCGGTCCTTTATAAGGTATGCAATAGGGGAGATTGTTCAAAGAAACAGGAATTTTTCACTGCATTTAAAAACAAAAACGCATGTTTATTCCTTTTAAAGAATTATATTTGTAGAAGAAAGCCACAAACCTGTGTCTATGATGAAAAGAATAGAATTCATATATTTATTGACCGGTTTCTGTACAATCTGCTCGTGTACCTCGAAAGCAAATAGCGAAATTAAGGAAGTGATAACAGAGGTACACAATACTGTGACAGAAGCCATCACCGAGATTGTAGAAAAAGATATCAAACCCGAAGACATCAGGCTTGACAAGGAACTGCTGTATGATAAACATACTTTGAAGGATACCTATCCTTATAAAGACACCACCCGCCATTTCCAATGGGAGAAAATAAAGGAGCGGCTAGCATTGTTGGAGAATATTCGAAAAAAGCCGGCACAATGGTGCATCTTACAGAATTATAAAAACCGGAACGGAGAAGCGCCTTTAGTGAAAAGTTTTAAAAGGGATGCATACAAACGGATAGCCGACACATTGGGAGTGGAACGCTATCAGGGAATTCCCCTTTTCCTAACAGATGACACCCTTACTGCCGAACGCTACGGACTGGATGGACTTCTTACCCGTCACCTAGGTGAGGAAGGAAAGTTCACCAAAGTAGAACCTGTCTTTATAGGTGGCGAATGGTATGCTCCGACAAAATATATAAAACTGATTCCCGACAGCGTAGTGTTCAACAAAGCTATTTTTATAGACCGCCATAATCAGAATATAACTACTTTGGAACGGAAAGAAAAGGGCTACTGGCTGATACGTAGCATGAATCCTGCTACAACAGGACAACATCGTCCTCCATACGCCCAAGAAACTCCATTGGGTATGTTCGTTCTGCAAGAGAAAAAGACCAAGATGATTTTTCTAAAAGACGGTTCTGCCGCCACCGGTGGTTTTGCACCTTACGCCAGCCGTTTCAATAATGGTGGTTATATTCACGGAGTACCCACCAATGCACCGGCAACAGGGATCATAGAATACAGTTATACGTTGGGTACCATCCCCCGCTCACATATGTGTGTAAGAAATGCCACCTCTCATGCCAAGTTTATTTTCGAATGGGCACCTGTTAATGAGACGATTATATTTGTTTTGGAATAGAAATGTGCGTAACTTTGCACCCGTTATCCAGTTTTTCCATACGTATGCAGAAAGCTTTTTTACTCCTGTTCCTATTCCTCTTTCCGTCGAGCAATGTATCGACCCGGACGGCTACACCCGAAAAGAAAGTTGCTACATCTGTCCCTGCACCTCAAAAAATGGACGGCGAACAATTATTCGAAGATATGCAATTGGGAGGGGTGGTCAATTTCCTGGCATTCCGACAGGCTGTGGCAGGATACAGCTTGATTAAACAAAAAAGCAAATCCATACTGACATTGATTGATTTCACCAAACCCTCTACCGAAAAACGTTTGTTTGTCTTTGACATGGAACAGAAAAAGATGCTATACTCATCAGTGGTCTCTCATGGGAAAAACAGCGGCGAGAACTATGCTACCTCTTTCTCCAACGAAGTCGGCTCTTATAAAAGTTCCCTCGGCTTCTATCTTACCGGAAACACTTATCAAGGCAGAAACGGATACTCCCTTTTATTGGACGGGCTGGAAAAAGGAATCAATGACCGGGCCCGTGAACGTGCCATCGTAGTTCATGGCGCCGCATACGCCAACCCTTCCGTCTGCAAATCAGGCAGACTGGGACGAAGCTTCGGTTGTCCGGCTTTACCACAGGCACTGACCAAACCTATTATCAATACGATAAAAGGGGGAAGCGTACTCTTTATCTATGCCAATAATAAAGAGTATATGGCTAAAAGCTCTATTTTGCCTAACCAGACATCACAAGAATTATTTACTGAAGCATGTGAAAGTGAGCAAACCGTTTCAGTTCATTTATAGTTTCTCCCAGACGGTTCCTTCATTATTTCTTAGTTATTTTCTTTTCTTCTGATTTCAAACGGCGTTCCACTTTCTTTAAATCTTCGCCTGCTGACAATTGTTCCGGATAGATTCCTCGGCTTAGCATCATATTCCGAACAGCCGTATTATTCTCAATATGTTCTTTTTCAATTGATGACTGTCCATAAAGATCTTTTTGTTGTACGTTAATAGAAGCCATCTCGGCAGCAAAATCTTTTGCCTTAATGCTGATGGTTGGTAAGAAATCGGCCAGCAGACGACTGTCGGGCGCACCAAGTTTACGTTTTAGCAACGCTGTGTCAAGACGAAACAAGGCTTTATCTCCTTTTGAACGGATAATGGCAAAACCTTTACTATCTACTCCGCGTTCATAAAGAACACCCGATAACAGCTTTTCCGTTTCAGCCAATTCTGTCCGTGCTTGAACCCGCTCATAATCCAACAGACGTTGTTCCACCAATTCTGCACGCCTTGTCTGAACAGCAAAGTAGTTTTGAGCAAAAGCTATAGCCGGTTTACGCGCATCACCGTTTTGAGCAGTCAAATAACAGGCATAACGGGTAAGATAGATATCATCTATCTCTCTTTCTACACCAGACCCCACAGAAACCATTTTGCTGACATCAGCAAAATGGTAGGCCACATCTTCACCTGCATTCGTGCAAGCAGCTTTCGCTTTATTGATGATGGTCTCAAAGTTTCTCCACTGGGTATAACCCAATAAGGAATACAACTCGCGTACACTCCAACACTTTACTCCATGATAATCACAAACGATACTTTCAAACTGCTTGAACTAATCTTTTATTTCCTCGGTTTTCATCATATATCCCCCCCTTATTACTTGTTATTACGTCAATGCCCTCCTTCTACTACAGAATTCACACTGCATATTTGCACAAATATAACCTTTTATTATCAGATCCGACCAACAAAACTCTTTTTCCTAACTATTTCGATTCTTATATTATCCGTTTCTTCTAGAACAGACTTATTCCAAGAGTTATTTTACATTTCATTAGTATCCATTTCAAAGCATATTTAAATCCATAAAAAACATTTTTCTTTATATACCCGACAAATAGCAAACTACCAAACGTCTTTTTTACTCTTTTTGATATTCTTTAAACTCGCGAGAATCGCTTAAACGCTTCCTTCTCGTCCCGTTCATCGAAATAATCAAATGAGAGAGTAGTTTGCCCTTAAAATCATTTCATACTATTTTGCTATCGTGTTCAAACAAAGATTGGAAATAAAAATAAGAGAATTGAATCTTTTCTAATTCAAAAACGAATAATTTGACTACTTTTGTCCGAGTTATTACTAATAAAACTAGCGATATGGTTTTGAACTACATTTGGATAGCCTTTTTTCTGATAGCCTTCGTGACAGCGTTGATGCGACTCGTTTTCCTAGGCGACACACAAGTGTTTCCCGAAATTATCAACTCTACTTTCAATTCCTCCAAAACCGCTTTTGAGATTTCATTGGGACTGACCGGTGTCCTTTCTCTTTGGCTGGGTATCATGAGAATAGGTGAACAGGGCGGAGTCATCACTCTGTTTTCCCGATTGCTGGGACCTCTGTTCAGCAAACTTTTTCCCGATATTCCCAAAGGACATCCAGTAACAGGCAGTATCTTTATGAACCTGGCGGCCAATATGCTGGGGCTGGATAATGCCGCCACTCCCTTAGGACTGAAAGCAATGGAGGGCCTGCAAGAATTGAACTCCAAGAAAGATACTGCCAGCAATCCCATGATCATGTTTCTGGTACTGAATACATCAGGGCTTACACTGATTCCTATCAGCATCATGGTATATCGTGCACAGCTGGGAGCAACCCAACCTACAGATATATTTGTACCCATCCTGCTGGCAACCTTCTTCTCCACTTTGGCAGGCATTGTAGCAGTAAGTATTTATCAGAGAATCAATCTGTTTAACCGCACTATCCTCCTCTTTTTAGGAGGAATGAGTTTGCTGGTAGCAGGAATTATTTATTTCTTCAATACCTTGTCACGAGATCAGATAGATATTTACTCCACTACCTTTGCCAATGTCTTTCTATTTCTTATCATCATCGGCTTTATTGTGGCAGGGTTCAGAAAAAGAATCAATGTCTACGACTCCTTTGTCGAAGGGGCCAAAGAAGGATTCAGCACCGCCGTGCGCATCATTCCTTATCTGGTAGCCATACTGGTAGGTATCGGAGTCTTCCGTGCATCGGGTGCGATGGACTATTTGATTGACGGTATCGGCAACGCCGTAAAGCTATGCGGTATCGACAGTGATTTCGTAGGAGCGCTCCCTACGGCGCTGATGAAACCTTTGAGCGGAAGCGGGGCACGAGGGTTGATGGTAGATGCCATGACCACATACGGTCCCGATTCCTTTGTAGGCAGACTGTCCTGTATCTTCCAAGGCTCCACAGACACCACCTTTTATATTCTGGCGGTATATTTCGGCAGCGTAGGAATAGTGAGGACACGCCACGCCGTTCCTTGCGGACTGCTAGCCGATGCGGCAGGGGTCATTGCAGCTATTCTTATCTGTTATCTTTTCTTCGGCTGAAATACTTTCCTTATCTTTGTACATTATAAAAAAATAATCAGCCTATGATAAGTTATCAAACCGAAGGGGTAAAAATGCCCGATATCAAAAAGAAAGAAACCACCGGATGGATTAAAGAAGTAGCCGCCTGCTATGGAAAAAGAGTGGGAGAAATCGCCTATATCTTCTGTTCGGACGATAAAATTCTGGAAGTGAACCGACAGTATCTGCAACATGATTATTACACGGATATCATCACTTTCGACTATTGTGAAGGCGACCGTATTTCCGGCGACTTATTCATCAGCTTGGATACTGTCCGCAGCAATGCAGAACAATTTGAGCAACCCTACGACCGCGAGCTTCACCGGGTGATTATTCATGGTATCCTGCACTTGTGCGGCATCAACGACAAAGGCCCCGGTGAACGGGAGATTATGGAAGCCGCCGAAAACAAAGCGCTGGCATTGATTTCCCTATAACAGGACATACAAGGCAGAACAACCTATAAAAGCTACGGGCATAGTTCGCAAGAATGATTGCCCGTAACCTTTTAAAGACATGCCCATAATTAGGAAAACTTTCCGCCGGACGGATAAAAAACATCGAAAGCTGTACATGCACAGCTACATTTCTTCCCTTATCTTCTTGCTTTTTCGGATTAATTGCTTTATTTTGTGAATTGAAAAACAGATAAACACAAAATATATGGAAGCTAACGTATATTTTTTCGCTGCATTAGTAAGTACGGGAATCTTTCTTCTGCAATTCATCTTATCCATCTTTTTCGGCAGTATGGACACCGACATAGACGTTAATGCCGATGGCAACGCCGATATAGACATGAGCAGCGTACTCTCCTTCAAAGGACTGATTCATTTCTGCATGGGTTTCGGTTGGTTCATGTATTTATGTCAGCCTCCCTACATTGTCTTACATTACCTGGGCGCCGTGATAAGCGGCAGCTTTTTTGTCTTCGTCCTGGCTTGGATTTATAAACTCTGCTATAAGCTGAAACAAGAAAACAAGCCCGAACAGGGAGAAGAATTAATAGGCAGGAAATGCGAAATATATACCCGCTGCCAAGAACAAGAACAGGCAGGAACAGACTATGTGGTCTATATCGCCATCAATGGCGCACAAAGAGAACTTACCGTGCGGAGCATACAGGGTAAAAGCTACCGGGAAGGCGATATCCTCACACTGAAGAATTACAAGGAAGGAATCTATTATATTGATTAAATAAACCCTAAAAACGCAATCATTTATGGATGAGCAGATTCTCATTTATGCAGCTATTCTGGTAGCTGTCATCGTCCTGACCATCGTCGGGATTTTAAGTCGTTACCGCAAGTGCAAGAGCGACGAGGTATTGGTAGTATATGGTAAGACCGGCGACAAGAAATCGGCTAAACTGTATCACGGAGGAGCCGCTTTTGTATGGCCCATTATCCAGGGATACTCTTTCCTGAACATGAAACCCATGCAGATTGACTGCAAACTGACTGGTGCCATTTCCAAACAAAACATCCGCGTAGATGTGCCCACTACCATCACTGTGGCCGTAAGCACAGAGCCCGAAGTTATGCAGAATGCAGCCGAACGCTTACTGGGACTGAATATCGAAGCACAACAGGAACTGATTAAAGACGTTGTTTACGGACAAATGCGTCTGGTCATTGCCGACATGACCATCGAACAACTGAACAGTGATCGTGATACATTCCTTGAGAACTGCCGCAAGAACATCGACTCCGAATTGAAGAAATTCGGTCTTTACCTAATGAACATCAACATCAGCGATATCCGCGATGAAGCCGATTATATCGTCAATCTGGGAAAAGAAGCCGAAGCGAAAGCCAAGAACGAAGCCTTGGCTAACATTGAAGAACAACAGAAACTGGGTGCCATCAAGATTGCGGAACAACAAAAAGAACGTGCCACCAAAGTAGCGGAAACCAACCGCGACAAGAACACTCAACTGGCCGATACGCAACGTGACGAGGAAATTAAAGTAGCCATAGCCGACAAGGAACGTGAATCGAAAGTAGCAGAAGAAAATGCCGAAAAAGAATCACGTATCGCCAAAGCCAGTGCCTCTATGGAGGTGAACAAGGAACAGGCGCGTACCGAACAGGAAAGCCGTACGGCAGAGCTCCAATCCGATATGGAAATAAAGCAGGCGGAAGCACAAAAGAAATCGGCCATCGGGCAAAATAACGCTGCCAAAGAGGTTGCCGAAAGTAATGCGGAACTGGAAGTTACCAAGGCGGAAGCCTCTAGAAAAGCCGGTGAAGCACAAGCCCGGACACAAGCTGCCGTCCTCACCGCACAGGAAAACGCACAGCGTGAAATAGAAGAAGCGAAAGCCCGCAAAGTAGAACAGGCCTTGAAAGCGGATAAGATTGTTCCTGCCGAAATAGCCAAACAGCAGGCCATCTTGGATGCGGACGCATTGGCCGAGCAAATAAAACGTAAGGCAAATGCAGAAGCGGAAGCTATCCTGGCCAAAGCACAGGCGGAAGCCAAGGCCATCCAGATGAAACTGGAAGCAGAAGCGGAAGGCAAGAAGAAGTCCTTGCTGGCCGAAGCGGAAGGTTTCGAGGCCATGGTGAAGGCTGCCGAGCGCAATCCCGAAATCGCCATCCAATACAAGATGGTTGACCAATGGAAGGAAATCGCTTCGGAACAGGTTAAGGCATTTGAACATATCCAACTGGGAAATGTTACTGTATTTGACGGTGGCAACGGCACAACGTCCAATTTCTTGCAGAATGTGGTCAGCAAAGTGGCTCCCGCACTGGGTATTCTAGACAAGCTTCCCATTCATGATACCTATCAGAACATTGTCAATCCTTCCTCGAAAGGAAATGCACAGAATAAACCGGAGAAAGAGGATTTTGAACCGGTAGACAAGGACGGAAAGAAACGCCCGACCGACACCCCTCCTGCTCCGGACAAGAAATAACAGGAAATAGTTTACTTTAAGAATAGCGTTTGTATGATGTGGCGGCAGAAACAGATTTCTGCCGCCACACATTCTTTTTAACCGTATTATCACCGCTTTACAGAGTAAAATTCGTAATTTTGCAATCGGTAAAAAGAAATAAATCAATGGATTTTAAGTACGACGTTATTGTAATAGGCGCCGGACACGCAGGCTGTGAAGCAGCCGCGGCCGCAGCCAACATGGGTTCGAAGACCTGCCTGATTACCATGGATATGAACAAAATCGGGCAAATGAGTTGTAACCCTGCCGTAGGTGGCATCGCCAAGGGACAAATCGTAAGAGAGATAGACGCATTAGGTGGCTACATGGGACTGGTTACAGACCGTACAGCCATACAGTTCCGTATGCTCAACCGCTCCAAAGGTCCCGCTATGTGGAGCCCCCGCGCCCAATGTGACCGCGGCAAGTTTATCTGGGCATGGCGCGAGATTCTGGAGAATACTCCCAATCTGCACATTTGGCAAGATACCGTAGAAGAACTAATCGTGGAAAACGGCGAAGCGACTGGAGTCATGACTTGCTGGGGAGTGACTTTCCATGCTAAATGTATCGTGCTCACCGCAGGAACCTTCCTGAACGGGCTGATGCACATCGGGCATAAACAACTGGCAGGAGGACGCATGGCTGAACCTGCCTCCTACCATCTGACCGAATCAATCACCCGCCACGGAATCACCGCCGGACGCATGAAGACCGGTACGCCTGTCCGCATAGACGGGCGCAGCGTACACTACGACCTGATGGAAACACAGGACGGAGAAAACGACTTCCATCGCTTTTCGTTCATGAGCGAACCGCGCAAACTGAAACAACTGCAATGCTGGACCTGCTTTACCAACGAAGAGGTACACGAGATACTACGGAAAGGTCTGCCCGACTCTCCCCTTTTCAACGGACAAATCCAAAGCATCGGACCGCGTTATTGTCCCAGTATAGAAACCAAAATCGTAACCTTCCCCGACAAGCCGCAACATCAGCTTTTCCTGGAACCCGAAGGAGAAACCACACAGGAACTTTACCTGAACGGGTTCTCTTCTTCACTGCCCATGGACATACAGTTGGCGGCATTAAAGAAAGTACCCGCATTTAAGGACTTGGTAGTCTATCGTCCGGGATACGCCATCGAATATGATTACTTCGACCCCACCCAACTGAAACATACGTTGGAATCGAAAATAATCAAGAACCTGTTCCTTGCCGGACAAGTAAACGGAACTACCGGTTACGAAGAAGCAGGCGGACAGGGAATCATTGCCGGCATCAACGCACACATCAATTGCCACGGTGGCGAACCGTTCACACTGGGACGGGACGAGGCCTACATCGGTGTCTTGATTGACGATCTGGTTACAAAAGGTGTGGACGAACCTTATCGTATGTTCACCTCCCGTGCCGAATACCGCATCCTGCTCCGACAAGACGATGCAGATATGCGCCTTACCGAACGCGCCTACAAGCTGGGACTGGTAAAACAAGACCGTTACGAACATCTTTGCAGCAAACGGGAAGCCGTGAACCAAATCATCGACTTTGCCAAAACCTTCTCCATCAAAGCCGCATTAATCAATGATGCTTTGGAAAGTTTGGGTACTGCCCGTCTGACACACGGCTGCAAACTAATCGACCTGCTGAACCGTCCGCAGATTACCATCGAAAATATAGCCGGCCACATTCCGGCTTTCAAAGCCATGCTGGACCAAATTACCGACCGTAAAGAAGAAGTGATTGAAGCTGCCGAAGTGCTGATCAAATACCAGGGATACATTGACCGCGAACGAATGATCGCCGACAAGATACATCGTCTGGAAGCCATCCGCATCAAAGGCAAGTTCGATTACAACTCATTGAATTCGCTCTCTACCGAAGCCCGGCAGAAACTGATGAAGATAGATCCCGAAACTTTGGCCCAAGCCAGCCGCATACCGGGTATCTCTCCTAGCGACATCAATGTCTTACTAGTCCTGCTGGGACGGTGAAACAAGGTATGTTTCACGTGAAACAAGTAATTTAATAGACTAACAATAAAATACTGGTTATGAGCAAAGAAACGCTTAAAGCAAACTTAAGAGAAATTCCAGATTTCCCCATTCCGGGAATTCTGTTTTACGATGTGACAACCCTGTTCAAAAACCCCGAATGCTTGCAGGAAATACTAGATACTCTATACGAGATGTACAAGGACAAAGGCATCACCAAAGTAGTAGGTATTGAATCGCGTGGCTTCATTATGGGTGGTGCGCTGGCGGCACGGTTAGGTGCCGGATTCGTGATGGCACGCAAGCCGGGCAAACTTCCCGCAGAAGTAGTAGAGGAAACATACGCAAAAGAGTATGGAACCGACACCATTCAGATACATAAAGACGCCATCGATGAGAACGACGTGGTTCTGCTGCACGATGATTTATTGGCTACCGGCGGAACCATGGCGGCCACTCATCGCTTGGTACAAAGATGTGGCGCCAAAAAGATTTTCATCAATTTCATTATCGAACTGGGAGGTCTGAACGGCAGAAAGGCATTCCCCGAAGATATCACGGTGGATACACTGCTTACTTTATAGTGTCACACAACATGTCCATCAAAACGGGCCCCATCATCGTTCACAATAAAAAGAGATCTATGGAATGAGATGGACGATGAAACCGAAAGATATATATCTTCAGGCTGTAAGATATATAATGTTACAGCTTGAAGATATATAATGTTACAGCTTGAAGATATATAATGTTACAACCGAAAGATATAGGATGTTGCGGCTGCAACATCAACTCAAGAAACAGTTCTGCCAACCGGCAATATTCAATAAGCATGTATGGAAAAAGAAGAGATTACAACCAATGATTATCTGAAAGGAATTGTACTAAACCTGCCCGACAGCCCCGGCATTTACCAATACTTGAACTCCGAAGGAACCATTATCTACGTTGGAAAGGCAAAAAACCTGAAGCGCAGAGTCTCTTCTTATTTTAATAGAGAACACCCCAACGGCAAGACACGATTACTGGTCAGCAAAATTGCAGATATCCGTTATATCGTGGTAAAAACAGAAGAAGACGCTCTTTTACTCGAAAACAACCTGATAAAGAAATACAAGCCACGTTACAATGTATTGCTGAAAGATGACAAGACTTACCCCTCTATTTGTGTAAGCAACGAATATTTCCCACGTATCTTCAAAACCCGGCAAGTCATCCGCAACGGGTCCTCTTATTATGGTCCGTACAGCCACATGCCCTCCATGCTTGCCGTGATGGACTTGATCAAAAAGCTCTACCCCATCCGTACCTGCAAACTCAATCTAAGTCCCGAAAACATTCGCGCCGGCAAGTTCAACGTATGTCTGGAATATCACATAAAGAACTGCAAAGGGCCCTGCATCGGGCAGCAGTCACACGAGGAATACATGAAGAATATCGGTGAAATCAAAAATATTCTGAAAGGAGATACCCAGATTGTAAGTGACCTGCTGATGGAAGAGATGCAAGCGCTTGCTGCCGAAATGAAATTTGAGGAAGCACAGAAAATAAAAGAGAAATATGACTTGATAGAAAACTATCGTTCCAAGAGCGAAGTCGTTAATTCCATCATTCATAATGTGGATGTGTTCTCCATTGAAATGGAAGAAAATTCAGCCTATATCAACTATCTGCATATCACAAACGGATGCATCAACCAAGCCTTCACCTTCGAATACAAGAAACGTCTGAACGAAACGAAAGAAGAACTTCTACAATTGGGCATTATTGAGATGCGTGAACGATATAAGAGCACTTCCCGCGAAATCATCGTACCTTTTGAACTGGATATGGAGATGAACAATGTATCCTTTACCGTTCCCCAACGAGGAGAAAAGAAGCATTTGCTGGATCTTTCCGTAATGAACGTGAAACAGTATAAAGTGGACCGCTTGAAACAGGCGGAAAAGTTGAATCCTGAACAAAGAAGCGTCCGTCTGATGAAAGAAATCCAGGAGCAGCTGCACATGAAAAAACTACCGAACCACATCGAATGTTTCGATAATTCCAATATTCAAGGCTCGGACGCGGTGGCCGCCTGCGTCGTTTTCAAAAAGGCGAAACCAAGCAAGAAGGAGTACCGGAAATACATCATCAAGACTGTGACCGGACCCGACGATTACGCCTCGATGAAAGAGATGGTACGCCGCCGGTATAGCCGTGCCATAGAGGAAGGTTCCCCCTTGCCCGACCTCATCATTACCGACGGTGGAAAGGGGCAAATGGAAGTGGTGAGAGAAGTGATAGAGGACGAACTTCATCTGGATATCCCCATAGCCGGACTGGCCAAAGACCGCAAGCACCGTACCTCGGAATTGTTATACGGATTCCCTCCGCTGACCATCGGTGTGAAGCAAAGCACTCCCTTGTTCCATCTGTTGGAAAACATACAGAACGAGGTACACCGCTTCGCCATCACCTTCCACCGGGACAAACGAAGCAAGAGTCAGGTGGCGTCCGCTTTGGACAATATCAAGGGAATAGGCGAAAAAAGAAAGACCGCCCTGCTGAAAACATTCAAAAGCGTCAGCCGCATCAGGCAAGCCTCACTGGAAGAGATTGCAGCCGTGGTAGGTGAAGCAGCCGCTAAAAATATCAAAGAAAATCTCACAGAATAAAAGGGATTTCCTACCTTTGCATACATCTACTACAGGGACATGCTCTGCCTCGTATCGGTCCAGGCAAGAAGCCGGCAACATATTGTCCATTGTAGAAGCGGAAACATTACCGATAAACAACTAGAATTTTTCTAACAAGAAATTAAAGAATATAAATATGAGAGTAGTTATTCAACGAGTAAGCCACGCCTCTGTTACCATAGAAGGCGTATGCAAATCGGCGATAAAAGAAGGATTCATGATATTGGTTGGCATTGAAGAAGCTGATACACAAGAAGATGCCGACTGGTTATGCAAAAAAATAATAGGATTGAGAGTCTTCGACGATGAAAATGGAGTCATGAATAAATCTATCCTAGAGGTAGGAGGCAACATATTGGTGATCAGCCAATTCACACTACACGCATCTACAAAAAAAGGCAACCGTCCCTCCTATATCCGTGCTGCAAAGCACGATGTAGCCATCCCCCTCTACAATTATTTCTGCCAAGAACTGAGCATCGGTCTGGGCAAAGAAGTAGGAACCGGAGAATTCGGAGCAGACATGAAAGTTGAACTTCTGAACAACGGTCCTGTTACTATATGTATGGACACCAAAAACAAGGAATAATGACACTGGAAGAAGCACAAAAAGAAGTGGACCGCTGGATTAAAACGTATGGTGTACGTTACTTCAGCGAACTGACCAATATGGTCGTTCTGACCGAGGAAGTAGGCGAACTGGCACGTGTGATGGCACGCAAATACGGAGATCAGTCTTTCAAGCAAGGAGAGAAAGACAACCTTGCCGATGAAATGGCAGATGTACTGTGGGTCCTTATCTGTCTGGCCAACCAGACCGGAGTAAACCTGACCGAAGCCTTCCGTCAAAACTTGGAGAAGAAAACAAATAGAGATAAAGACAGACATAAAAACAATCCCAAATTATAAAGAATTATGGAACATAATCACGAATTCGAAGGTGGACATGAACATCGTCATGACCACGATCATGGACCTGAGCACAGCAAGTACGAAGAAGCACTTGCCAAGTATAACATCCGTTTGCACGATGAGGATGTAAAAGCGAAAACTGCCCTACTCATCGAAAAACATGTAGCAGAAAACAATACACCGGATGTAAAGAAATTCCTGTTCCATTGCATTGACCTAACCACTTTAAAGTGTACTGATTCAGATGAAAGTGTAATGAAATTCACCGGAAAAGTAAATGAATTTGTTGACAAGTACCCCGATCTGGACAATGTAGCCGCAATCTGTGTATATCCTAATATGGCAGAAGTAGTCAACGACACCTTGGAAGCAGATCATGTAAACATAGCCTGTGTATCGGGCGGTTTTCCCTCCTCGCAAACCTTTACCGAAGTAAAGGTAGCCGAAACAGCCATGGCTCTCCATACCGGAGCCGATGAGATAGATATCGTTATCCCGGTAGGCAAGTTCCTGAGTGGGGATTACGAAGGAATGTGTGATGAAATAGAAGAATTAAAAGCTGTATGTGGTGAGCATCACCTGAAAGTGATCTTGGAAACCGGAGCACTGGGAAGCGCATCCAACATCAAAAAAGCGTCCATTCTATCGATGTATTCCGGAGCCGATTTCATCAAAACCTCTACCGGAAAGGAAAACCCCGCCGCTACTCCTGAAGCTGCCTTGGTGATGTGCGAGGCTATCAAAGAATACTATATGACAACAGGCCGCAAAGTAGGATTCAAACCCGCCGGAGGAATTAATACCGTACACGATGCTTTGGTTTACTATACCATTGTAAAAGAAGTGTTAGGTGAAGAATGGCTGACAAACGAGTTATTCCGCTTAGGAACAAGCCGCCTGGCCAATCTGCTTCTCTCAGAAATTGTAGGCCAAGAAACCAAGTTCTTCTAAACAAAGAACTGTTTCACTATTTAAATAACAACCACATTTAAAGTGACCGGAATGAGCCTTATCTATTCCGGTTATTTTAAACTACCAAAGAAAGGCGTACCTCAAAAAGTTCGGGCGTGGTCCTTATTGTATAAAGGACCACGCCCGAACTTTTTGAGGTACATATCTTCAACAATCGTACTATTTATCTCTTTCAATCACATAATCAATATAAGCAGTCAAAGCATCTTTTACAGCTTGACCGGCTGATTGTGGAAGTAAAGCCAACGCTTTATTACGATAATCCACCATTGCCTGCCTGGCATACTCTATCCCTCCCTTCACCTTAGTATATTCGATGAAACGGGCAATATCTTCATCCGAAGCGTCTAATGCCCGGATGCGTAGCGCCAGTTTCCGCATCTCCTCATCATCAAACATATTCAACACATACAAAGCCGGCAATGTCAGCTTCCCTTCACGCATATCGTTCCCGGTAGGTTTACCTATCTCATCAGAAGAATAATAGTCGAAAATATCATCCTTTATCTGGAAAGCAATACCAATCATTTCGCCAAACAGACGAGCATTTTTCACCATTTCATCGGATGCATGCACCGAAATAGCCCCCGCTTCCGCACTGGCAGTAAACAATGCAGCCGTCTTTTTACGAATGACATCATAATACACTTCTTCCGAGAACTCAGAAGCATTAATATTCGCCAATTGAATAATCTCGCCTTCAGATAAGTTCTGTCCCAAACAAGCCACCAAATCTACAATTGTAATCTCGCGGGTCATGGCAGAATGCTTCAGGCTGGTTGCCAGCATATAGTCGCCTACCAGAACCGACACCTTATTATTATAGATAGCATTTACCGAAGACTGCCCACGGCGCTTGTCACTCTCATCCACCACATCATCGTGCACCAGGCTGGCCGTATGGAGCAACTCCAATGAAAGAGCCGCATGAAGCGTAGAATCATTGATTTCACCGAATAATTTAGCAATCAACAACGCCAATATGGGACGCATCATCTTGCCATTTCTCTGCTTAATATAGGATAACACCTCACTAAGTAAAGAATTGGAACTTTGGAGCGAAGAGTCAAACAACCTTCTAAATTCCTCAAACTCCTTGTCAATAGGCAATTTGATTTGCTGTAATTTGTCCATGCAGGTTAATTTGTGCACAAAAGTAGTAATAAAAGACGGAATACGGTATTTTTTTGTACTTTTACAATGAAAAAACTAAAGATTTTTAAGAATGGACAAACTTTTTCTATTAGATGCTTATGCATTAATATACCGTGCGTATTACGCTTTCATCAAAAGCCCGCGTATTAACTCCAAGGGTTTCAACACTTCAGCCGTACTGGGATTTGTCAATACACTGGAAGAGGTCTTGAAGAAAGAAAATCCTACGCACATCGGTGTGGCATTTGATCCCGCCGGTCCCACCTTCCGGCACGAAGCCTATGAACAGTATAAGGCACAACGTGAAGAAACACCCGAAGTAATCCGTTTGTCCGTACCCATTATAAAGGATATTATACGGGCCTACCGTATTCCTATTCTGGAAGTACCGGGATACGAGGCCGACGACGTGATCGGTACACTGGCCACCGAAGCCGGCAAACGGGGGATCACTACTTATATGATGACACCGGACAAAGACTATGGCCAACTGGTGGGCGGAAATGTTTTCATGTACCGTCCCAAGCATACAGGCGGTTTTGAAGTGATGGGAATAGAAGAGGTAAAGGCAAAGTTCGATATCCAGTCACCCGCACAAGTCATTGATATGCTGGGACTGATGGGCGATAGTTCCGACAACATTCCCGGTTGTCCGGGCGTGGGCGAGAAAACAGCACAAAAGTTAATCGCGCAATATGGCAGCATCGAGAACCTCCTCTCCCACTCTGCCGAACTGAAAGGAGCCTTGAAGACCAAAGTGGAAACTAACCGGAAAATGATTGAGTTCTCCAAGTTTCTGGCAACTATCAAGATTGATGTCCCCATCGCTTTGAACATGGACGAACTGAAAAGAGAAGAACCGAATGAAGAGGAACTACGGAAGATTTTTGAAGAGATGGAGTTCCGTACCCTCATCGACCGCGTTTTCAACCGAAACAAGAAATCCGCCTTCGCCGGAACATACCCCGATGCGACCGGAAACGACCCGCAAGGACGAAACCGTACACTGGGAGGAAGCGCCCGGCAGGGAAATACGCCGAACGGTTCGGGACAACTCTCCCTTTTCGGCGAACCAGCTTCGAACGGTGAATCACCCGCTTCCCCGTCTTCTCCTCAAGGCAATCTCTTTGCAGAATTTACCGACGGAGGGACGGAAAGTGAGAAATATTCGAATCTAGCATGTTTAGATAATTTAAAATACGACTATCAACTCGTTGATACAGAAGAGAAAAGAACTGAATTATTACAAAACTTACTTACAAAAGAAATTTTCAGTCTAGACACAGAAACAACAGGAACCGATCCCATCACCGCAGAACTCGTGGGAATGAGCTTCAGCTATGCCGAAAATCAAGCATTTTATGTTCCTGTACCTGCCGATCGGGCTGAAGCGCAAAAAATAGTTAATGAGTTCCGGCTGGCTTTCGAAAAAGAAGGAGTATTGAAAGTAGGGCAAAATATAAAATACGATATGCTGGTACTGGGCAACTACGGAACCGAAGTGCGCGGTCCCCTGTTCGATACCATGGTGGCACATTATGTACTACAACCGGAATTGCGTCACAACATGGACTACCTTGCCGAAATCTACCTGCATTATCAGACTATCCACATCGAAGAACTGATTGGTCCTAAAGGCAAAGGTCAAAAGAATATGCGCGACCTCTCCCCCGAAGCTATCTATAAGTACGCATGCGAGGATGCTGATGTCACACTGAAATTGAAAAACATCTTGGAACAGGAATTGAAAACCAACGATGCGGAAAAACTCTTCTACGAAATAGAAATGCCCCTGGTACCCGTACTTACTTATATGGAACGCAACGGTGTACGTGTAGACACTGAAGCCTTAAAACAGACCTCGGAACATTTCACCGCCCGCATGAACCAAATAGAAGAAGAAGTGCACCAACTGGCAGGTACGGATTTCAACATAGCTTCACCCAAACAGGTAGGTGAAGTGCTTTTTGACAAACTGCGCATCGTGGAGAAGGCCAAGAAAACCAAAACCGGACAATATGTCACCAGTGAAGAAGTATTGGAAAGTCTGCGAGGAAAACACGAAATAGTAGGCAAGATATTGGAACACCGCGGTCTGAAGAAGCTTCTCGGTACTTATATTGATGCTCTGCCCCTATTGATTAATAAAGAAACAGGTAAAATTCATACTTCGTTCAATCAAACGGTCACTGCTACCGGCCGGCTCAGTTCCAGCAACCCGAACCTTCAGAACATCCCTATCCGCAACGAAGACGGCAAGGAAATCCGTAAGGCTTTCATCCCCGATGATGGCTGCGAATTTTTCTCCGCCGACTATTCACAGATTGAGCTACGCATTATGGCACACCTTAGCGGAGATACCAATATGATAGAGGCTTTCAAGGAAGGAGATGACATTCATGCCGCCACCGCAGCAAAAGTATATAAGATAAGTATAGACAAAGTTACCCGCGAACAACGCAGTAAAGCAAAAACAGCTAATTTCGGTATCATCTACGGCATCAGCGTATTCGGACTGGCAGAACGTATGAATGTAGACCGCAAAGAGGCAAAAGAACTAATAGACGGCTACTTCGAAACTTATCCCCAAATAAAGGAATATATGGACAAAAGCATTGACCTTGCCCGCGGACAAGGATATATTGAAACCATATTCGGCCGTAAACGATATCTTCCGGATATCAATTCCAGAAATTCGGTTGTGCGCGGATATGCCGAACGGAATGCCATCAATGCTCCTATCCAAGGAAGTGCAGCCGATATTATCAAGGTAGCTATGGTACGCATATACCAGCGCTTTCAATCTGAAAGTATAAAGTCCAAAATGATACTTCAGGTACATGATGAGTTAAATTTCAGCGTTCTACCCGAAGAAAAGGAAAAAGTACAGAAGATTGTGATTGAAGAGATGGAAAATGCCTACCGTATGCAAGTACCTTTACGCGCAGACTGCGGTTGGGGAAGCAACTGGCTTGAAGCACATTAAAGCATACATAAACCAACTATTAGCAAAATAGATAGTACTATATGTAAAGTATTTATATCATAAAAGCTCAATGGTATTTTCCAATCCATTGAGCTTTTCATTTGCCATCCCAGACATAAGTGGAAAACACAAAGACAAGACAATTATAACAAATAGCCATTATACAATTCTTAATATTTGTTTAATCAGTGACATTTTGCAAAAATATCATCATTTTCTAGCAGAAATGTTAGGATATTCAATTTTCTTTCGTACATTTGCACCGCTTTTAAAAACAATATGAAAGTAACAATCTAATATATCAATATCATGAAAAAGATCAATTTTTTGAAAGGAATGCTCGTTGTAGCAATTTTATTTATTGCTAACCTTACAGTTTTTGCAGGAAATCCGGGTGACAACCTGATTTACAATGCAGAAGAAGTAAATGGAGTAGTTGTTTCGGAAACGATTTTTAAAATGGAAGGCACCATGCTTACTAATTATATGAAGCACAATTACAAGTATGACGCCAACAACCAACGTACTGAGGACGAGGCGCAAAAATGGAACAGTAACAAAAACCGCTGGGAAAATAACCTCTGCATTCGTTATACTTATGGCAATAAAAGTATGACTACTGAATATTACAAATGGAACTCTAAAAAGAAAGAATATATATTAGTACCCGAAATGACCGTAACTATGGACAAATAAATCTATTCTAACAATCTAACACTTTTCATAAAAACTCGACGAAAGGGCAGCCGTGACGGTTGCCCTTTCTGTTTCGTAACAAGCCCCCCCTTTTCGCATATAAAAAAGCCAAATCTGACTTCAATATGAAGTCTGATACAAAAAGAATGGTTATCTTTGCAAACAAATAGATAGATAATAATCAAAAAAACAAATAGATAATGGCTTTACAATGTGGTATTGTCGGTCTTCCAAACGTAGGAAAGTCGACACTTTTTAATTGTTTATCGAATGCAAAGGCTCAAGCAGCCAACTTCCCTTTCTGTACCATCGAACCGAATGTAGGTGTCATCACCGTTCCTGATGAACGCCTGACCAAACTTGCCGAACTGGTTCATCCGGGACGTATCGTTCCCACTACTGTAGAAATTGTTGACATTGCAGGACTTGTAAAAGGGGCTAGCAAAGGTGAAGGGCTGGGAAACAAGTTTCTGGCAAATATCCGTGAAACAGATGCTATCCTGCACGTACTCCGTTGTTTTGACGATGAAAATGTAACTCATGTAGACGGTAGTGTAGATCCGGTACGTGACAAAGAAATCATTGACACCGAACTCCAGCTGAAAGATTTGGAAACCATTGAAAGCCGTATTCAAAAAGTACAAAAACAGGCACAGACGGGCGGTGACAAACAAGCAAAACAAATGTACGACATCCTTGTTAAATATAAAGACGCATTGGAACAAGGCAAATCTGCGCGTACCGTACAATTTGACAGCAAAGACGAACAAAAAATCGCAAAAGAACTGTTCTTGCTGACCAGCAAACCAGTGATGTACGTATGCAACGTGGACGAAGCAAGTGCTGCTACCGGCAATAAATATGTAGAACAAGTACGCGAAGCCGTAAAAGAAGAAAATGCAGAAATTCTGGTCGTAGCCGCCAAAACCGAAGCCGATATCGCAGAACTTGAAACCTATGAAGACCGCCAGATGTTCCTTCAGGAAGTCGGTCTGAAAGAATCAGGTGTAAACCGTCTGATCAAATCGGCTTATCACCTGCTGGAACTGGAAACCTTCATCACCGCCGGAGAAATGGAAGTAAAAGCCTGGACCTATCGTAAAGGATGGAAAGCCCCCCAATGTGCAGGAGTCATCCACACCGATTTCGAGAAAGGATTTATCCGTGCCGAGGTAATCAAGTACGAAGACTACATTAAATATGGTTCGGAAGCCGCCGTGAAAGAGGCTGGAAAAATGGGCGTGGAAGGTAAAGAATACGTAGTACAGGACGGTGACATCATGCACTTCCGTTTCAATGTATAAGGTAAATCAAAACGCAAAAGACTTGTCATGCAATGCATGAAAAAACATCAGGAAACCAGCAAAACTGATGGCAGACCGATAAGTCAGTGTTTTGTTTCCTAAAACAAAATACAACTAACATGGAAAAATATTTAATCGTGGGAACCGGCGGCGTTGGAGGAAGCATCGCCGGTTTCCTTGCTTTAGCAGGAAAAGACGTAACATGCATTGCCCGTGGCAAGCATCTGGAAGCCATTCGTGAAAAAGGGCTTCACCTAAGATCAGACTTAAAAGGTAATCACTTTCTACCTATACAAGCCTGCACAGCCGAGGAATACAACGAGAAGGCCAACGTAATTTTTGTATGCGTGAAGGGCTATTCCCTGGATTCCATCAAAGATCTGTTGGAAAAAGCCTCGGATAAAGATACCTTGATTATCCCCATCCTGAATGTTTACGGTACAGGTCCCCGCATCGGGCAACTCGTTCCACATGTAACAGTATTGGACGGATGCATCTACATCGTAGGTTTCGTTTCCGGACCGGGTGAAATCACACAAATGGGCAAAATATTCCGGCTGGTTTTCGGTGCACGTCCCCAACAGGGTGTGGCTCCGGAACGTCTGGAAACCATTGCCGATGTACTAAGAAAAGCAGGGATCAAAGCCGATATTTCGGATGATATCAATCGCGACACCTTCATCAAATGGTCATTCATCTCGGCTATGGCCTGCACAGGTGCCTACCATGATGTCCCGATGGGTCCTCTGCAACATCCCGGAGCAGAACGCGACTCTTTCATCGGTCTGTCCAAGGAAAGTTCTGAAATAGGCCGCAAAATGGGAATTACCTATGCGGAAGACCCGATAGGATACAACTTAAAAGTGATTGACAAATTAGACCCGGACAGTACCGCATCCATGCAAAAAGATATAGCCAAAGGACACGAGTCCGAAATACAAGGACTATTGTTTGATATGATCGCACTGGGCGAAAAGATGGATGTGGATATGCCCACTTACCGCAAAGTTGCACAAAAATTCAAGATATGAATACACTGTCAGCCATTCTTTGGAATCCCGATATAGAAATCTTTTCCATTTTCGGCATTTCCATCCGTTATTACTCCGTATTGTTCGTTACAGGGCTTTCATTGGCCTACTGGGTGATATACAAACTCTACCAAGACCAAAAAATTCCTTACGAAAAATTTGATTCCCTGTTCGTTTACTGCCTGCTGGGTATTGTTATCGGTGCTCGCCTGGGACATTGTCTGTTCTATGAGCCAGGCTATTGGCTCTCTCACCCTGTAGAAATGCTGTTGCCCGTCAAGATTACCGATTCTGGGATAAAATGGACCGGTTATCAAGGTCTTGCCAGCCATGGAGGAACCATCGGACTAATGCTCGCCTTATGGATCTATTCACGCCGTGTAAAATTGAAGTTCCTGACTGTACTAGACAATATAGCCATCGCCACCCCGCTGGCAGGTTGTTTTATCCGTTTAGGTAACCTGATGAATGGTGAAATAGTAGGTACGGTAACTCATGTTCCTTGGGCGTTCATTTTTCCGCACGAAGATATGCAACCCCGCCACCCGGCACAACTCTACGAAGCCATCGCCTATCTTCTGATTTTTATCATAGGCTTGCGGTTGTATAAAAAGTACAAAACCACGCTATACCCCGGTTTCTATTTCGGCTACTGCCTCACTACCATATTCACCTTCCGCTTCCTTGTGGAGTTTATAAAAGCCAGCTAGGAAGCCTTTGAAGACAGTATGATTCTGAACATGGGGCAATGGCTCAGCATTCCGTTCATACTGCTGGGAGCGCACTTCATGTACCATTCTTTTAAACCCGTAAAATAAATGAAACATATAATAGATATTGA
Organism: uncultured Bacteroides sp.; assembly: GCA_947574505.1. GTDB lineage: Bacteria > Bacteroidota > Bacteroidia > Bacteroidales > Bacteroidaceae > Phocaeicola. The sequence continues at coordinate 22,695 of CANPJW010000009.1, read as the reverse complement.
AACCTGGGAACGCCGGGACAATTATAATTTTTTCCGCAACTTCCATAATTCATGGATATCCATTACCAGTGAAGTGGATTGCACTGAAGCATTTCCAGCTGCAAAAGCCGCCAAGCGCTCTTTTTTCCTGTATTACCTGTATGCTGTGCTACGTGCTGCCAATGAAGTGAAAGAATTCCGTTTCCGTACAGATAAAAACGGACAGGTGGTCTATCACGATCAGGTGGACATCATATCACCTATCGCTGTACCCGGCAAGACTTTCTACACAGTCCGCATCCCTTACCATGCAGATTTTGAACGGTTTTATGCCGAAGCATATCACATCGTCCATAACATCCCCGAAGAGGGTGACCCGTATGGAGCCGAAAAAGTCATTAAAGAACAGGGAGATTTTGATATTATCCAACTGAGTGCCACGCCTCAGCTTTATTTCACTTCACTCACCTATACACAAATGGCTCCCGACCATCCATTAGACTATCCGCTGATGAATGCCGGCAAAGTAGTGCCACGCGAAGGAAGACTGGTAATGCCCATCGCTTTCACTGTAAACCATGCTTTTGTGGACGGAGCGCACATAGGACAACTCTTTCAGAAAATAGAGGAGATATTGAAAGAGCTGGCTCAATAAATAGAGGGATCTCAAAAGGCATAAAGATCCCTGTCGGACACGTATGTATGCATTTCCCTACATATACGTTCACATATATCCATAAAAGAATAAATAACCAGAAAAAGAAGACAATCTGTCAAAATGCCGATGCACGAGAATACGATGAAAATACACAAACTGTATCCTTTAAAACAGGACACCCTCATACACCGGCATTATCATTTTGACAGATTGCCAGTTTAATTAAATCAGTTTAGAAACGATAGCCTACGGAGAACTGGAAAGTTGAATTCCGCAAACCATTTTGTGCCTGTATCTTTTTTATTCCGACCCTATAATCAAAACTTATCGTATAATGATCGGCAATAACAGCCTTCATTCCAACAATGCCCCCATAATCCCAACGGCGGAAAGCCTGAAGATTACCACTATTATTGGGCTCCCCGGCTTTATAGGAAAAACCATCCAAGGGCTTCCATTTTGCAGGCTCGGTAGTTATATTATCCCCCTCTTGGTGAATAACATCCAAAGAACAGTTTCCAGCACCAAATCCGTAAGAAGCATAAACTCCAACCGACGGAATGAGGCTGAGTTTATCCGAAACCCGAATATTATATCCCATTTTTAACGGCAAAATCAGATTATTCATCTTTATCTCTGTCTTAGGAAAATAAGTAACCATGTGATCCATCATTTTCATGGTACTTCTATTCTGCAACCAAGACAAACCGGACATTAACATCCAATGCTTTCCTATCTCGTAGTCCACAGTCACCCCCAATTGAAAGCCGGGCTTCATTCCACCTACCTGCTCGGCTTTATATCCGTCAGAACCGGAAACCAGATAATGAGACAGGTTCATTCCACCTTCCACACCAACTTTTACCTGTGCAGACAAAGGCAATACACACATCGCAGCCAAAACCACCACTACAATCATTTTAGTCTTCATACTTATTTTTTTATTTGATGTTGCAAAATTAGAAAGAAGATATAAGCATAAAGCTCTATCCATATAACATCCACTCACCTATACAACACTAAAAATCAACCATATAACATATTTTATCATAACATGAGCAATAAAATAAGATTCAGATATGAACTTCACATTATCAATAACCTTAGATTATCAACTAAAATATTATCATACAGCCTTAATTGGAATTACTTAAAAACTTAAATTTATCTGAGTCGAGTAAGCACTTCCTTTATCACACTTAGGAAGTACAGCTGTTTTTTCAAATGCGTTATCCATAACTACACCTTTTCATTACCATCCTTATCTAGCATAGTAATGTCAGCATCATCTAATGAAAATTGAAATGTGAGATACAAGCAGTCATTTATATCCTCGGTTTGTACTGAAAAAATAAAAGGAATTCTAGTAGCCACCTTTTCATAAACTTTGCAAACTGCATGAGGCTTCTTTTGGTGATGCTCCGAAGCAAAAACTCCCAAACTCAAGGAAACTAAAAATAACATCAATAATAACTTTGCTTTCATACTTCTTTTTGTTTAAAAATGATGCCGCAAAGTTAGAGGGAAAGGAAAGAACGTACAACTATTTGCTGTGACATAATATTTCTATAAAACACTGATAAACAATATATTTCAGTTTATCACTCTGACATTTTCTTTTTTAGACGCGATTTCCTTTGATTGAGGGCTACCGTATCCGTATGTCCGAAACATAAAGAAATGGCCAACGGAGAAATACCCGCTTCTTGCAGGCAAAGGACCAACAAGTCATCCTCCGTCAGTTGGGAGTATTGTGCTTGCAAAGGAGAAATATAATCAGCATAGATCTCAAATACTGTTTTCTTTAGTTTTTCACGTTCTACATCTGTCATTACTTTTCGTGCCTTTTTATCCACTTCCTTTTGTTCGGATAAGGACATCACTTTTTTATATATAGGAGTCTGCCAAAACGTCCATGTGCGAAGTTCCAGCTTTTCTTGCTTCAACTGAGCAATCAATCGTTCTTTTTTATCGATTTCATCAAGATTTTGGTTCTCTCTGTCTTGCAACAGTGCAAGAGTTAATTCATTTTCCTCTATACGTTGTTGCATCATATCCTGCTTCTCATGGGCATATTGCAATGACTGCCGATAGAGTGCCTGCTGGTTATTTTTCTTATTTATCCAACGTTGGTAAATCAAAGCAACGACAAAGCAAATAATAACGGATACAAAGACAATCCATCTTATAATCCTTTTGGATTTTATCTGTTCATCCTTTACTCTTAATTCCGTCTGATGTTTATAGACTAAATGTTGCACTTCCGTCAATAGCTCACTGTTATCTAATGAGTCCTGAACCATAACAAACGTATCCAGATAGTGATAGGCAGACTTAAAATTTCCTAGTTCAGCCTCCATTACGGCAAGTGACCAGTAGGGTATAGAGCGAGATGGAGAAAGAAACAAACTCTTTTCTAAATAATGGCGTGCTGAATCATATTGTTCCAAATCAACATATAAATCCCCCATATTATAATAAGCATCTGCTTTTCCATTCCCATAAGATAAATGCTGTAAAACCTTATGCGCATAAACAACAGCCGAATCGACATTTTCAAAGTGTCTATAACAAATGCTCAAATTATGCCAAGAAGTAAGTATCATGCTTCTATCTTTAGAACGCATGGCATACTTCACAGCTTTGCGCTGATAGGTTATGGCAGAATCCTGCATATTTCTCATGCCATAAATATATCCTATATTAATATAAGCAATGGCAGTATCTTTAGCATCAAAAGAATAATGAAGAGATTGGTGCAACACCTCCAATGCCTTGTCATTCAATTCACAATTCCCATACCACAATCCCAGCGCACTATAAATTAATCTTCTATATTTTGTATCTACCGGATAATCCTGCAATATTTCCAATGCCTTCAAATTCATCTCTATCGCTGCCTTTTCATCATCCATCTCTGCCAGCAGCCTTCCCTTATACATCAATGCCACAGCCTTCTCCCTATCATCATCTCCATAATAATCCAAGGCGAAATTCAATAAGGAATCGCAAGGCAATAAGGGTAGTTTGTTCTTGTCCGTAGCCTCAGCCAGCAACAAAGCATAGTATGCCTTGTCTACTTCCGGCAAATCCTCTAAAACAGATATATTTTTTAAAATAGTCAATGCACTGTCCGGCTTCATTTCCAACAAAGAATCTACTTGCTGTAACATCGGATTGGAAGAATGGTGGTTACAGGCAAACAAACAGACAGCCAGCAAACTGACGAAATTTAAATATATAATAAATGAACGCATAGTGATTTTGTCTTTTAGCTTTCTACGCACAAAGATAGCAAAATGCCTTTATAACCTGATATACAAACATCTATTAAAAAAACATTATGCAAATTCTGTAACACACAGTTATTCCATCTTACTTTTCATACGATATTTGCGTTGCGCTACAATCTGTGCATCATTATTACCAAAGCATAAAGCGATGGCAAAAGGAGATAAATCCGCCAATTGCAGACATAGCAAAAGGACATCATCTTCGTTCAACTTGGGATACCGGGTATGCAGTTGCTCTATGTAATCAGCATAAATCTGTCCTATAATCACTCTGAGTTGGCGTTGCTCAGCATTGGTGAGCACTGCAATACGCTCTTTGTGATGCTTTTGCTGGTTGGCCAGTTTGTCTATTTTCGTATAGAGGGCACTTTGCCGGAACAACCAGTTGCGCAATTTCTCCTTCTCCATCTTCATGGCCTCTATAGCCCGTTCCTTCTCTTCTATTTCCTCGACACGGCTTTCTTGTTTCTGTTTCAATTCGGCTATCACCTCTTCATGTTGAGCAATATTCTGCTGCATATCCATCAGGTTCTGTTTCAGCTTCTGCAACAGATATTTATAATTGGATTGCTGTATCTTCTTGTTCTTCAGTATCTGTTGATAAATAATCACAATGACCAGCAGCAACACCACAGCTATCATCGCAATGGTGTATATCCTCCGTTTAGCCTTGAACTGTTCTTTCCTTACTTGCGCGTCGGCATTCCAACGATAGGTCTTCTTCTCCAGTTCCGTAGCCACATTGGTGGAATAGATAGAATCTTCCAACTGGGTGCTGATTTCCAGATATTCCAAAGCTTTCTCCACATTTCCCTGCTGCTTGGCTATGGCATACAAGTCAAAGAAAGAGAGATACCGGATATGAATATCGACAGCTTCCTTGCTTCGGTTCAAATAATAAAGAGCCGAATCAAGCTGCCCGTTATTATAATAAAATTCCCCTAGATTCCAAAGACACTGCAAGCTGTCTTCTCTAAGACGACAGGCATCGTATGCCCTTTTCAGACAAATAATAGCTATACTGTTCCGTCCTGTACGTCCGCATAAATCCCCTATATTTCCATAAAGAGAATGCAAAAGGAAACTATCAGTAGAAAGAGAAAGCTGCAAAGCGCGTTGCTGACAGATAAAAGCGGAGTCTATATTTCCATACCCGATGTAAGCTACCCCCAGGTTGCTGAGTGAACTGATGAAATGACGGTTATGCCGTGCCAGCGAATCATTATAACAAGCCTTGACATACATATCTTTGGCCTGTGCGTACAAGTTCTGTTTGCCATACAGCCCACCCAACATATTATATACAAACCCTTTCCAATAGAATTCGCATGGATAGGCGGAAAGAATTTCAAGCGCCATACGGTAACTTTTCAAGGCATCGGCATAGTTTTCCATTTCCTGTTGCACTTTACCCTTATACAGAAGAGCTATGGCATGTTCTTTGGCTTCTTCATGATATACATGGAGAGCAAAATTCAATAATGAGTCACAAGGAAGCAGTGAATAACCATTTTTATCCGCAGCCTCAGCCAGCAGCAAAGCGTAACCGGCCTTGTCTTCCGGGCTCATACCGGTTAGGGAAGAGATGGATTTCAATAATGAAAACGCACTGTCGGAATGTTCTTCCATCAAGTATCCGGCTTGCCGCAAAGCAGGATGTTCCGTGCGCTGCAAAGTACAGGAAAGACCAAGCCAACATAGAAGGCAAACAATACCCAACTGTTTTATATAAACATACATGCAACTCTATTTTTATTCTCCGGTGACAAAGATACAGAAAACTCAGAACTTATATCCTACACCGGCCGATAAACTGACACTTCGCCCGAAAGGTCTCTTACGAAGAGAACACTTACCATCGATAGTGTAAATGAAATGCTCGGATTCCAATGAAACCCCGGCCCTTCCGCCGTAAGTAAAATGATCTGGAAAATCCTGATGCCACCAGCCCAAACTAGAATGCATTCCGTTGCCATAGGCGTAATCAATGGATTTATCCCTGCCAAACATAGCATAGGACAGATACGGTCCCGCATTGATGCGCAAATTCCATTTGTTATTCAAAGCAACATTATAAGAAGCAAGGATAGGAAGCTCCAAATTGAATTTACTAAAAAAAGAATCGGTACCAAGTCTTGTCTTGGATCTGAATTCTTCATAAGTAAATAATAATTGTGGTTGTACATACCATGAGTTTTTAACATGAACGTCATACATTCCTCCGGCATAACCGCCCAGGCTGAAGCGTGCATCCCTGGACAGAGATTTAGAAAAAAGTCCGCCTCCTACAATACCCCAGCTATTCTGTGCGGAAGCGGGAAGAATAAAGCAGGCTAAAAGCATGCAAAGTAGAATTTGTTTTATTTTCATCGGGTTTGTTGCTTAAGTTTAATAATGCAAAGTAAGGTATAAAGCCCTTTTCATGAAAATAAAACAGATAACATTTACCGCATATAAAACTTTGATAATAAACAATATAACACTATTAAAGATAACATTCGGAGAAATTTCACTCCTATTGGGCATAGGGACAGGTCTAAAACCTGCCCCTACACAGCAAGAGAAAGAAATATCTTTTATTGCGTGCAATTTATATTCCGCAACTTCCCTCTGAACCCATTCTGCACATCCCCAATCTGCCGCATGGGAAACACCAAAGTTTCCTGCATATACATCTTGTCCTTGCGTTTATGAGTATAGTTGTAAAACTGCTTGACACGTCCTTCCAAACGTTCCGCTTTCTCACCGTTTATGTAAAGAGTAGTACCTTTGTGGTTTCCCTCTATGCGTACCTTCGTCCATGCTCCGGCAGGCAGTGTGGCAGCGTGGAATACAAACGTATAGCCGTCACGGCTGAAAGCCAATTTTCCCTTATTTTCCCAATTAGCATATACGGTGGAATGAGGACCTTTAAACAAAATACCGTTGATATTTTGGTCTTTGTCCGGATTTATTTCAAATTCTACCACGTATGGATAGCCTACCTCCGGCAACATAGTGGCAATGCTGTCCGTACCGTTCAAAGACAGTTCTTCATTCTGCCCCGGAAGGAGTACCTCACCCTGCACACGCCCCAGCAGGTTGACACCGGGAGCTTCAGGCATCTGTTTGCACAATTCCTCAAATTCCTCGTAAGAAACCATTTCATTCTTCCCTCTCCACATCTTCTCGGCCAGTACCTGAGCGGCCGGGAATGTACGGAAATGCACATCCTGTTGTGACACACCGTTACCACAATGGTCATTCCATACGGCAAACATACCTCCCAACAGTCCCGGAGTTCCTTCAGGCAACTCTTCCTTAGGATTCACTTTACCCACACGCCATTGCTCATACAGCCATTTCGTGTCCAGGAAATCACGATAATATCCGGCAGCCGGAACAATATAAAGATAAGCATCACACGTATTGATAATCTTATATCCGTCTTTCAAAGAAGCATTAGGATCAATCCAATCGTATGACCAGGCATTAATAGTTACATTATCCGCTTTCACCGGAGTGCTTCCTTTCAACCAGCGCAGTGCTCCCCACATACGGACATTCTTCCTGTATTTCTCTACATACTTCAGATACCGGTCTGTAAAATAGCGGAATTTCTCAGCTTCCTTGACATTGTACTCGTCTGTACCGATATGTACATCGGGACCTATGAAAACCGGTTTCTCACCAGAAAGATACTCATCCAGCAAAGAATCTACAAAACGATAGGTTTCCTCCTTGTACAAATCCAAATGATCCATTCCATATTTATCACTGCCTATCTCGGGTTTATAATGTGTAAAGGCCAATGAATGAGCCGGAATATCAATCTCCGGAATCACATTCACACCATATTCCATGCCCAGACGTTGCAGGTCGGTGAATTCTTTCTTGGTATAAGAACCATCCTTGGCGGTCAGCCCCGGAAAACGCTCACTCTCCAGGCGGAAAGCAGCATAGGTCTTGTTCCAGTCGTTATCAAAGAACTGTACAAAACCATTGTCATTGAGATGAATCTGGAATTCATTCAGTTTATAGAACGATAGTATTTTGACATATTGCCGCAGGAAATCCATTGTGAAGAACTTACGGCCCACATCCAGCATGAAGCCACGACTGGGATATTGCGGCCAGTCACGGGCAACTCCTTTGGGCAACTGTCCTTTTTCATTATAAAGAATCTGCAACAAACTCCGGGTTCCCCAAAAGACTCCCTGACGAGCCGGTGCTTCAATACCGGCATAGCGTCCGGCAGTCAGCACATACCCTTCCTTTCCCAATTGTTTGTCGGGTTTCATCAATGAAAGATAAATATCATTCTTTCCCGGTTTCCCGGTCCTAATGGTGTAGTTCCAATCCAACAGATCTTTCAAGTCCTGTGCCAGCACAGTCGCCACACTTTTCAGTGCCGCCTCATCGGCAGGAGCTACAACAATACTGCCTTCAGCAGGCAATACGAGTTTTCCACTTCCCCCCTTCCACTCTTGCAGGGCGGGAATTACTTTCGGACATGTTTCCTTGGCCGAAACACACAGACACAAGGCCAACATCCATAAGGTTAGTAAGTGTTTCATGATAATGATTAATGGTTAGTAATTAACGGTTAATGAAAAATGAAGGCATTTATTTGCCTTTTACTATCTTCTTGATATCATTCAATTTATTCAATGCTTCAAGAGGGGTCAGATTATTGACATCCAAATTCAGAATCTCATCCCGTATCTGACTCAATACCGGATCATCCAACTGGAAGAAGCTGAGCTGCATTCCGCTCCGGCCGGACGCTATCTCAGCCGTAGGCTTGGCAATGCCCTGCTGGCGGTTGTCCGTTTCCAGTTGATGCAGAATATCATTGGCACGCTTCACGATGCTTTTCGGCATACCTGCCATCTTTGCCACATGAATACCGAAAGAATGTTCGCTGCCGCCACGTTCCAGTTTGCGCAGAAAAATCACTTTATTATCTATCTCCTTCACAGATACATTGTAATTCTTGATGCGCTTGAAAGATTTCTCCATCTCGTTCAACTCATGATAATGGGTGGCAAACAACGTACGTGCCTTGGCTTTAGGATGCTCGTGAATATGCTCCACAATAGCCCAAGCAATGGAAATACCATCATAAGTGGAGGTTCCCCGTCCCAACTCATCAAACAGCACCAAACTGCGGCTAGAGAGGTTGTTCAAAATATTTGCCGCCTCATTCATTTCAACCATAAAGGTAGATTCGCCCACAGAAATGTTATCGCTGGCTCCCACACGGGTGAATATTTTATCCACCATACCGATCCGCGCACTTTCGGCAGGAACAAAACTACCCATCTGCGCCAACAAGGTAATCAGCGCAGTCTGGCGTAGCAAAGCCGACTTACCCGCCATATTGGGACCGGTAATGATAATGATTTGCTGGGTTTCCGAGTCCAGAAAGACATCATTGGCAATATACTTCTCCCCTACCGGAAGCTGCTTCTCGATGACAGGATGACGGCCTTGCCTGATGTCAATCACCTCACTGTCCTCCACAACAGGACGGATATAATTGTTCTCTTTCGCCACATTGGCAAAAGCCAGCAGACAATCCAATCGGGCAATCTGACTGGCATTAATCTGAATGGCTGGAATAAACTCTGCCAAAGCGACCACCAATTCGTTATAGAGCTTTGTTTCAAGCACTAAAATCTTATCTTCGGCCCCCAAGATCTTTTCTTCGTATTCTTTCAGTTCCTGAGTAATATAGCGTTCCGCATTCACCAGCGTCTGTTTACGGATCCAGTCGGCAGGTACCTTATCCTTATGCGTGTTACGCACCTCAATATAGTAACCGAACACATTGTTATAAGCAATTTTCAAGCTGGGAATGCCGGTCAGCTCACTTTCACGTTGCTGTACTTTGAGCAGATAATCCTTGCCGGAAAAAGCTATCTGCCGCAGTTCGTCCAGTTCCGCATTCACCCCGTCTGCTATCACACCGCCTTTATTCACCAGCAAAGGAGGATCATTCTTAACCTCTTTCGCTATTTTTTCACGGATAGACAGACATAAATTCAGTTGTTCCCCAATACGGCGGAGACTCCTGTTATCCGCATTCAAACAGGCATTCTTAATCGGCTCTATGGCTTGCAAAGCTACTTTAAGTTGCACCACCTCGCGTGGAGAGATTCGTCCTACGGCAGCTTTCGAAACAATACGTTCCAAATCTCCTATCAGATGTAATTTCTCTTCTATGAACTCTTTGAAATCCGGCTCGCGGAAGAAGTATTCCACTACATCCAGACGCTCATTGACAGGCTTCTCATCTTTCAACGGAAAGACTACCCAGCGTTTTAGCAGACGGGCTCCCATAGGGCTGATAGTGCGGTCGATCACATCCAGCAGACTGGTTCCGCCCTCATTCATGCTACCTATGAGTTCCAAGCTCCGTACCGTGAATTTATCCAGCCGCACATAACGGTCTTCCTCTATACGGGAAAGAGAAGTTATATGGCCGATCTGATAATGCTGCGTCATATTGAGGTATTGCAAAATAGCTCCCGAAGCTACAATACCATTCTTAAGGTGCTCCACCCCGAAACCTTTTAAGTTCTTGGTCTCAAAGTGCTTCAACAGCTTCTCGCGTGAGGAACTTTCATTAAACACCCAGTCATCCAACTCAAAAGTAAAGAACTTGCTTCCGAAATTTCCTTCAAACATTCCCCGTTTACCACGTTCGAAAAGCACCTCTTTGGGGGCGAAATTATTTAACAACTTGTCTATATAGTCAAAAGGCCCCTCTGCGGTAAGGAACTCACCGGTAGAGATATCAAGGAAGGCCACACCACAACTGGCTTTCCCAAAATGAACGGCAGCCAGAAAATTATTTTCTTTGTAAGAAAGAACATTGTCATTGATGGCTACACCCGGAGTCACCAATTCGGTGATACCGCGCTTTACCAGTTTCTTGGTCATCTTGGGATCTTCCAATTGGTCACAAATGGCCACCCGCTTGCCGGCACGTACCAGTTTGGGCAAATACGTGTCCAATGCATGGAAAGGAAAGCCGGCCATTTCTACGCTCTTTGCCTGTCCATTGGCCCGCTTGGTCAGCGTAATACCCAAAATCTCTGAGGCAACAATAGCGTCTTCTGAATAAGTTTCATAAAAATCCCCGCACCTGAATAGCATAATCGCATCGGGATGCTTTGCCTTCAACTCAAAAAACTGCTTCATCATCGGGGTTAAAACTACATCATTTGCCACTGTATCGTCCTTTCTTTTTTTAATTAATATTTCTCGCAAAGATAATAATTAGCAAATTTAATCTGAAACAGTAAAAGAAAAAAATTATATCTTTGTACTAGCTAAAAATACGGAAACAATGAAAAAAATAAAAGTAAACGAACTGACTGACAATCTGTTTGAGACAATCAGCAAGGAATGGATGTTGGTAACCGCCGGTACCAAAGACAAATTCAACACCATGACGGCAAACTGGGGAGGCACAGGGTTTCTGTGGAACCGTCCGGTAGCTTTTATCTTTATCCGCCCCGAACGTTATACCTTCGACTTTATAGAGCAGAACGATTATCTCACCCTCTCTTTTCTAGGCGAGGAGCATAAAGAAGTGCATAAAATATGCGGTTCTAAGTCGGGGCGTGACATGGACAAAGTAAAAGCGACAGGATTATCGCCCTTGTTCACCGAGAACGGAAGCATCACTTTTGAGCAGGCGCGGCTGACTTTTGAATGCAAGAAACTGTATGCCGATCTGATCAAGCCCGAAAACTTTATCGACAAGAGCATTACAGACAGATGGTACAGAGAATCGTACGGTGGTTTTCACAAGATGTATGTGGTGGAAATTGTAAATGTGCTGCCACCCTCTTTCGCAAACGCCCATGAATAGGGCGTTTCATTCCTCCTTTTTTCCCTTCTTTTTCCAACAGAATTCCCCTTAGAGAATCTTCTTCAGAAACAGTTTTCCATCCTACTACCACCCTCAAAAATACCTGGCTGTCATCTCAATGGACATACCGTCTTCCTTCATTTTGCACGCATTCATCCATTGCATTTCACGACGGCCTTTTTCGAGTCCTTCCTTGCGGCCTTCTTCCCTGCCTTTCTTTAGCTGGGTTGTCATCACACTGTACCAATCACGGAAATTCTTCAAACTTTCCCAATATTCACTCAATTCCTTGCGAGAGAATTTGGCTATCTCGGCAGCTTCAAACAAACGGTTGAACACCCGTTCCTGCAAGGCGCGAGGGCGCTCGAGCAGCGAAGAAAGGTTACGGAGCACGAAAAGCCACTTGTCGAACATCGTCTCCAGCTCCTCCTCCGGTTTGCTGAACTTCGGCATTTCCAGATAGATGAAGGCAAGCTTGTCATAAAACACCTTATGCGTATGGAGATCCACCAGTTTCACTTCATGGTGGAAATGTTCATTGTCCGTTTCGTCAAAAGAAAAATTCAGGATGCCCACCACATAGACGGCCTTCAGCTCATAATCCCAAGGGCCGCGCTTGCCCTGCTCGCGGATGGGGAAAGAGGAGTAGTACAGGCTACGGTCCTTAAAAAACTGCTGCTCGCCGCGCTGCATCTCCACCAGGAACTTCTCTCCCTTCTCGTTCTCGCAATACACATCGAATATAGCACGACGATCATATTCCTGCGTACCCAGATGCTCCACATTCAGATAGGTGACATCCTTCACCGTCTCCTCACCAAACAGCAACGCATTGAGGAAACTGAGGAGCAGTTCCTTGTTCATTACAGTACCCAAAAGCAGCTTGAAGCCGAAATCGGTATAGGGATTCACGTATTTGTCTTGTATGCCTCCTGTTCCCATGGCGCAGTCTTTTAACGGGTTGATTGGAACAAAGATACAATTATTATGGATGGAATGAAAATTTAAAGGGGTTTTCTGAGGAGAACTTGTGACCTCCGCAAAAGTATGACGGGTATGGTGATGGTTTGCACAAGTGCTCGTATGTTTATATAAACAGTTTAAACGGCACCAAAGCAATTCTCTTCTTATATAGAAAGAAGCTGTATCGCAAGTTTACATTACGATACAGCCTCTATAAGTGATTGTGCCAACCGACTCTTTCAAATAAAGAATAGATCTATACTTATCTTACATGATAAAAGACACTAATTAGAACCAGAATCCTCCACACAACGAATGAAGCAGGCATCACTTTCGTCGCTATCAAAAACATTAGCCTGATATATTCTGTTAAAGTCAAATGTAAAATAATTAATATCCCAACCTACAGTCGTTCCCCATGCCCCTGTTCCAGTAACATCTTCTGTCCAATAAACAGCACCGGGTCGCATGTAAAGGTCATAAAACAACGGAGCCAAAGCCAAATTACTAAAGATACCAGTTTGTCCACATGAATAACGCAAGCATCCATTTTCTTTAGTTCTTCTATGACCATATCCAGAAGCTCCCACCGGAAAAAAGATATGATTACCATTGTTCCTATTGTAAACAAAACATCCACGCATTCCACGATTCTTCTTAGGAGGATTTCCGGGGTGACTATACTCATTATGCTCTTGATATCCATACGCATCTACAATATTTGTTTCAGGTTCAGTAGATTCATCACCATAAAGCACGCCATAACTTTGAGCAATTATATTACTTTCAAACAAAGATTCATAATCATCTAATTTAGCAATACGAGTTTTCTCTAAGTTAAGACCCCAGCTTTCTGTACTCTCAGCCTGCTGATTCGTTATATTTCCCCACGTAACCTTCTCTGTGGTCCCCTCCAATTCATATTGACCTGTTTGTGATACAGGATCAGGGAAATAGTCAGGTTTAACATTTATCATAATCTGCTTATTATACTGATTCTTTGCAGTAATAGGCTGAGTAAGATTTTTATATCTAAATAAAGAACCTTCATCCAACGGATTAAGAGCTTCCTTATTTTGGCTAACCAAATTCGATACATGCCATGCAGGCTTGCCAGATAACAACTCCTGTGGCTGGCTTCCTTGGTGCACGAAAATAAGATGTTCACATGTGTAATTATGATATTCCACACGTACTACCGCATTTTTATTGGAAGCACCCTTAGCTATTGTTTCATTAAAGTTAATCTTAAATTTAATATCCGAACCAGTAACACCATATATAACGCCATCCTCCAAACGTGTATTTTTGTTATCTAAAACAGAAAGAGTGATAAATCCGGGATTAGGATCTACATAAGAGGGTTCTCCTCTGTTCGCCTCTGTTTGTGCACTTACAACATACGCTTTCCAAGGTCCTTCAGATGAAAAAGGAATAAAATCCTCCGCATTCTCCTTTGGCAGCCGCAATAAAGTTACATCAAAAGGCCGATTATTATTATTGCTTCTATAAATTCCTTTGGGGTTTACAATTCTTCGCACTTGATATATATCGACAGTTTCATCAAGTGAATGATCTTTTCCATTCACCTGTACCACAGCGATTATTTTAACCTTCGCATGCCGCTGATAAGCCACATAAGGATTATTTCCTGTATAACCCGATTTAATATGCATCTGTTTAGCGCGAGTATATAAAGGAATAGAAGCAAGCAAATGATCATTGTCGCCTTTTATTTCGTAATTACCGTCCTTATCTTCGTGGAGTTGCTTCGCCACATTATATGTACGAAGTCCTTTCTCAGAAGTTTCATAATAGTCCTTATTACTCGTGATCTTCACTGTTCCGGGTATAGTAAGATCAACCGGTACCTGATCCTTATCAGGGTCATTTTCTTTTATCAGAATTCTGGCAGTAGTTTTACGAAGTGAAAGAAATCCATTCCATGGTTGATTTAGCGATTCGTCATTTGGATTTTCAGCATAATCATATGCTCTAGCATAATCCAACCCACCTTCCGCCAAAGAAAGTGTTCCATGCGGAGCCCAATTGTTCGTAAGAATCTCAGCCTTTAAAGAGATAAGCGTACCTCCTCCCGTATTAATCTTTACCGGAAGATTCATCGTACGGTTATAAAGATAAGAGATATAGTAAGGATTAGGCACTTCGATACCTGGCTCCGGTTCTTCATATTCTATATGCCAGTCTGCATCGTTGGCATATCCCTTGAACTTCAAAGTCAGTTTGTAGTGATGGTTACGCTCCGCATTGTAATCGGTTATCACATCTTTTCCTAACATAAAGCGGTACTTGATAGGACCTCTACCCACTTTCTTTTCATTGATAGAAACATAAAAAGCATCCACTTCTATATAGGTTCCGTATGGCTTGGCATCTTTCCACGCCTCGTTCTCCTCTGCACCTCCGTCAGGATAAGTCGGTTTGGTTGGATCTTGATCACCTTTAACCACTTGACGCTTATCACTAGTAGTACCTTCCTTACCCATGCCCTGCATATTCTCATAAAAATAAAGAGCGTTGGTAAATTCGGTATGCACATCCGCCAAGTTTTCGGGGTGATATGCGTCTTCCTCATATCTCTTACTGCCGAATAGAGGTTTCCCTTTTGTAATACGGGCTTCGTATGTTTCATTAAAATCACTCGGGGATAGTTCACCATCGCCCTTATAATATTTTATGGTTTCACCTTCCGGTATCAAATCAAGCTTTACTCCTTCATCCCCATCTTTCAGATCTTCCGGAGCAGCAGGATTATTTTTCCCTAGATAACACTTCTGCGGAATGTCTTTTATGGTCACCGATTTCAAATAGATGAAAACACCATCTTCCAATCCACTACCATCGTATGCAATAGTTACCTTAGATGCCGCACGGCGTATCCACGAATGCAACTCCATTTTCTTTTTATTAATGGTAAGCAATTCACTCTTATTCTCTTGCCCCACTATAGTGAAATGACCGAACATCTGGTTGTTCCGGGCCACATCATCAGCATTCCAAGTAAGAGAAATGCTTTTTAATCCTTCTACTGTCTTAATTGCTTCCTTATACTTATTAACCGCCTCTGACGAACCAGTACCATCACTCTTAACTTCTTCGTTAAACTCCGTTCCCATATTGGCCACTGCATAGATATAGTAACGTCCGTATGGAATTTTCAAGCTTAGCTTAGCACGAGGTGTTTCCGTTTCAGCAATATTCCCGTTCGGGTCGACTGCATCTTCTTTTTTACGTTCAATATCACTTACTCTATATTCTCCTTCCCCCGGTTCACCAGTTACAAGTGTCAAAGAATGCGCTTCTGCCAAATTACCATCCACATCATACAACAACACACACAAGGCATTAATAGACTTGATAGTATCGCCCGCTGAGCGCGATTTGTCCGCAAGTCCCTCCACCAAAGGTTTGAAGTCCACCTGTGCCGTCACTATACTCTCACCTTCGGGAATAGGCCCCCCGTCCGTGTACAGCAGGTCGTCCTTACACGAAGTGGCGGCAACCATCAGTAGACCGCATATAAATAAGAAATAACTTATCGTTTTCTTCATTGTTTTCTTCTCCTTCTTTTTTTCATTTCATCTCTATTCCAAAACCAGGTTCAAGTATCACTTCACCGTATGGGCGCAGATCCACCTGCCATGATATGCTATCCGCTTCATTGACTGTCATCCTCACCACCACATGAGTACCACGAGGTAAAACAGGAAGGTTCGGAAAGAAACTTTCCAAAGTGAACTTTCCGGAGGGAGTGCTTTCAGAATTGCCTCCCAAGTCTACACCACTATTATCCTTTGTATCCAGCGTAATAGCGGTCTTGTAGGAAGTCTTATAATCTTTATTAACGTCCTCAGCATTCTCATACTTTCCTTCCGGCAGGTAAAACGAAGGCAGTATAACCGGATTCGTCGAATTCGCTTCCAACTTTACATTCTCCTTATATTTTTGATCAAAGGACTCATAGCTGGCCAATTCCGGCACTTGGAAATCTTTTACTTCCTTTTCCGTATTATCATACACCATGCCATTGGGCAGAAGGTATTCATGGGAAGCTGACTTATCTATTCTGATTTCACTCAGATAATAAATCTGGCTGCTCTTGTTCGTTATCTCGTATGTGAACTTTACAGCAGCACGGGTGATCTTCAGTGTGACTTCCTTTTTCAGTATCACTTCCGCTTGCTCACCATCCTGTCCCTGGTTTTCAGTATCAGGCTCCAGACCTTTGTTATCCAGCGTCACCGTATGACATTCGCTCATAAGCAATGGTTTTTCTTTACTGAAAGCCACGCTATCGAACGATAACACAAGCCCCGCCATCTGCTCCTTGGTCAGGAATTTTTTTCCGGGTTTAAAGTCATTCCATGTTTTGGGTGCCCGAGACGTTTTATCCTCCTCCACATCAGGAATCTCCACCGGAACGGACTCTTCATTAGCAAGTAAGTAAATGGTTTTTTCCTCATTGCCTTGCACCTTCAGGCGGATTTTTCCATACCGGTCATCCACAGGATTGTTCTTCAAATCAAGATGGACATTATGTTCCACCTTGCCATCCGGACGGACTAGAATGACACGCAGCGTGCGCATCTTCTCAGCGTCCGTCACTTTATCATACGAAGGATCCTCATCCGCACGTCCGGAAACAGAACGTCCGGACACGGGAGCATCTCTCAGAGCGACATTAATATCCAGATAGACCGCATCGGGTCCATTCGATGAAGGAAGCCCCTCATCACTTCTGCCGTCACATCCGCACATTAAGAGGAAGCAGACGCCCAGTACAGACACGATATGTCCCCAATCCTTTATTCTCATAATTCTGTATCATTAATTCTTACTATCCAGTCATTGACAACAATATGGGTGCGTATCCATGTGTGATTATCATCCAAAAAGAATATCAATGACCAGTTACTTTCACGGTCCAGAAACTCTTGGTCACCCATCTTGTCGAAATGGTCACTTTTCAGCAACAACAGATACTCATTCAACGGAATACTTAATACCTGTGCACCGTCGCTGTTACGGGTGATGGTCAGACGCGGATGATTGCCGGCAACCAATCTAGAAGTAGACAGTTCGGCATATGCCACAGTCACTTTCTTGTCACCTTCCTCCGTCACTCCCACAGTGCGCTGTCCCTGTGCCCAAGGAGCATAGACTTGCCCACTATTACTTATCAGGCTGTTGTCGGAAGCAAACAGCGTGTTGTCATCTGTAATACGGAAAGTAAAATCCTTGTCATTCACCTCTCCACCGTTCATCTGCTGAAGCACCACACGGATGTTGTTAGTGTTCTTCATCAGGTACACAGTGGCTTCTTCGTAAGTGTCATTGTCCACATTTATATCCAGCGAACCATAAAACAAAGGATGCAGATCAGTCTCCGAAATGCGTCCGGCATTATGCATCTCTACACGCAAGTCCTGCATGGTTGAACCAGTGCCGGGAACCACCTTGAATGAAAAAGAGGTTTGCGGACAAGTCAGTCCGCCGTATGCAACAAAATGATAACTCCCTTTCTCCAAATCGAGAGTCATGCGGTAATTCTCATCCTTCAGCTCATCACCTGCCCCAGTATAGGTAGCCAGATAGTTGCCCTGTTCGTCATAGACCAACAGAGCCAGACAGTCCACCTGCGAATGGAATGCATTGGCATACTCCATATTATAATCATAGACAAAACGCAGACGGACACCTCGCGTACAGGGTTCCAGGTCATTGTATATGCCATGGCAGGAGGACAACAATGCGGCTACCGCCAGCATGGCGCAAAGCACCATGCCCGGCAGTCTCAATGTATGTATGAATCTTGTTGTCTTATTCATTGTTTAATACACTTGTTTAGAACTCGATGTCATTTATACGGACCACCCAAGGACGTACCTCAACGGTTACTTCGATGTAGAGGTCGTTTCGCTCATCCGGATTGTTCGGATCGAACGGATCGGGATCCTCTTTAGGATCCGATGAAGTAGGATGGCCATAACCATTGATTTTGTTTACCATCAGTTTGTACACATTGTTGCGTACCACTGCAAATTCCATCATACCCATCTTGTTAGGATCACCATTGTCATTATGACGATTCCAATAGCAATAATACATTTCATAATCGCCGGCTGTATTCGGTTTAAAAACGGTGAACCCTGCCTGGGCAAAATCAGTACCAGCAACGGGGTTTGCCCCTATTTGATCAAAAGCAGCTTTCAGGCTCTTATCCGCATTGGGGTCATTAGCCGCCGCCATCACTTTCTCCCAAGTGCCATACAACACATTATTATATACGAAAATAGGCTGATTACTAGTTACACCATAGGTTGATTTATTAAAATCCAATTTCCCTTTGAAGATTACACCGGTAGAGATACCGTTTTTCTGATTGCTAATAGGAGCAGGAATGGTATTTTCAGTTGCATAACGCCATATTTTGTATCCGTTGCGATTGCCTCCTGTATTCCAAGAATTGTCATTATCTTCTTCGGTTAGAGAAGAGATTGGTGTGAATTTATCTTTCCACTCATCTGACGACTTAGAAAGAAAATTATTATAAAAATAGTTACTTTTATAAGTTTCTTCAGCAATGCCGTTCTTTTCCTTTGCATCTGTATCCACTACATAGTTGTTTGAAGTTTCCTGTCCACACAAGTCTATATTATTCGCAAGCCCGTCAGCAGACACCCGACGTAGATGATAGAAACTCTTGCTGATATTAACCATTACCATATCAGTCAGCAGAACTTTAACCTTATTGGTGCTCTCCAATACATAGGTGTTAGCAGCCTCTGTAGTGGGATAGCTGCTCGCTTTGAAGTCAAAACGTGCGCAAGCACGTTCTACCGAAATGGTACCCAAAAACAGACGATTGGTCTCAGTATATTGTTCCCAGTTCCAGGTAGTGGTTGGAGTGGAGTTGGCCACTTTGACCAGATTGTGGTTAGACATCAGGAAAGCACCTTTTTTCCAAATTTCATCGTTGTCTGTTAATTCAGGTTCCTCCGACAGCGTATGAATACTGTTCTTCAGATCACTGGCATTGATAGAAGAAGTGGGATTACAGAAAGCATAAGCATAAATTTCTCCCGTTCTGTATGCCTCTAATGCACTTCTGTCCAAAGTTGCCACAAGTTTGGGATATTTTCCATCATTCTTAGGTTCCACATCCAGACGCTGACTGACAATGAGAGAACCATCAGCCTTTGTCAGCACCAGTAATATCTCCTTGACACTGTTCTCATAGTCCTTACCCACTTCAGCACCGTCAGAAGAATTGCTTCCGTTTCCATCCTCCTCATCTGTTGTCTCGCTTCTTGAACCGCTTCCTTGCATCAGTTGCACTCCAAATTCCACATATACGTCACTCTCAGCATCGACCGGCTGAGACACATTTGCCTCATCTGAGCATGCCCACAAACAGAATGCTGCAAGCCCGGACATCAAAATTTTACTAAACTTTTTCATATTGATTCCTTATTTTTTTATGATTACTTCTTATCTATTTTGTTAATCTGCTCCAATGCATCGGCAGCTTCTTTCACACCCATATCTTGTGCACGAGATAGCAACCTGCGCGCCTGCGCATAGTCTTTATCCAATCCGGCAAGCACACCGCGTGCATATACCGCCTCGGGCGTGTCGCCGGCTTTTGCCACATACTTACGCGCTGAAACAAGGTCACCGCGTGACATCGCCACATTAGAGGCATTCAGGTTAGCCGTAGCATCATCCGGATAGAGGCGGACCATGGTTTCGAACACCTCATTATACTCGTCACTGCCTGCCTGATAGCTCTCCGCCACACGGTAGAACTCGTTCAGACTCAGCTTACCCGGAGCGGTGCGCCAGATGCGGCGTGCCTCCTCCACATCGGTATAGGCACGGACCACATACTCTACCGTGTAATCCGAGTGGCGAAGACCGGGATAGACCTCACGAAGCAGGAACTGGTAGTCCTGAGGATAACGCGCCTTGATTTTCTGTTCGCGTGCGTCCGGATCGCCACCGCTGCGCGCCAGTTCCAACATGCCATAACGGCTCGGAAGCGTACAGGTTTCCAGATAGCGTTCCAGCCCCGCCCAATCCTCAGGCTCGTAATCCATTGACATGATACCAAACGGGAAATTATACAAACACTGTACATAGTTCCTCAATGTTTCCGTACGTCCTTGGGCAAGACGGGTATTGTTGGCATAACTGCCCTCCGGAGAGGCATAT
Organism: uncultured Bacteroides sp.; assembly: GCA_947574505.1. Taxonomy (GTDB): domain Bacteria; phylum Bacteroidota; class Bacteroidia; order Bacteroidales; family Bacteroidaceae; genus Phocaeicola. The sequence goes on along the minus strand of CANPJW010000009.1, from coordinate 1,703 downwards.
CCTTTAATACGGATAGAAGTGATGCGGGTATCGGCATCATTGCGCACGGTGTCTATCGTGGCACGGATTTTAGCCAGTTCCACCGGATTACGGCGGTAATCCTCATAAATCTCCGTGCGGTTCACCGGGAAATCAATGTAAGCGGAACCTTTCAATTCGCGCGTCTTCACCTCCTCGGCTTTCGGAGCGCGATAAACAAAAACCGGAGAGAAAACCTTCGGACCGAAATCCAGCGTGGTCAGCGGCGAACGGTCTGCATACAACACTTCACACAGGCAGCCGCACACCTCATCGCCCAGCTCCAAGGTGGCATCGGCCATCCATTCGGCGTATGGCACCGTGGCACTGTAATGAATCACACGATCACGACCGGCACGGAACAGCGAAGTGCCCTCACCGGAAACGACATCATTGCGTAAATGGAGATAGTAACGGTTGCGGCCTGCCAGCACCACAGGAGAAAGAGACAGTTCATTGTTCTCCGCACGAAGCACAGGGGCAAAGGAAACTTCACGGGAAGACGGCATATCAATACCCGCCACATCAATATCCATTGACACAAGCAGGTTCTCACCGCTGCGAGCAACATTTAGACCGTCCACTTTCACACGGCCCAGCGTCAGAATAGTCTGGCTGTTTACACCTGTTATACAAAACAACAGGAGAAGTATACATAGTAATTTCTTCATGAGCGGTATTTTTTAAAATACGTAGATCAGATTCAGTGCAGCCTTTGTAGGGCCTACATAGTGATGGGACTTGCCATCAATCAGTTTGGTACCGCAATCGGCACAAGGATAAGCATCGAAACGGGTATAGGCATAACCCAAGCCTATTTCTGCCTCTACATTCCAATGGCGGGAAAGAATCCACGAATAACCGTAAGCTACACCGGCGCCTACAAACCATCCTTGATAACGACGGTCGGAAAGTTTGGACAAATCACTGCCCAAAAATGAAATGTCATTCTTCAGATTACCCACATTGTATTGTCCACCGTGGGCATGGATGCCTATAAAATGACCAGCAAAACGATCACAAAACCAGTAACGTGCCTCAGGTTGCAACATCCAGTGCTTCCATGTACGGCCATGCGAACGAACCCACCCATTGTAGTTGCCTGACACATCAAGCGTCCATTTGGGGGCAAGACCAACCTCGGCTCCAAGATTAACAGTGCCGGAGGCGTCATAAAGAATATTGCTCTTCAATGCAACATTCTGAGCCTTCACAAATGCACTTCCACAAAACAGGAAGGAAAGCAAGATTGCATAATTTTTTATCTTCATTGTATCTATAGTTTATATCAATTCATGCTATTTTGGGGCATATCTCTTATTAAGAGATATACATAGTGCTTTGCAAAATTACGTAAAGTGCTGGTAATAAGCAATAAAAAATAACAGAAAAATTATATTTAATAAACAAGAAGTTAATCTAATCTAAGTTTATTCCGTTGTTTTAGGCCCGTTATAACCCTATAATTCATTGTAAATCTATAACTTACATTTTTTATAGATCTCTTAATAAGAGATCTACATAGCGCGTCACTTTTTTATGTTATAATACTATTACGACGCAATGTCAGGTATTATGAATGATTATAATGCGATAGTTGGGGGAATCTGAATCCCGATTTGCTCCCGAATTGGCTCAGTTGTAATTCTTGGGGGATTACCCTTTGCAACTTCCCCTTTATGCAT
>CANPJW010000008.1 GCA_947574505.1 uncultured Bacteroides sp. | reverse complement strand
TCATGTATCTGTCTTAACATGCAACTAATCGCTATTTTATCCCGAATTGGGGTATCTCTTAGTAAGAGATATATAATTCTCGTGCAAAAATAAGGAAAGTTTTGATAACTAATACACTTTTCATTAAAAAAATACGATCTAAAGCAAAAAAAAGCCTTTTTTCTTATTTAATCTTTCTCTCAACAGCTCACTTCTCATTGATTTAATTATTTGATTTTATGCATATTACATCTATTTTGTCGATCTCTTAGTAAGAGATCGACAAAATAAGCAAATAAAAAAACGAAAAAAGAATTGAATGGAATACCTGTTTCTGCGACGTAAAAAGACCCGCTACACTTCGGTGCGCCAAAAGACTTTGCTCTATCGTGCCGCCTCTCGCCGATGGGAGAAGGAGTTTGCGTTGCGGACGGACGTCCGCCGGATAGATGCTCTTATATATAAAGGTATATTATACCTGATGGAAGTGCGTCAAGTATTCCTCGATTCCTCTCTTTCGCTGAAGACACTGAGTGCGATGCTGGAGACAAACCAGACTTATTTAAGTAATGTGGTGAACCGCTATTTCGGCTGCAACCTGAAAGAACTAGTAAACACTTACCGAGTGGAATACGCCAAAGAGCTGCTCCGCAGCGGACGATGCCCCATAGAGGAAGTTCCCGTACGCAGCGGCTTCGGTTCGAAAAGCCCTTTCTATGTGGCGTTCGGAAAAGTGACGGGCATGACGCCCCGGCAGTATGTGGCACACGAGAGGAATCCGCTGAAACAGGAGGAAAACAATTAAGTCCTTTTATAATAAATGGTATGTATAACCAATTTTAGTTTTTTAAATTTATAAATTTAAAGTTTTTCTATTATGAACAAAAAGTTTTTAAGTGCAATCCTGTTCGGAGCCTTAATGGTTTCGTCAACAGGAACATTTGTGTCTTGTAAAGACTACGATGATGACATTGACGAGCTGACTTCGCGCGTGGATGGCGTTGAAGGTCAAATCAAAGACCTGGAAGCAAAAATCAATGCTGCCAACTGGATTACTTCTGTAACTCCTGCCACAGGCGGTTTCACTGTTGCTTTCAATGACGGTAGCAGCTACACCATTACCAACGGTAAGGACGGTGAAGCAGGTGCTGCAGGTACAGAATGGACTATCTCGGAAGATGGTTTTTGGGTATGCAACGGTGAGAAGACTACCGTTAAAGCTGTAGGCCAGGACGGCGCACAGGGTGAACCGGGCAAGGATGCTCAACCTGAAGTGAAAAAGGAAAACGGCAAGTGGTATTTGTGGAACGGTACAGAATTTGAAGAATTTGCCGGCGCTACTCCTGCAACAAATGTTCCTTACTACTACGCTGATCCTACTGATCCTAACAACTACGTTATCATGGTTGTTTGTGACAAAGACGGTAAGAATGAAAAATCTGTTCGTCTGCCCTTGAACGAAGGATTGGCTCAGATTACTGTATTGGAAAACAATTTCAATATTGCTTATAGCATTGCTAAAGAAGGAACAGCATGGCCGAAATGGGAAGGTGGTTCTAAAGAAAAACCTGCCAAAGGTGAATATATGGTAGGACAATCTACCAGTTCTATTATAGTTCAGATATCCCCGGTTTCTTACGATTAATCAGGAAAAACCGTTAAGGCTGTAAACTCTAAAGGTGAAGAACTGCCTATCAAATTAGGAAAAGTAGTTCCTTTTAGTGGAGTATTAAGCAGCAGCAGAGCAGCTTCTACAACCGGATTGTATGAAATTCCTGTAGAAGGTATTACTGTTAATGATGAAATAGTTGAATCATACGGCAATAGCAATGCTGTAGCGTCATTGGTTGTTAACGAAAATGTTTACTCTCCATTCAATGGTGATTTTAATTTTAGTTTGGTGGATGCCCAAGATGTTAATATTCCATTCGGTAAATACCAGATTAATGAGCAAGGTGATACTTATCTCACATCATACGTGGATGCTAAGCCAGGTGAATCTGTAACAATTGTCCCTGAAAAAAAATGGGCAGGTCAACTATTCGATTCATACATCACAATGGCTGATAATGCTCAAGCAAAAGCAGACTCTATCCGTTATGGCGTATCATTCGATGGTATGACTATCAATCTTAATGACAAGGCTGCAGGAAATGTTTACTTTACAGTTCATTATATGAATGTTTTCGGTAAGGTTAAATCTGACAATGTAACCTTGAACTTTAATGAAAAAACTCCTGATGCAGAAGAAATTACTTCTATCGTAAGCAAGAAGCATGTTGTAACAGAAGTGACTGAAACTGCTGAACAAGCATTTATCTCTGACTTAAAGCCCTACTTCGATGCCATGGGTGCAGACAAACGTGTCGTTTGGAATGCTGAATATCAAGAAATGGTACTTGAACCCCAAGTAGAATGGGTATATGAAAATGCTGAAACAGGCAAGATAGAAACTGAAAATCTAACCGATCTTGTTAAGAATATCGCTACTGTTGACTCTGAAGGTAAAACAACAACTGAAGCAGCCCAAATAGCAGGTATCAAAGTTAACTTCAACACAAATTACGGTAGTCAATTAGCCAAAATCATTGAAAATGGTGGTGAGTTTACAGCTAAGGTAAATGTTGTTGCAGCTGTTAAAATTGGAACACTCAATTATTTCAGAACAATTGCTGTTATTAACTTGCCGTTCACTATTGAAAAGCCAAGCGATGCAACATTGGCAGCAGCTTATACATTTAACCCGTCATACTATTTGAATAAGATTGTAACAGTTTATGCTAGTGAAATCACTAAAGCCAACATTTTCTCTGCTGGAACTGTAAGTGGATACAAAGCTATTGAAGATGATGCTGACAAGATTGCTGTTAGTGACAACGGTACTATCACATTAACTGAAAAAGGGGAAACTAACAAGGCTTATACGTTAACAGGTGGTAAGGTTACCTATGCAGGCGTACAGTTCCCGATTGCTGACTTCAAAGTTATGTTTGCTGAAAGCAAAAACTATACAACAGTTATGCCTGCTGGTATTTCTATCATCTCTGGTAGTGGTAACATAGTAACTGTGAAATATGGTAAAGCTGCTGATAAGAATGACAAGAACATCTATTACCGTGTAGATAACATTTCTGGAACACAAGATGATATTCAAAATGTAGTTTGCGAAGTCGAAGCTAAATATACCCAATATTTGACAGCAAATATAAACGGTAAAGATATTAAACTTACAGCAAATGCTGGTGATGCAAACAAAGTATCTGTAGCAACCCCAGTCAAAGTGAAATTGACTATCACTACTTCAACAAATGAAAAAGTAGAAGACACCATTACTGTAAACCTGACTCCCTATCCGGCACAGTAATCAAAGTCTAAACACACAGAGATAAGGATTTAATATCCTCCTCTCTGTAGAACTACTCCCAAGCAGAGAGAGAATTATTTTGAGTTATTCAACTCTCATTCTCTCTCTGCTTTTTTATTTATGCCAAACAATCAGTACTATGTCCAATAATTTTTATCAGGCATTCAATAGCATCAGCGATTCGATGACAAAAACCGTTCCTAAAGAAATCAAAATGACAAATGAGGTCGTATTTACAGAATCCACTCCATTGATTTCCAAAGATATTTATCGCACCTACCGACATTGCCGCAATATTGAAATAAGCCACCTATGGCAATACTCTATCTCTCCTATTACATTTATAGTATTTTGTCTTTCAGCCTATGGTTATCTACCTGTATAGATATGCTATCAATGTTACTATTTTCTACCAAAACATCTCCGAAGATACGCTGAACACTTATTGGAAGTTTACTAGTTGTGGTGCTATTTTTATCTCTCACATAGGTACTGTACTCTCTGTTTTATGAATTTAATGGTCGAAGATTCAAAGACATGGTTTGAAATTTATGAAGTTGCCATTGCTGTTTATGAAGAAAATGACAAGTACCTGAACAAAATAGAAAATAATAATAACGAGGACAAAATAGGTGCTTTCCAATTTCAACAATTAGAAAGTTTCGAGACCAAGTTAACTGAAAAGATATTCGACTTGCCTATCCTCAATGTCCAAGGCGGGACTTATCCATCTTCTAAAATCAATTGTGTTATTGGACAAGTAATGCTATCCGTTTGGGGAACAATTACATTTTGCCACATTTAGAATAAATACGACCAAACTCCCAAGGTTAGAGCTAATACTTACTGAAGCACGGAATAACAGTGAATACACTTATATTACATTTGCTGGTATTATTGTAATCATATCTCTACAAGTTCATCACTTCCTGTTCAAAAGTTTCCTTGTTTCCTATCGCCTTATTACGCATCTTGCTGCGATAATTATAAATCGTTGCCAAAGAATACCCCAAGAAATGGGCAATCCGATTACTATCAGTCACTCCCAGACGGATCAAAGCAAATATACGCAATTCCGTAGTCAGCAACTCGCCCGGTTTGGGATATATTCTTCCTTCCTCTACCAATAACTCATTAAAAGAAGTAATGAAATGAGGAAATAACTCCAGGAAAGACTTATCAAACTCATTATAAAAATCCTTCCGTTCATCTCGTATGAACTGCTCGGATTTAATCGCTTTAAACAAATCGTCTATACGGGAGGCCATTGCCAGTTTCGCCAAAGAACGACGATAAAACTCCAACTTGTCCAGATAAATCACACATCTGTCCAAATAACGGGCAATGTATACTTCCTTGATCTTCCCCGTCTGTGCCAACTCAGCATTTACTTCCTGCATCTGCTGATTAGCCAGACTCAGATTACGGCGCATCACTGATAATTTCTTCATCCATCGGTACAGATAAAAAATAGCAGCAAGCAAAAATAAAGAAAGCAAACTGACACTGATTAAAAGAGTACGGGAAATCTGCCTCTCTTTTTCTTCTTTCAATTTATATGCTTTATCAATAATAGGAAAGAACTGCGTTACCTCAATAAACCGCAAACGGGCATTACAAGCTACCGCATCCTCCATTGAACAATTCAAATACTTATAAGCACGATCCAAATCACCTACCTCATACATCAGTTGAGCCAATTTCTGTAAGGATGCATATTCACGAATAGACGATTTCAAATCTGTAATAGCGGTCAAGGCCAGATAATAAATTTCTTTCTGAATATCTCCCCGCATATCGTAAGCCTCGGATAAAGTATAATAAATATACCCTTTTTGCCGTTCATCCGGCGTTTCTTTCAATAGGTCCGACAATATAACCAAAGCAGAATCCACCCTGCCATTAATAATCTTTTTCTCGGCCCATACAATGCTCCTGTCCACACAAGGATCAGTAGCAATAAGAATAGAATCCCTGTAAGCATCGGTCTTTTTCAAATATTTCACTTTTTCGGCATCATTGGTGGTATAATCGGCCACCCAACCATAATAAGCCCGATAGGTCCGGTAATAATAAGCCAAAGTCTCCCGTTCCAATTCCAACGGGTCTACCCGCTCCAATTGTTCCAAAGCCTCGTTATACATTCCCATCACCCCCATCACCTCGGCACGGTTAATGACAATCTCATTCTTTAACTCCGGATGATTCAACAGAGGCAACAAATTCATTTTTCCATTAATATAATACAATGCGGAATCAGCTTGATAATGCAGATAAGCGTTAAACAAAGAACCGCAAAGTTCATATTTCTCCCTATTATCTTTAGAACGGTGAAGACGTTGCTTTAAATCCACAATCTCTTTTTCCTTCTGTACATGACAAGCGGTCTTATTATCTATGACCCGATCCAACCTTTTCAACACTTCTTCATTGCTGTTTTTATCAGCAAACAAAGGAGTTGTCAAAGTCAACAAAAACAATATAAAGAAATAGGTTACATTCTTCATCTTATATACTTATTATAGATTCACAAATATATAAATATAAGTAATTAGAATAAAGTTTTTCAACGAAAATATTTTCATTGACGTTTATATTTTCAGCAATACAGCAAAGACAAATGCGCCTAATTATCAATAAGTTGAATCTATAAAACATTTATATTTTTATTCTAGTACTCAAATCTCAGCTATTCCACTCCTACATTTGCAACATCCAAATGAAATGAAATGAAGATATAAACACTAATTTCTATATATTATGAAAAGAACATTCGCACTTATGGCATTACTCGCGTTATTCGGTTTGCAACACACAGTGTCCGCAGCCATAATTAAAAAAGTAGCCCCAACCTTCTGGTGGGCGGATATGAAGAATCCCGAACTACAGATCCTACTGTATGGCGACAATATTTCCTCCAGTGATGTAAGCATCTCTTCTAAAGACATTCTTCTGAAAGATGTTGTGAAACAAGAAAATCCCAATTACTTAATCTTATATATGGATTTATCGGAAGCTACTCCGCAGACTTTTCATATTACACTGAAACAAGGTAAAAAGCAAACTGTTGTGCCATATGAAATAAAACAGCGTAAGGCAGATGCTTCCAACGTGGAAGGCTTCAACTCGGGTGACGTATTATATCTGATTATGCCAGACCGCTTCGCCAACGGAAATCCCTCGAACGATGTCGTACCGGAAATGTTGGAAGCAAAGGTAGACCGTAACGATCCGTTCGCCCGTCACGGGGGCGACCTCGCAGGTATTGAAAATAATCTGGATTATCTCTCCAACTTGGGAGTTACGGCAATCTGGCTGAACCCCATACAGGAAAATGACATGAAAGAAGGATCCTATCATGGCTATGCCATTACCGATTATTATCAAGTAGACCGCAGATTAGGTAGCAATGAAGAATTCTGCAAGCTGGTAGAACAAGCACACAGCAAAGGAATGAAAGTTGTTATGGACATGATTTTCAACCATTGTGGCAGCGAAAACTATCTTTTCAAAGATATGCCTTCCAAAGACTGGTTCAATTTTAAAGGAAACTACACACAAACTTCTTATAAAACAGCGAGTGTACAGGATATCCACGCTTCTGATTATGAACGCAAGATAGCCGTAGACGGATGGTTTACAGAATCAATGCCCGACTTGAACCAACGCAACCGCCATGTAGCCCGCTATTTGATCCAAAGCAGTATCTGGTGGATAGAATATGCAGGGATTAACGGCATCCGTCAAGACACACATCCTTACGCAGATTTCGACATGATGTCAGAATGGTGTAAAGCCGTGACCGATGAGTACCCTGATTTCAACATAGTAGGTGAAACTTGGTTGAACAGTAATGTGCTGGTTTCTTTCTGGCAGAAAGACAGCAGACTGGCTGCTCCCAGAAACTCCAATCTCCGTACCGTGATGGATTTCCCGCTGATGGAACAAATGAACAAAGCCTTTGACGAAGAAACAACTGACTGGAACGGCGGATTATATCGTCTTTACGATTATCTTACTCAGGATTTGGTATATGCAGATCCGATGAATCTGCTCGTTTTCCTTGATAACCATGATACTTCACGCTTTTATTTAAATGAAGAAGCCACGCAAAATATTGACCGCTACAAACAAGCACTTGTATTCCTGCTGACCACACGTGGCATTCCCCAGATTTATTATGGGACAGAAATTCTGATGGCTGCAGATAAAGCCAATGGCGACGGTCTGTTACGTTGTGATTTCCCCGGAGGTTGGAAAAATGACCCACGCAACTGTTTCAATGAGGCTAACCGTACTCCGCAGCAAAATGAAGCCTTTACTTATATGCAGAAATTACTCCAATGGAGAAAAGGGAATGAAGTCATAGCCAAAGGCAGATTGAAACACTTCGCTCCCAACAAAGGGATTTACGTTTATGAACGAAAATACGGAAACAAATCGATAACGGTTCTCATGAATGGAACAGACAAAACGCAAACCATAAACCTGACTCCATACAAAGAAGTACTTCCAACAACATCAGCCCATGATGTTTTAACGGATCAAAATATCGACTTGAATAAAAACCTAACACTTCCGGGGCGTGAAATGCTAGTTTTAGAATTTTAAAACAACCAGTAAAAGCTTATAATTTAATACCAGTACATATTATGAATTTAAAAAAGAATCTTTCACTTATCGCATTTCTCTGTATCTCATTCATTGCAAATGCACAACAAAAACTGAACTCTCCGGATGGTAATCTGGAGATGACATTTACTCTAGATGGTCAGGGCACTCCCACGTATGAACTGACCTATAAACAAAAGGAAGTTATCAAACCCAGTAAATTGGGGTTGGAATTAAAAAAAGAAGACGCAAACGCCAAAACCGACTTCGAATGGACTGATAAAAAAGACATAGACAAACTGGACATCAAGACAAACCTTTATAACGGTTTCGAGATAAAGGATGTCCGGACATCTACCAACGATGAAACATGGCAGCCGGTATGGGGAGAAGAAAAAGAAATCCGTAACCATTATAATGAATTGGCGGTCACATTGAACCAGCCTGCCAATGACAGATTTATAATCATCCGTTTCCGCCTGTTCAACGACGGTCTGGGTTTCCGCTATGAATTTCCGCAGCAGAAGAACTTGAACTATTTCGTGATCAAAGAAGAACATTCACAATTTGCCATGGCAGGTGACCACACCGCTTACTGGATTCCGGGAGATTATGACACACAGGAATATGACTATACCGTTTCCCGCCTGTCGGAAATCAGAGGATTGTTTTCAAAGGCTTATACGGAGAACTCCTCGCAAACCGCATTCAGCCCCACCGGTGTACAAACTGCCCTGATGATGAAAACAGACGACGGTCTGTACATCAATCTGCACGAAGCAGCTTTGATAGACTATGCCTGCATGCACCTCAACCTGGATGACAAGAACATGATTTTCGAATCATGGCTGACTCCGAACGCACAAGGTGACAAAGGATATATGCAGACTCCCTGCACTTCACCATGGCGTACCGTCATCGTTAGTGATGATGCCCGCAACATTCTTGCCTCACGCATTACGTTAAACCTGAACGAACCTTGCAAAATAGCAGACACTTCCTGGATCAAGCCTGTGAAATACATCGGCGTATGGTGGGATATGATTACGGGAAAAGGCTCATGGGCTTACACGGACGACTTATCCAGTGTAAAACTGGGTGAAACAGATTACAACAAAACAAAACCTAACGGCAAACACTCTGCCAACACTGCCAACGTAAAACGTTACATTGATTTTGCAGCAGAGCATGGATTCGACCAAGTATTGGTAGAAGGCTGGAATGAAGGTTGGGAAGACTGGTTCGGAAAAAGCAAAGATTATGTGTTTGATTTTGTAACTCCCTATCCCGACTTCAATGTGAAAGAACTTCAAAGCTACGCTGCAAGCAAAGGCGTAAAACTGATGATGCATCATGAAACTTCGGCTTCTGTACGTAACTATGAACGCCACATGGACCAGGCATACCAATTCATGGTAGACAACGGATATAATTCTGTAAAAAGTGGCTATGTAGGCAACATTATTCCACGTGGCGAACACCACTATGGACAATGGATGGATAACCACTATCTGTATGCGGTGAAAAAAGCAGCGGACTACAAAATCATGGTAAACGCCCACGAAGCTGTACGCCCTACCGGAATATGCCGCACCTATCCCAACCTGATCGGTAACGAATCGGCACGCGGAACTGAATATGAATCATTTGGCGGTAACAACGTAAACCATACTACCATCTTGCCTTTCACACGATTAATAGGTGGTCCGATGGACTACACTCCGGGTATCTTTGAAACCCACTGTAACAAAATGAATCCTACCAACAATTCACAGGTACGTTCTACTTTGGCACGCCAACTGGCCCTGTATGTAACAATGTACAGCCCATTACAAATGGCTGCCGACATACCTGAAAACTATGAACGCTTCATGGATGCCTTCCAATTCATAAAAGATGTAGCCATTGACTGGGATGAAACCAAATATCTGGAAGCCGAACCGGGAGACTATATTACCATTGCCCGCAAAGCTAAAGGAACCAACGACTGGTATATCGGCTGTACGGCAGACGAGAACGGTCATTCTTCAAAACTGATATTTGATTTCCTTGATCCGGACAAAAAATACATCGCAACTGTATATGCAGACGCAAAAGATGCCGACTGGAAAGATAATCCACAGGCATATACCATCCGTAAAGGCATTGTGACCAACAAAAGCAAACTGAACTTACACGCAGCAAGCGGTGGTGGTTATGCAATCAGCATTAAAGAGGTAAAAGATAAAGCAGAATTAAAAGGCATCAAGAGGTTATAGAAAGTGATCTTTTGACAAACAGTTAACATTAATCCTCATAAAATGTAGCCGAATGAGCCTTGAACAGTTCACATATAGTTATATTTTTAAGATAAGCCAACCAGTATATTATACTATGAATCAATTATATATGATTTGCACTAGCACTAAATCATTTATATTTTTATTCTTATCTCAAAAATCGCTTTATAAGACCGCTACATTTGTAACAAACAAAACAAAAAGTAAGTGAGGATGATGGTTAGCTAAAGCAGCCGCCAATCATTCTAAAAGGTAAAAACATACATTATAACAGAGATTGATTAGAAAATCAGGTTGTTTGGGAAAACAGTTTTCAATAGGTATTTTTTAACTGAGAATATAAACTTGAAATAATTATTTAACTTTAAATTTAAAGACATGAAAAGAAACTTGATATTCAAGGTCCTACTAATGTTAATGGTAGGATGCTTCTTGTCCATAGACGCATTTGCCCAGCAAATGACTGTTAAAGGACTTGTAAAGGACACAACAGGCGAACCAATTATTGGAGCCAATGTTGTGGTGAAAGGAACAACCAATGGTACTATCACAGATTTTGACGGCAACTTCCAGTTAAATGCCAATAAAGGTGATATAATCGTTATTTCATTTATCGGATATCAGTCACAGGAGGTCCCCGCCGCCCCATCTCTAAACATTCTTTTGAAAGATGATTCGCAAATGTTGCAAGACGTTGTGGTTATCGGTTATGGTACGGTAAAAAAGAACGATGCCACCGGATCAGTGACTGCCATCAAAGCGGAAGAAAAGAACAAAGGTCTTACAGTCAGCCCTCAAGACATGATTGCCGGTAAAGTGGCAGGTGTCAATGTAGCCACATCGACAGGACAGCCGGGTGGAGGTTCAGCCATCCGCATCCGTGGAGGTTCCTCTCTGACCGCCAGCAACGATCCGTTAATTGTAATTGACGGAGTAGTCATGAGTTCAGGTTCCGTAGAAGGCCTCTCGAATCCCCTGAGTTCGGTCAACCCCACCGACATAGAAAGTTTCACGGTATTAAAAGATGCGTCGGCAACCGCCATCTACGGTTCCCGTGCCTCTAATGGTGTAATCATCATTACTACCAAGAAAGGCAAGACAGGTTCTGTGAAGATAAACTATTCGGGCAATGTCTCTGTCAGCACCCGGAAAAATAAAATAGATGTCATGACAGGAGACGAATACCGCGATTTCATCATCAACAACCCCAACGCAACGGAAGCCATGATTACAGCCGTCAACCTTTATCCGGGAGTAAACACCGACTGGCAGGACGAAGTGATGAGAACCGCTGTTTCCACAGAACACAATATCAGTGCCTACGGTTCTGTCAAAGACTATCTTCCCTACCGTGTTTCTTTTGGTTATACCAATCAAAACGGTATCCTGAAGACCTCGAACTTTGAACGTTACACCGGAAGCGTTTCTTTGACTCCCAAATTCTTTGACGATCATTTGAACATGAACCTGAACGCCAAAGGCATTTACATCAAAAATCAGTTCGCTGACACCGGTGCCGTTGTGGGTGCAGTGTCTTTCGACCCCACCAAGCCCGTTAAGAATGACAACAATAAATTCGGCGGATACTTCACCTGGACTACGGATAATGACCCCAACGGTACAAAGGCATCCTCTGCCGGTGTCAACCCTGTATCCCTACTTGAGATGACAGACGACCAGTCAAAAGTCAAATCCTTCATCGGGAATGCCCAATTTGACTATAAAGTCCATTTTCTGCCCGACCTGCGTCTGAACCTGAATGTGGGCATGGACTATACCAAGAGTGACGGTGACAAATATGTTGATCCCAGCGCCCCCGGTTCGTATGGTGAAGACCCTCTGAAATCGGGCAGCAACTACCTTTACTTTTACGAAAGAAGAAATACCTTACTTGATTTCTATGCACAATACAGCAAGGATTTCGCCAAGCAGCACTTTGATGTCATGGCAGGTTATTCCTATCAGAAATATCATTATGAAAGCAACAAAGAGACATGGTATCTTTCAAGAAACGAAGAGAACTTCGGTGAAAAAACAAGCATGAACGGAGACCAGCAACCGGCTGAATCCCAATATGTCCTATTATCATTTTACGGACGTTTGAACTATACGGCATGGGACAAGTACCTGTTGACTTTCACTTTACGCGATGACGCCTCTTCACGTTTTGCCAAGAACAACCGTTGGGGATTATTCCCTTCCGTAGCCCTAGGATGGAAAATGAACGAAGAAGCTTTCTTGAAAAAGTTCAAGGATTTAAGTGAATTGAAACTTCGTTTGGGATGGGGTATCACCGGCCAGCAAGATATCCAGCAAGGTGATTATCCTTATATGTCTTTCTGGAGATACGGTCAAGGTGGTGCCATGTATCCCATCTATGATGAGTCAGGAAATGTAAAATGGGTGAATGTAGTATCACCTTCAGCTTCCAGCCCCGATTTGAAATGGGAGCAGACCACTACTTATAATGTAGGTATAGACTATGGGTTCTTTAACAACCGTATCAACGGTTCGGCCGATTTTTACATCCGCGATACAAAAGACCTGATCAATGCCGAAGTGAATGTTCCTGCAGGTACCGACTTTGCCGAATATGTGGTGGCCAATATCGGTTCATTGAAAAATACCGGTTTTGAATTTGCCATCAATGCAAAACCCATCGTTAGTTCTACATGGAACTGGGATTTAGGCTTCAATGTCGCTTGGAACAAAACTGAAATTACCAAACTGGACTACAATGACAACAGCGACTCACCGGGCAAACGCTTTGAATCGACCGGAGGTGATGGTGGCAAGACCATTAAAATACACAGCGTAGGCTATGCTCCCGGAACTTATTATGTATTTGAACAAGTATATGACAAGAATGGTAACCCGATGGAAGGAGTCTATGTTGACCGTAACGGTGATGGTGAAGTGACTGAAAAGGACTTATACCAGTATCATAAGCCCACCGCTGACGTGATTATGGGATTCAACTCCAAAGTATCATATAAGAACTGGGACTTCGGTTTTAACGGACGCGCCAGCATAGGGAACTATAACTACAACGGTATAGCAGCCAATGCCGCTATCGGCACCAGCGCCATTTTCAGCAACAGCGCTTTGTCCAATCAACCGAAAGCCGCATTCAATACCAATTTCCAAGAAAGACAGCGCCAGTCGGATTATTACATCCAAAACGCTTCTTTTTTGAAGATAGATAATATCACATTGGGATATTCCTTTGAGAATTTCCTCCAAGGAGCTAAATACCACGGTTTGTCGGGACGTCTGTATGCCACTGTACAAAATCCCATTACCATCACTCCGTATGACGGCCTCGATCCTGAAGTAGACGGAGGTATGGACCGCCAGGTATATCCTCGTCCTATCAGTGTATTGTTCGGTGTTAATATCAACTTTTAATAAAGAAACAGTATGAAATTCAATCTTAACATAAAAAAATACGTTTTCGTAGGAGCAGCCATTCTCTGCCTGTCCACATCCTCCTGCATAAATGATCTGGATCAAAATCCAATCATAGACAAAGGCCAGTCCGAAATTATCAATGAGTCAGACTGCCAGTCTTTCCTCGCCAAAATTTATAGCGGTTTCGGCTTGTCCGGCAATGTAGGACCTTCGGGAGGTGTTCAAGACCTTCAGGGTCCGGATCAGGGTTCTTTATGTTTCCTGCGCGGACTGCTGTCCCTTGAGCTATACCCTACCGATGAAGCCCTTTGGAACTGGAAAGATGAAGGTATAGTGGAACTCTGTACCAATAATTGGGACTATACCCTGTTCTACGCTTATACATTTTATCAAAGAGCCATGCTGAACATCCGGTATTGCAAAGAATTTCTAGACAATTATCCGGAAGACTGCGGAATACCTAATATCAAACAATTCAGAGATGAAGTCCGTGCCCTGCGAGCCATGAACTATTACTATCTGATTGATGTATATAGAAACCCGGGATGGGTATGGGATGACAGCCCCACTAATGACAAGTCCTGGAAACCATCCCAATTGGGAGCTAAAGAAATATTCGACAAAGTGGTAACCGAATTGAAAGATCTTTCAGAAAACAGTTCTCTGCCGGAGAAAGGTACGATGGGCACTTACGGGCGTATGACCAAACCTGTAGTCAATACCCTTTTGGCCAAGATGTACCTCAATGCCGAAGTATATACAGGTACACCCATGTACGACCAGGCAGTCTCTTATGCCAATAAAGTCATTCATGAAGGGGGTTTCGGATTGGAAAAGAATTACAGGAATCTGTTCTGCGGCGAGAATCATCTTTCCCCGTTGCATGGCAATGAGATTATTTTCGCCATTCCTTGCGATGGTGAAAATGCCAAAAGCTATGGAAACAGCATTATGGTCACAGCGGCAGCCTACGGTGGTTTGCTTAATCCCAAATGGTTGGGTATGGACGCCTCATGGACTTGTTTAAAGCCCTGTTCACAACTAGTCAAACAATTCGATTATTCACCGGTGGCAGGATACGACCACCACGGAAGCACCTTAAAGAAGGACAGTCGTTTTATATTCTTTGATGTAAAGGAATATGTGGATGGTGAAAACGGAGACAACTGCACAGAGCAAGGAGTGAAAACCCGTAGAGATGTAGTTCCTGTACTGACCGATTGGAACAGCGGCTATCTCTGCCACAAATTCACCAATCTGGGCTGGGATCAGAATGAAGTCACCCCTTCCGCATGGCCCGACACAGACTTCCCTCTGTTCCGACTGGCTGACATCTATTTAATTTATGCGGAATGTGCCGCACGACAAGCAACCGGAGCCGATGTCTCTACCGCTGTAGGTTATATCAACTTATTGCGCGAAAGAGCCAACGGTGACAAATCGGGCAATATCTCCGGTTCCGATCTGACTCTGGATTTCATTTTAGCGGAACGCTCCCGTGAACTATATTGGGAAGGTCAGCGCCGCTCGGATCTGATACGCTTCGGCAAATTCACTAAAGAATATGCCTGGGACTACAAAGGCGGCCCTCAAGAAGGTATAGCCAATATTGACAGCAAGTTCAATATCTATCCCATCAGCGATAAAGACTTGACAGCCAATCCGAACTTGGTTCAGAATCCGGGCTATGCCACACTAAAATAACAGTTTAACCTTATAAATTTGAGAAACAATGAAAAAGATGATATACTTATTCATCCTCGTATTCAGTTTGAGCACACTTGTAGCGTGCTCGGACGATGAGGGCACTCCTGTCTTCACAGAGCCGACCGAGTTTGTGCTTAATGTTCCTAAATACGCATCGGGCATCTATGATTTAAAGAACACAGCCACCATACAACTGACCTGTTCACAGCCCGATTATGGTTTCACAGCTGCCACGCGCTATACTGTAGAAATCGCTCTGGACCAGGCTTTTGAAAAGAATGCGACTCTGGACACCAAGTATTCAACAGCCAAAATGGAAGTGGACGCACAAGAAGTTGCTGTCGCTATTTCCAATTTATTAGGAGTAAATGAAGACGAGTTTCCCAAAGCCCCCATACCTTTGTATGTTCGTCTGACGGCTTCCGCCCTGACCGACAACAAATCCGAGATAGCAGGCAGCACCATCACCTCGAACATCATAGAATTGCCACAAGTTCTCCCCTATTATGCTTTGCCCGCAGTGACTCTGCCCACCAATCTATATCTCATCGGCAGTGTGTGCGACTGGGATTGGAGCAAATGTTATTCCATGATTCCGGTTCATTCCAACGAAGGTATGTTCTGGTCCATGCAATATCTGGGAGCCGATGCAGACGGGAATAAAGCCGCATTCAAACTGAATACAGCTACATCGTGGGACAACAATCAAGTAGGAATCCAGGGAGTGACCATCAGTGAAGCATCTAAAAAACTGGTGGATGCAGGAGGCGAAGATAACATTGAGATTGGTAATCCGGGATGGTATATAGTAGTCGTGAAAGTCACTCTCGAAGGACGGAATTATAAATACGCAGTCGATTTCTACAAGCCCGAAGTGTATCTGACCGGTGATACTTCCGGTGGCTGGGACTCATTCACAGAGGCCAATATGTTTACCGTTCCCGAGGGCAAAGGAGAATTCGTATCCCCCGCCTTCGTTGCATCCGGCGAAGTACGCATGTGTATCAAGTTAGCAGACATTGACTGGTGGAAAAGCGAATTTATTATTCTGGGAGGTAAGATAGAATATCGCGGTACCGGTGAAGACCAGGAACGCGCCATGGGAAATGCAGGTCAAAAAGCCTATCTGAACTTTATTGACAATAAAGGCGCCATCAAGTAAATCATCCCTTAAATTACAAGATTATGAAAAAAATTAATTTATATATGTTATTGATATTCATTGCAGCCCTGACGGGCTGCGATGACAACGTCAACGATCATTTCGCATTGCCACAGACCAACCCGCAAGAACCTGTACAAAACGTAGAAGGGTTCACCCTGTCTTTAGGAAGTTCATGCACAGCCCCGATCCTTTTCAAGGACTTGGATGATGCAACCCTGCTGGAAGTTGCCAAACTGACCGACCATCCGGAACTGACAGAAGGAGACACCATCAATCTGGAAGTGGAAGTTTCGAAAGATGAAACCTTTACCCAAGCAGTCCCCTTGCCCTGTAGCGTTAAAAACGGAACAGCCTCCGTCACTGCAGGAGAGCTGGAAGAGGTTGTAAAAGAGATCTATGGCAAAGCTCCCTATGCACGGACAATCTATACACGCGCGACAATCTATATCGTAAGCCACACCTCAGCAATAGCCCTTCCGGAAAAAATAACACTGGGAAAAATTGAAGCGACTCCCGAAGCTTTGTTCATCGACACCGCCTATTACTTGATAGGGGATGTAAATAAATGGAATTCCGAAGCATTGATAAAATTCGGTCATAGCGGAAAAGATGTATATGAAGATCCGGTTTTCAGCATGATTGTGGAAATGCCCAAGGATGAATGTTACTGGAAGATTATTCCACAAAGCAATGTAGATGGCGGAGATATTTGGGCACCGGGGGCACTGGGCGTAGCCACAAACGGTGACGACTCTGAGAGCGGCCTGTTAGTGACAGAAAACCCGCAAGCCGGAAAAATCCCTGCCAAAGGATGGGTGAAAATCACCTTGAACATGCTGGAATATACCTATAAGATAGAAGCATTGGGAAATATCAGCCCGTTCCTTTACGTTCCGGGCGGACACCAAGGATGGAAACCAGAGACGGCGCCTTATCTTTATTCTACGGATATGACTCATTATGACGGCTATATCTATATGGATGCGGATAACACATTTAAACTTACCTCACAGAAAGACTGGGACGGTACAAACTATGGCTATGCCAGTGATACCGAACTGAGCACCGATGGAGGAGCCGGAAACCTGAGTGTCACAGAAACCGGATTTTATCGTATAGAAGCCAACCTGTCCACCTTGACTTATAAATTCAGTAAAACCGAATGGGGAATAATAGGCGACGCGACCCAAGGAGGATGGGACAATTCAACCCCCATGACACTGAATGCGGAAACCGGTGAATGGAGTATAACAACCGAACTGGCAGCCGGAAACTATAAATTCCGCGCCAATAACAAATGGGATATTAATCTGGGTGGAGACTTGAACCATCTGACTTATGGAGGAGACAATATCACTACCGAAGCTGGTACTTATGTCATTACTCTAAAATTAGGAGACGCAAGCAACTATCATGCCACTGTAGTCAAACGCTAAATAATTGATCCGAAAAGACATCAAGCACCTACCGTTTATCCGATGATGCCTGATGTCTTTTTTCATTTTACCCCTTAAATAACAAGATTATGAAAAAATATACTTTTCTTTTTTTCCTAGGACTCGTTGCGAGTTTATTCACTGCCTGTTCCGATGACGATAACTTGACCGATTCCATCACTCCGGCTCCTGAAAGTGAGAACTTCTTTGCCAATGGAATGACATTCGCCTCACAACCCGGAGTAAGAAGCATCACTTTTACAGCCGGCAGAGCCTGGCAGGCTGCACTGGATGAACCTGGAGCAAACAACTGGTGCATCGTAACTCCGACCCGGGGAGAAGCCGGAACTGTTACTGTCAGCATCACCGTCAATGAAAACGAAAGCGATGACACCCGGAATGTCCATCTGAACCTGATAGCGGGAAGCGCACAAAAATCGTTCACCATCTCCCAAACCCCCAAACCCATTGTCATACCCGAAGGACTCAGCTATTCTTTGGAAGAGCCTGATGCCGACCGACCGCTGACCATCTACTACAGAGCCGCCAGCTCTTCTCTCCTATATAACTATCAGGGAACAGTATATGCACATACAGGCATTATCTGTGAAGGCTCTTGGTCATACGTACAAAGTGAATGGAATGAAAACACGGACAAGTGTAAAATGTCCAAACTGGATAATAATGTATGGACGCTTACCTTATCTCCGTCCATCCGCCAATGGTACAGTTCAGAAAAGACCCCAGTCAAAAAATTAGGATTCGTACTCCGCAACGAAGATGGAAGTCTGCAAACCGAAGACCTCTTTATACCTGTCACAGACAATACTTACCAAGAATTTGTTCCGGCCTCTATCAAGAAAGGAACGTTGCCTGAAAATGTAGCAGAAGGCATCAACATTATAGACAACTCTACAGTCACCCTCGTCCTTTACGATAAAGACACGGACGGGAACCATAAAGATTTCGCCCATGTGGTAGGTGATTTCAATCATTGGCAACTTAGCAACGAAGACAATTGCCAGATGTATCGCGATGATGCCAGCGGTTGCTGGTGGATCACTCTCAGAAATCTGGATGTAAACAAAGAATATGCCTTCCAATATTATGTAGGTACCAGAAATGGTGAAACCATCCGTCTGGGAGACGCCTATTGCGAAAAGATACTCGATCCTGATAATGACTCCTATATATCCTCTTCCACTTATCCGGATAACAAAAGTTATCCCGAAGGAGGAAAAGGAATCGTATCCGTTTTCAAGATACAGCAGGATAACTACCGCTGGTCAGTATCTGACTTCAAGGTACCCAATCCGGAACAACTAGTCATTTATGAGATGCTTCTCCGTGATTTCACGGCAAGTAATGACCTCAATGGAGCCATGCAAAAACTGGATTATTTGAAATCACTGGGTGTTAATGCCATTGAATTAATGCCTGTCCAGGAATTTGACGGCAACGATAGCTGGGGATATAATCCATGCTTCTTCTTTGCTCTGGACAAAGCGTATGGAACAAAGAAAATGTACAAAGACTTCATTGATGCGTGCCACAAGGCAGGAATGGCAGTTATTTTTGATGTAGTTTACAATCATGCAACCGGAAGTATGCCGTTTGCCAAATTGTACTGGAACAGCGCAAACAATAAGACAGCCCCAAACAATCCCTACTTTAACGTAGACGCACCTCACCCTTACAGCGTATTCCACGACTTCAATCATGAAAGTCCTTTGGTACGTAAATTCGTGAAACGCAATCTGCAATTCTTATTGAATGAATACCATATAGACGGATTCCGTTTCGACCTGACTAAAGGTTTTACACAAGCCGCATCAACCGAAAGTAGCGCTTCCAATTACGACAAGAGCCGCATCGAGATTCTGAAAGATTACCACGCAGCCATCAAAGAAGTGAAACCCGAGGCATACGTTATCCTGGAACATTTCTGTGATAGCAAAGAAGAAAAAGAACTGGCCGAAGACGGTATGCACTTATGGCGGAACATGAATAACGCCTATTGCCAGACCGCCATGGGTTGGAACGATGACAGCGCATTTGACGGACTGTACGAAAGTATCCCCGCATGGATAGGATTTATGGAAAGCCATGACGAAGAACGAGCCGCCTACAAGCAAACCCAATGGGGAGATGAAGCATTGAAAACAGACTTAACCACCCGTATGCGGCAACTTGAAGTGAACGCATCCTTCTTCTTCACTGTACCCGGCCCTAAAATGATCTGGCAGTTCGGAGAGATGGGATACGATGTTTCCATCGAAGAGAACGGCCGGACAGGAAAGAAACCGCTACACTGGGAATATCTGGAGAACAAAGACCGCAAGGCTTTACACGATAGTTATTCACGGCTGATAAAATTACGCAATGATAATCCCGAATTATTTACCAGCACCAGCCAATTCTCATGGGAAGTCGGTACAAGCAACTGGGGACAAGGAAGATTCATCACTTTATCTTCCACAACCAAGCACATGTTAGTTGCCGGAAACTTCAGCAAGACCGATGGAGCATATACCGTTACTTTCCCCGTTACAGGCAAATGGTATGATTATCTCACCGGTGATGAGGTTGAAGTGAAAGATGCAACTCAGAAAATGGAAATTCCGGCACACAGTTACCGTATTCTGACAACTTTCCCATGCCTCAACTAATTGTTGATCTTGGCGAGGCTGTCTGATAAGTTTTTTCACTACCATCGTGTTCCCTGTAGGGGCGGAATGCTTCTGTCTGATACCACAAAGAAGGTGTATCCGGGCAAATTCAACCCGCCCCTACAGCCAACGATCCGACGGTTACTGCAAGCACTGCTCTTACGTTCTGTCTAAAAAGAGTATCCTAAAGACACCCAGAACGTATTTCGGGCAAGGTATTCATGCCCTGCAAACAGCCATGCAAAATCCAGACGCACACCGGCATATTCCACTCCCGCTCCAGCAGTAGCATAACTGGCATCTCCTTTCTTCTTATCACCGCAATGATAACCACCACGCAACATCACCAGTTCCCTCCATGCATATTCCGCGCCGGCACTTACACTTAACGCCTGTACGTCGGCAGGTGAAAGTCTGTAACCCAAATCGGCAGTCAAAGTCAATTTATGCATTTGTAAAAAAGGCAGGTCAGCAGCACCTCCCACTTTAACCGTTGCAGGAAGAGCATCTTTAGAAGTCAGATAGTTTATTTTCGGTCCAAGATTACTCACATGAAGCCCGACCGACCAGCCGGCACCCTCCCAATCATTTATCTCGCACTTATACAATACTCCTAAATCAAACGCCACAGAACTTGCGCCACGGCTATTGCCTATCCTGCCCATATCCGAAAACAAGTATTTGAAAGTAGCGGAAACAGAAAAATTCTTTATAACCTCGTATGCATAACCAGCCTCCACGGCTATTTCTTTGGGATGTATGCCCGAAGCACCCTCCCCTGTTCCATCCATCTCCGGATAGCCGAAATAACGGAGACCTAACAGAATGGCATTACGCTGATTGATTTTGTAAAAACTACCCAGGCTATGAAGAGAGTATCCGGACTCATAGTCACGCATCCATGGAGAATAAGTATAAGCAACCCCACCTCTGCGCGTCACATCCGATAAAGCTGCCGCACCATTATGAAAAACGGCATGATCTCCTCCCGGAGCCGCCACACCGACTCCCCCCATGGCCGCGCTGCGCGCATCGGCTGATATAGTCAGATAGTTTGCCGCTCCGGTATTGACAGGTCCGTAATCCTCCTGACCATAAGCCTTGGCAAAAGTTATGCCTATTATAAACAGACCTAATCCTATTCGTCTCATATTCTTTATTTTTTGGGATTAGTACTTGATAAATTTCTCTCTGATTTCCATCCCTTTAGCCTGATAGACTAAGGTATAATATCCGGCAGAGAGTTTGGTTATGTCCACAGCATGCAGGGATGCGGCTTCAAGTTTCAGATGAAGATCCAACACCTTGCTGCCGATGCCATTATACAAAATCAATTTCCCATTTCCGGACATACTACTGCTCACACTGAATATCAGCATATTATCAGTTATTTGATTGGATTTTAAGATAAAAGGATGAAGATTGGAGACATCGATCTCTAAAGCGGCGGCGGCATCCACACATCCGTGTCCTAACTGACCGGCATATCGCGGATTATATTCATCCAAGTCGTATGCACTCTGATAGAGAATCTCCTTCAAAGCCTCCGGTGTAAACCCTTTCTTGCCTACCCCATACTTCTCTATCACCAAGGCCGCTACACCACTGACCAGCGGGCACGCCATCGATGTACCAGCCAAGTATTCATAATTATTGGATCGTTCCGTAGTCGTGCTCCAAATCCGTCCGTCTCCATCCAACGATCCGCCGGGAGCAGAAATATCCGTATAAGTGCCATAATTGGAATAAGAAGCTTTCCTATAATCGGCCTCAATGGCTGCAACCGCAACAACCTTTTCATAATCAGCCGGTGCCGCTATCCTGGGATCGGACGTATTCGCATTACCTGATGCAAACAATACAATACCTCCCTTCATGGGACTTCCGTCAAGTTGCTCTCCTTTGTTATCACATCCGGCATATTTTATAAAGTAATCAATAGCTTCCTTATGTACAGGATTAATATACGAAGAAGCATTCCTTCCCGCCCTAGTGGCAGCGTATCCCCAGCTGTTCTGGCTGATGACAGCTCCATTATCAGCGCCATACTTAATCGCGGCGGCAATAAACGGATCAGAAGCTACTTCTCCTCCGATAGAGATAAGGCTTTTCAAAATCTGACAACTCATGAGTCTCACCCCACTGCCGGAAGTTCCGTCCCCCCCTGCAATGCTGCTGATACCTGTTCCATTATTATTTGTCGCACCGATAGTGCCCGCCACATGAGTCCCATGGCGGTGAGGAACCAAAGTCGCATTATCATCCACAAAATTATAACCATGTATGTCATCCACATATCCATTGCCATCATCGTCCATACCATTACCTGGTATCTCATCCGGATTCGTCCATAGATTATCCTGCAAATCAGGATGTTCCTGATTAATGCCTCCATCTACAACCGCTACAATGACAGCCGGATTCCCATTATATTGTTTCCACACATCAAACAAACGGATATCCGCACCCTTCTTCTGCCAAGACTCCGTACCGGGATTATCCAGATACCATTGTCTGGACAGATTCGGATCATTGAACAACCACTCTCCCGTCCGGACGCCATACAGGCTCCACGCTGTTTCCGGCGTTGCCCTGGATACAATCTTAGGAACAGGTACAGCCGTTTCAATACCATCCAGAAAAGCCACTTCGGTAGCAGCACGGGTGGCCGATGTCTCTTTAGAAAACCAGACATTATACCATAAATGAAGCCCCTCTTTACGGGTACGTTCTTCAAACTTGCCAGCATAAGGGAAAGTACGTTCCATTCTCTCGATTTTCAAAGAAAAAGCAGCCCGATCCAATACCTTGACTCCTGTCGTTACCGTGTTGCCTATGCTCCTTACCCGCACCTCTCCGGCTGGTTCTTCTTTCAATTTCACATAAATGCAACCCTGAAGCACCTCTTCTTCCGATAAATCAAAAACAGGCTGTTTCCCTTCCGGTTCATCTGGAACAGAAGAAAGTTCTTCTTGATGGCATGAGGCTATCAATATAGTCATCAGGAAAAAAAAGACGATCTTTTTCATTATACTATCTTGTGTTGTTAATTGAAGTATTTAATTATTTCACAAATATAGCGTATTTTCCCGATCTTACAATAAAAAAGAGGAAACCTCATCCTTAAGACTTTTCCTCCTATCAATTACTACGTTCTTCCACTGTGAGACGTACATCTTGCTATGGAAGGATGCAGTAGCTTTCTGTATAAAAGGTCTTGACCATACAGCAAAAACGCTTTAGCGTGCAGCATGAGGACAGTTGTGTGTATCAGAACACCGGAATAGAGTAAACCAACCCGATGGAGACGCGTTGGGTATCCGGACTCATGCCTCCCAAGGCCTGCGCACGCCGGGCCAAATGATGTCCTTTATATAAAAAATGGGCAAAGAGAAGCAGTTCGCTATTGCGCATCGGGAAATACTCCACACAAGCCTGCGCATTCCATGTCGTACGATAAAGCCCTTTCTCAAAATGCCCGTTTGTCTTATAAATACCAGCCCTCTCATAAGCGCCTTTCAGGTAAAGATTCCAATTAGGATGGATACGATAGTCAAAGTTCACCACGGTAGTAAAGTATTCCGCATGCTGCGCTGTAGACGGAGCCGACAGAACAGGGCCTTGCAAGTCACTGATAATTCCTTTGCTATCCAATCCTTCACGAGAATACATCAAATCAACATAAGCGATAACAGGACCTTTCTCATATATATTACCCGCCGTAAAACAATAAAGGTTTTTACCTTCCGCCAGCTGTCCGTATGACGCCGCATAACGCAATTGCACCGCATTATCAAAGAAGAGCCCGTTCCAGTTCACGGTTGACAGAACAGGGACTTTGGCCTTTTCCACCCCTTGCGGCAAACCGTAAAGATAAGTCTCATCATTCTCTCCGCTACGGTTGTTTACTACCTGAAGCACCAACTCATTGGCAGGCGACAAATTGAATCTTCCGGCTACCCCCGCCTGATAGCAACTGATATTATCATTAAACTCACTATACTCGCGTACCTTGATGGCATTGACATAATATTCATATCCTCCCAAGGCGATATCTTGTTTTCCGACATTCAAAGTGAACTTATCGGACATCTTCCAATTTACCAGAGCATACTCAATAGAAGAGGATAAATTATCCAGCGAGTGCGGATTACTGTATTTATTAAACGACTGACGGAAATGATAAGAAAATTGCTTGCTGAAAGAACCTAATATTTCCAGCTTCACACGATTCAGTTTGAAAGAGGCGTCTTCCAAATCGCCTTCAACAAAGTTGGCAACTCCCGAAGTAGAGAATTGCAGATTCATGTGCGCTGAGATATCCGGATTGCTGTTCGGGAACAGACGTCCCACCAAACTGCGGATAGAATCATCCGGACTGATTAAGGGCTGTTCTTGAGCCTGCATAGCCGAAACGACGCATAACAGGATACAGCACGACAAGAGTAATCTTTTCATGGGGGCTTTTCGTAGTATTAAATTTTGGTTAATATAATAAATCGGGAATGATCAAACCGGACAAGATTTACATCATTCCTCTTCTCTGCAATTCCTCTGCCGCAATCTCCAGCTCCTTATACCATTCCTCGCCAAATTTCCGTACCAACGGTTCTTTTAAGAACTTATAAACAGGCAGATTCTCTTTTTGTCCCAGCAACACTGCGGCTTTACATACGTTCCAACGATGATAATTCACCGCTTTGTAAGGACCATAATCACCTATACGGATGGGATAAAGATGACAGGAGATTGGTTTATATAAATCGGTCTTACCTGCCCGGAAAGCTTTCTCAATGGCACAATAACAGTACCCCTTCTCATCATAACAGGTAAATACACAGTCTTTATGATTGACGATGGAAGTTACCAAATCGCCTTCTTCATCTGTATAAACCACTCCCTGCTTATCAATCACCGCCCGTGCCTCGGGTGAAAGCTCGTCCCAAATAACAGGAAGCACCTCTTCCAGTTTTTCCACTTCATCCAATTCCACCGGTGCACCGGCATCTCCCTCTATGCAGCACTCACCTTTGCAGGCATCGAGATTACAAAGAAATTTCTCACGAAACACATCAAGGGAGATTACAACATCATCTATCTGTATCATCTCTTATTAAATTAAAATGTCATTCCGGACAAAGTGACGAATCCATGCTTCATTACAGATTCCTCACCTTGTTCAGAATGACAAATAAATATACTTTCTACATTATTTTATCAAATCCCGTCCGGTCATGTCGGCAGGCTGGGGCATGCCCAAAATGTGCAAGATAGAAGGAGCAACATCTGCCAATACACCATTTTCCACTTTAGCATTCTTATTCTCTGTTACATATACAAATGGAACAGGGTTCAAAGAGTGAGCCGTATTAGGTGTACCATCTTCATTCAGTGCATGGTCGGCATTACCGTGGTCGGCAATAATGATTACTTCATAATCATTAGCCTTGGCAGCTTCCACTGTATCTTTCACGCACTCGTCAATAGCCTTCACTGCTTTTTCAATAGCGTCATAGATACCTGTATGACCTACCATATCACCATTAGCGTAATTCACGACAATGAAATCGAATTTCTGGGTCTTGATGGCTTCTACCAATTTATCCTTCACTTCATAAGCACTCATCTCAGGCTTCAAGTCGTAAGTAGCCACTTTCGGAGATGGAACCAAGATACGCTCTTCGGCATCATACGGAGTTTCACGACCACCATTGAAGAAGAAAGTTACGTGAGCATACTTTTCCGTTTCTGCAATGTGTAACTGAGTCTTACCGTTAGCAGCCAGATATTCACCCAACGTATTTTGAACATTTTCCTTGTCGAACAGAATATGAACACCCTTGAAAGACGCATCATACGGAGTCATGCAATAAAACTGCAAGCCCGGAATAGTATGCATACCTTGTTCCGGCATATCCTGTTGAGTCAGCACAACAGTCAATTCCTTGGCACGGTCGTTACGGTAGTTGAAGAAGATAACCACATCACCTTCTTTGATGGTACCGTCTACGGTAGAATTATTGATCGGTTTGATGAATTCATCTGTAACACCTTCATCGTATGATTCCTGCATAGCCTGAACCATATCGGTGGCTTGCTTTCCTTTACCTTCAACCAACAGGTCGTATGCTTCTTTCACACGTTCCCAACGCTTGTCACGATCCATAGCATAGAAGCGACCAACGATAGAAGCGATTTTACCGGCTGAGTTTTCACAGTGCGCAGTCAGTTGTTCGATAAAGCCTTTACCACTCTTCGGGTCTGTGTCACGACCATCCATAAAGCAGTGGATAAATGTATTTTCAATGCCATATTCTTTAGAGATATCGCAAAGTTTGAACAAATGATCGAATGAACTGTGTACACCACCGTTTGAAGTCAATCCCATAAAGTGGATGTTCTTGCCATTTTCCTTTGCGTAAGAGAAAGCGGAAACAATCTCGGGATTCTTCATTATGCTGTTGTCGGCACATGCACGGTTAATCTTTACCAAATCCTGATAAACGATACGTCCTGCACCGATATTCAAGTGTCCTACTTCGGAGTTACCCATCTGTCCGTCGGGCAAACCAACGTTCTCACCGCTAGCCTGCAATTCAGAGTGCGGATAGTTTGCCAACAGAGAATCCCAGTAAGGAGTGGGAGTGTTAAAGATTACATCGTCTTTACCTTGATCGCCGATACCCCAACCATCAAGAATCATTAAAAGGGCTTTTTTACTCATAATCTTATTTTGTTTAAAGTTTATCCTTGCTTTTTCCGGGTGCAAAGGTACAAAAAAGCCCTGTCAATGAATAATGTTTCACCTATTTTTTATAGAGGAAGTTCGATGATAAAATGCAGTCCGTCTTTAAATTCCATATCCCGAGTCAATTTTGCATTCATACGCCCGGCAATCATTTCACAAACCAGCAAAACAATATCCGGCGCACCGGCAAGACACGACTCCCCCCCTTTGTTCTGTAATGCGGTTAATATACTTCGGCAAATACTCTAATTATATTATTTGATTAGTACGTACTACACATTCTTCCGGAAATCGATATAGAAGCTTCGAATCTTGTGTTATAAAACATACCTTTTCATCTTGCTGTTTATGAATAAATTGCATTCCTTTGCATCGGGACAGTTCAGCACAGTTTGCATTGTCCGCGTAAAACCTTAAACAGTTCATGAAAGTTACCTTTGGACAGCAGACCACTAAAGTGAAACAACTGGCTGATTTACTCAGTCAGGAGATTTCCATGGGCAAATATAAATCGGACTGCACATTACCGTCCATCAACAAACTGAGCCGTGAGTATCAAGTGTCGCGGGATACGGTGTTCAAAGCATTCATTGATTTAAAAGACCGGGGAATAATAGACTCTACTCCGGGAAAAGGTTACTACGTTACCAACAAGCTTACAAACATTCTGCTTCTGCTGGACGAGTATTCTCCCTTTAAATACTCGTTATATAATAGTTTTATCAAAAAACTATCCATCAACTACAAAGTAGATTTATTGTTTCATCAATATAATGAACGACTTTTCAATACCATCTTACGTGAATCAATAGGCAGATACAATAAATACATTGTGATGAACTTCGACAATGAGAAACTATCCCCCCATCTTTACAAAATAGATTCGTCTAAGTTGCTGCTGTTGGATTTCGGGAAGTTCGATAAAAAGGACTATTCATACGTATGTCAGGATTTTGACGATTCCTTTTATCATGCATTGGCCGCATTGAAAGAACATCTGAGAAAATATCAGAGACTAGTACTTTTATTTCCCGAAGACATCAAACACCCCCGTAGCAGTTGTCAGTATTTCAATTGTTTCTGTCAGGATTATCACATTGATTCAGCCATTGTGGAAAATACAGACCGGATACAAGTCCGTAAAGGAGAAGTATACATTGCAATCCGTCAGATAGAGGTAGTCAATATAATCAAGCAAAGCCGGACAACCGGGCTGAAATGCGGAGAAGATTTCGGACTGATAGCCTACAATGACACTCCTGCCTACGAGGTAATAGACCAAGGGATTACGGTACTCAGTATCAACTGGGAAGAGCTGGGGCGGAAAGCCGCAGAATTTGTACTAACCGGACAGGAAATCAGAACTTATCTCCCTACCGAAGTCCATTTAAGAAATTCAATTTAACAACTAAAACCTATGTATATCATGAAAAAGTATCCTAAAATCGGGATTCGTCCCACTATCGACGGCCGCCAGGGTGGTGTCCGCGAAAGCCTTGAAGACAAAACTATGAACCTGGCAAAAGCTGTTGCCGAACTGATTTCATCCAACTTGAAAAACGGTGACGGAAGCCCCGTGGAATGTGTAATAGCAGACAGCACCATCGGTCGTGTAGCCGAAAGCGCCGCTTGTGCCGAGAAATTCGAACGCGAAGGAGTAGGTGCCACCATTACCGTAACCAGTTGCTGGTGCTATGGCTCCGAAACAATGGATATGCACCCGCACTGGCCGAAAGCAGTCTGGGGATTCAACGGCACAGAGCGTCCGGGAGCCGTTTATCTGGCTGCCGTATTAGCCGGACACGCACAGAAAGGGCTGCCTGCATTCGGTATTTACGGACACGATGTACAAGATTTGGATGACAACACGATTCCGGCCGATGTAGCAGAAAAGCTATTGCGTTTCGCCCGTGCCGCCATGGCTGTAGCCAATATGCGCGGAAAAAGCTATCTTTCTTTCGGTAGTGTCTGCATGGGTATCGCCGGCTCTATTGTCGATCCTGACTTTTTCCAGGAATATCTGGGAATACGTAATGAAAGCGTGGACGAAACTGAGATCCTGCGCCGTATGGAAGAAGGAATCTATGACCATGAAGAATATGCCAAGGCAATGGCCTGGACTGAAAAATATTGCAAGCCCAACGAAGGGGAAGACTTTAAGAACCGTCCCGAAAAGCGCAAAACCCGTGAAGAGAAGGATGCCGACTGGGAATTTATTGTAAAAATGACTATCATCATGCGTGACTTGATGGTCGGCAACCCGAAATTGCTTGAAATGGGATTCAAAGAAGAAGCTATCGGCCATAATGCCATCGCAGCCGGCTTCCAGGGGCAACGCCAATGGACTGACTGGAAACCAAACGGTGACTTCAGTGAAGCACTGCTCAACACCACTTTCGACTGGAACGGCATTCGCGAAGCATACGTTCTGGCTACCGAAAATGATGCTTGCAATGGTGTTGCCATGTTATTCGGTCACCTGCTGAGTGGCTGTGGACAGATGTTCTCCGACATCCGTACTTACTGGAGTCCCGAAGCGGTAAAACGTGTCACCGGCAAAGAACTTACCGGAATGGCTAAAAACGGTATCATCCATCTTATCAACTCTGGTGCAACCACTCTGGACGCTACCGGTGAGAGCCATAATGAAGCGGGAGAGCCCTGCATGAAGCCCAACTGGGAAATGACTGAAGCCGATGTCGAAGCTTGTCTGAAAGCTACAACCTGGTATCCGGCAGATCGCGACTATTTCCGTGGAGGCGGTTTCTCTTCCAATTTCTTGTCTAAAGGCGGTATGCCTGTCACCATGATGCGTCTTAATCTGGTAAAAGGCTTAGGTCCAGTATTGCAACTGGCAGAAGGCTGGACAGTAGATATTGATCCGGAAATCCATCAGGTACTGAACATGCGTACAGATCCCACATGGCCTACTACTTGGTTTGTACCCCGCCTATGCGACAAACCTGCATTCCGTGATGTCTATTCGGTAATGAACAACTGGGGAGCCAACCACGGCGCCATCAGCTATGGACACATCGGACAGGATTTAATAACTCTGGCATCTATGCTACGTATTCCTGTTTGTATGCATAATGTAGAAGACGACAAGATTTTCCGCCCGGCATCATGGAATGCCTTCGGTATGGATAAGGAAGGTTCCGACTACAGAGCTTGCTCAACTTATGGACCTATTTACAAATAGTTAATAAATTGAGAATTGAAAATTAAAAATTGAGAAAGGGTCATATGCCTATCCTTTTTTTGTTTTCAATTCTCATTTCTTAATTTTTAATTCTCAATCTTTAATTTAAGAAATGAAAGATACAGATCAACCCATCCTGCACAAAGATGGAGTCAGTTACGTACTACCGTTTATATTAGTCACCTGCTGCTTCGCCCTCTGGGGATTCGCCAATGATATCACCAATCCGATGGTAAAAGCATTCTCTAAAATCTTCCGGATGAGTGTCACCGATGGCGCATTGGTGCAAGTTGCCTTCTATGGCGGATATTTCGCCATGGCTTTTCCGGCAGCTATGTTTATCCGTAAATACTCTTATAAAGCCGGTATCCTGCTGGGATTGGGACTTTATGCCGTAGGAGCCTTATTATTCTTTCCCGCTAAAATGACAGGCAGCTACTATCCGTTCTTATTAGCTTATTTTATTCTGACCTGCGGACTCTCCTTCCTCGAAACCAGTTCCAACCCTTACATCTTGTCCATGGGAACAGAAGCTACCGCTACCCGACGTCTCAATCTGGCACAATCGTTTAACCCTATGGGTTCTTTACTGGGAATGTATGTAGCCATGAACTTTATCCAGGCGAAACTAAATCCGATGGATACGGCAGAACGAGCCCAACTAAACCCGGCAGAATTTGCAATGGTAAGAGATGCGGACCTGTCCGTACTGATCGCTCCTTATCTCACTATCGGAATAGTCATATTAGTTATGCT
This sequence comes from uncultured Bacteroides sp., assembly GCA_947574505.1. Classification (GTDB taxonomy): domain Bacteria; phylum Bacteroidota; class Bacteroidia; order Bacteroidales; family Bacteroidaceae; genus Phocaeicola. Next base: position 54,381 of record CANPJW010000008.1, on the reverse strand, counting down.
TCTAGTGATACGTTTTACCCAAATGCCCAAAAATGGTGACCAGTCTCACAGTATCAATTTCGGTCCCACACTGAAGCGTATCTTCTCCATCCATCATTACCGCGAAGGAGTGGTGGCACAATTCTTCTATGTAGGTGCGCAGATTATGTGTTGGACCTTCATTATCCAATACGGCACACGCCTGTTCATGTCACAAGGTATGGAGGAGAAAGCTGCCGAAGTACTATCACAAGAATATAATATCATTGCGATGGTTATTTTCTGTATCAGCCGTTTTATCTGTACCTTCATCTTGCGCTACCTCAATCCAGGTAAATTATTGGCCATACTTGCCATTGCGGGTTGCTGCTTCACCGCCGGAGTCATCTTCTTCCAGGATATCTGGGGTATGTACTGCCTGGTAGCTGTTTCAGCCTGTATGTCATTAATGTTCCCCACGATCTATGGCATAGCGCTTACCGGATTGGGAGATGATGCAAAGTTTGGAGCAGCTGGCCTGATTATGGCTATTTTAGGAGGTTCCGTACTTCCTCCTTTACAAGCAAGTATTATTGATATGAATACCATTTGGAATATGCCAGCCGTAAATGTTTCATTTATCCTGCCATTTATCTGTTTTGTGGTAATCACGATTTATGGACATCGCTCTTATCAACGGGGAAAATATTGATATGCTGAATAAGACCATTGTAAAAAAGTGAAACGAAGAATCTGTTACGACTCATATGAATCAAACAGATTCTTCGCTTTATTTTCAACCAAGTAGAATGAAATGTAAAGAAGTTATCCCATCCTCCTATATATTCTTCAAATTAGAAAGGAATCTCTAATTGGGGATCTGTTCCCAACAAATTAAAAGTCATCCGATGATATGGCGTTGTTCCATGTTCACGGATAGCCGCACGATGCTTTTTAGTAGGATAACCTTTATTACTATTCCAATCATAAAAAGGATATTCTTTATGCAGTTCATTCATATAATCATCACGATAGGTTTTCGCCAGAATAGATGCAGCGGCAATAGAAAGATATTTTCCATCTCCTTTTACCACAGTAGTATGCGGCAAATCCTGATACTTTTTAAAACGATTCCCATCAATCAACAAATGTTGGGGACGAATTTTCAATTGATCCACAGCACGATGCATTGCCAGAAAAGACGCATTAAGGATATTTATCTCGTCTATCTCTTCAGGAGTCACTACACCTACAGCCCATGCCAATGCTTCTCTTTCCACAATCTCTCGCAGCGCATAACGCTGATGCTCCGTCAGTTGCTTGGAATCATTCAGCAATTCATTCTTAAAATCTACAGGTAAAATAACAGCTGCTGCATATACAGATCCTGCCAGACATCCCCTGCCCGCCTCATCACAACCGGCCTCTATCAGATCTTTATTCAAATAAGGTAATAACATAGCTCATCTTTATTGTTGCTTGCAAAGATATTCTTTTAAAAGAGAAACAAGAGTGTCTTTTTACAAAGAAAATCACTATTTTTGCAAAAATACGCTTGATTATGAAAAACAACCTACTTGTATATATTCTCCTTTGCCTGCTGAATCTCTCATGGGCTAATGCCCGTAATAAACAACAAGAAGCCGAGGCACTGATTAAAAAGTCGGTTGAAGCCTTATACAATAATCCGAAGCAGGCCAGTTACTATGCTGCCAAGGTAATTGAATTATTTCCTGAAGAAAGGCTAAATGATCAAAAAGCCGAAGCAATGTTCTATTACAGTCAGGCAGAAAAGCTATTAGGCAATTTTGATGTGAGCATCAAAAATCTATATGACGCATTGGAGTATGCAACTCCTGCCAATAAAGAGCTGAACGGACAAATTTACGCACTGATAGGAGCACTCTATTGTAAACTGACCGACTATAACAAAGCGATCGAAATGAATGAGAAAGCCATCTCAATCTTTAAATCCATCGGAGATTCCATTTCAATCGCACTATGCTACAATGATCGTGGCATCATCCATTATTCCATGAATGAGTTCAACACAGCTGAACAATTCCTCAAACAAGCCCTTATAATAAACCGCAGTCAGAAAAATTTAAGAGGGATATCCGCCAATTTGAATAATCTATGTTTATATGAGGGTGATTTTAATGAAAAGCTAAGTTTAATTAATGAGGCCATTATCATCAACAAGAACTTGAATTCTCAATGGTCATTAGGGGAAAACTATAACAATATGGGAAAACAATACTTCTATGCAAAGCAATACAACAATGCCTTGATGGCTTTACAAAGAGCATACGAGGTCGCTTCTTCCATCAGTGCCAAAGAACTGATTTGTGATAATTACGAATATTTATCTTGGGTATACGATGCCCTTGGAGACCATAAAAACGCTTATAAATGCCTGATGCAACTATATACCCTTAGCAAAGAATTGCAAAGTGGAAGTAAATTACGCATCGTAGAACAGGAAATTTCCCATAAACAATATCAAAACCAACAAAGGAAAGCAGAACTAAGAGAGCAAGCTTATGAAATAGAACTGCTGAAACGGAACCTGTTTGTACTAGTAATCATATTCATCTCATTGATAGTACTCAGTATATTTCTATACCAATGGTATAAACGCAAAAAGAATATGCAGTTAATGGTTACCCGCTATAATCTGGAGCAATCGGAACACGAATTGGCAGAACTTAAAGTACGACAGCAAGAACTCGAATTAAAATCTGTACAAAGCGCATTATACAACAGTCGTCAGGAAGCTACCAGTTTTGCTGTATTCCTGCATAGCCGTAATGAATTGCTGGAGAAAATCAGAGAAATGATAAAGCAAGGATATAAGATGGACCAACAGGCATTGATTCCTCATCTGAAGAAAGTCAATGCTTTCATCAGCCAATATCAGAATGGAGATAAAACGAACAGCACCTTGCTGATGAATGTCGAAGAAAAGAACCAGGAGTTCCTTCAACGGCTATCCGAACGGCATCCCAATTTAACACAAGGAGAAAAATATCTAGCCACTTTATTACGGGTAAATCTATCTACCAAAGAAATCTCAATGCTCACAGGAAATGTTCCCAAAACAATCAACATGAATCGATATCGTTTACGTAAATCTCTAAACTTATCTTCGGAGGATGACTTGACAGACTATCTACAAAATATTTAAAGAACCTATATTTTTACAGTTTTTATCAAACAGCATTTTGTAGATATTACCTCTTTATATAGAACACTATATATCAATATATTACATTTATATTTGTAGATTAAAAAAGAGAGTTTTTTTATTCATTGTAGTTCATTTGTAGGGTATAATAATTAGGAGTTTGCACATACAACCTATTACTTAGCGATGTGAAAAACAATTATTAACCTTAAAATTTATTCACATGAGTAAAAAGAATTATTTCAAGGAAAGAATCATGTTATTGATTCTACTCTTTGCTTTTATGACTCCTTTCGGTGCATTAGCACAGACGATTCAACTGACTGGTCTGGTTACCGATGCTGCCAACGAACCTATTATTGGTGCCAGTGTAGTAGAGAAAGGTACAACCAACGGAGTCATCACAGACTTTGACGGTAACTTTGCATTAAGCGTATCCCCCAAAGCCACTATTATTATTTCTTATGTGGGCTATGCAACACAAGAAGTCCCTGTAAACGGAAAGACCAACATCCGGGTGACTTTGAAAGAAGATACTGAGATGCTGGATGAAGTTGTAGTAGTGGGCTATGGTACCATGAAGAAAAGTGATATGACCGGTGCTATTTCCTCAGTAGATGTAGACGATTTGGTAAAGCGCACCACAACCAACCCTGCAGAAGCATTGCAAGGTAAGATTGCAGGTGTAAACATTATGAAGGCTGGTGGTAATGCCGGTGCAGGTGTGCAGGTTAAAATCCGTGGTGTCAAAACGTTTGGTGACAACCAACCTCTTTATATCATTGATGGTTTTCCCGGTGATATTGAAAATGTGAATCCGCAAGATATTCAGTCAATGGAAGTACTGAAAGATGGTGCAGCCGCTGCCATCTATGGTTCGGTTGCTGCAAATGGTGTCATTATCGTAACTACCAAAAACGGTAAAAAGGGTGACATGAAAATTGATTTCAGCACTTATGTAAGCTTTACAAGCGTAGCCAAAAAGCTGGAACTGCTAAATGCCGAAGAATACAAAAGTGTTCATAAACAAATGTATCAGAACTACATGAACCAGTATCCAGATGATACAGAGGTTACTATGCCCGCATTTGTAAATAAAAACACAGGAATAGATACAGACTGGCAGGATGCCATGCTAAGAGGTGGTGTTTCACAAAACTATATGTTCAGCATCCGTGGCGGTTCTGAAAATGCTCAATATTCACTTTCATATAACCATGCTGACGAAAAAGGTATTTTCTTAGGTAACAATTACCGTCAAGATAATGCACGTTTGAAACTCCACATGAGCAAATATATATTTGATATTGATGCTAACATCGCTTTCAAATTTACGGATAGCAAACAACCCGAATATTCCATTAAAGAAATGTACATGATTTCTCCGCTTGTTCCTATCTATGATGATACAAGAGAGTATGGCTTCGGCTTAAGTGACTTTGACGATCTGCCCAGTAACCGTAATGTTATGGCTGACCAGCATTATGAAAAATCTACCGACAAAAAATATCATACCACAGCCAATGTTGCCTTGACCATGAACTTCACCCCATGGCTGAATTTCAAGACAAGCTATGCATACAGAGGTGAGCACCAACGTCAGACTTATCATACTCCGGCCTATGTTGCCGACCCAAAAGCCAAACGTGACTATCCTTATCATAGCGAAACCACAGGATACTGGGAGGAACATGTATGGGAAAATGTATTAAGTTTTAATAAGACATTTGGAAAACACAACGTCAATGCAATGGCAGGTACTTCCATGACTGCCCGCAAATATACATGGAATTCTGTTGGGGTAGAAGGTAAAACCACTGTTTATAAAGTAGAAGACGGAAAATTGATAACCAGTGAAATTCCGGGCGGATTTCTTGATCCATCTTTCTCAACTGTAGGTGCAGGAGCAGGTGGCACATTTGATGGTAGCGGAACAAAATGGAAATATAACCGCGCCTCTTTCTTCGGCCGACTGAACTATAATTATAATGACCGCTACCTGGTACAGGCAACTGTACGTTATGACGGTTCATCCAAGTTTGGTAAAGACAACCGTTGGGGTTGCTTCCCATCAGTGGCATTAGGCTGGAGAATCAGTCAGGAAGAATTCTTCCCGAAAGACATTGCATTGAATAATTTGAAGTTCCGTGTCAGTTGGGGACGTTTAGGTAATGAAAATGCTTTGGGATATTATGACTTCCTTGCGCTGATTAGTACATACAATGAAATGTATCAAGGATACGTGAAAGGCAACGGTGATAACGCATGGGCAGGAAGCATCGCTCGCGGATTGGAAAACCGTTCTTTGAAATGGGAAACAACGGATACCAAAAATATTGGTTTCGATTTCGGCTTCTTTAACAGCAAATTAACCGGTACATTAAACTACTACTATAACCAAACAGAAGATCTGTTGATAACAAAAGTTCTACCTCCTTCAGCAGGTATGACTAACCCCACCCTGAATGTCGGAAAGATACGCAATACCGGTTTCGAACTTGAATTAAACTGGGGAGATGCTATAAAAGACTTTGATTACAATATCGGTTTCAATATGAGCACCACCAAAAATAAAGTGGTTGAATTGTCAGATGCAGACCAAGTTCTTCAGGGTGAAGGATTGAAATATGGAACGGAGCATTTCCCGACAGAAACCAGAGTGGGCAAACCTATCGGTGCATTCTATCTTTATAGAACAGACGGTATCTTCCAAAGTATGGATGAAGTAAATGCCCATGTAAACAAGGATGGACAATTATTACAGCCTAATGCCCAACCGGGTGATATCCGTTTTAAAGATTTAGATGGTAATGGAAGCATAGACGCCGGTGACAAAGAATACTGTGGCTCAGGTATCCCGACATTGGAAGCGAACTTAAACTTGTCATTCGGCTATAAAGGATTTGATCTTTCAATCGTACTTGGCAGCGCATGGAACTTCAAATTGTATAACGGAAACAAATATTTCTATGAAGGAATGAATTCTAAATCAAATATGCTGAAGTCTACATTGAATGCATGGACTCCTGACAATAGAAATACGGATGTTCCCCGCGCGGTATATCAAGATCCGAACGGCAACATGAAAGAATCAGACAGATTCCTTGAAAACGGTGATTTTGTCCGTCTGCGTCAGGCACAGTTAGGTTATACTTTACCCAAATCACTCATGCAGAAATTCTATATTGAGAAACTGCGTTTCTATGTAAGTGGTGAAAACTTGTTCACTATCACAGGCTATGATGGTATAGATCCTGAATTCTCTCGTGCCAGTGTGTTGAATACCGGTGTTGATAAATTGATTTATCCGTTTACCCGTTCATTCACCGTTGGAGCTCAACTTACATTCTAATCCTTTAAAGTAATAAGAAAATGAAGAAACTATTATACATAGCAAGTATCTGCATTGCAAGTTTATTTAGCGCTTGTGACGATTATCTCACGGTAGAATCTCCTGACCAGTTGACATCAAGCAGTTTTTGGCGTAACCAGTCTGATGCTGAAGCCGGACTTGCCGCCGCATACTCCCAACTTTACCTGATGACTTATTCGGGTGACATGTGGTCTTTCCCGGAAATCAAATGGCCGGTAGAAGCCTATCGTGAAGATATTATCCAATTAGGAAGCGATGCTCTGAATTACCCGAACTGGGTGGAATTAGGCAACTATACCTACACCAATGGTAACTCTCAGTTCAGTTATTACTGGCAATGCTACTATAAAGGCATCAGTTTTGCTAATCAGGTAATTGAAAAAACCGCAGAAATACCCGATGAGAATATAGATGCAGCAACACGCGAACAATTGGTCAATGAAGGCTACTTTATCCGCGCTTATTACCACATGCAACTTTTATTGAACTGGAAAGAAATCATAGTTCGTGATAAATATATCACTGACCCGGCTGAATTAAGCAAGCCCCTTTCTTCCCGTGAGGATGCATGGAATTTCATCATTGAAGACTTGAAACGTGCAACCAGTCTGCCTGCAACACGTGACGCTGATAATGTAGGCCGTGCCACAAGCGGTTCTGCTTATGCATATCTTGGTTTCGCCTATCTGACACGCGCCTATGAAGAGGCAACCAACAAAGACTCTTATCTGGCCAGTGCTATAGAAGCATTCAACCAAGTAAAAGGATATGAACTGGTTAATAATTTCAGCACTATGTTCAGCGGGGATAATAAGAACAGTAAAGAATCGATTTTTGAAATTCAATTCTCTATGAGTTCTGCAAACGGAGCTACTTATCGTACTCAGTTCCATCGATGGATCGGTGTTTCCGAACTTGGGGGATGGGATGAGATTCTTCCCAGTCAAACATTGATTAGTGAATTCAAAAAAGAAGGGGAAACGGCTACTACAGGACGTTATGACTCGCGTATGTATGCAACATTATTTTTTAATTGTGACTATTATAACGATGGTAACGGACGTGTCTATGGCTACGACTATAATGACTGGTTCGACAACAAAGAACGCGTAGCCTTCCGTAAATTCATGCCCTCGACCTATGAAGGTTTAAACCAAAACTATTCTGCAATCAATGTTCCTTTGATGCGTTATGCCAACGTACTGTTAATGAAAGCCGAAGCATTGAATGAACAGGGACATCCCGAACAAGCTATTCCTTTAATCAATGAAGTAAGAAGCGTTCACGGGGATATGCCACCCATGACAGGTACTTCTCAAGAAGCAGTCCGCGCGCAAATTGAACACGAGCGCATGATTGAATTCCCTCTTGAGAACTATCGTTGGTATGATCTCCGCCGTTGGGGCAAACTGTCCTCAGCCCTGCAAGCTGCCGGAAGAACAGGCTTCAATGAAGACAAAAATTCATTCTACCCCACTCCTCTTACAGAGCTGAATGCTAATGATGCCTTAAAATAAGTATTTTCTTTTTTGGTTAGATATAATTAGGCAACAAGGCGGTTTTCGCTACAGTGATACCGCCTTGTAATCTAAAAATGAAGTATCTTTGCCTATAAATAAAACGACATAGATATGTTTACAATTATTGGATTAATGCTCACGGGGATGCTCCTCGGCTTCCTGCTTCGCAAGCAGAAGCTTTCAGGAATACACAAAGTCATCACCGTTCTTATTTGGTTGCTACTCTTTTTATTGGGTATAGATGTAGGCGGCAATCAGAAAATTATCAATGGTCTGCACACTATAGGGTTGGAAGCCATTGTCATCACCTTGGCAGCAGTGCTGGGCAGTGTTACAGCAGCATGGGCTTTATGGTATGTACTTTACAAAAGAAATAAGGAGGGACAAGTATGAAAGGAAGTTTGATTATCGTCGGATTCTTTGTACTGGGAGCTCTTTGTGGGGTATATCACCTTATTCCATACGACTTTACACAAAGTAAGCTAAGTTTCTACGCCTTGTGTGCGTTAATGTTCAGTGTAGGAGTCAGTGTAGGTAATGATCCGCAGACTTTACGTAATTTCCGTTCATTAAACCCCCGCCTGATCTTTCTACCGGTCATGACCATATTGGGAACACTGGCAGGATGCGCAGTGGTCAGTCTGTTTCTCTCGCACCGCTCAGTAACAGACTGTATGGCAGTAGGTGCCGGTTTCGGCTATTACTCTCTATCCAGTATCTTTATTACAGAATATAAAGGTCCGGAGTTGGGAACCATTGCATTATTATCCAATATCACACGTGAGATTATCACTTTGCTTTTTGCCCCGTTGCTAGTACGCTGGTTTGGCAATCTAGCCCCTATTTCTGCCGGAGGAGCCACTACGATGGATACAACATTACCCATCATCACCCGCTATTCCGGTCAAAGTTTCGTAGTGGTTTCTATATTTCACGGCTTTGTAGTAGACTTCAGCGTACCTTTTCTTGTGACTCTTTTCTGTTCTATTTAAAATAACAATAACCATGAAACACTCTCTTCATACTGTTCTTACACTGTTGTTTGTTTGTGCTTCCGCCTGGGGTGAAAATGTGCCCTGGCAGAATCCACAAATAAATGAAATAAACCGTGAACCTGCCCATGCCCATTTCATTCCTTATACGAATGAGGCCAATGCACTGAAACAACAGGCTTTACCTGCCGCCCAGCGTTTTGCAGTAAACCCTGCTACAGAACGCCGCATTTCACTAGACGGAACCTGGAAGTTCTTATTCTCTAAAAACAATGAGGAATGCCCAACAGATTTTTATAAAATGGGGTATAACACCAAACGCTGGAAAGACATACAGGTTCCGGGAAGCTGGGAACTGCAAGGATTTGACTCCCCCATCTATACTGACGTAGCTTACCCCTTCCCTGCCAATCCGCCTCATGTTCCAACCGATTACAATCCGGTAGGAGCATACGTACGTGAATTTACCGTACCGGCCCATTGGAAAGGAATGGATATCTTCCTTGATTTTGAAGGAGTTGAGTCCGCTTTTTATTGCTGGGTAAACGGTAAATTGGCAGGATACAGTGAAGACAGCCGTCTTCCGGCTCATTTCAATATTACTCCGTTCTTAAAAGCCGGAAAGAACAAACTGGCCGTTAAAGTTTTCCGTTATAGTGACGGTTCCTACCTGGAGGATCAGGATTACTGGAAATATAGCGGTATTGAACGCGATGTATATCTCTATGCCCGTCCTCAAAGCCGTGTACAAGACTTCAAACTGGTAGCCGGACTGACAAATGGTTATAAAGACGGAGATTTTAATCTGAATATCACACTCCACAAGCCTCATCCGGGAGGAACCGTGGAAGTGAAGGTTATGAACAAAGGCAATGTAATTTACCAGCATAAAAAGGAAATAACTTCTGCTACAGATACTTTATTCGCTCAGAAACACTTGTTCCCGGCCATATTGCCTTGGAATGCCGAAACACCCAATCTTTATACATTGGTAGTCAGCACCTACGACGCTCAAGGAAAAGCCTTGGAATCATTCACACAGCCTTTCGGTTTCCGTTCTGTGGAAATGCGTAACGGCATGCAACTGATAAATGGGGTAGCCGTATTGTTTAAAGGAGTAAACCGCCATGAACACGATCCGCATCATGGTCGTACCATCACCGTAGAGAGCATGATAAAAGACATTCAGTTGATGAAACAATTCAACCTGAATGCTGTACGCACTTGCCATTACCCCAACCGCTATGAATGGTATGCATTGTGTAACGAATACGGTTTGTATCTGGTAGATGAAGCAAACATTGAAAGCCATGGTATGCAGGCGCATAAAGATGGCACACTGGCTAATAATCCCGATTGGGAAGTACCGTTTATGCAACGCATGAGCCGCATGGTGCTGAGGGACCGCAATATCACTGCCATTGTCACTTGGTCAATGGGAAATGAGTCCGGCTACGGAAAACACTTTGAAACGTTATATGACTGGACCAAGAAGTTTGACCCTACCCGCCCTGTACAATATGAAGGAGGTGGTTATGATGCCAAATCTGACATTTATTGTCCGATGTATGCACGTGTCTGGGCGCTCCGCCGTCATGTAAACCAACGCGACGCACGCCCGATGATTCTATGTGAATATGCCCACGCCATGGGTAACAGTGTAGGTAACCTGCAAGACTATTGGAATTTGATTTATAAATATGACCAGTTGCAAGGTGGTTTCATATGGGACTGGGTAGATGCTACTTTTGATATCAAAGACAAGAACGGAAACAAGATTTGGGCTTACGGAGGCGATATGGGCTTCGTGGGTGTTCCTAATGACTCCAACTTCTGTGCCAACGGATTGGTAGCTGCCGACCGTTCACTTCATCCGCACATCTGGGAAGTGAAAAAAGTATATCAATATATTCATTTTGAGCCGGTTGCCTTTACCACCAAGCAAATTAAAGTGACTAACTGGCATGATTTTATCGGTTTGGAGGATTACAAACTACACTGGACTGTAGAAACAGACGGAAAAGCTGTACAAAGCGGTGAAATGGATTTCCCGGTTATGGCCGCCCGTTCTTCTACCTTCATCACTATCCCGATGAACTTGATTCCTAACGATGGAAAAGAATACTTCCTGAAATTGGAAGCATTTACCAAAAAGGAAGCCCCATTAGTTCCGAAGGGACATCAGGTAGCCATGGAGCAATGGCAACTGAATCCGGAAGGAGAACGGCTGCTGAATGCTACATGGACTGCCCGGGAACTAGTAGACAAAACTGTAAATACCGAACGTACTCCGGATGCCATTACCTTGACAGGAGAGAACTTCCGTATCGCATTCTCTACTGCTGATGGTGAAATGACAGAACTCTTATATAACGGGAAGAATCTGATAAAAGAAGGATTGCAACCCAATTTCTGGCGTGCGTTAACCGACAATGATGTTGCCAACAACCACCTGGAACGTTGCGGCATCTGGAAATTTGCAGGCAAGAACGCCAAGTTACAAAGTATCGACCTGAAAGAAGATTCAAACAAACAACTGGCAACCGTTACTGTAAATTATAAACTGGAAGCACAAGAATCAACTTTGCAGACCGTTTATCAAGTACGACCCAATGGAGCAATCAAAGTAAGTATGCACTTTGTACCCGGCAACAAATCCCTTCCTGAAATACCACGCCTGGGTATGCGTATGATTCTTCCGGCAGAATACGATGTGATGACCTGGTTGGGCCGCGGACCACAAGAAAACTATGCAGACCGCAAGACGGGTTATCCTATCGGGCTCTATACCGCTACAGTATGGGAACAATTCCATCCGTATGTCCGTGCCCAGGAAACCGGCAACAAAACCGATGTACGATGGGTTGCATTGCGTAATAAAGCAGGGGAAGGCCTGTTAATCACAGGTGAGGAACCGCTGAATGTCAGCGCATGGAATTTCCCGTTGGAGGATATTGACTATGTAGCATTCAATACCGAACGCCGTCATGGTGGAAGTATTATGAAGAAAGACATGATATGGTTAAACATCGACCACCGTCATATGGGGGTAGGTGGAGATAATACCTGGGGAGCGCAAGTACATCCGGAATATACCATCACTCCGCACGAATGGCAATACAGCTTTACCATGCAACCTTTGAGCAATCAAGACGATGCCGCTGAAAAAGCGCATAAGAAATGGTTTTAAAATAATAACGAAATGACATGAAATATAAATTTACCAAAATCATTCTTCTCACAGCAGTAGTCGCAGGTCTCACAACGGCCTGCACACCTGCCGGTGAGAACATCCCCACAGGCAAAAGATATGAATTCAATAACATACTGGATATAACCTATACCCCCGATACACTGACACGTTGCGGGGGATGGTTTACAGACGCCGGTTCCTGGATGGGATTTACCCTTCCGCAGAAAGATCACTGGGTGAACGGTTTCTGCGGTCCGTTCAGTCTGGATATGAACCGACGCCAATGGATGGCGCAATCTGCTGTCACGGTAAGATATGCCGATCAGGCGAATGTTATATTTACTCCGGATTCCACTTGTTATTTCCCGGGAGAGTTATATCTTTCGGCAAGTTCAGAGGAAGGTAAAATCATTCAACGCTTGAATTTTTTAGATGCTTCTACCGCATTGCTCCGCATTCACTCCGATGCAGGAAAGGAACTCTCCTTAACTGCCAGCCAATGGGGAAAAGAGATACAAGTCCAAACAGACCAGAATACCGTCATCGCCCGTCATCCCTCCGGTGAGATTGTAGCATTAACTTTTACCCCGGATGTTAGCGTAAAGGGCACTGACAATAATTACCAGGCAAAAATCAATGGCAGCGAACACGACACCTACGTAGCCATTTCTTTCTATACCGGAGAAAAAGAACTTTCTGCCGGATTACAGAAAGCGCAATTGGCTCTAAGCAATCCGCAGGAAGGGCTCAAAGCCAACAAAGAACGCTGGGAAGGTTATCTCACCAAGATTCTGCGCAAAGATATGAAACCTGAGTATGACCGTATCGCCGTGAAAGCAGTTGTTACACTTATCAGCAACTGGCGTACCCACCGTGGCGGATTGCTCCACGAAGGAATTGTTCCGAGTCATGCAGCATACTACTTCGTAGGATTCTGGGCCTGGGACACCTGGCGCTTCTCTGCCGCCCTGGCAAAATTCAATCCTAAACTTGCCAAAGACAACATCCGCGCCATGTTTGACTACCAGCAACCGGACGGCATGATTATAGACTGCATCTACACCGATCCTGCCGAAAACAATGCACGCGACAGCAAACCTCCTCTCGTATCCTGGGCTGTAGACGAAATATTCACCCATACCAATGATACGGCATTCATCAGCGAAATGTATCCGCAATTGATGGCCTATTACAAATGGTGGTACAACAAGCGTGACCATAACCGCAACGGTATGTGTGAATACGGTTCCACCGATGGTACACTGGAAGCGGCAGCATGGGAAAGCGGCATGGATAACGCCATCCGTTTCGATGATGCCAAGATGCTGAAAAATGACGGTGCGGAGGATGCATGGAGCATGGATCAGGAAAGTGTTGACCTGAATGCCTATCTGGCTTTGGAATGCAAGTTATTGAAAAAGTTCGCCGGTATTTTGGGAGTAACTTTCGATGGTCCGGATTACAGCAGCCAGGTAGCCGATTATTTCTTCGACAAAGAAAAAGGTTTCTTCTTCGATCGCCGCTTAAAAGACGGAAGCTTCATACAGGAACCGGGATGCGAAGCATACACCCCCTTATGGACAAAAGTTGCCACGGCCGATCAGGTAAAAGCCATGCTGCCCCTGCTGACCGATACAGCCAAGTTTTCTACATACATTCCCTTCCCCACAGTGGCAGCAGACCATCCGAAGTACAATCCGCGCGGCTACTGGCGTGGTCCTATCTGGTTGGACCAGACTTACTTCGCTATCCGCGGCCTGCGCAATTATGGATATAACAAGATGGCGGATGAATACACCCTCCAGGTATTCGACCGTCTGCAAGGCTTGAAAGAAGGCGCACCGATACATGAAAACTATGGCACACACACCGGTGAATTGTTAAAAGCTCCCCATTTCAGTTGGAGTTCATCACATTTGCTGATGTTATACGATGATTACGGCAAATAAACTCTCTCTTTTTACCTTAATATAAATAATACAATACCAAGGAGGGCTGCACTCGTGATGAATGCGGCCCCCTACTTTTATATCGTATTACCTGTTACCCCCAATACACTCTTTTCAGAAGTGATAAAAATTCTCCAATGAATGAGTAGAATGTTACAGGTGTAAGATTATATATCTTCCGGCTGCAACATGATATATCCTTCAGCCTATACATCCGTATGTGTTCACACTTCACAACAGGAAACTTCAAAACATCTGCCCCTTTTTTAAAAACAACAGGACATATTAAAAAAACATCAAGAGCTTTTATTAATACGTCCTGTTGTTTCTCCTGTTTCTTTATATACACATAGCAAAACACTTATTTTTCCTTCAGAAGTTTCAGCCTCTCCGCAAACGCTTTGTTCATCGGCATTCCGGCTGAAGAATTGATACCTCGAAATCTTTCAGACTGAAAAAAAATTCTTCAGCGTACCCAATGGCCGAAAGGTGAAAAGCACGCAGGTACATGGGGAAAACTCCGAAGATGCCGGAAAGTACACAGCCATAGCTGAAAAAACGTATATGCCGGCTGAAAGAATAAATACCCGGCTGAAGAATTTTAAGAGCCAATCCTTCAGCCGGAAAGCCCATGAACAGGCAGTTTGCGGAGAGGCTGAAACTTCTGAAGGATTTTTGGGGCAATTCTTCGGGAGGGGCATATTTCCCACCGGAAGAGGAATATGCCCACAGAAAAGAACATAAAAAGACGCAAGAAACCGGGATGCCTGATATCTTGTTACAAGATGCGGCAAATCTTGTGAGAAGTTTCTCCCAATCTTGTGGGAAGTTCCGCTGATTCTTGTTATACAAAAAAAGCCTGCCATTAATATAATGTTTATCAATGGCAGGCGACTTATTTCGTTTGGAGAAATCAAAACATCCTGCTGACGCGCTCAATGCCGGCAGCCAGCATATCTATCTCCTCCTTGGTATTATACAAACCGAAAGAAGCACGTACAGTTCCCTCAATCCCCATACGAATCATCAAAGGCTGAGCACAATGATGCCCGGTACGTACGGCAATGCCCAGACGGTCAAGCAACGTACCCATATCCAAATGATGAATATTTCCTACCAAGAAAGAAATGACACTGCTCTTATGCTCAGCCTCTCCGAAGATACGCATCCCGTTTATTTCTTTCAGACGCTGCATGGCATATAGGGTCAGTTCATGCTCATGGGCGGCAATGTTCTCCATACCAATGGCAGATACATAATCCAACGCTTTTGCCAAGGCGGTAGTGCCGATATAATCGGGAGTTCCCGCTTCAAACTTAAACGGCAATTCATTAAAAGTCGTTTTCTCGAAGCTGACACTTTGTATCATCTCGCCTCCCCCCTGGTAAGGTGGAAGCTTATCCAGCCACTCTTCCTTTCCATAAAGCACCCCCACACCGGTAGGACCATATATCTTATGTCCGCTGAAAGCAAAAAAGTCGGCATCCAAATCCTGGACATCCACTTTCATGTGAGGAACACTCTGCGCCCCGTCAATCAAAACGGGAACACCGTGTGCATGGGCAGTCGCAATCATCTCTTTCGCCGGATTGACAGTGCCCAACACATTACTTACATGAGCGAAACTCACCAGCTTGGTCCGTTCCGAAAAGAGTTTCTCATATTCATCCAACAACAGTTCTCCCCTGTCATTCATGGGAATCACTTTCAGCACGATTCCTTTACGCGCAGCCTGTAACTGCCAAGGTACAATATTGCTGTGATGCTCCATGACAGAAACAATCACTTCATCGCCTTCCTTCATCTGACTGTCGGCAAAAGAAGAAGCCAACAGGTTGATACTCTCCGTCGTGCCCCGTGTAAACACGATTTCATTGCTACTGCGTGCATTGATAAAACGACGTACAGTCTCACGAGAAGCTTCATGCAACTCGGTAGCCTGCTGAGACAGGAAATGCACACCACGATGCACATTGGCATTGACCGAATAATATTCATCGGTTATGGCTTCAACCACTTGGCGCGGTTTCTGAGTGGTAGCCCCATTATCCAGATAAATAAGCGGCTTTCCATACACCTCCCGATCTAATATCGGAAAATCTTCTCTTATTTTTTGTATATCGTACATGGCGTCTTATTTACATATCGCACATCCCTGACATTTATTCAACTCACCACGGAAACGTTTTTCCACCAACAGATGCAAACGGTCTTTCAATGCATCCAGGCGGATCGTATCTATTACTTCATTGACAAAAGCAAACATAAGCAATAAACGTGCTTCCTTCAGACTGATACCACGCTGTTGCATATAGAACAACGCATTTTCATCCAGCTGACCGACAGTAGCTCCGTGAGAGCATTTTACGTCATCCGCATAAATTTCCAGTTGCGGCTGAGTGTACATATGGGCATCACGAGTAGCACAGAGGTTGCGGTTGGTTTGTTGGGAATTAGTATGTTGTGCTCCTTCACGTACCAATACTTTTCCGGCAAACGCACCTGTCGCCTGATCATCCAATACATATTTAAACAGCTCATTACTAGTGCAATCAGCAACCTTGTGGTCAATGAAAGTATGATTGTCCACCTGTTCATTCTTATCGGCAATGACCATACCACACAAATTGATCTCAGCTCCACGTCCGGCCAAAGTTACTTCAGTTGTATTACGCGTAGTACCGTTATGCAAAGTCATACCATTCAAAAGCACATTACTGTCTGCCTCCTGGTTCACATAGAGGTTACTGAAACGCACTGTGCTGGTATGGGTTTCTTCCAGTTCATAAAGATCGAAAGTAGCATTTTCTTTTGCAAAGACCTCAATAACCTGAGTAGAAAGGAAATTTACATTATCCATGGCATGATCACAAATCAACAGACGAGCCTGCGCACCTTCTTCCAGCACAACCAGCACACGGCGGTTCACCATAAAATTAACATCAGCACGCAATATGTTCACCAGTTGAATGGGTTTGTCCACCACCACGCCTTTCGGCACATACAGCATAAAGCCATCCTGGGCAAAAGTAGTATTGAAGGCGGTCACACCATCCTTGGAAGTATCTGCCAACTTGCCATAATACTGCTTGACCAAAGCCGGATATTGTTCAGACAGCTCTTTCAAGCTGCCAAGCAACACTCCTTCCGGCAATTGTGCCTTCGGCAAAGCCTTACGATAAAAAGCATCGTTTACTACAAAATAAAGAGCGGTACTCATATTAGGTACATCGCACTTGAACACTTCATACGGATTCACCGGAATGTCGAGTCTGTTCAAATTCAAACCATAATCCGGCTCGAACAACTTGCTCACATCCGTATATTTATACTTCTCCTGTTTGCGGGTAGGGAAACCTAATTTTTCGAAATCTGCGAAAGCTTGCGCACGGGGAGCGTTCAGCACCTCGGCACTATGCCGGCAAATCATCGCCTCACATTGAGAAAAGAGATCAATATATTGTTGTTCTGCTCTCATAATCACTTTCTTCTTTAGGCATCAAATTATTATTCTCCCAACTCGGCTTTTATCCAGTCGTAACCACGCTCTTCCAGTTCCAAAGCCAATTCGGGACCCGCAGTCTTCACAATACGTCCTTTATACAATACATGTACAATATCGGGTTTGATATAATCCAGCAACCGTTGATAGTGCGTAATGACGATACAACTTGTTTCGGGAGTTTTCAGTTTGTTCACACCCTCGGCTACAATACGCAACGCATCAATATCAAGACCGGAATCCGTTTCATCCAAAATGCTCAACTTAGGTTCCAGCATAGCCATCTGGAAGATCTCATTGCGCTTCTTCTCACCACCGCTGAATCCCTCGTTTACCGAACGGTTTGCCAATTTATTATCCAATTCCACCACAGCCCGCTTCTCGCGCATCAGCTTCAAGAACTCACTGGCTGTCAATGCAGGGAGGCCTTTATATTTACGCTGCTCGTTTACCGCCGCACGCATAAAGTTCACCATACTGACTCCGGGAATCTCCACCGGATATTGGAAAGACAAAAACAGACCTTCATGACTGCGATCCTCAGGACTCAAAGCCAACAAATCTTTTCCTTCAAAAGTCACCGAACCTTTCGTTACCTCAAAAGCCGGATTGCCTACCAACACAGACGAAAGGGTACTCTTTCCGGAACCGTTGGGTCCCATAATAGCATGAACTTCACCTTTCTTTATGCTTAGATTAATACCTTTCAATATTTCTTTGCCATTGACACTGGCATGTAAGTCTTTTATCTCTAACATAATTCTATTAAATTCTTAGTTCTTCATTTATCCTACACTTCCCTCTAGAGAAATAGCCAGCAGTTTCTGTGCCTCCACCGCAAACTCCATTGGAAGTTTATTCAGTACTTCTTTTGCATATCCATTGACAATCAACCCAATAGCATCTTCTGTAGGAATACCGCGCTGATTGCAATAAAACAACTGGTCTTCGCTGATCTTGCTGGTTGTCGCCTCATGTTCCACCACAGCTGTCTCGTTATGAATATCCATATATGGGAATGTATGAGCACCACACTGGCTCCCCAGCAACAAAGAGTCACACTGACTGTAATTACGGGCATTGTCTGCTTTCTGAGCCACACGTACCAGACCACGATAAGAGTTCTGGCTCTTTCCGGCACTGATTCCTTTACTAACAATGGTACTACGGGTATTTCTGCCTAAATGAATCATTTTAGTCCCCGTATCAGCCTGCTGATAGTTATTCGTTACTGCCACCGAATAGAATTCAGCAGTAGAATTATCTCCACTCAGGATACAACTGGGATATTTCCAAGTAATGGCCGATCCGGTTTCCACCTGTGTCCAACTCAATTTGCTATCCACTCCTTTGCAATGACCGCGTTTTGTCACAAAGTTATATACTCCTCCTTTGCCTTCGGCATCTCCCGGATACCAGTTCTGTACGGTAGAATATTTCACTTCCGCACGGTCGTGCACCACAATCTCCACTATGGCCGCATGTAATTGGTTCTCATCCCGCATAGGGGCCGTACATCCTTCCAGATAAGAAACATAACTATCATCATCCGCAACAATCAGTGTACGCTCAAACTGACCGGTATTGGCTGCATTGATACGGAAATAAGTGGAGAGTTCCATAGGACAACGCACTCCTTTCGGAATATATACAAACGATCCGTCACTGAATACTGCCGAGTTCAAGGCTGCAAAGAAATTATCCCGCGGCCCGACCACCGAACCCAGATATTTCTTCACCAAATCGGGATGCTCACGCACCGCTTCACTGAACGAACAAAAAATAATCCCTTTTTCCAACAAGGTTTCTTTAAATGTAGTCTTGACGGATACAGAGTCCATGACAGCATCTACTGCCATACCGCTCAACGCCATTTGCTCCTCCAAAGGAATACCTAATTTATTGAAAGTTTTAATCAACTCAGGATCTACCTCATCCATACTTTTCGGTCCTTCTTTTTTCTTTGTAGGGTCCGCATAATAGGATATAGCCTGATAATCTATTTCAGGGATAGTGAGGTGTGCCCATGCAGGCATCTCCATGGTCAACCAGTAGCGGTATGCTTTCAGGCGAAACTCCAGCAACCACTCCGGCTCGTTCTTCTTTGCAGAAATCAAGCGGATAACATCCTCATTCAATCCCCTTTCTATAATATCTGTGTGAACTTCTGTGGTGAAGCCATATTTGTACTTCTCCTGCGTCAGTTCTTTCACATATTTATTGGGTTCTTCTTGCATATCTATCTTATATTTCTATTAATTGTTCTGTTACATTCTTAAATACCGGAAAAAAGATACCGGACAAGTCCCTCATAGAATAATATAACACTGATTCCTTCTTTTTTGTTGCACTGATCATCTCATTGTTCGGATCTATATATTCTATCACATGAATAGCTAACCCTATCAGTATCATATACTTCAATGCTCCCAATCCGCTGCCTAACCAACGGTTCAGCCATCCCAGGTGCACAGCATCCAATGCTTTTGTCAACAAAGAGGCGACGAACGCAAAACCTAAAGGTACAGCTATCCAGATCAATATAAAAGCCAAGACCTGTGCTACAGTCGTCGAAGTACCTAGAACCGGCGCCAACCTTTCGGCAACAATGCCAAACAAGGCACGAGCCATCAGCAATCCGGCTATCAACCCTACAATAGACGCCATCTGCTTCACAAATCCTTTTATTAATCCCATAATGACACCCACACCAATCATAGCCAATATAATAATATCTATTGTCGCCATCTTTATCGTTATTACAAAAAGCAGTAATGCCATTCTGAACAAAGCGAAGAATCTGCCAGCCCACGCGCTGGGCGAGGTGCCAGATCCTTCGCTATGCTCAGGATGACATTACCATCTATATTCTCAGACTTCAGTGTATTACAAAGTCTGTTTAACCTCTACTTCTTCGTAAGCTTCAATAATATCACCGACCTTGATATCGTTACAGTTTGTCAGACTGATACCACATTCAAAGTTAGTACCTACTTCTTTCACATCATCCTTGAAACGCTTCAAAGCATTGATAGCACCGGTAAAGACTACAATACCATCACGAATCAAGCGTGCCTTATCAGAACGTTTCACCTTACCTGTCTTCACCATAGCACCGGCAACCAAACCGACCTTGGTAATATTGAAGACTTCACGCACTTCGATGGTTGCAGTAATCTGTTCCTTCAAAGTAGGTGCCAGCATACCTTCCATAGCAGCCTTCACTTCTTCAATCGCATCATAGATAACAGAATATTTGCGGATATCCACCCCCTCCTGCTCAGCCAGTTTGCCGGCAGAACTTGAAGGACGAACCTGGAAACCTACAATAATCGCATCTGATGCAGCAGCCAAAGTCACATCCGACTCGGAAATCTGACCGACACCTTTGTGGATCACATTAACCTGTACCTGTTCTGTAGACAGTTTTATCAATGAGTCGCTCAACGCTTCGACAGAACCGTCCACGTCACCTTTAACAATCACATTCAGCTCATGGAAATCACCCAAAGCCAAACGACGGCCCACTTCATCCAATGTCAGCAGTTTCTGAGTACGCAAGCCCTGCTCACGCTGCAACTGTTCACGCTTGTTGGCAATGTCACGAGCCTCTTGTTCCGTATCAATCACATGGAAAGTATCACCTGCCGCAGGAGCACCGTTCAGTCCCAGAATCAATACCGGTTCGGAAGGACCGGCCTCCTTGATGCGCTGGTTACGTTCATTAAACATGGCTTTCACCTTACCATAACTAGTACCAGCCAAGACTATATCGCCCATTTTCAGCGTACCGTTTGCCACCAACATAGTAGCCACATAACCGCGTCCCTTGTCCAAGGACGATTCAATGATAGAACCGGTTGCCTTGCGGTCGGGATTAGCCTTCAAATCCAACATTTCAGCTTCCAGCAATACTTTTTCCAACAAATCGTGTACACCTGTACCTTTCTTTGCCGAAATATCTTGCGACTGATACTTACCACCCCACTCTTCCACCAGGAAGTTCATGGCAGCCAGTTCTTCCTTAATCTTATCCGGATTGGCGTGCGGCTTATCCACCTTATTAATAGCAAATACGATAGGCACACCGGCAGCCATAGCATGATTAATCGCCTCTTTGGTCTGCGGCATCACATTATCATCGGCAGCTACAATAATAATAGCAATATCCGTCACTTTCGCACCACGGGCACGCATGGCGGTAAATGCCTCGTGACCCGGAGTATCCAAGAATGTAATATGACGTCCGTCTTCCAATTTCACATTGTAAGCACCGATATGCTGGGTGATACCACCTGCCTCACCGGCAATTACATTTGCTTTACGAATATAGTCCAGTAATGAAGTCTTACCATGATCAACATGTCCCATTACTGTCACAATCGGAGCACGCGGCTGCAAATCTTCTTCGTTATCTTCCTCTTCTGTAATAGCCTGTGCTACCTCAGCACTTACATATTCTGTCTTGTATCCGAATTCTTCCGCTACCAGGTTGATTGTCTCGGCATCCAGACGCTGATTGATAGAGACCATGATACCGATACTCATACAAGTAGCGATAACCTGAGTAACAGGAATATCCATCATACTTGCCAGTTCGTTCGCAGTAACGAACTCGGTCAGTTTCAATATTTTGCTATCTTCCTGTTCCATCTCCTCCTGTTCCATCAGGCGGTTCTGAACATTTTCACGTTTCTCCTTACGATACTTGGCAGCCTTGTTCTTAGTCTTGTTAGTCAGACGTGCCAATGTTTCCTTAACCTGCTTTGCCACATCTTCATCACTAACTTCCGCTTTTACAACAGGTTTCTTGAAACGGTCTTTATTAAATTTGCCTCCACCCTGATTGTTATTGCCATTAGGTTTGGAGTTATTGTTCCTATTCGGTCTGTTAGCGTTATCGTTACGTTGGTTATTATTAGATGCTCCTCCAGCATTTGTTGTACCGGCAGCATTTATATCCACACGTTCCTTATTTATTCTATTGCGTTTTTTCTTCTTTGCAGCATCATCGTTAACCGAGTTTTTAGAAATCTTATCGTCTCCCTTACGGATTTCTTTGATAATAGCATCCTTCATCAGTTTACGCTGTTCCTGACGCTGCTTATCTTTCTCTTCTCTCTCTTTCCGTTTTTCTTCCTTCGATTTCTTTTTCGGACGGGTAGACTGATTCAATGCAGCCAGATCAATCTGACCTACTACATTAATTTTCGATTTAAATTCAGTAGGACGAATTTTAAATACATCGTCTTCTTCTTTTTCCTGAACGGGTGCTGCTTCGGGTGTTTCTTTTTCCATCTCTTTCACCTGGGGTGTCTTTTCTTCCGTCTTTTCAATTTTAGGCTCTTTCTTCTCTTCCAGAACTGGAGCAGGAGCAGGTTGAGGAGCAGGTTCCGGTTTCTTTTCCTCTACCACCACAGGCTTCGGCGTTTCCTTCTCGGGTTGGGGAGTTTCCTTCCTCTCAACCACCTTTTCCACCACGGGTTCTGCTTTCGGAGTTTGTTCAATAACTTTCGCAACTGGTTCTACAACCTTTGGCGCAGTTTTCTTGTTCAAATTGTCCAGATCTATTTTACCCACTTGCTTCAGTTTGGGGCGTGCCTCTTCAGGAATAACAGTTTTCACCACCTCTTCTTTCTCTTTCTTAGATTCAAAACCTTCGATAGAGATAGAAGCTTTGTTGCGGTCCTTGTTCTGTCTTTCCTGACTAAATTTTTCAGACTCTATTTTTAAATTTTTATCTGTGCTGAACTCTTTCACAAGTACAGCATATTGTTCTTCGGTAATTTTCGCATTAGGACTAGCCTCAATGGTATAGCCCTTCTTCTGCAAGAATTCAACTACCGTCGTTATTCCTACATTTAAATCTCTTGTTACTTTGTTCAGTCTAATCGTCATACTCGTTTTTTAATTATTAACTACGAGCCGGGACTGAAGAGTTACTCTTCAAATTCAGCTCTTAAAACTCTCAACACGTCATCAACCGTGTTTTCTTCCAGGTCCGCTTTTTCTATCAACATCTCGCGCGGAGCATTCAATACAGCCTTGGCTGTATCCAATCCAATATTCTTGATGGCTGTGATAACCCACTCATCAATTTCATCCTTGAATTCATCAAGGTAGATATCCTCATCCATCGCGCTCTCATCCAATTCGCGGTACACATCAATCGTATATTCGGTAAGCATACTGGCGAGTTTGATATTCATTCCCCCCTTACCGATTGCCAAAGACACTTCTTCCGGTTTCAGATATACTTCTGCTTTTTTCTCCTCTTCGTGCAACACAATAGAAGAAATCTTAGCCGGACTCAACGCACGCTGAATGAACAACTGAATGTTAGAAGTATAGTTGATCACGTCGATATTTTCATTACGCAACTCGCGCACAATACCGTGGATACGTGATCCTTTTACACCTACGCAGGCACCTACCGGGTCTATACGGTCGTCATACGACTCAACTGCTATCTTAGCACGTTCTCCGGGAATGCGCGCAATCTTCTTGATAGTGATCAACCCGTCATTGATTTCGGGTACTTCCATTTCAAACAGGCGTTGCAAGAACACAGGTGAAGTACGGCTCAGAATAATCTTCGGATTATTATTTTTATTATCTACACGGGCCACTACGGCACGGGCAGTTTCGCCTTTACGGTAGAAATCACTCGGAATCTGTTCAGTCTTGGGCAAAAGCAGTTCGTTGCCTTCATCATCCAGCAACAACATTTCTTTCTTCCATATCTGATAGACTTCCGCACTGATTACAGTACCCACCCTATCAATATATTTATTATACAAGCTATCTTTCTCCAGTTCTAAAATCTTCGATGCCAGTGTCTGACGCAAGTTCAGAATGGCACGGCGGCCAAACTTGGCAAAGATTACTTCATCGGTCACTTCCTCACCCACCTCATAAGACGCATCAATTTTCTGTGCCTCAGTCAATGAGATCTGCATATTGGGATTCGTCAAATCCTCATCTGCTACAACTTCACGGTTACGCCATATTTCAAAATCTCCCTTGTCAGGGTTCACAATAACGTCGTAATTTTCATCAGTGCCAAACATTTTCGCGATCACACTACGGAAAGACTCTTCGAGTACACTCACCATAGTTGTTCTATCAATATTCTTTAATTCCTTAAATTCCGAAAATGTATCAATCAAGCTGATTGTTTCTTCTTTTTTGGCCATAATTATTTAAAACTAATTAAGTATTTAGTGTATTTTATCTCATCATATGCAAAAGTAATATTCTCCTCTACCAGTTTGGGGCGTTTGGCTCCTTCCGGTTTCACTTTCTTTTCAATGGTTACGGTAAAGTTCTCTTCATTTGCATCCTTCAATACACCTTCCAGCTTCTTTCCCTCTTTAGTCAGGATTTCCACCTCCTTACCAATGTGTATCAAGTACTGTTGCAATACCTTGAAAGGTTGTCCTATACCGGCCGAACCCACTTCCAGTTCATAATCCTCTTCTTCACGGTCCAGTTTAGACTCAATATAGCGGCTAAGTTCTACACAATCGTCAATCCATACTCCCTCGGCATGGTCAATTTCTACCACAATTTTGTCATCCGGGCTCACCGTGACATCTACCAAAAAGTAATCTTTACCTTCCAGCCACTCGTCAACAATCCGGGTTACTACATTTTTATCTATCATTTATTCACTATTAAGAACAAAAAAAGGGCTTAATCAAGCCCCACCATTCATCCGTTTCGGTGCAAAGATACAAATTATCTACCAGTGCTACAAAATATTCTATTAAAAAATTGTAGTTTTGCAGAAACTTATAACACTATGGATAAAAACAGTTTAAATACGAACAAGCAGTTCATGATAGGTAACGGTATGCTGGCTTTTGGAGTCTTTGCCGTTATTATCATTTTTTTGTATATGTCCTTCCGTTTCCAACGCAAGGCTGACAAAGTACAGACTTATGAAGGAGTCTACAACATAGAACTGACTAACAGTTTTGCCGGAGACAGTATAGCGGTATATCTAAATGACAGTCTGCTACTGGACCAAACCATGCCCGACGCCAACCTGAAAGTGGAGATAAAACGCTTTGCCGAAGATAATGTACTGATGGTCGTAGATAACAAAACAGACAAGACCACACCTTTCAACCTGAATCCGGAAGGTAGCCGGGTAGAGGTTAAAAAGAGTGGAGATGTAATTTATATCTTGGAAAGAGAAGCCGATTCCCTTTTGGAATAAAGGGAAACAGCGACAAAGCCGATCAATACGATAAAGACACCCACCAAAGCCGGATACCGATAACCCAATCCGGCATCTATGGGTAGCCCACCGGCATAAGCACCAATGGCATTGCCCAAATTAAAAGCGACTTGCACACAGGCCGCTCCCATCATTTCTCCTCCGCGTGAATTCCGGAGTAACAATAATTGTTGTGGAGCCGAAACAGCAAATAATCCTGCCGTACATATACACATCAATATTACTGCCAACCAAGAAACAGAAGCCGCAAAGAAAATGGCAAGCAAACCGGAAGCCATAATAACCTGTGTATATTTTACCACACGGGCAGCCCCATACTGATCAGAAAACTTTCCACCCATCAAGTTTCCTACAGTCATGCTAAGACCTGCCAACACCATAATAAAAGTCATGCTGTTTTCACTGAAACCTGCCACGTGCGTCATCAAAGGAGTAACATAACTATACCAACAAAAGATGCCTCCGTTTCCGAACATGGTCGTAAATATCAACAACCATGGAGCCAGATTCTTCAAAAAACGGAACTGTCCTTTCAAACCTGTATCTGGCAAAGCAGGCAGTGAAGGAACCCATTTCCAAATATAGAACAAAGTAATCAGTCCCCATACTCCATTAAAGAGAAAAGGAATACGCCAAGACATTATATTACTCATGAACGTACCCAAAGGTACACCAAAAAGATTGGCAATCGTCATACCCGACACCATCAATGCCACTGCCTGCGAACTTTTTCCTTTATCAGCCACTCTTTCCGCCACAATGGAACCAACCCCAAAGAAGGCGCCATGAGGCAATCCGGAAATAAAACGCATCATCAACATCATCCAATAATTCACTGAAGCGGCAGCACACAAATTACCACAAATATAAATAACCATCAAACCTAACAGAATATGTTTCAGCGGACGGGTACGAGCCACCAAAACCATCCCCGGTGCTCCTACGCACACACCTAGTGCATAAGCCGAAATAAAATGTCCTGCTTGCGGAATACTTATATGCAAGTCCTTCGCTACATCGGGCAAAATGCCCATCATTACAAACTCGGCAATGCCCAATCCCAATGTGCCGAACGCCAAAGCCGTCAAACTCTTCTTCATACCTGAATAAAAACAATCCATTAATTAAAAAACGTACAAAAATAATTGTTATGTTTTCAGATATAAGTGTTTTTAGCACACTTTTATAAGAAAAGGAATGATTACTTGCTTTATGTCAATTTATTGTTGCCACATGCAAAAGAGGTCAAACATTTTAGCTTCACGTTCAGAAGTTAAAAAGAACAAACAAACCTCTCTACAAAGCCATGCTTACTAATCAACATTCACACTAAACAAACCTTTGCTTCCTGCTCCATTATCAACATCCCGTAAACTCTGATTGATTTTACATTCAGCACTTTTCAGTTTAGTACTTTTATACGAAAACAAGCCTTTGCTTCCTGCTCCGCTAGCGACAGCATTTGAACTTTTCGTTATTATACACCTATCACTCAATTCATAACCGTAATCCGGCTGAGTGCTTTCACCCACCCGAACATCTACCAATTCTTGTGTCTTCATAATTATAAACATTTAGTATATTAAGATAATTCTTTGTCTAAATAACACAAAATAAATTCGTTTCTCGCTTGCAATATTTCTGCAAAACTGTTTTTTACTATATTCACGTTCGGTAAAGCGATCTTATCAAGATACTTATAATGAATATCATCTGCACAGGATATAATGTAACCATCATGAGTAACGACCAATTCATTAAGGAATGGAATGCTGAGTAAAGGATAACTAAACTCCAACACCTTATTCCCCCTCTGATATTTCATTTTATTGCCTCTGTATATATATTCCTCTATTTTTCCGGTTAATATATTTTCTTTCAGAAACAGTTCATACGCCATTGCTTTCGTCATACAAATCCTTATATCAATAGCATCCGGACTGTTATCATTATTCATAAAATCAAGACAGAGCGAAACAAAACCAAGCAAGGATTCACACGACAAACTTTTCAATGGTTTCATTTCAAATGGTGAATAATACATGATAGGAGCAAAATTAAATTTATCAACTCCTAATTTCCAATATGCAAGCAACATGGATAATAAATCAGCTCCATTATCATCAAAAATAGTAGAAGTAATGTTTATTTTATCTCGATGCTCCACATTTTCAATCAACTCATAAACCGTATTGTATCCATTCTCACCCCTTATCAAATCATTGTATTTTCCAGAGCCCTCAAGACTAATTTCAAGGTATGAGATGTTGGTTGCAAGAACTTCGTCATACCCCTGAATATCCATACTCATTCCATTTGAAACAACTCCATAAAATATTCTCCTATCTTCCTTATATTCCGCTAAAAGATTCAGGATATCAAAGATTCTATTATCCAAAAAAGATTCTTTACCCGAAAAATGAAAATGTTTCATACCCATTCCAATAGCTTCATCAAGAAAACTTCTCCATCTTGCCAAAGAAACCGACTCTGATATGGGCCGGGCATCTCCAAAATAACAATGCCTACATTTCAGATTACATTTATTACTGACGAATGAATCTATAATCATAGGTTCATTCTGCCGCAGCTTGGCATCTATATGTTCCATAAAAGATGCCTTATCTATATATTTTTTCAGATTTCCAATCATCTGGCAACTTCGTAATACAATATATAAGTAGAATTCATTAACGGATTATCTTCTTCATAAGATATCGTATCTGTGATTTCGGACATATCAACGTCCAAAATCAACTGGGCCTTATCCATACCGACTTTATATTTATATATACTTGCCGATTTAAAACCTATATCTTCTTTACATTCCAAAGACATTTTCAGATGTTTCACCGTACCTGCCAAAAAATTAGGCAATGTAGTATAGTCGCAATCTGTAATATTCAACATATTAGGCCAGCACCATTCAATCATCAAATCAACAATACTACCGGGACTTTTTACTTTGCCATAAGAAACAACAACCTGCTTCAACAAAGAATCCTGTCCGTTATCAGCAATTCTTGCACATAATTTTTTCTGCTTCCCACCAACACGCTCGAACGCTTGTATGTTTATATCTTCAAAGTTAACAATGGTATCACCTGCCACCAGCAGTTGGAATGTACTGATTTTATGCGAAACAACACCTCTTATATTTAATCGGACAAAGGAATCTCTCTTGTTTCCCATACCTCTTTTTTCTATTGTATTCTTTATCTCTATTGAATCAATATCAATGTTATTCTGTATATATTCCCCCAATTCATTGTATAAATACTCTGTGGTCAAGAAAAAGCGTCCTTTGAATGGCACAATTTTCATCATTTCCTGCAATGAACGAATCATTGCATCTTGCTCGTTCAATTTAACATTCAATACTTCCACCCTTTGACTCATCGATTTGTACCGTTCCCTCAACATAGCAAAAATAATAGTCAGGCATACAAATACATATACTACCCACGCAGGAAACGAAAGCAAAATTGATTTAATATCAAGATCAGGCTGCGTAAATAGTTGCAAAGCCTGTATAACCCCACCCAGTGTTGCAAAGCCGCCAAATGTCTTTATACCTAAGTTGTACAAGTATAATCTATTTTCCATATTGTGGTTTGTCTGTTTCTAGTTGCTTTAACTCATTATTCAAAATGTCTATTTCTCTCTGTATATCGTTCCATTCCAAACGCCCAGTTGTCATCTTCTGCTTTAACTTCAAATCCCTGATTTTTTTCTTTATCTCTTCTATTTTATTCATGGTATATACAATTTATTGATTACAAATTCAATGAACAGACTCTAAGCGGGAAAGAAACAAACTATTCTTCAGAGTCATTTCCTTTAAAAAAAGCGGGGAAAGAAACGCCCGTTGCCGGATACGTATGCTTTCCCCGCTTGAAAGAATTTATAATTTCTACTTTGGGTAGAAGTTGCTTCTCACGAAGGAGAAGCGGACTTTTACTTTATAGTATGATTATTTTTTAATCATCTAAATTCAGATTAGAGGTTAGATTTTACAGTTACAGGAATTGTACCAACCGCAACACCCCAAGTGTATGTAACCGTAACTTTCACATTGATAGTCTTGTTGGCTGTCAAAGCTACACCATCATTCTGCCATGTAAATTCACCCGTTGTAGCATTTACACTAGCTCCCTTAGCAGCATCCTCTTCCGATACTTCGAACTTAGCTGCCTGAGCATTATAGTAACCGGCAATAGTAGCATCCATCGTACCGTTTTCAATTACTTTTTCACCAGCAATGCTTACCAAGTTGATTGCAGAATTCAACTGCAATTTATCGGCAGGATTCTTCTTGTCTGTAGTTTCAAACTTGGCATCTTTCTTCAAAGTGATATTCTTCAACGGGTCAGCAAACTTAACCTGGATCTTAGTACCATTGTCAATCTTCTGGCCATTAATCAGAACAAATACCATTACATCAACCGGATCGATCTTAGAAATGTTGATACGGTTACCTTCTTTATCATTGCAAGATCCTGTATAGGTCAGGATATTGTTAGTCAAATCAAAATCTGTACGAGTTTCACCAGCTACTGTTTCAAATACCAAATCAAGGTCTTTATTCTTATATCCGCGACGTAAGTCACCAGACATGACATAATTAGAACCTACAAGTTTACCGGCATTAATCATATAACCGTCTTTCCAGTAATCATTGTCTTTAACCAAAGTTACTTCAGGATATACTACCTTAACCTCATAAACAACTTCTGCACCTGTATTACCAATTTTAAATACTACTTTGTACTTGCCAAGCTGCTCCTTAGTCAAGATATTCTTAACATCTACATACAAGAAGTTTTCATTGTTTTCATATGCTGAGCCAGCAGAAATAACACCCTTGCTTGTTGGTACATATTCACTTCTATCTGCATCCCAAATATAATATTTAGAAGAATATCCTGCATTCCAGAAAGTTTGAGAAGACATGCCCAATGTATTATATACATCATTCATATCAAACTTGAATCTATAATCTTTTGATTCAAGAGTTAATTCATGAGTTTCAGATTTAGTATAAGTCTTAGTAGTAGCAATCTTCTCAACTGACGATACAGTCAATTCTTTTTCAGCCAATTTATATCCGTCTTTCTTATCATATACAGATACAATGAAAGTACAATTATGACCTACAGAAGAAATTTGTCCATTCGTTTTGATAACACCATTTTCTACAGTGAAATAATTGCCTTTGTCTTCACCAGCTTTCTTAGCTACTTCGTAGTAAGGAGCAAAACCGTATTTTCTCAAATCTTTGTATGAATTATAAGAAGTGTAGTCGCCAACACTTAAAGTATCAGCAACATTCAGTTCACCTGTATATAAAAGGTTCATCGGAATAATGGTACTCCAATTCATATAGGATTCATCTCCATTATCATCCTTACGAGCTTCGAATACTGTCAAGTTTCTACGATCGATTGTTTGAGATGTAAGCAAATGATAAGTAGAGAGTGCAGTTTGCGCATCATTCTGAACCTGCAAAGCCACGGCATATTTCTTATTCTTCAAAGAGAATGCTTCACCAGCCTTAGCTTTTACAGTCAAAACACCATCAGCAAACGATTTGTCAGCAACATCTAAGATAGAACCTGCAGCTCTTGACTGTACTTCATTTACCAAGAAACCAATATTTGCTTTTGCCAAATCAATGCTTGCAGGAGAAACACGATAGTTGAAAACAATATCGTTAGTCAATGAAACATTATTATCCCACAAATGGTTCTTATCGTTAAGCTCGTCACCAACAGGAATATTGATAGCAACTACTTTAGTCTGCATATCACTATATGTCGGCATAAACACCACGTTCAAAGCAGCTGCAGCGGCAGTAGCAGGAAGAACGATTGACTCATATTCCCCGGTAGTCTGGTTATACACATGCAATTCATAGTTATCACCATTCTTCACCACGTAGGTACTGGTTCCGGCAGCAGAGATACCTGTATCTTCCACTTCTTTTGTCTCGGTGTTATAAGCAAACCAGTTACCGTTTTCACCGATATAAGGAGATACACCAGCAACACCAGCTTCGCCAGCTTGACCAACAGCCTGATACTCGGTCTTTACATCATTCTTATACCAGAAACCGTCAGTACCAATCTCCCATTTCACAGCATCAGCACCAGCAGCACCATCTTTACCATTCGTAATGGTATAAGAAGTGTTATCCGAAAAAGTTACGGTAAAACCACCAGTAGTTGGAGCCAAACTTGTAATCCATTTGCCTTCATTTACTTTTGCCTGTAAAGCACTCAGATCTCCTTTAAGAGTCGACAACTCTTTGTTGATGTTGTCAATGTCATCATCATAGTCTTTACAAGACACAAATGTTCCCGTTGACGAAACCATCAAGGCTCCGAACAGGATTGCACTTAAAAACTTTTTGTTCATAATAGAAAAACTTTAAATTTATAAATTTAAAAAACTAAAATTGATTATACATATTAATCTCATTATTAATATCTTAGTTCGTTTATTACCTGTAGTTCCCGTTTCCTCCTTTCCCGTGACTGATAAGACAAAGGTGACACACCCGCAACCTTACTGAAAGCTGAATAGAAAGCGCTTTTAGAAGCGAAACCGCAACTACGAGGCAAGTCATTCAATGCACAACGACCGAAACTAAGAAGCTCCTTGGCATATTCCACACGATAGCCGTTCACAAGCTCCTTCAAGTTACAGCCAAAGTATTTGTTTACTACATTACTCAGGTAGGTCTGGTTTGTTTCAAGCAAATCGCTCAGTTTTTTCAGCGAAAGCGAAGTGTCAAGGAATATCTGACGTATCTCAAGCTGGTACAATATAGCTTTATATATACGACAGTCCACTTTACGAATATTCGCTTCCTTGCCGACAAACTCCTCCTCCCAATGCCGCTGGGCGGCCTTGAAAAGCAAGTTCTTCTGCCGCTCGGAAACGGCACTACTTCGTTTACGTCTTAGAAATAGATATTCCATCTGCTCTATGTTAATTTCATTCATTCTCATCGCTTCAAAGACATACTTTATCATATAATAAAGGAACTTAAAAACGACATTTTCTATAGATCTCTTACCAAGAGATCTATAGAAAGTAACTAATGAACAATATATCAACATATTATATCCTATTTCAAATAGGATAAAGGAGTATAAAAATGGACTTGGAAGCTTATTTTTTATATAAATTCCTATTTTTTTTGCCAAAAATGTATTAGTTCTCAAAACTTTGCTTATTTTTGCACAGAAAATGTATATCTCTTGGTAAGAGATATACAAATAAGTATATATAAAAGAAGGAAACAATCAATTGTTAATCAATTGATTACTATCACAAAAAAGAGATTCTCTCCTTAAAAAAGATTCACCGAAATAATTTGAACAAACTCTTTGAACGGAAATCGGTCAACAAGTTTCAAGCATCAAGCCAACTTAATCACTTTACGAAGTCAATTTCTCCAGAAAAAAACTTAAAGAAACATTATTTCCTGAGCCGATAAACCGGTAACTTGGGCAATTTACATCAGATGCAATACCGACCTGTTTCATTTTTAGCATTCTTCCTTACGACCTGTTTCAAATCCTTCCTAAAGACCTGTTTCGAGTCCCTCTTTAAGGTCCTCCTCACGTCCTTTCTTCAATTGGGTAGACATTACGCTATACCAATCACGGAAGCTCTTCAAATTTTCCCAATGTTCACCAAACTCCCTAGAGGTGAATTTCGCAATCTCGGCAGCCTCGAAAAAACGATCGAATACACGGCTCCGCAACGCACACAGACGCTCAAGAAGGGAAGATAGATTACGCAGAACGAACAGGCATTTGTCAAACATGCCCTCCACCTTATCTTCCTTCTTGTTGAACTTCAGGATTTCAAGAAGAAAGAACTTAAAGATAAGAAAAAAAATACCTAAGAGAAAAAGGATTTAGCATAAGTATAAACACAAATAAAGTTGCTTTGAACCATACATCAAAGCAACTTTCATAAAAGCCGGAACGAATGAAAACATTCCTTATTTTTTCTCTTCTTCGACAGAAGACAGTGGCGTACTGTTCTCTTTATAAGCAGCAAATCCTTTCACCTTTGTCCGTTCCTTATTAACACTTTCCGAAGCGGCACTACCCAGTTGCTGCAAATTTTGCTTGATAGCATCGTGAGTAACAAAGAAATGATCGAGCATAGCTTTCAGATATTCGTCCAATTGGCCTTCTTTGGGAGTAAAGACCGTATGACATTTGGAATGAAGCCCCACGTTTTTCTCATCCTCATCCGCCGTAAAGACAGTGGTCACCAACGAATCCACATTGACCAGATTGACAATCTCTTTTAAGTAAGGTAAAGCCGGATTATCCATACTGATAGACGCCCACCACGGATTCCATATCATGATGAACCGGGCCTCATCCTCCACCGCAATATAAAAATCATCACCTTGATATTTAAAGACAATATGTCCTTCCTCATTGGTTTCCGGCTGACAGCCTATCTTTTTGAGCACAGCTATAACCAGCTCTTCCGTACCGATATCCTCCAAGTCTTCCTTTGTCATACGGTCCAAACGGTCTCTACGTTTTTTACGCTCATGACGGATGCGAAGAACTAAAAATGCAAGCGGCCACAATGCCAATGCAATAACAGCGATTAGAATGGTGAGGTCAGTCATATCTGTTTGCGATTTAAGGGTTCAACATCAAAATACAGATAGTTGCTACACTATGCTAAACAAATATAGCAATTATAATCTTAAAAACATCTATTTCCATCGATTTATTTCAAGTGTTTCTTTATCCAAAGCAAATGCCCGTATTCTGTGTCTTCAGAAGTCCAGTGCTCGTTGACTGGAGTAATCAACGCCTCTTTCGGACAGTTCAGTACATTATAGACAATGTAACTGGTAGTAGGAGGACAAGTATTGTCATTAAATCCCCATGTCATATAAACAGGAACAGTAATCTGTTTGGCAAAATTCACCACATCATAATATGCAAGGGTCTTCATCTTGGCAGGTGTATCCATATCTACCGTATTCTTAAAAAGATGAGGATATCCCCCGGCACGGCCGGCTTTGTAACCTGCCATATCACTTAAAGCGGGATGGTTTGCCACACATGCCGTAACACGCTTGTCAAGTCCTGCCGTAATCAAAGCCAAAGCTCCCCCTTGGCTCCCCCCTTGCACAATAACATTTTTACCATCCCATTCAGGTAATGAAGTCAGCAAATCAATGCTGCGGACGCAAGCCAGATAAACCCGTTTCATATAATAATTTTCACGGCTATCCAAGCCGTTTACCAAATAACCGTTTTCCCGACTACTGAAAGCGCGGCTTATTTCGCCGAAAGTGTCCTCATCCAGCTCCGGATTCAAGCCGTGGATTTCTATCTCAAAGCGGATACAGCCTTCTTCCGCATAATATTTATGCCTCATAGGCCCTTTGATCGTCTTGATACCGGCCCCCGGAGGACAAAGCACTACCGGATACTTTCCTTCCGCCTTAGGATAGAACAGATAACCATAAATACACTGGTTCTGCTTATTCAGCTGAAGTCTGATCAAGTAACAGTCTATTTTGTCCGTAGAATATTTCTCTACGTACTCTTTAGTATAAGTCAGAGGGAACTGGGCTGCTTCCGCCTTAGTCTTATTCCAGAATTCATTAAAATCAGAAGGCAACTGGGTATAGGGTTGAAGCTTCTCAGGAGAGAAGCCGACTTTGATATGGTGGGAATAAGTTTTACCTCCTAGTTTAGCCGTCAGACGACAATCACGAAAACCGGGCTCTTTCATTGTCCCCATAGAAATAACCGCTTTTCCATTCTTCAGTTTTACAGTTCCCTTGGTATCCGAAGGCATCATGTCGCCTCCCAGCTCATATAAAACCTCCACACCATCTTGCGGAATACCATATTTATAGAACTGAACCTCAATCTTCGCTTTCTCGCCTGTCTTGTACAACCAGTCGGCATGATCGGGTACAGTTACCCAAAGCACATCACTCCGATAAGGATAATTTTCGGCCGCTGCTGAAAGAACGAACAAGACAGCCCCAATAAGCATGCTTAAAAATCTGTTTTTCATTGTAATTCTATTTAATGGTTCTAAAAATCAGTATTAAATCTGCGTAACTCCGCACGCAAGGCACGAGCTCTCCCTCCTGTCATACTATCCAGCAATTCCCAAAAACGAGGACCGTGATTCATTTCCTTGGTATGAGACAATTCGTGTAACAGTACATAGTCCATCAAATGGGGAGGCAACAACATCAAATAACAGGAAAGATTGATACTGCCTGTCCCCGAACAACTTCCCCATCTTCCCTTGCTGCCGGTAATCTTCACACGTTTAAATGGCAAATGATACTGTTCGGACAAGGCAGATAAAAGAGATGGCAGATACTCTTGTGCATTTTTCTTCATGGCACGGATGATGGCATTACGTACCAGCCTTTGTACTTCAGGTAAAGAAAAATCCACATTCCTCGGACAGATAATCTTGACTCCCTCCTCGGTAAAACGTACGGAAAAGCAAGTAAAGTTACCTTGCTCCAGCCATAAACGGAAACAGGGAGTGTGAATACGAAAATTTAGATCAATCGGTTTCTTGCTCACTTTCCTCCAGTCCTCCAACAGACGTTGCCTGTATTGCTCCACCACCTCCAGCACTTTGCTGCTTAAACTATAAGGAGGAACAGTAACATGCAGTCCGTCGGGCTTTACCCGCATAGTAACATTACGCGCCAGCTTGTGTGTACGCACTATAATACGGTCAAAATCTTTATCCGGAAGTACTCTTTTAGTTGCCATACGGATACAAAGATACAGCTTTCCAATAAAAAAAGGCAGAGATTTGCAACTTTCCAGGAATCTTCACCGTCTAATTAACAGAAACCAATTAAATATATATATTACCATGAGAACAAAAACTATTTATTTTTTCAGTCTTTTTCTGACAATCACAATGATGACAGGCTGTTTCCACATATCATCAGGCCCGAAACCCAGCAAGAGTAAAATGACCAAAAAATATAGCGTAACTCCTTTCAATAAGATAGAGAACAAAGCACCTGCCAACATTGTCTTTACTCAAGGGAATGCGACCAAAGTAGAAGCCGACGGTCCGGATAATTACATCCCCCAACTCATTGTCATGGTCAAAGACAGTACGCTGAGTATCAGTATGGATAAAGACAAATTCAAAAACTTCAAAAGTTCAAAAATCAATATCTCAATTACCAGTCCGGTTTTATGCAATATCAAGCAAAGAGGTGTAGGAAGTATTTATCTGAAAGACAGCGTGAAAGTAACAGATCTTTCTATCAGTGCCGAAGGTGTGGGGAGTATTGAAGCAAATGCATTAATGGCACGTTCCATCAAAGTATCCCAAGAAGGAGTAGGAAGTATCAATTTAAAGGGGCAGGCCGGTCATGCGACATATTATTTGGAAGGAGTAGGCAGCCTGAAAGCAAAAGACATGATTGTTTCTGATGTGGTAGTTGAACAAAACGGTGTGGGAAGTGTTTCTTGTTATGCATCCGGGACGATAAATATCAGTGCCCAGGGAGTAGGAAGTGTAAACTACTACGGTGACCCTCGGGTTACCGGACTAAAAAAATCCGGAATCGGAAGCGTTAAGAGCAAATAACTCATTTCATAACTCTCTCTTTACATTAAATTATCTACCAAGCAAAAAAGGATTACTGCTCACGCGGTAATCCTTTTTAAAATTATTTAGTTAGTTAATTTAAAATTTGAGAGAATTGAAACTTCACAGCCTCGAATTAAAAAGTTGTTTTAATAAGCACTAACTATCATATTTATATAAAAGCAAATGAAAATGTTCTAATTTGTTTTCCCTGTCCCTGTACCGGTATCCTCAGCGGTAATCTTTGTCACCGTATCTGTAGGCAATACAGGTTCGTATGCCACTTGGGGATCGGTAGTAGAATCCTGATACTCATCGTGTACCGATACCGTATCACTATCACCGCCTTCCATAGCGTGTTGCATCACTGTACCCATAAGAAACAACACGGCAATCATTGCAGCCGCTTTAAACAGAGGCATAAAGCGCGTACGCATAGTCAGACGTTGCGCTTTTACCACCGGTCTTTCTATCCGGGTCAGGATTCTGGTATCAAAATCATCGCCCAAACCTTTCTCCTTCTCCACATCCTGATAAGCAAACAACTGCTTGTAACGGAGTAAATGAGCAGGCACTTCCTTCTGACGAAAGAATGAACGTAGTATTTGCTCTTCTTCCAATGAAGTTTCGCAATTCCAATAACGTTCCAAAAGCTGTTCAATATATTTATAATCCATAATCCTCTATTTCAGTGTATCTTTGTTTTATCTTCTGCCGGGCACGGAAAAGGGTTACTTTCACCTGTTCTTCCGTAATCTGCAGAATATCTGCAATCTCTTTATAACTCTTTCCTTCCACATCCCTCAACTGCATAATTGTACGCTGTCTTTCGGGAAGCTCATTGACCAGACGGTGAACCAACTGCATTTGTTCGTTCTGCGCCAACCGGTCATAAGGCGTCAATGTATCAGGCATCTCCCGCACTTCAGAGGTCAGTTGCAAATTCTGTGCTTCCATCTTCTGGCTGCGGTCAATTGCCAAGTTACGAGCAATGGTCAGGCAATATGCCTCGATGGATTCAAACTGCGGCCATTCATCCCGCTTGTTCCATACCCTGATCATCGTATCCTGCACCACATCCTCCGCTTCAGCACTATTCAGCGTAATACGAAGCGCCAACCTGTAGAGTTTGTCTTTCAGGGGCAGAATATCGTTTCGGAAACTGATCTCTCGCATTGCTCTGTAATAATGACGGGTGAGTTACACTAAAGTTACACTCACCCGCCTGTTTTTTTTGAATTATTTTTTGATTACGGTTCCACTTCCTTCATTAATGGCTGATGCTAAGGTTATTACCACCTGACTGACTCCTGCATCAATGGCAGAAAAAGAATTTTCCAGCTTGGGAATCATCCCTCCTTGAATAATGCCTTGCGCTACAAATTCTTTAAACTCTTCAGGAGTAATGACAGGAATTACACTGTCATC
The DNA here is from genome assembly GCA_947574505.1 of uncultured Bacteroides sp. GTDB lineage: Bacteria > Bacteroidota > Bacteroidia > Bacteroidales > Bacteroidaceae > Phocaeicola. The sequence goes on along the minus strand of CANPJW010000008.1, from coordinate 15,388 downwards.
ATCATTTTCGTCACGCAATACGCCCTTTTTCTCAAAGCAATAAACCAATGTCACATCAAACAAGGACGCCAATGCTTTGGCGGTTTCTCCGGCAATGGTATCAGCATTGGTATTCAGCATGCTTCCTTTACCGTCATGGGTCAATGGAGCCATAACAGGCACAATGCCCTGACGGATCAATGTCGCCAGGAAACCGGCATTTACTTTCTCCACATCACCAACAAAGCCATAGTCCACGTCTTTTACCGGACGCTTTACCGAACGGATCACATTCATATCGGCTCCGGTCAGTCCAATGGCATTCACACCTTTTGCCTGAAGGCCGGCTACAATATTCTTGTTCACCAGTCCGCCATATACCATGGTTACCACTTTCAGCGTTTCTGCATCCGTAATGCGGCGGCCATTCACCATCTTGCTTTCAATCCCTAGTTGTGCCGCCAGTCTGGTAGCAGAGCGCCCGCCACCGTGTACCAACAACTTATAACCTTCTATAGCAGAGAAATCAGCCAACAACTGATTAAGTGTAGACTCTTCCTCTACAATTTTTCCACCTACTTTTATGATAGTCAGTTTCTCTTTCATACTATTATTCCAAATAAGTATATCCGTACAACCCGGAACGATAATTAGAGAGGAATTCTTTTCCTTCCTCTACAGAAATTCTTCCTTCCTTCACTGATTTGGTCACCCAGGTTTCCAGTGTACGCACCAGTTTCTTCGGGTTATATTGTACATAATCCAAAACCTCGGCCACCGTTTCACCATCAATTACCTGATCAATAGAATACCCTTTGTCATCCACCGTAACATGCACCGCATTGGTATCTCCAAACAAATTGTGCATATCACCCAGAATCTCCTGATAAGCACCAACCAAAAATACACCTATATAATAAGCGTCTTTTCCCTTCAACGAATGTACCGGCAGGTCATGCGATACATAACGGGTAGAGATAAAATTGGCAATCTTTCCATCCGAATCACAAGTGATATCCTGCAAGGTAGCATTTCTGTCGGGCTTCTCATCCAGACGCTGGATAGGCATGATAGGGAATATCTGATCTATCGCCCACGAGTCCGGCAACGACTGGAACAACGAGAAATTACAAAAATATTTATCAGCCAGCAGTTTGTCCAGTTTGCGGAACTCATCGGGCGCATGTTTCAGCCCCGAAGCAATCTGATTGATCTCACGGGTCACCGACCAGTACAGACGCTCTATCTGGGCACGGGTCTTCAAATCCACAATACCGTGGCTGAATAAATCAAGTGCTTCCTCACGTATCTGCTGTGCATCGTGCCAAGCCTCCACCATACGGCTCTGATTCAGATTATCCCATATCTCATAAAGTTCATGTACCAGTTCATGATCATTTTCACCCACTTCGAAATCCTCATCCATTTCGGGCAGAGTCGCCGTTTCCAGCACCTCGAAAATCAGCACGGAGTGATGGGCGGTCAGTGAACGTCCGCTTTCGGTAATAATATTCGGATGAGGAATTCCATTCTTGTCACTGGCATCCACCAGTGTAGAGATAGAGTCATTCACATACTCCTGAATAGAGTAGTTCACACTGCTTTCACTATTGGCAGAACGAGTTCCGTCGTAATCCACACCCAAACCGCCGCCGATATCCACAAATTCCACATTAAATCCCATCACATGCAACTGCACATAGAATTGCGATGCCTCACGCAGAGCTGTCTTGATACGGCGTATTTTAGTCACCTGGCTGCCTATATGAAAATGAATCAGTTTCAGACAGTCCTTCATGTCTTTCTTTTCCAGAAAATCAAGCGCTTCCAGCAATTCACTGGATGTCAAGCCAAACTTACTGGCATCTCCTCCGCTATCTTCCCATTTACCACTTCCCGAAGAAGCCAGCTTAATGCGGATACCTATGTTAGGACGCACATTCAGCTGCTTTGCCATTTTGGCTATCAGGCGTAATTCATTCATTTTCTCCACTACCAAGAAAATGCGTTTCCCCATCTTCTGTGCCAGCAGAGCCAGCTCGATATAACTTTCGTCCTTATATCCGTTACAGATAATCAATGAATCCGAATCTGTATTCACAGCTATCACCGCATGAAGTTCAGGTTTGGAACCGGCTTCCAGTCCCAAATTGAATTTCTTTCCATGACTGATGATTTCTTCCACTACAGGACGCATCTGATTTACCTTGATAGGATAAATGATAAAATTCTGGGCCTTATACCCATACTCATCAGATGCCTGCTTAAAGCAGTTCGCGATTTTTTCAATACGATTATCCAGAATATCCGGAAAACGGACCAGCATAGGAGCTGCCACATCCCGCAATTGCAACTCATCGACCAACTCTTTCAAATCGACCTCAACGCCGTCCTTACGAGGAGTTACCACTACATGACCTTTGTCATTGATACCAAAGTACGAAGTTCCCCACCCTGTTATGTTGTAGAGTTCTTCCGAATCTTCAATACGCCATTTTCTCATTTCTTCTTCTGTACAAAGAGTGTGTATTTTACTATATATAATTATTTATTCAATTTCTTTCTCAAGCTGTCAACAGAGGCTTGAATTTGTCTTTTATCCTCCAGCTCATCAGCCTTAAACAGATGTTTCGCCTTTGAATAAAACGGATGTCTTTTCTGTAACGCCTCACAGATAAAATCCATCAGTTCCTCATCACTTTTATTTGCTAACAATGGACGTTGCTGCTTGGCCACTCTCAGACGGCGGAACAATACGGCAGGTTCCACATCCAGAAACACCGTATCACCGCAATCATTCATATACTCCATGTTATCAAAAAAACAAGGTGTTCCTCCACCGGTCGAAACAACCACATCTTCAAACTCGGCCACTTCGTGCAACATTTTCCGTTCCAGTTCCCGGAATCCGTCTTCTCCGCGTTCCAAGAACAGCTGTTGAACGGTTTTATGGAAACGTTCCTCGATAAACCAGTCCAAATCAATGAAATTCAGACTCATTTCACGGGCAAACGCCTTACCTAGAGTCGTTTTGCCCGCGCCCATATATCCTATTAAAAATATACGTGTCATTTTTTTGCTTTTGCAGTGCCCTTTACCTTGGAAGCCGCCTTACTTTTTGCGGATTCTTCGGGCTTTTCGGACTCCTCTTCCATATTCACGGTTCCCCTGTTTCTTGAAGCCGCTTTCGTTTTACGCGTTTCCGCCTTGCTTTTCTGCAATTCAATCACCTTAAAACAAGCCTCCAGACTTAAATCTGCCGGTTCTACATTCTCAGGAATCTTATAATTCTTTTTCTGATAACTGATGTATGGGCCGTAACGTCCGTTCAAGACCTGCATATCAGGGTCAGCATCGAATACTTTAATAAACTTCTTCTCCTGCGCTTCTATCTTATTCTTGATCAACTCTACCGCCTCATCCAAAGAAATCTCCATCGGATCCGTTCCTTTAGGAATAGAAACAAACAGTTTGTCATAGCGCACGTATGGTCCGAAACGCCCTACTCCTACCGTTACCGTATGGCCGTCATAATCCCCCAACGTACGGGGAAGCTTGAACGCATCCAATGCTTCTTCCAACGTAATGGTTTCCATCGACAATCCCTTTGTCAACTGCGCAAAACGCGGTTTTTCCTCATCATCGGCAGTACCAATCTGAATAACCGGACCGAAACGACCGATCTTAACCGATACCGGCTTACCGCTTACAGGATCTGTTCCCAATACCCTTTCACCCACCTTATGCTCAGTCTTAGAGTGAATGGTCTTATCTACCAACGGATGGAAGCCTTTATAGAAACTGTCCATCATGCCAGTCCATTCCTTTTCTCCTTCCGCCACTTCATCGAACTCTTTCTCCACATTCGCTGTAAAGTTAAAGTCCATGATTTCAGGAAAGTATTCCATCAGGAAATCGTTTACCACGATACCGGTATCAGTAGGCAACAACTTGGCCTTTTCATTTCCCGTCATCTCTGTCTTGGTAGTTTCCGTAATCTTGCCGCCTTTCAGTTTCAAGATATCATACGGGCGTTTCACACCTTCACTGTTTCCTTTTTCTACATAACCGCGTTGCTGCACAGTAGAAATGGTAGGTGCATATGTAGATGGACGACCGATGCCCAACTCTTCCAGTTTGCGTACCAGGCTGGCTTCCGTATAACGGGGCGGACATTGGGTAAAGCGCTGAGTCGCCAGGATTTCTTTTCTTATCAGTTTTTCCCCTTTGCTCAGAGGCGGCAACAGACGGCCCTCGTCTTCCTGCTCATTGTCATCATCGTATGATTCCTTGTATACACGCAGGAAACCGTCAAAAGTAATCACCTCGCCGGTAGCGATAAATTTCTCGCTACTGTTGCTGATTACAATAGTAGCCGTTGTTTTCTCCAGCTCCGCATCTGCCATCTGTGAAGCGATGGTACGTTTCCAGATCAGTTCATACAATTTCTGTTCCTGACCGGTTCCGTTCACCGTTTCATTCTCCATATAGGTAGGACGGATAGCCTCATGCGCTTCCTGTGCTCCTTTAGTCTTGGTGGCAAACTTACGGACTTTGACGTATCTTTCTCCCATCAGGGACAAGATAGTCTGCTTGCTGGTATTCAAAGCCAGGTCCGAAAGGTTCACCGAATCCGTACGCATATAGGTAATTTGTCCGTTTTCATACAGACGCTGTGCCACCATCATGGTCTGCGCTACTGTAAATCCCAACTTACGGGCAGCTTCCTGCTGCAACGTAGAAGTAGTAAACGGTGCCGCCGGCGATTTCTTCACAGGGCGGGTTGTTATATCTTCAATAGAGAACTGCGCATCCTTACAAGTTTCAAGGAAAGCCTGTGCTTCTTCCTTGGTCTTGAAACGGTTGGACAATTCCGCTTTCACTTCAACTTCATTTCCATCGACATCAGGTACTTCAAACACTGCTGTAACGCGATAAGACGGCTCACTGACAAAAGCATGCACCTCACGTTCACGTTCCACAATCAAACGAACGGCAACAGATTGCACACGTCCGGCAGAAAGAGCAGGCTTTACCTTCTTCCACAATACCGGTGAGAGTTCAAAACCTACAATTCTATCCAGAATACGGCGTGCCTGCTGGGCATTTACCAGATTCACATCAATGTCACGCGGATTTTCGATGGCCTTTAGTATCGCTGTTTTGGTTATCTCGTGGAATACAATGCGCTTGGTCTTCTCAGGGTCCAGCCCCAAGACTTCAAACAAGTGCCATGAAATAGCTTCTCCTTCACGGTCCTCATCGGATGCAAGCCATACCATATCAGCTTTCTTTGCCTCCGCTTTCAATTCGGCTACCAATTTCTTTTTATCTGCCGGTATCTCGTAAGTCGGCTCAAACCCATTCTCTACATCGATACTAAACTCCTTCTTTTTCAAATCCCGGATATGCCCGTAACTGGAAAGGACTTTATAATCATTGCCCAAGAATTTCTCAATGGTTTTAGCCTTGGCGGGTGACTCAACTATTACTAGATTTTTTTGCATAATACTATGTATTCCATTTTATTTTGGGGCAAAAGTAGAAAAAAAGCAGAAGCACACCTATATAATAAGGTATGTTTCTGCTTTTTTTTCTTAAAAAAGTCCTTTCCGAGTGCCTATTTAACTAAAAAGCCAAAGAAAGCCCGGCTAGAACATTCAGTTTTTCAGCAGGATAGCCGTACTCATAATAATATTGTTTATTCAACAGATTATTCACACGCCCAAAAACAGACAGATCTTTCAGGAAAGTATAACTGGCTCCCACACTCAAATTGCTGATATTGCCCAAACCAAAATCCTTGCTGCTATTCCCTTCTTCTATCACATATTCTTTCCGCTGTACATATTCATAGCCCAAATTAACCTTCAATCCTTCAAAAACCTTAGCCTCAGCATAGAAATTCAATTCAAACTTGGGCTTGGTCACTAAATACAGCTCTTCATTTTCATTGTCTGTCTTCCAGCTATAAAATGTACCTTTCAATGAAGCGTCAAACCAGTCCTTATAACCGTATTTCAATTCAGCACCTCCATACGCGGTTTTCGCTTTATCCTGCAAGAAATGAGTAAAATAATACCCGTCCGCATCCACCAGATTGCAAAACAACTCATCTTTACTGATCCGATATCCACCAAAGACATTAAACCACAAACCATTTACCGGAGATGCTTTAAAACCCAATGTAGCATTCAGTGGCACATAGGTAGAAGGCATCCGGGCGTTTAAAGACCAATAAGGTGAAAAAGCATTCAACCGGCGATAATCATTCAGTTCACGCCCTCCCAGCGCATGTAAATAAAGCACATAACTCTCCGAGAACAAGTATTCGGCTTTCACGTCAGGAGACACATCAATACCACTGTCCTCTCCCGACTGCCAATCCACATGAGCACCGACACGGACCCGCCAGTCATCACTTTCCAACATATAATAAGGATTCAAACCCAGTGAAGTATAGTTGCCCATTAAACTGTCCGAAGAATAAAACAGGTTATCCATCTCGAAACGGATGCCTACCCGTTGCTCATTATCCAGCTTGCCCCATACATCTCCTTCAGTGTGGACAATCTTCTCCTTACCTGTAGATGCATTGCCTGAATAATCCAGCGGATATTTGATACCAAAATACTTCAATCCGGTCTGCAAAGTGAATTGCAAAGGAAGCGATTCATCTCTGGAAGAAACACCTATGTGAAAATCGCCTAAAGTATGATGCTGTTTATCAGTAGCTCTGGCAGAAGCCGTATGCATTTCGGAATCAGGCATATAGTTAAACACTTGTGATTGCAGGCCGCCACCTAAATTCAAAGTTACCTTGCTGAAATCATGAGAATAGTCCAAACGGAACTCAGTAGAATAAAAACGTGATTTCCAATCCTCAGCATTCCAATGCTTCAGCTTTCCGTTCATGCCATCCAGAGATACCCCGACTTTCAGACGGTCCTTTCCGGTGATATCCCACAGATACCCAGCCTTAAAATCCACATTCCCATAATTTCCATATCCGGCACGGACATATCCACGTTTCGCGCGGTTCATAGCCCATTCACGGGTTATAGGAGACATACTTTCATACGTCCAGGCCGAAACAGGGCGCAAGGCTGTAGCATATTCTATGCCTTTCTTCATTACAGCCGGCTCCTCCACCCTAGGCAGGACATTAATCTTTGAGGCATCCATGATATTGGGATTATACTCATTCTCTACCACCACAGTGCGGTTCAACGTACTATCTTGCTGCGCATATGCAACAGACAGAGGCAAAAAAGCCAATATAATGGACAATTGACAATGAACAATTGACAATTTCTTACTTATCATATTCAGCACTTATTTTTTAATTTTTAATTCTCTGTTTTCAATTTCTCCAGTCTGCTTTCAATCATTCCGGCAATATCATCATCGGCCTGATAGTTCTGCTTCAATGAAAGCAAATATTGTTTAGCATCCAAGTTACGCCCCAACTTCATATACACATCAGCCAATAACACAAAGCTGCGTGCCAGCCAATAGGTATGCGGTGTACTTACCTCAATGTAATTCAGCACCTCCTGCTCCGCCTTATCCGTTTGTCCGCCGTCAAAGTAAATCTGGGCGACTTTATATTTGGCCTCCGCTCCATATACATTACGGGTGTCTTTCGCCAAGACCTTCAAATCTTCCATAGCTCCATCCGTCTTGCCGGCATCCAAATAAGCTTTTGCACGGTAATAATGTGCCTCGTTAGACAATTCCGGCGCCAGTTTAGTATCGGCCAGCAAATCTGTTGCGGCAAAGATAATCTCTTCCTCATTTCCCAGCATATGCGCACTGCGTAACATTCCGGTTTTTGCAAGCCGGCGACGCTCCATAGAAGCGGCTTTATCTTTCAATTGCTTGTAAATATGCAAGGCTTTTTCATAATCCTTCGCCGTATAAGCCATTTCGGCCCCCATCAACATGGCATCTTCAGAATATTTGTTGTTGGGATATTCCAATACTTTATCCAAATGCCGGGCTGCACTTTCATAGGCTTTCTGATTATAGTCTATCAAACCGATATAATAGTTGGCATTCAGACTGAAAGCACCTTCGGGGAAAGTCTGTAAATAACGGGTAAAGCTGTTGCGGGCCTCGGCGACCTCACCCCGCATATATACCCTTTCGGCAGCCACATAGGTCAATGAGTCACGCTCATTCACATCAAAGTTGGCACCGCCGGGGATAGTTGAAGCAAAATTGGCATACTCATCCACCTTATTCAAATCAATATAGATCGATTTCAAGTCACGCTGCGCCAAACGCGCCTCCTCACTGCCCGGATAACCGGCTATGACCTGCTTATAAGCCTGGATGGCTTCAGGATACTTGTCATCCTGATAGTATAGCAAACCGATCTCGTTAGCCGCCCGCCGTGCGACATTGCTCTCCGGAAATTTCTTCACCAGAATATTAAAACGGGCAATGGCATTGGCATTATCCTCCATCTGCACAAAAGCACGTCCCTGCTCGTAAAGGGCATCATCCATGTATTGTGATTCCGGATAATCCGAAATCAAGCGGTTCAACGTCTGCACTTTTCCATTGTAATCACGTTGCAAACCACGCACAAACGCCTCCTGATACAAAGAGTAATCCCCCAGTGACGGATCAATCTCCACCGCACGGGCATAATCCTGACGAGCCTGCTCAAAACGGCGGTCATAGAAGTTGCAGTCACCTATGCGGTTATAGGCATCTGCCTGCATGGTGCGTTCATTGATACTTCCCCTGTCCACAAAACGGGTAAACCAAGTGCCCGCATTTCCATAATTTTTCTGTTTGAAATAAGTATATCCCAAGTTATAGAGCGCCAAACCATATTCCTGTCCGTTCTTGCTGGTGGCAAATTCCAGATACAAGCGGTAATCGTTACCCGCCTGCGGAAAACGGTCCAGACGATAATTGGATTCCCCCCTCCAGAAATAAGCGTCCGCCTTTGTCGCCTGATTGTATTGCCCCACAGCAAGCGATTGGTTGAAGAACTCCAGAGCCTCCTGGAAACGGGCATTCGCAAATGCCTGTGTGCCCAGCCGGAACAAAATCTTCTGCTTGGCCTCCATAATGCGTGTGCCCGGATGCTCAATCTTTGCTATAGATTTTAAAGCAGCTTCATAACTGCGGTTATTCATATACACCTCTATCAAATAATCATTGACACGCTCCGTATAAGGTGAATTCGGGAACTCATTCAGAAAACGCTCAAACACGGTTACCGATTCGGCAAATGGAGAATAAGAGGTTTCATGAATACACAAAGCATAATTATAAAGAGCCTGTTCCTTTACTTTCGGATCAAAACTGAAATTGGCAGCCTGCTCGAATGCCATGCGTGCCCTGTTCCTCTCCTTCAAGTTCAAATAAGCCAGCCCCATGTGTAGATAAGCATTCTGTGACAAGGCATCATGTACCGAAGCCATTTCCCCCAAAGTAGCGGCAGCCTTGGAATAAACACCAGTATAATAATAACTCATACCGAGTTCATACAAAGGCTTACGTTGCGGGTGGGAAACACTTTCACGGTATCTTTCCAAAGGAGGTATCGCCGCTTGGTAATCATTCAATCCGAAACAAGCCTCTCCCCAAATCCGTTCCATCTGAGGAACATCCTTTTTAGCCGGATATTGCTCCAGATACGCTTTTGCCACAGTACGGGCCTGCTGATAATTTCCTTTCACCAAATAAATCTCTCCTATATAATAAGGAACCAATGCTGCATATACGGCATCATTCTGCAAAGACTGGAAACTTTTCAGCGCCTTGTCATAGCGTTTCTCCACATAATCAATATAAGCCAGATTATAGACAGCGTCATCCTGATATAATGGGCTTACCTCTTTCAGCAAGGTAAACCATACAGCCGCTTCACGCAGATTGTCTTCTTTCAAATAAGAGGTGGCCAGACGCATGGCACAATCATCTCTTTCCTTATCAGGCAAAGCCTCCAGATCACACGACCGGAACAGGGCAATGGCCTCCTTGTATTTTCCCTCCATAAAATAAGCAGAGGCAATCAGTGACAGCACCCTGTTTTTATGGCGGGAATCAGGATATTTGTCCAGATAAGCCTGTAACAGCTCCATGCTGTCCCCACCTTTCAACTCATATTCCCGGCATACCCGGTTATATTCCTTGTCACCTGCCACATCCTTGGGAGTGATCTGCTGCGCCATTCCCTGCAAGGAACAGCCTCCCATCAATGCGGCCATCAATAAGGTTTTTCTTTTCATATCTTATCATTAAAGTTTATGTTCTTTCAAAAAACGCCGGACTCCTTCACGCACAGAATCCAGCCCGAATTCTTCGGGATTCACTTCATTCAAGGGAAGCCAGAAAGACTCCGCCACATCATCCATCGCCTTTATCCGGCTGGTATCTTTCACTTTACAAAGAAAGAACAGATCCAATGTATGTACCAGAAATCCTGAATAAAGATAAGTGTTGGGCAATGAGAACTGATAAACAGCCTCCTCCACCTGCAAACCGGTTTCTTCCAACACCTCGCGTGCCACACCTTCCTCGCCGGTCTCATGCATATCAATAAACCCGCCGGACAGGTCCAATGTTCCCTTCGCCGGTTCTTTTCCCCTGCGGCACACCAACAACTCATTCTTATCATTCAAGATAAAAGCTACAGTAGCGGCACTGGAATTAAAATAATACACAAAGCCACAATCGGCACAACGCTTTGATTTCTCATTGTTCACTTCAAAGTGCGGCGAACCACACTTCGGACAATATTTGAATAGTTCCAACGGATGCATAATTACTCCTTTCTAAGTATAGACACCGCAAAGATAGCGCAAATGACAGATAATTCATTAATTAAATCTAAAAGAAGAAAGAGAAAACACAATTCTTAGTACATTTGTTAGCAAAACAAAACGTAAATTCTTACATGGAAATTGCCATTATTATCGCACTTATCTTATTAAACGGGGTATTCGCCATGTCCGAAATCGCCCTGATCTCAGCGCGTAAAAGTAGTTTGTCCAATGATATCCGTCATGGAAGCTCTACAGCGCGTATCGCTTTAAAGCTTGCCAATGACCCGGACAAGTTTTTATCCACCATCCAAATCGGAATCACCCTGATTGGTATATTGACCGGTATTTACTCCGGCGACGTGCTGGCCACCGATTTTGGGAACATACTGACTGACGCCGGCGTACCCGCCACATATGCCTATTTATTGGCTCAAACCCTGATTGTCATCCTGGTCACTTACCTCACTATTATCTTTGGCGAGCTGGTGCCCAAACGCATTGGCATGAGTGCCTCCACCCGTGCTGCCAAGCTATTGGCACGTCCCATGTACTGGCTGTCCGTCATCGCCTCTCCTTTTGTATGGATACTTGCCAAAAGCACTTCACTTATCTTCAACCTGCTGCATATCAACACAGCGGAAGAAAAAGTGACTGAAGAGGAAATCAAATCCATGATAGACGAAGGAACCGAGAACGGTGAAGTGCAGGAAGTGGAACAGGATATTGTGGACCGCGTCTTCTCTCTTGGCGACCGCAGTATCAACACCATCATGACCTATCGCAGCGACATCGTATCCATTGACATAGACATGAACAACAAGCAGCTGTATGACATCGTATGCCAACACCTGTACCAAGTTTACCCTGTAACTCAAGGAAACACCCTGGACAACATCATCGGAGTAGTTTACCTGAAAGACCTCTTCGGGAAGCTGAACAGTTGCGAATTCAATCTGCGTGATGTGATCCGTCCGGCACAATACTTCCACGAAAACATGGATGTATATAAAGTATTGGAACAAATACGCCAGCACAACATCAAATACGGATTAATCTGTGATGAATTCGGCAGTCTGCAAGGCATCATCACCATGAAGGACATTCTGGAAGCCCTGGTAGGCACCTTGCCCAGTGACTCGGAAGACCCCGATATCGTTCCCCGCAAGGACGGAAGCTGGTTGATAGACGGCCAATGTTCTTTCTATGACTTTCTGAGTCATTTCGAAATGGAGGATTTATACCCCGATTATAATTACAACACGTTGAGCGGCCTCATCCTGCAACAACTAGGCCACATTCCCAAGACCGGTGAATCCATGGAATGGAATGACTTCACACTGGAAATAGTCGACATGGACGGAGCCCGGATAGATAAAGTATTAGTAACACTAACCCATAAAAACGAAGAGGACAATTAACATGCTGCAAAGAGATTACATTATGCGGTTGCTTCAACAATTTTTCGAAGCATTGGAAAAGTTGGTAGAAGAAAGAGATAAAAAGGACGGTCCCGAGCTGCAATTGCAACTTCAAAGCATTTATCGTGCCTACTTCAATCATCCTTCCACCTTCTATTATGATCAAGATGCGGAATATATACTGAACGAGATGGGACAGAACTATGGTGGCGAGGAATTGCTCACGCGCATCGACATGTTATCCGAACTGCTCTATCAGGATGCTTTGTTGAAAGAGTCCGAAGAACAAAAATATTTGTTAAGAAAATCGCTATTCCTGTTGAACTATTTAGATACACATAGCGATACCTTCTCATTTGAAAGAAGAGGGAAAATCGGCGAAATAGAGAAGAAAATAGGTGATTAGCTCCTCTTATTGCACTTTTTTTCAAAGAAATCCTGTTTTTTCTTGCAAAATAGTAGATAAATTAAAAAGTATTCCTATATTTGCTTACAGATTGATAACATTAAAATCGGTATATTATGGAGAAAATTGATAGTCTCGACAGACAAATTCTAGAAATTATATCCCAAAATGCCCGCATCCCGTTTAAAGATGTCGCAGCAGAATGTGGAGTTTCACGCGCAGCCATTCACCAGCGTGTGCAAAGATTAATTGATTTGGGAGTTATTATCGGTTCAGGATATCATGTGAACCCTAAGAGTTTAGGGTATAGAACCTGTACATACGTAGGAATCAAGCTGGAAAAAGGTTCCATGTACAAAAACGTAGTGGCAGAACTGAAGAAGATTCCCGAAATTGTGGAGTGCCACTTCACTACAGGTCCCTATACCATGCTGACCAAACTTTATTCACGCGATAACGAGCATTTGATGGACTTGCTGAACTCAAAGATTCAGGAAATTCCCGGCGTTACGGCTACCGAGACCCTGATCTCTCTGGAGCAGAGCATCAAAAAAGAAATACCCATTCAAAGCTAAGAAAGAATGGAATGGCTGAATGAATACCATTTAGGCGGTATTGCCATCGGCATTTGTACCTTTTTAATAATCGGTCTTTTCCACCCCATCGTGGTCAAGGCCGAATATTATTGGGGTACACGGTGCTGGTGGATATTTTTGGTACTGGGCATAGCAGGCATTATAGGGACTGTGCTTATCAGTGACATCCTGATTTCCTCTTTATTGGGTGTCTTCTCCTTCTCTTCTTTCTGGACTATCAAGGAGATATTCGAGCAACGCGAACGCGTGCTGAAAGGCTGGTTTCCGATGAATCCGAAACGGAAACACGAATACGAATAGAAACTATTCTTTCCGGCCAAACCCTTTGCAATCCAATTAAAGGGTTTTTATTTCTTCTTCAGGAAGCCCTGTAGCCTGTACTATGACATCAGATGACACTCTCAAGTTTCGCGCATTCCTCATGCGCTCTTCGTAAACGTTTCCGCGATTCTAATATCATACGCATCCCGTGCCTGCAACATATCAAACAAAAATTATTTCACAACTTTATCCCCTGCTCCGTACTCTGCAAACTCTTCTTATTCCTATATTTGAAATTCTTTCCTTGCATATAATAATTGAATCCTAATGAAAAGCAGAAACTTCGGTCCTTCATCCTGCCGGATGAGAAATTGTAATAAGTTCCTTCGTGCGTAGTGGAATCATACCCCAAAGTGCCCAACAAATACCTCATATTTCCAGTAATTCCCAAATGTTTGTTCACACGCCAAGTTACCGTCAGTTCCGATTCAGACCCATAATGTTTCCGTTTGTTATTCACACCATAGCTGAAAGGCCGATAATTCCCATAAAGATTCCATGACAATCTTTTATAATGTCCATACGTATTAAGATTAACATAAAGAGAGCCCTTTCCATGCTGATGAGTATAGAAATGAGTATCATACCCTATATTTCCACCAAATGCAGATGGCGGAGGCAATGGTTCACCCTCTTTGCTAGGAGAGATGAGAAAAAGAAATAGTCATTGGGAACGTTTGGGCCTTCCATTAAGCCTTCGGCTTGGGAAATGGAACTTTTACAACAATCTGGTCCTTTCTAATGCAGGAGATCCTTACATCACGGAAAATATAACCCATAACAGCCACCAGAATATCCATATTGTAAATCAAAATATAGACCGTAAAAATATAAGAAGAATCAATGAAACATTCAGCATGTTATATGATATAACTACCCTGCAAAGCATCGGACTTAACTGTATGGTAAAACAGGCTGGAAGCACACTAAAATCTTCTTCTTTTTCCGAAACACAAGAAACAGAAAAGGAATATACCTCTTCCTACCATAGTAAAGGGAAAGGGGATGACAAAATATATCAGGCTAGTTTGAACTATAATTGGAAATCAAAAAACGGAAAGAATACTTTGCAAACAGTTCTTGATTATTTGAGAAGTGATGAAACGAAAGAACTGAATCACCATTATCTTTATCAGTATCCGGAGAAAAACGAAGAGGATAATAAATGTAGCAACACCGGAACTGTTTCTGATTTATGGAAAGCAGAAATAAATTATATCTTCTTGCTCAACAAACATTCCAGGTTGAAATGGGGTGGCGACTATTATAATAACCATACCAACAACCAAATGTATTACGCATATCAGAGTGGAGAAGGATGGCAGAAAGAAGAACACGTAGAAGCGAAACAATATATCACAGTGTATACAATATGAATGCCGGCCTTTACAAATATTTCCTGGATCAAAAGTTCTGCATAAATTTATCAGTTTACGCTATTTTGAATAAAAGAAGAAATCTGACCACAATTACCAATAACAATCTAAGCAGAATAGAAGAAAATAATAAACCCCCTTATCAAGGAGCGTGCTTAAACCTTATATATAAGTTTGACTTTGGCAAGAAAGTAAAAGTAAAACGTGCGAAAAGCATACAGACAACAAGCGATAGTTATTTGCGCAAATAGTGATCAGGAAATTGTCAATTCTAGTACATTGATCTATTTATCCGACAGATAGTTTTAGCACCCATCTCAACCACACGTCAAGATACAATGAAGGAATTATTTCCTTCAAATCCTTCATCAGCGCATTACTTGCTGAATATAAATAAGTTGCAATGAAGGATCGCTATAGATATCCTTCATCTATTCTTCATGACAGCGTAAGCGTCTCCGCGATTCTATCTTGTCGCCCTTTTTTCATTCTTATATTTTTG
>CANPJW010000007.1 GCA_947574505.1 uncultured Bacteroides sp. | reverse complement strand
TAGGGCAAAGATACTAATTGTTGAGAAGCCCACATGATTTTATCGGTGAGCCGTTACTAATAGTTGGTCGCACATTATGCACACTATTTTTTTAAAGTGTAGCAAAGGTAAGAACATAAAAAAGCACTGATATATTGAATATCAGTGCTTTTTTATGTTCTTAATTCTCCTTTGCGGTGCGTACGGGACTAACACATTTTACTATTACACTGATAATCAACAAAATACTTATTAAAAATATATTAATGGTATCATATTTATATCATCTCCGCTTATTTTCTTCTATAATTTTATGCAGTGCTTCTATCTGCATCATCGCACCTTCATAAGCTGCTTTGTAGTTGACATTCGCATCCATATCCGTTTCGATCATGTTCCCCTTACCAGTACAAAGCCATTTCACATTCAATTCCGGGAACTTATCTACAATACGAGCTATTATATCAGTTCCAATAGCCCCCTTCCCGTTCCTTATGGAATTATAAATGTATCTATTTGATAATTCACAATAAGCCTCAAACGAGTTCTCGCCTTTGACAACTCCCTTATCACGTGCATACCTTGCAAATTTTCGTAATCTGTCAATAGCCCTTTCTTCCATATCAAATAATCTTTTGACTTATTATGCGTAATGCTTGCCACATCCCCCTTATTTCTCTTCTCTCGACATCTAACTGGCCATGCTTGGGGTTATCAGCCTTTAAAGTCAGCACATTATCCAAGAAAAGACTGTTTTTTAATATCCGCTTGACTGAAAGTGTTTTCCCATATACAATACTCACAACTCCTGACGCGCTTTCCCACAAACCTTCTTCTATTTTGCGAGCAAGAATTTTAGCTCCGTCCGGTATAGTTGGCTCCATGCTGTCACCACGTACTTGAAAGACCATATAAGAATCATCAAGTACTTCACCTTCTTCCGGCATGACACCATAAGAATCAATTTCATAAGCTGTATTATATAAGCTTTCGACAAATGAAGCCGCAGCATCCATCGGAACATATTTTACTTTTACAAGAATATCTTGAAGATAAGGAGCTACTTTACTAATCGTAGAGTCTGATTGCATTCTTGCATTTTTCAGAGCATCCCTAATATCCTTCTCCGAAGGTTCTATTTGTCCTGATGGAGTCTTTGCAAACAAACCTTCTCCAGTATATAGCCATGCCCTGCTCACATCATACTTCTCACAAAAAGCATCAATTGTTTTTTTACTTGGCAACTGAATCCCTTTTTTTATACTGGTAAGGGTTGATTCACTGGATATAATATTGTCTTTCTTTAATTTATACCCACTCAAACCACAATATGAAATTGCTTGCAAAAACCTTTTTGAGAGATCACTCAATTTTTTATCGTCAATTTCTTGCATACTTCACAAATTAAGTAGTATATTTGCATCCGTAATAGTAGCAGTATTACCACATAAATTGATTAAACATCCTACTTGGAGTTTATATATAGAAATCCGTAAATAGCTGCTACCTATTTGCGGATTTTCTTTTTCTCCACATTGTGTAATCGGCGGTAGGCCGCATAGCGGAGAGACAGAGGGTTACACTCTTACAACTCAATACTGCGAAAGGCGTGCGATATTGAGAGGCAAACGAAACCGGGATGCCTGCACAGCTACAAGTAAGCGAAAAATCCGGGAAGTCGGGTAACTTGTTAATGCCCGGCCAGCTAAGAACGGCGTACTTATACGAACGAGACATTTCTTATGCTGCATATAGCAAAAACGGAAAACCGTCTAAGGGCTAACTATGCAGCAATCCAGCACCTTACCGAATGAGATCGTCTTTTACTTCTTCAATTATTACAATAACAATAGAACGACATTACTTTTTTTTCAAAAAGCTTTCTTTTTACGCAAACCTCACTTATATAACATTTTATAAGCCAGTAATTTACACTAAAACATGTTTTATAACATATAACAATACTACAAATTTTATGAAGTATTCTATTGTACTTCTTAAAATATGAAGTATATTTGCAACGTCAAACAAACAAAGAGTGTAAGTTTGAGCAACAAGAAAGCTGGCGACTTCAAAAGCCACTTACTACATATCTCATTGGCAAATGTAGTTGTTAGCTTTCTTTTATGCAAATTTTTTGTGGAAAATTTAAGTATAAAATAGAAAATAATATGAAAGTGACAAAGAAAGACATTCTAAGCATTAAGGCTGGTTCTTCCAAAGTAATGCAACTGGATTCTTATAAGGATTGCGTCAATGCTAGAAGCTATGCCTATCAATTAGCTTTTACTGATCCCCGTGAAGACGTTGAAAGATATTCAACATCTATCGACAAAGATAAAAATCAGATAACTATCGAAGCGATAAAGAAATGAACCGTTCAGAAGCCAAGATGATTGCAGAAGAACTGCACAAGTTTATTCGCAATGATGTGAGAAAGGCTGTAACTGAAATAGCGACTGCTGAAACCGAAGAGTATTTGAGTGCCAAACAAGCTGCTGTATTTCTCGGATGGAAGTTGCAAACCTTATACAATCGAATACATGATATTCCTCACACCAAAAATGGCAAGAATCTCATTTTTACCAAATCAGCTTTGAGAAAATTCATGGAAAGAAAATAATCCCGGACGGATTTGGACGTCTTTCCGGGAACTAACAAAACGCTCTTTGACATATTGGAAATTTGAGGTTGCAAGTTATCCTCCGACAAAATCTGACGATGGAAAGTAGTCACAACTTGACAACGATATAATGCTGTGGTTAATGGTCAAGCCGTATCGTTGTAAAAATAAACAGTTAGACTTTGGTCGGCAAATCATGGAATTTGCTTTACGATATATTGGAATATATAATTCCCGTCCCATAGCGATATATGGAGTAGCCTACACTTACGTAGGAATTATGAGAATGCACCGATAGCTTTAAAATGGTTGTTTAGACACACAATAGAGTTGTTTATAGTATCAGAAGAAGCCAGTCTGAAAAATCGTCTATCAGTAAGCATACGGGGTTGGCGTCCGTACGCTGGTATTCT
Organism: uncultured Bacteroides sp.; assembly: GCA_947574505.1. Classification (GTDB taxonomy): domain Bacteria; phylum Bacteroidota; class Bacteroidia; order Bacteroidales; family Bacteroidaceae; genus Phocaeicola. The sequence continues at coordinate 87,850 of CANPJW010000007.1, read as the reverse complement.
GAATAAATTAACAAAGCGCAATCAAGTCCTTAATTGCATTAAGTATTCGCAGGCGAAGGGCGAGCGAATCGCTTTAAAAAAAACGCATTAACCCTTACAAGACTTATAAGTGGTTCCCTCACGAAGTAGGAATAACCTTGTAAATATGCGTAATACCCGTGCTTCGCAAGAAGCGGTCACCGCTAAAAAGCTACGGCCAACAATCCACCGGAACGCGGACGGGAACACATTTTTAAATAGTAACAACATGGATATTACAACGAAATTTAATGTAGGAGATAAGCTTTGGACGATTAAAGATTGTAAGGCTTATGAATTTGAAATTGACAGAATTAGTATTTATGCCAACAAAACGAACACTGATGTGTATTATTATCCAAAATGTGATGTAATGTCATCAGAATCATACAAAGAAGATAATTGCTATTCGTCCAAAGAAGAATTGATAAAAGCATTGTAATTAACCACAAGTGATGAATAAGTTTTTTAGTTAGTTATTGGCTCCTTGCTTGCGAAAGTAGGGAGTTTTTTTTGTAAAACTCCAAATTCATTATATGAGTAATATAGAAGATACAATTTACGATCTGCCAAATGAAGAATACCACCGTGGAGAAAGATTCAAAGATTTCCTAAGTAGTACGCAGATTAAAGATTATATGGTGTCCCCAAAGTTTGCCCGATACAAGGCATTGCACCCGGAATTATTTGAGATAAGTATTGAAGCCTCTGAAAAAGGTTCACTGTACCATGATGCAATGGAAAGCCTTGTTAATACTGGAAAACTTGACAAGTGGCGAAACAATCTTCTTGTATTTGAGCCGCCTATAAATCCTAAAACCGGCTGTCCGTATGGACGAGACACCCAAAAATATCAGATTGCACTAATCGAGGCCAAAGAATCAAATCCGGGTAAAACGTTGACAAGCACAACAGATATACAATTGGTTGAAACAATGGTTTATGAGCTTCTTAATAATTGCCGGGACACCTCCAAACAGATCAGGCAGATATTAAAATGGGGAAAAGCCGAAGTCAGCCATTTCGTTGAATACGAAGGATGCAAGTTCAAATATCGCCCTGATGTGGAAACGGCCAAAAAAATTGTTGACTGGAAAACATTGGCAGTTGATGATCTTCATGAAGAAACAGTTAACCGGACTATTGCCAAATTTCATTACGGTATTTCGGCAGCCTTCTACCAGTTTTTTGAACATGAACGTACTGGAGTATGGAAGGAGTTCTACTGGGTTATGCAACAAAAGACAGCTCCCTATGACGCAGTATTTGTCAGTGCAGCTAACTGGGCTTTCCATTTGGAAGACGGAATTGTAAAAATGGGGGCAAGCGCATTGGCATTCAAGAAATTGTTAGACCAGCATGTTTACTGTACACAAAACAATGATTTTGACGGTGCACAGATATTTATTCAGCCGGGATTCAAAGGACGAAGAATAATGGTACCTGATACACCTGCATTTGAAAAGAACAAGATGTTTAACTTTTATAATAATCAAGAACAATGAGCAAAACAGAGAATCAAGCCCCCCAACAAGGGAACTTGGGAATGGAACAACACAATGCTCCTTCACCAACTAAAACAGAACCGGCCTCCCCAACACCTTCCACACCACAACCGCCCGTTCCTTCTGCCCCACCAGCCTTTCCAGTACAACTGAAAGGATTGGAAAGTTGTTTTATTTCCCCTAAAAAAGCATTTATAGCAGCCGGTGGTACAGAGCAACAATTTGCCCGTGAAGTCAATTTCGCTATGCAGGCAATGTTGAACAACCCTTATTTGATTGACTGCGGGAGACAATATCCCGATCATCTTGTCGAAGCAATCAAAAACGTTTCTCTTACCGGCCTGACACTCAACCCTGAATTAAGATTGGGCTACCTTGTACCGTACAAGGGTAAAGTGAAGTTCCAAGCTTCATACATGGGCAAAGTCGATATTTTGATCCGCACCGGAGTTGTAAAGGATATTTATTCGGATTTGGTTTATGCCAATGACGAGTTCAGTATGACAAAAGGTACCGGCGGCACTATCATCCACAAACCCAATGTATTCGGAGAACGTGGTGATCTTCTTGGAGGCTACTATTTCGCAGTCTTGACTTCCGGTGTTGTAAAATTCGATGCAATGCCCAAAGCCCGTATTGAAGAAATAAAAAGTCGTAGTGAGGCTGTCAAGAAAGGCAAGCAATCTCCGTGGGACACAGACTTTGAAGAAATGGCTCGAAAAACAATCGTGAACTGGGCTTTCAAATTCCTGCCCAAAACCGGCATTTCAGATTCCATGATTAAAGTTCTTGAAACAGAGAGCCAGTTGGATGATGAAATGTTTGAAGACTGGAGAAAGGCACAAGGTCAGAAACCGGACGATTTTGAGGAAGACGATACTCCATACGCAGAAGAAGTCAAGTAATGGATTCATGTGAAAAAATCAGTAACAGTATCACAGCGGCTAAAGAACTGATTGAAAATGAAGCACGTTCTTTGGCTGCTTTACACAAGGCAAAACAGCTTGAAAAAGAGCTTCGTAAATCCGGCAAGTTGTTTCGCATTCCTACAATAAATGGAATTATAGAGACAACCAGCCCGGAAAAATACATAGAATACAATAATCAATTTAAAATCAAATTAAAATGAAAACAGTAACAGTTGAAGTGCCCGAAGGACACATGGTAAAAATCGTAAAAGAGGAAAGTATGCAACCTACTCAAAAAGTTATGGGGGGGGGTAAATTTGAATTTGAAGGTGAGACATTCATCCCCGGTGATGTGATTATAAATCCAAATCGTGGAGGTGGCAGCATGATGATTCTTTCTGAAATTAGAGAAGAAAAACCACTCCCCTTTTTACCGGCAATAAAAGTGCCTTTCGGTCTCGTTGCCTATGTTCCTTCCAATGATGAAGGTGACAGAGTTTTTGTAAAACTCACACCCGAAGCTGGTATCGGAGGCATGAAGGGATTCCGTAAAGCCACGGAAGAGGAAAAGGCAAAGATGCTTGCCGCCATGAAGGAAGAAAAACATTACTCCTTCAATTTTGGGAAGTTACAGCTTGAATATATCCCGACTGTCGGCGATGTTGTTATTGTATGGGATGATAATAGCAAAGAAAATGCGGTAGTCGGTATTATGAATGAAGTGGATGAAACGAGCAGCCCATACAAAATAAATGATGGTACTCGGCATAAGAACTGCGACAAGTTCGTTTCAGAAGAACAATATAAAAATTTGATTGATGGGAAAGAGTAAATCTAAATCGGGGGGGGGGGGCGAGAAATTACACTCCCCTTCTCACAGCTCGCCCAAAGGGAATGAGCTACCAAGAGTATCGTGAACGTAGAGCCTATCAGAACGCATGGTTGAAAGAGCGACTGAAAGGCTTTATTTGTTATGTATCGTCTGAACTGTTTGTATATGACAAAATAACGGGATTACCCCGATTATTCAATCATCGGACAGATGATATACACAAAGCAAACATAAGGACTAATCCACAGCCATTTGTCGGTTCTGCCCGATATGGCTTAAAACCTTTATGATATGGATAAAGAACTATTTAAAGACAAGAATCCATTGCTTCGCAGACAAATGTTGGAAGACAATTGCGCAGCAGTTGAAAGAATCACCTATACCTCTCCTTTCAGTGAGGAAGAAATGGGTGAACGGAAAACGGAATTGGCAAATATTGACCTTGACATGGCCGCACTGGAAGAAGAAAAGAAAGCTTTCATGCAAGCATACAAGGACAAACTGAAACCTAAAAAGGAACGTAAAAAAACGTTGCTTACCGATATAAAGCGTGGTTATGAGGAAATTACGGATGAATGCTTTAAATTCATGGAACGTAGCACTCGTACCACTGGATATTACAACGGTAATGGTGACTTGGTTAAAGAACGTCCGATGGAAGCACAAGAGATGCAGAAAACTGTATTCGAGGACATTGAATCTACTGGTACGGAGGGATAAGCCATGAGAAAAGAAGAACTTATCAAGCAAGTAGCCGAATCAACCGGTATCGCTATTTGTGAAGTCCGAACTGTCATAGAGGCAGCACTAAAAGAGACCGTGAATGCAGTAGCTAATGGAAAGACTCTTTATATCAGAGGTTTTGGTACACTGTCACCCAAACACTATAAACGAAAAGTTGCTCGTAACATACACAAAAACGAGACTATTGTCATAGCAGAGCATTATACTCCACATTTCAAACCTGCCAAATCATTTAAAAACAGAACTAAAAATTTGTAGAACAGCATGGAAAACGAAAAGATGCAAGTGAACTTTGCTCCGGGTATGACCGAAGCAACCCTTAGAGTTATTGAACTTCACGAAGAAAATGAGTTACCGGTACTAGAGCCTGATAAGGTAGAATTAGCCGGAACAATTGGAAGTGTTCATGAATTTCTCTTGAAAAGAATCTCTGAAAAAGAGCAGATCAATCAGAAACGTTGCTATATTCTTGTTGATCGGGAGAAAATGACACTTAAACTTGTCACCAATGAAACTGACAGTAGGAATAAAGCTACTGTAAGAGGTGAGTTGAAATACTATCCCAAGTTTCTTGAATTTGGTATTAACACAAGCAAGACATGGGAACCGGTGCAGCTTTCAAAGTTCTTCAAAATGAATCGTGCCTTCTTCAAGGATGCACAATACAACATGGAACTGGTAACAGTCTTGAAGAACTTCAAAGCCAGCATTGACTCAAAAGTGGAAAACTCCCGACAAGACAACGGTAGTCGCACTGACAATTACAGCCAAGTTGTCAACTCCAATCTTCCGGCCTCATTCAATCTTATTGTCCCGATTTTCAAAGGTCGCCCTGCAGAAGAGATTGAAGTGGAAATCATTGCAGATGTGGACGGGCGTAATATTCGATTGTCCCTTTGTTCCCCTGGTGCAGAAGTGATAGTGGAAGAAGAACGCAACAAGGCCATTGACGAGCAATTATTGTTGATCCGTAAATTGGCACCGGATATTGCCATTATCGAACAATAACAATGAAGACTGTAAAGAAATACTGGAAGCCGGTACTTGTCGTATCGGCTTTCTTCATTGGCAATCGCGTATTCAATCACATAAATGCGTGGTTGGGAATTTCAATAATTATGCTGACAGTAGCATTTATAGTTTATAATATCATTAAAAAAGTAGAAAATGAAAAGAAAGATTGATTTTTTGATTGTGGCACTATTTGCCGTTGTTTTGTTTGCTTCATGCGAAAGAGTTGCTCCCAATTATGCCGGTGTCCTTATGGAGAACTACGGCAAACAAGGGAAAGAAGATTTTAAAATCGTTGCCGGTAAGGTATCTACATGGGAATTAGGCACAGAGCTTTTTCAAGTTCCGCTATTCGATCAGCGTGGAGAATTTTCTGATCCAGTCACACTAAAAGCAGCCGACAATACAGAGTTTACAGCCCGGCCAACTTACTCTTATAAAGTAATGAAAAACAGGGCTATTGATATTGTATTTGATAACAAGCATATTGATAAGGCTGACACCCCATCGGGAAAAGATGGCTTTATGCAATCATTAGAAGATAATATTTTGGAGCCACGTATATATGATCTTATCAAAGAAGAAAGTCGCAAACATAAAACAGACAGTCTGATGGCTGACGGTGGTTCATTGGTATTTGAAAAGAGACTGGAACAGATCGTTGATAAAGAATTTGAGAAACGGGGATTGCAGTTGTTGACCTTCTCCGCACAATTGGAATTTTCAAGAGCTGTCCGCGATAAAATAGATAGCCGTAACGAGGTAAACACTAATATTTCGGTACTCGATCAGAAGATTGAAGAACAAAAGAAGCAAAACGAACTGGAGCAACTAAAAACAGAACAAGCTTTAATTGCGTCCCGTGGACTCACCCGTGAGATTTTATATAAACAATTTATAGACAAGTGGGACGGGAAGACACCTCTATATGGCATTGCTCCTGAATTTTTAAAAATGACAAAATAATATGCTGACATTTCAACAAAGAAGAGATACGATATTGTCTCAATTTGCACAAGCAAAAGCCGATTTGGAAACACTTAATAGTGATATTGATGCAGAAATCGAAAAGAATAAATCTATTATTTCTACACTAACTTCTAAAAATACAGAATTGGCCTCTTTAAAAAGTAATAATGAAGGCTCAATCAAGACTTTTGCTAAATTCCTAAAATAACATTTTTTTTAACCCGATTAATAATCAGCTTCTCCCGGTGTGGCTTGATCGCCTATCCGGGAACTATCATGCCTCACCTTTTTTCTTCTCTTTGCAAGTCGAGCCGAGCACGTTGCATACGCTCCACGGCGGTAGATACTACAAAGAGTCTTTTTGTTCATGTAAAATGCCTCTATTGTGGAGGCAAACGAATAAGTGGCGGAATTGGAAGACGCTTAGTTTCTGTGGTAAAAATGCACGAATAGCATCACGAGTCAGGTAATATGCTATTAACACTTGACATACGTACAAACGGAAGCAGAAACGAAAATCCTGATTGCAACAGTTCCCGGTTCGAGTCCGGGCTTATTCTCATAAATTAATCATTATGAAAGTTGAAATCCCCGACTATTTCCTAAAATCCTTTATCCGACATTTTGAAAGGATAACCGAGAATTGTAAAGCTTCACCTTCTGACATCAAGACCAGTGAAGCACTAAGGCTTGGAAAGAAAGATGTAATTAAACTCAAAAGATTTGTAAACAAAAAAGTATAATTTATGAAACGAAGGATCATAGGTATAGATGTTGGCAAAAACGGTGGAATTGTAGTGTACGACACCGAGAATAACAGATTATTGGAGTGTATCAAAATGCCGCCAACTCCCAAAGACTTATTAGATTTTCTCTCCATATACAAAGAAAATAGCGTTTGTTATTTGGAACGAGTGAATGGCATGACCGGACAAAGTGCTTCTGCCTCTTTTGTTTTTGGAGAAGGTTACGGACAGCTGACTATGGGATTGATAGCTTGTGGGATTCCGACAGTAACAGTATCTCCACAAACTTGGCAAAAGACTTTAGGATTACGAAATACAGACAAATTGGGCAAGACAGAATGGAAAAACATCTTAAAGAAAAAAGCCCAACAGCTGTTCCCGTATGCAAAAGTTACATTGGCAACTTCGGATGCCTTACTAATATGTGAATATGGTAGAATTAAAGAAAAGGAATAATGGAAAAATTAAAAAAATGTAGCAAATGTGGCCGGGAACTTCCGGTCAGTGAGTTCTGGAAAAATGCTTCAACCGAAGATGGATTGCAGACATATTGTAAAGAGTGCGGTAATGTTTATGCCAAAAACCGTAAGAAAACTCCGGGGGGGGAATTTGAAGAAAATATATTCCAATCCTGAATTGGCAAAATTTTCTCCACGGGAACTTATCGCAGAATTGAAAGCACGTGGATATACCGGAGAATTGAAATACACCCAAACAATATCATTATAAATGGAAAAGTTACGTCTATTGGTTACAACCAAATGTCCGAACAAATGTCCTATGTGTTGCAACAACTCATGGGATTTTTCAAAATTACCAGTTGTTGAGCACTTTAATTACAAAGAGATTATGATAACTGGTGGAGAACCACTTTTGTTTCCTGAAAAACTGGCAAATTTGGCTGAAAGTATCAAAACCGTTCAAAAATTGGCCTATGGCAATAAAGGAAAATTATTTCTATATACGGCACTGGCTGATATGCTCCCCAATTATATCAGATACTTCGATGGAGTTGTTTACACTCCACATTCTGTTAATGATGTTCATAGTTTATTGGAGGCCAATAATTTTTTGTTGGACTACAAAGATGAACTTATGGAAAGTAAATCTCTTCGACTCAATCTTTTTCCTGATATTAAAAAGCATATTCCTGATAACACAGACCTTTCGTTATGGAAAGTAAAAGATATGAAATGGATCAAAGATTGCCCGGTTCCAGCTGATGAAGAATTCAAAAGAGTAGCTGAATTATGGGAGGTGGAATGATGAAAGATGTAATTACCCCCCCCAACATCTCTATCCTTATCGCTGGTCTTTAGAAGATGCTGTTTTTACTAAAGATAAAGGAAAGGTATTTTCTTGTTTTGCATGTGGCGGTGGCTCTACTATGGGTTACAAAATAGCCGGTTACGATGTTATTGGCTGTAATGAGATTGATCCACGAATGATGAAATGCTATGAAACAAACCATCATCCCCAGTATAGTTATTTGGAAGATATTCGTGATTTAGTGAAAAGGAATTATCTTCCCGAAGAATTGTACAATTTAGATATATTGGACGGATCACCACCTTGCAGTACATTTAGCATGTCGGGATTACGTGAAGATGCGTGGGGTAAAGAAAAGAAATTCAAGGAAGGTCAAAAGACACAAGTTTTAGACACGCTCTTTTTTGATTTTATTGCACTTGCCAAACGCTTAAAACCTAAAGTCGTTATTGCTGAAAATGTGAAAGGACTTCTTTTAGGGAATGCGATTGATTATGTCAGACGTATATACAAAGACTTTGAGGAAGCTGGTTATTATTGTCAGCATTTTCTTCTTGATGCTTCTAAAATGGGAGTACCTCAAAAAAGAGAACGTGTATTCTTTATATGTATCAGGCATGATTTGGGAGTTCATTTTCTAAAAGTTTCAGACCTCTTCAATGTTGAGCCATACATCGACATGGAATTTAATGAATCGGAAATATATTATGGGGAATATGCGGATTACAAGGGAAAGCCTATTGGCGTAAAAATGAGAAAGTTATTTGAGCAGAGAGTGGCAGGAGATATTGCTTTGGCAGAGGCCTATAAGAAACAAACTGGAAAACGAGGCTTTTTTAATCAACAATATCTATATGAGAACAAAGTAAGCTACACCCTAACAACTCATGCAGACTCAATTATTCCTTTTAAGCAGCCTATATATTTATCACGGTCAGAAGTATGTAATATATCCACATTTCCACAAGATTATCATTTCCTCAACCAATCCCCACATTATATCTGTGGAATGAGTGTACCACCCGTTATGATGGCACAAGTAGCCTCACGAGTATGGAAATATTGGTTATCTAAATTATAAATCAAATGAAATCAGAAGAATTAGCAGCCCAATGGTGTCGGGATCATCCCGATGCAACATTGGAACAAGCATTCATGGCCGGATTAGGCCATAAGATGAATATGAATAAGGATTCTCTTTCTGCAAGGAAAGACAAATTCAGAAGTGAAGTCCTCATGTATAGAGGAAAATATCCTGATGATATGTTGAAGGACTTTTTTGAGTATTGGACTGAATGCGGAGGCCGGAAAATGCGCTTTGAGAAGGAACGTACATTTGAAGTTTCCAAACGTTTAGTCAGATGGTCTAATAATGATTTTAACAAGTATGGGAAACAACTTAATTCAAGTCAACAGCAATCTCCCGGCAACCGAAAAGAAAGCGTTGAAAGACTTGCTGACCTTGCAAGCGGAGTATTACAAGGAATTGCACGTAAGTTCGATTAAAGAAGCTGTTCTCAACACTCCTAACCTACCACTCTCTGTTATAAGAAAAGAAATCACATTGGCTGGCGCAAGAGCCATACTGGTAATTGCGATTAACGAGCTTGTGTCTTTTTTCAATGTTGGAAAAACGATGAATGATGTTCAAGTGGCACTTACCGCTGATCTAATAATAGACAGATTCTATTATCTCAAATTGGAGGAAATCAAATTGTGTTTCCGTAATGCTATGGCTTCCGGTAAGATTTACGATAGACTGGACGGTAATATCATTCTCGGCTGGTTAAATGAATACGATGCACAGCGTGATGAAATTGTTTCTTCTCTTTCAATTAATGAAGCCCATGAACAAAATAATAACAGCACTGGAATGTTCTACGGAGAATATATCAAACATCTAACTGAAAGATCGGAAAATGGAGATGAAGAGGCCAAAGAATTATTGGAATCCCATCAATCATTCATACAAAGGATGAAATCAAATGATAAAGAAGCCGCTTTCAAAAAATGGAAAGAAGAATATTATGGAAGAACTAAGAGACAAACTACTTGACTGGGCGAAACAATTTGAAACACCTGATTTTATAAAAGATGATCCTATATTTTTTCCACATAAGTACAATGATAAAAAGGACATAGAAATCAGTGCCTTTCTTACTTCATGGATAGCTTTCGGGAATCGCAAACTGATAATGCAGCAAGCAGAGATTTTGGATAATCTAATGGGTAATTCTCCTTATGCCTTCATTATGAACAAAGTATGGGAACAATACAAAGAAAATACAAATACCTTCTACCGTATGTTCACCTACCATGACTTCTTCTGCATTTGCCAGCGGTTGTACAACATATATCAGGAATGGGATGATTTGGAAGTATTTTATGAGGGTTACAACAATGTTATCCGTGAAATACAAACAGATTTTGGTGGCGTAAAAGGTATTCCAAAATTGGAGCGTGATTCTCCATGCAAGCGTATTTGTCTGTTTCTACGGTGGGTAGTACGAAAATCGCCGGTGGATTTAGGTATTTGGAATATTATTCACCCGACAGAATTATACATACCATTGGATGCACATGTTGCAAAAATGGCACACCAGCTTGGGATAACAACACGCAAAACAGAGGACTGGAAAATGGTTCAACAAGTAACCAATTACATGAAAACAATTTTCCCGGATGATCCGTGCCGGGGAGATTTTGCATTATTCGGATATAGTATTAACAATAAATAATTTACATTATGTCAGAACTTAAAATCACACAAGAAAAGGTAACAGCCGCTTTTAGTGAAGCAAACGACTGTCCTAAAGCAATTAGTATTCTAACAGCCCTATTCGGAAAGCAAAAGCCGGATTATACAGATTATCACAATATTAAAACCTACGAAGATGCTTGTGAAGCAATAGGTGTAAAACCTATTGTTCGCCTACTTGTTGAGGATGAAGACGGACACAAAGAAGAAGTGGCTGATATTGCACACCTCGCCTACATCAAACTATGCACAATTGCTCGTGCATTGAACAACGATCCTGATTTTCCACGATTTACTAAAGATGAATACCGTTATACGCCGTGGTTTTATCTTTATAATCAGAAAGAAATTGATGAAATGGACGAAGAGGATCGTAATCAGCTGGTTCTTTGGGGCGGTCGGGCGTCTTTCGGTGCGTATTGCGGCCTCGCTTCTGCGGGCTCGCATAACGCTTGGTCGTACTCGTATGCGAGGTTCGGCTCTCGCCTTGCTGTAAAATCAAGTGAAATCGCAATTTACTTTGGAGAACAATTCAAAGAATTGTGGAAAGACTTTCTGATTGGAAAAAAGTAATCACACTGGGGAGGCCGCATCAAAGCGGCCTTGTCCATACCTTTTAAATCTATGACTCCAAAAGAATTTTTCGACAAAGTGGTGGAAATGCGCCGTTGCCAAAAAGAATATTTAAAAAATAAGAGACAGATAGATTTACGAATAAGTAAACAAATTGAGCGTGAAGTAGATGAAGAAATTGAACGTGTTCAAAAAATCCTTCACGACAAACAGAATCCGCAACTCTTTTAGACTATGGTTAATATGAAAATCCTTGACCTGCCATTAAAAGCAAAATGGTATGAAATGATCGAATCCGGAAATAAGAAAGAAGAATACAGAGAGATCAAGAAATACTGGATCGGAAAATTAGCAAAATGTGGAGGTCGCAATTCCTATGAAAAGACAGGTTTCTATTGTAAGAAAGCTATTTGTTTTTCTTGTATTACACGTGGAAACGGCTTTCACCCCAAAGAATACACTCATGTTCGCTTCCGTTTTGGCTACACCAAACGGACAATGCTTTTTGAACTTGAATCTATAACCATCGGAGTTGGTAACACCAATTGGGGAGCACCGGATAACAAATGTGTATTTATACTTAAACTGGGAAAATGTATCAAAAAAAAATGAAAGTAAGGACTCAACAGAATTTCAACCGAAAAACTTATGAAACAGTATTCGGTATCAGCATCATGCCTGACGGTGGTAGAAGATATTGCAAATATCCAATAGGCCACCAAGAATACAAAGACTATACCCAAGCATACCAAGCTATGAAAGATGTACAAAAGATATTGGATAATGGAGGCCGATTAGTGTATTCTCCCAAAGGTAGTGCCGGGATTAATAAAAATGAATATGTAAAAATTGAAATGGCATAAAAATGAAAATATTAGTAAGTTTTTCAGGTGGTAAGGATTCACAAGCATGTTTGATCCAAGCCTTCAAACAATATGGGGGGGGGGAATTTAACCGCTGTGTTTTGTGACACCGGTTGGGAACACCCTGACACATATAAACATGTGAATGATGTTTGTCTGCAAATGGGTGTAAGACTTATAACTCTCAAATCAAAATATGATTTTGTGTCTTTGGCAGCTCATAAGAAAAGATTTCCTTCCACGAATGCACGATTTTGTACCAGTGAACTAAAAATGAAGCCAATGATTGATTATGTACTTTCTTTGAAAGAAAGCTGCATTATCATACAAGGTATCAGAGCCGGAGAAAGTACAGCACGTGCGGCAATGGAAGAGGAATGTATGTACTTCAAATCGTATTTTCAACCTAATAAGAAAGGAAGAACTGAAAACTATCGAAGTAAGGATGTCAAAGAATGGTGTTCCCAATATGACGCTTCTGTTCTAAGACCGATCTTCAAATGGAGTGCACAGCAAGTTATAGATTGCATACTGGATGCAGGGCAGAAACCGAATCCATTGTATTATCGCGGATTCTCACGTGTTGGATGTTTCCCGTGTATCATGTGTCGGCACAAAGAAATTGAACTTATAGCCAAAAATGCTCCTGAAATGTGCCAACGTCTGATTCAAGCAGAGAAAAGAGTAGGACATTCCTTCTTTCCTCCATCATACATACCTCAAAGATTTTGTAAAAACAAACAATATCCTTATGTAGAGGAAGTTTTGGAGTACGTTAAAGAACATACCCCTGATATGTTCGAGCCGGAAGGTGGATATGCCTGCATGAGTATGTTTCATGGACTATGCGAATAAATAAAAATATTATGAAGAAAATACTACTTATCTGTACACTCCTTGTTTTGTTAACCGGATGTACTGCACCAAGAGATTATAAAAAGAATCGCTTCACAAAACAGTTTCAAGAAGCGGATTCCATGTTTAATGAAAAATATAGATTAAATGAGTAAAAATAATATAGCTCAACAATACAATAGTATGGTTGCAAGTATTGAAGATGCTAAAATTTATGATGGCCGGGGAGAATATAACCTATATGAATGTAATAAATGCAATAATTATAAGGTAACTCTATACAAAGACAAAGGTGTAACTCCCTTCATCATGAGATGTAAATGCGGAGGGGATATGATGCATACGAAATCTTCAAAGCAGGCTCCACCGTCATACGTGAAAGTTTATAATTGGGTACGTCCCAATTTGGAGCAAACAATGTCATTGAGTGAAGATATGCGTAATCATATTCTAAATGGAGGATTAATATTAGAAGATGAATTAAAGTGATCTGATAAAATGAAAGAAATAACTATTGGTGATAAACCTTTAATGTAAATGTTTTAAGCCTTGCTATCAATAAAGATAACAAGGCTTAAAAGAAAATGGCAGCGACCTACTCTCCCACAATTATGCAGTACCATCAGCGTGACAAGGCTTAACTTCTCTGTTCGGAATGGAAAGAGGTGGAACCCTTGTGCTATAACCACCTAAATTAAGGACTTAGCTGTACTAAATAATTTTTTCAATCAACCACTACAAAAGATCAACACAGTTTAGCACAAAGTCCCACCTACCGTCTATTCAATTTTAAGCATTGCCATAGCCGTACGGTAGTAAAGCTATAGAATGCTTTTTCTAATTAAATTTTTCATAATTAAAAAAATTAATCATTTGCGACATTGCAAATGAGGTTCAAATATACGCATTAAAAATAAAATGGCAAAAAATCATGTAGCAAATAGTCGGGGAAATCCTTTTCAACAAGATGTCGTAGGCATTCTCCGTGCCTTAGGTCATGTGACCTATGATTTTAAATACCGTAAGTGTATGGAATAATTTTAAATTCTAAATTCATAGAATATGAAGCAGACATTAGAAGAAGCCGTAAATGAAATTGGAGGCGTACATCCTGACTGGGATAAAATAACTTGTTTTAGAATAGGATTTAAAGAAGGAGCCAGATGGCAGACAAAACAACCTCCGTGGGTATCAGTGAAAGAACGGTTGCCGGATGAAAATGAAGACATCATCATTCTATGTAAACATGGTGCGATTTTTAACGGTACATATAGCAACAATGTATGGTTTTGCATGGATGGTTATATCTATGATACGTACAAAGGTAACCCAATTTACTCTTCAATGAGTAGCATACCTCCGTCATGGGAACCGATAGCATGGATGCCAAAACCTAAATTTGAAGAATAATGAATATTGGAATTTTAGCCGTTGATAGCAATTTCCCCAATTTAGCACTTATGAAGATCAGTGCTTACCACAAAGCAAGAGGCGATCAAGTGGAATGGTATAATCCACTATGTGAATATGATAAAGTATATGCAGCTAAAGTTTTCACTTTCACACCTGACTATAACTATTATATCAATGCTAACCAAATAGAAAAAGGTGGTACCGGATATGATATTGAAAAAGTTCTTCCAGTTGAGGTTGATCGTCTTCAACCTGATTACTCGATCTACAATATTGACTCCAATTTGTCCTATGGATTTCTGACACGTGGGTGTCCCAATCGGTGTAAATGGTGTGTTGTTCCTAAAAAAGAAGGGAAAATCTCACCTTATATGGATATTGAGGAAATAACAGCCGGACGGAAAAAAGCTATCCTTATGGATAATAATATACTGGCCTCAAACTATGGCTTGCAGCAAATAGAGAAAATTATCAAACTGGGTGTTAAAGTGGATTTCAATCAAGGACTGGATGCCCGGTTAATCACGGATGAAATAGCCCAGTTACTTGCAAGAGTAAAATGGATTAAACGTATTCGCTTTGGTTGCGATACACCGGGACAGATTGCAGAAGTTGAACATGCTTCCGCTTTAATAGATAAGTATGGATATAAAGGGGAATATTTCTTATATTGCATCCTTATGGACTTTAAAGAGTCGTTTGCACGTGTCAACTACTGGAAATCTAAAAGCCGCCGTTTTCTTCCACATTGTCAACCCTTTCGTGATCTGAACAATCCACACCAAATTATTCCACAGTGGCAGAAAGACATGGCACATTGGGCTGATAGGAAGGAAATATACATGAGTTGCGACTTCAAAGACTTTTCACCAAGAAAAGGTTTTTTATGCAAGGAATACTTTAAAATATTGTGAGATGAAATTAAACAAAAAGACAGAGCGACTTATTAAACGTAGAGCCGCTGAACTTAAAAAATTATATGAAACTCCTAATACCGAAGTAGATAAAATTATTTCTGAATTGAGAGCAGAAGCAACGAAACGTCCACAGAACATGAGTAAGGAAGAAGAGATTGCTTATATTCTGAAAAAGGCTGATGAAAATTGCGATCATATAGAAATTCGTAAAATCCTAAATGAAAATAATACATGAATACATCTTTTGAACGATCTGTAAACGCTTCCGATGAATGGTACACACCACGAGAAATCATTGAAGCATTAGGTGAATTTGACCTTGATCCATGTGCTCCCATGCACCCTCTTTGGCCTACTGCAAAAATCATGTACAACAAGCAGGACAATGGCCTTGTACAAAATTGGGGGGGGGCGAATTTGGCTTAACCCTCCGTACTCCAAACCGCTTATATGGCAGTTTGTAGAGAAATTGGCAGAACACGGCAACGGTATAGCACTACTTTTTAACCGGTGTGACAGCAATAAGTTTCAAGATATCATCTTCACAAAAGCAACCGGTATGATGTTTTTGAGAAATCGAATAAAATTCTTCCGTCCCGATGGAACACGTGGGGACAGCCCCGGTTGCGGTAGTGTTCTTATTGCATTTGGCCGGGAAAATGCCGAAATTTTAAGGAATTGCTCTTTACAAGGCAAATATGTTGAACTTAACAATGATAAATGATGAAAATCTTATATTTATTCATGCTCATTGCCGGTCTTCTGTGGATCGGTGATTTCTCCATCACCTTAAAACCCTTTTCTGTATCTTTACCATGCTGGTATAAAACCGTTGGCATACTTCTTTTTTGGCTGTCAATGACTATATATGTTGTAGGCGAGCATACTAAAGACTATAAGGAAGGATTTGATACTGGGGTTAAAAAGTGCATTGAGATACTTGATAGAAATTGCCACTCTAAAGAAATAAATAATGATGAAACAGTACAGAATTAATAAAACTACTACATTCGTAGAAGATAATCGCAACGGAAACAGAGAAAAATACCTTCTTCCTGATTACAAGGTGCAAGTTAAATTTGCAGGGATTTGGATAACAGTCAAGTCCTTTCATGATGAAGATGAAGAATACGCAAAGAACTGTGCGAATGAACTTCTTGAAAAACTTAACGAAAAGATTTGATTATGATTGAATTACAAGGAAAGTTCGGCAAAGATTGTAAAATATTTGCAAATACAATAGAAAATGAAGCTATTGGAACGATACAAAACATTTTGAACAATCCGGTTACGACTGGTGTTCCGGTTCGCATTATGCCTGATACCCATCAGGGAGTAGATATAGTGATTGGATTCACCATGCCAGTTACAGATCGTGTCAATCCCAATCATATCGGAGTAGATATTGGTTGTGGAATGTTATGTGTAGAAATTGAAAACGCAATAACAGAAGATTCTTTCCCGGACATTAATCATGCAATCCGTTCCATCATACCTATGGGATTTGAGATTAACCAACACCCCTTATCCAAACAAGAAAAGGAAGATTTGTTTACCTTCTTATCTATCAGAATGGAGCAATTCTGCTCCAAATACCAACTAACCAAACCAGTTATTAATGAAGAATATGTATCACAACTTTGTAAAAAGATGGGAATAAGTGAAGCCACATTCTACAACTCTTTAGGTACATTGGGAGGTGGAAACCACTTTATAGAACTGGGGCGTGCCGAGTCAACCAATAATATATTTCTTACAATACATACCGGATCGCGTAACTTGGGTGTGAAGGTCTGTAAATACCATGCAGAAATAGCAAAATTTGACAAAAAAGCTTTCTCTGATGAAATTCAACGCTTAAAGTCCACTGTTGAGCCACAATCCATGCAAACTGAAATTCTACGTTTGAAGGAAAAATTTGTCGGGTATTCTGGATATCTCACAAACGAAGCAATGCTCTACTATTTATGTGACATGGTGATCGCACAAGGATATGCCGCATTCAACCGCAAGTTGATTATACAGCGTATAATCAGAACTTTGAGCTGGAACGCTACAATATCCGTTGAGACAGTCCATAACTATATCAGCTTTGATGATATGATAATCCGTAAAGGGGCTATTGCCGCATACGCCAATGATTACGTTGTGATTCCTATGAATATGGCAGACGGTATTCTTCTTTGTCGTGGTAAGGGAAACAAAGACTGGAACTATTCTGCACCACATGGTGCAGGACGCTTATACTCTCGTTCCGAAGCTAAAGAAAGATTATCAATGGACGCATTCAAAACCCAAATGAGCAAAGTGTATTCCACTTCCGTATGTGAAGGGACATTGGATGAAAGTCCTATGGCATACAAAAATGTTCAGGAAATAAAAGAGCTTATAGAACCTACGGTAGAAATTATTGATACAATTGTACCACTAATCAATATCAAAGCTGTATGATAGAAAGGACAGACTTCCCTTATACTCTTGGCGGCTATGTTGAACAGCAAAATTATAAAGGTTTCGACATAGCCGTTTCCATTCGTAGATACAAAGGAATATCAGCTTATGTCATTTCCTCGGAGAAAAGGCTGATCCGTGAAGAATCTGCCACCTTTGCCGACAAAGAAGACATGTTCCGTTGGGGACGAGAAGCGGTTGACCGATATTTGGAACAGCAAGAACGTAGAAAAGAAGAAAATACGATCAAACGGGCAGACTATTATAAGAAGAAAGCTCGTGTGGCAGCATTGAAAGCCTTTAATGCCGCTATGTATTTCTCTGATATAAAGGACGGACTTTATGATAAGGCAAAAGGATTTTTTGAGTATGAACTGGATAAGGAACATGGAAAGATCAAATGAAAACACTTGATATTATACAAGGCTTTTGCGATCATGTTTTTCGTGATAAAAAAGGAAACCGCATCTTTCCCAATATTTTTGTCGGGAAATGGGAAGCTGACTTATTGGAAGTTACCCGGTCACGCCTGACTTATGAATATGAAGTAAAAGTAAGCAGATGTGATTTCCATAAGGATAAAAAGAAAAGTGATAAATATGGCAAGAACAAGTTTGATGTTGTCACTTCCGGCCAACGTACCAATTATTTTTATTATATAGTACCGAAAAGTTTGATAAAGCCCGATGAAGTCCCTGATTTTGCCGGGCTTATTTATGCTTATGAAGGATCAGTGCAATGTTATTCTCTTGAAAAGGGAAGGTATGCGGTAAAGAGAATTTTCTTTGAGGTAGTCAAGCCTGCCCAAAAAGTTTCTGACATGAAAGCGGATGATGATTTCATTCGTAAACTCGACTTATCCATGTACTATCGCTATCACCAAATGAGAAGAAACAATTACAAAAATAAGGAATAATATGGAATTAAGATTAGACCCTGAAATACCAGTCACACGGGTTGTCAACGGACATAATGTTTTCAATAAAGGCTATCACCATGGATTAAGAGGAAAAACCTATGAAGAATACTATGGCAAAGAGAGAGCTGTTGAAATAAGAAAAAGACACAGCGAGGCTTTGAAAGGACATAGATATTGGTCTAATGGAAACGCCCATGCCTTTGCGTGTATCGCAATCACTCCCGAAGGCAAATGGTATAGATTCAATTCAATAACCCAAGCCGCCCAAAAGCTAAATCTGAATTATGCCACAGTTCGCCGGTATATAAAACGAAAAATCAAGCCCCAAAATGGCTGGCAATGGTTTTTGGAGAAAGATAATAACTGGATAAAACATATTGATAATGGGAAAATTGAATGAGATCGCGCACAAAGCTTATGAATGTGCCGTAAGACGTGGAAAGATTGATCCCGACAATGATAGCAACAACAATCTTCACCGCGATCTGCTTGAAGAAGTTGCCGAGGTATTCGAGTGTACGGGTGAGAAATCTCCACATATTAAAGAGTATTTAGATGTAGAAGAAGAACTGGCAGATGTAATCATTGTTGCCCTAAGTACACTACATCATTTCAAATGTGACATTGATTCACTCATTGAAGCCAAAATGAATTATAATAAAAACAGAATGGATTGATATGGGAACCGGACAATTAATAAAATTGATTGTTGAAACGTTTGTCCTTATCTTTACACTACCATGTGTCTATAAAGATTTCATGAACTTATGGAAAGAAAAATAGGTGATATAAAAGACAAGAAGTTGAAAATTGAAAATATCACACTGGCAGCAATATATAACATATTGTTCACCAATGATATAGTTTGCTCCTTAATTGTGGATATGTTAAGTGCATTACGTAAATCTGAACTTTGTCGTTTCCGCATAAAGCAACAAGGCAATAAGCTGGAATATTTAGCCCGTCAGTATGAAAAGAAGATTAATAAAATAGCCGGACACCGGGCTTTTTTCATGGCTGATGCTAACCAGTATATTGCAGATGAAGTACAACCTGATCTGCTTAAAATGGAATACTCCATTAAACTGGAATTTGACAAATGCCGGATTGAAAACAGTGCCTTACTTGCCAAAGTAGAACTTACAAGATGTATGGCAGAGCTTGCTTGTCTATCCCTTGACAAACGGATAGAAGAAGTCCGTCCATACAACAAAGAAGTAACCGGAATAACATATCTCCGGCTCACTGACACACTTAAAGTATTGGACGAACTTTCTGATATTTTATATAAGGGAGGGTATTGTGACCTCAATCAAAGTGATAATTGCAAAAGGGGGATGGCTATCATACAACGAAAACTTACTGATTGTGATATTATCAGCCGCGCAATCAATGAGTCAGACAAGTTAAATCCGGCTGGGGATGATGAATAAAAATGGCAAAATATCGTATAGGAATATCCGAGAATCTATTAGGAGACAAACGCTATCAGTGTCAGATTAAAAGATTTGGCATTTGGTGGAATGATGAAAGTTTCAGCACTAAAGAAAGAATGTTAGATTATGCCCGTAAACTTGAAAAGGCCGGGCATATAGTGTTTAACTATTTATAAGCGAACAATGAAATTAGAAGGAAAAATTATTGTGGCACAACCGATACAATCGGGTGTCTCAAAAAATGGTAACAACTGGCAAAGACAAGATTTCGTTTTGGAAATTCCCGGCCAATACCCTAAAAAAGTCGCTTTTTCAGTAATGAATAGCAATATTCAGAATTTTGGATTAGCAGTCGGGCAAGACGTTGATATTGAAATAGATATTAATGCGAATGAATGGCAAGGAAAATGGTTTAACTCCATTACTTGCTGGAAAGCAACACTCCGTAATCCAGGACAGCCTACCGCAGCGCAACAGCCCCAAACTTATTATCAGGGGGCATCATCCACCGCGGCACCCGTACAAACTGCCATACCTCAACCGCCAGTGGATTTTGGGGAACAAAAAGACGATTTGCCTTTCTAAAGAAAAAGGAGAAGGGAGCATTTCGGCTCCCTTCTTATTAATTAATGTTCCACCTTTACAATTTCATTATAAACGATTTTGCTTCGTGGGTTATGATTGACTATCGTTTGTTTATACCCCTTTGTCCCCCATCTCCACCATAGGAACCTGTGTTTATATATCCGGCTTATCGCACTTGAAAGACTGTCTCTCACTTCATAAGTAAATGTGCTGTCAGGAATATTTGCATAAAAATCCACCCATTTATCTGAATAATTGAAACAGCTGTCTTTCAGAACAAATACAATACTGTCTTTAGTGACAACTTTTGTGGTTGTGATATATTCGACTTCTTTTGGACGCAGATTCAATTCTTTTATTAGTTTTGCATCCGCACTCCGCAGCTCTTTCAATTCTTCTATGT
Organism: uncultured Bacteroides sp.; assembly: GCA_947574505.1. Lineage (GTDB taxonomy): Bacteria > Bacteroidota > Bacteroidia > Bacteroidales > Bacteroidaceae > Phocaeicola. The sequence continues at coordinate 66,675 of CANPJW010000007.1, read as the reverse complement.
TAAGCCGTAAAACATGGTTTTCAACCACATTTAGACTATCCCTAATCTTATATTCTTCAAGCCCAGTACAGAGACTTTTCATATTATCTGAAAGTCGGGCACTTTCCTTCTTCTCTTCCTGCCACAACCGGTACATCAAAAAGGTTGCCGCAAGGAGTAACACAAAGATTACTCCTATACCTATCTTCAATCTCATAATCAATCTGTATATACATTTTTACCAACTTCCGCAATAACTACCCATGCACCATTACAGAAACCATATATCTTACCGTCATTCTCCGGCATTTCAGGTATTGTATTAAGTTTTGTTTCATTGGCAGTGGCTTTGCTAAGAGCTGTTTGAGCTGTACTTTTTGCAGCATCAGCCGTTGTTTGTGCGGTCACGGCCTTTCCATCAGTAACAGCCAACATTCCAGTCAGAGTTTTTTCATTGGTTACTCCTGCAAGGAAGGTTTCAATTTCATTGAAGGTGTCAATGGCCGTAGTCGCATCAACAGTACCAACCAATTCATCCAAAGCGGTCTTCACCGCATTTATGGACTGTTCCAGTTGGGACTCTGCCAGTTGAGCACGTCCGCTTTCTGCTAAAATATCCGATTTGCTCGCACTGCTGCTACCATCAGAACTTTCCAAAAATGAAGATGAAATAGGAAGTTCATTACATCCTACCATAACATATTGTCCAGCTATCAACCCGTCGACATTCATATCACAGAACTCTCCAACCCCAAGTGCTGTTTTGTAAGGTACATAATCCTTTCCATTAGAACTTTTGTACACAACAACTCTATTGTTTGCTGCATCTCCAAAATTAATGCTGATAGCAAATTTCTCAGTAGATAACTGTATAGGTTGGCTTTCGTACCAATCCTCTTCTCTAAGAGTAAAATTCAAGTTTGCCATATCTTCTATGTGTTTATATGTTTGTTTCCTATATCAATTCCCAACCTTTCCTTACATCATCCATATTTGCAGGAACGCCATTCTCAACATAACTCATTGCAGCCACTACCGCAATAAGTTGTTCCCGGTTATTTCTATTCAGAACAGTATGACGAGATATGCCCGAACGCTTTTCAACTGTGGCAATATACACGTCAGTATTGTTCTCACATGGCGGTGCCCAGCGCATAATAACATCTTCAAGTTCGTTGGCCGTACCATCTTTGTCAGTGTCATACTTATTAAAAATATAAGTTTGAAGAGTTTTAAAAGCAGCACGGTAACCGTATGCCATAGTTTTAAACTGAAAGAAACTTTTATCTGTCTGCGTTACAGACAAGCCCTGCCATTTTGTATTATTTCTCCGTATATTCAACGGATTGTTATTCCGTAGTCCCCGTGTCATTTTTATCCTCCTTCTTTTTTTGTGTTTCAAACAATATTTGTGCAGCCAGCCGTGCTATATCATCTTTATTCTCAATGATTATACTCATAGTCTTTTCCGCTTTCCGAAGTTCAGCCTTTTCCCATGATTTCTCACGTACCGATTTAAACTCACAGAAAACGCAATAAGCCGCCCATAACATAGCGAATACTGGAAATGGAATGACAATACAACATATAAGATCAATCATAACCAGTGTCAGAAACGGATTAAAATATTTCTTCGCTTTTGTCGCTGTCATTTTGTACTTCTTCGAGGTACGAAGCTCCCCACGTTGTTTCGCCTTCTGAATCCCCGAAATAAAATCTATCCCCATTGCGATTATGATAGCTGTCATACTTACCGCTATCAAAACCAAATGTAAAAACAAATGGTCGTGAATGAATGTTTCAATAATGTCGTTCATATCCTTTTGTGTTTGCGTTTATTATTTTTATTCCAATAGTAATTTGTTGATAGCATCAATAAAGGCTGGGGAACATAAACTTGCGTATTCCTTAATCATATTACACTCTTCATCGTTATACTCAATTTCTCCATTGGAGTTGAATATTTTAAATGCGAGGGCATGAGCCTCTATTCCCCTGCCAAGTTGATAAATGATATTGGCAAAATCCTTCTTATAGTTCTCAATCGAACACCTTGTCTTATCAATATCAACAAAAACCTCAATTCTTTCAAAATTTATTTTTTTCATATTAATGCCAATTATTATCATAACCTGCTGATGCAATCATTAATCCCGATCCCAAATTGTTTGTATTAGGTGCCGGATACATCCAGTTACTTAGTTGTATCAATTCTGCAATTCTTCCATTAGCCAGTCTGAACTTTGAGCCATTAAGATAAATATCCACATTATCATAACTGTCATTAGCATTTACTACAAGAACTCTTTGAGTAAGAGCCATCTCTATTTGATACCGATACACGGTTGACCTTGAATTTCTAAACACAATTACGTCAATGGGAAAGCCCGCAGTTTCCCCATTGTAATCATATCTTGGAGAATAGCAAGGAACCTTATAATAAGTTTCATTATTAGAGGAAGTCGCAGAAGATAAAGGTATATAAGTGCCTGAAACACTACCACCTTTTGTAAAGACATAAGCGTATGATGAATAAACAACCATTACGGATCTTTCTCTCGCACCAAATACACCTCTACACCATAAGTCCCTAGTATAAAAACGCGATGATCTTCCATTTGTGCTTCCCTGATGATACAAATCTCCTGAAAACCACATTCTTCCGTCACTTCCAAAACTAATACCACCAACAATATCTCCCTTACTGTTGATACAATTCAAGTTTTTAAAAGAACCGGAAACACCTTTCATTGTTCCTTCAAAAGTGCTATCACCCGAAATAACCGCACCAGTAGCATAGAGTTTTCCATCTATACTAACTTTATATGGTGCATCAGCTGGTGTTGTAGCCCCAATCCATAACGGATAGTCACCACCAACAAGTCCTGCTGCAACCGTTTTATTATCGCCCTTCATTATCAAAAGCTGATTACCCTGCATGAACCGTAGAATAGCATTTTGAGCCATGATAAGCGGAGTGTACACTGGCACCAAAGAATTAAACTTCTGCCAATAAGTTGTATTTGTCACCGGAATGGAATCACTGGACGTATGAGTTTTCAGACATTTATACGCATTAAACGTATTAGCACCGGTAGTCACAATTGCAATATCCAAGTACCGGGTACCGGAAGTCAAAGCCTCGTCATTGCGATACTCTATGCCTTTAGCCCATTCGGATTGCCGGAGAATACAGCCTTGCAGCCCGTTTTTCCCCGGTTCCCCATTAGTACCGTCAATTCCATTTTTGGCCTTTCTTCGTATTAATATATGCCCTTGCGCCTCCATACCGGATTACTTCAATTTTGCTAATACTTCTTTTGCGATCTCCTTAGCCTTGATACGATAACTCTGATAATCAGTGTATTCTTTCAGATATTCGGCACGCTTACCTTCGTCAAGTTCCGAAGCCATATCACGTGCCATTTCCAAGTTGGCGAAAATGGCATCACGTTTATTCGCATCATAACGTTCCATGATAATGGCACTTACAATACTGTCATAATCATGTTCCCCTTCAACATCCACGTTTTCACAGACATACTGGTCTTCAACCACCACATCTTCCGAACCGGCCTTTTGAACAGCTTCTCTTCTCTCAAAGTCGAAGTAAATGCGTAGCAACGCACCTTCAACTACAAATTCAATACCAGTCGGCAGTTCTCCTACAAGAGTTCCATAACTTTTCATAAATTACCTCCATTTTTATAATTATTCTTCAAAATAATAAGCACTCTTCCCGTCACCTAACGAACGCCGCTTGACAATCACATTTTCCACTGGAAAAATCTTCTGACCGTTATTCTCCGCTTCGCGAGCCTGATCCAACACATCTTTCAGATTGTAACAGTTCGTTATGAATTTGCTACGTTGTCCGTTCTGTTCAAAAAGAACACAATATCTACCTTCACCTTGCTTTGTCTTCACATTCGTTTCAAAGTCCACCACTGTTATAGGGACATTGAGAATATCCATCAATCTTGTCTCTTTTACATCGAAGAACTTCTCTCCGTCCTTTGTTCTACCACTCTGTTTGATACCTTTATCTGCAAAACTCATATCATTATTTGTTATTGTTCTCCATAAATTCTTACAATCTCCCCACTTACACTAGCCCCAGTATGAAGCTCGTATCTCGCGGTTACGTTTCCGGCTTTTTATTCGTTTCACCTTTCGGGCAAAGTTCTTTTTCATATTTTTACGCATCCGAACATTATCTTTCGTGAAGCAATAGCCCAAAAAGTTAATCCTTCTTCCTCTTACTACGTTTTCGCTTTCTATGCTTTTTGTTCCCATTTTTTGTTTCTGTTCCTATCGGAGCAATACAACTGTTTGCTTTAACTACCAACCCAACTTTTGCACTTTCCCGTTCATACGCACGAATAAGAAACAACGCTTCGGCCTTAGAACGAGCCAGCATAACATTATCATCGCAATATCTATGCAGGCATTTGACACGATATTTCTCCTTCATTGTATGATCTATCCGGCTTGCCGCAAAATTCCCGATAGGTTGGCTTGTAAATGCTCCAATCGGAACACCTCTTCTTCCGTTCAACTTCATTCTCCAATACGTCAACTAACTCTGTTCCGCTGTCATACGATAAAACAGCTATCTCGATCAATTTAATAAATCGTTCATCTTTGAATTTCCTTCTCAATGCAGCAACAATAAGCTCATGAAGAATACTTTGATAGAACTTTTTGAAATCAGTCTTTACGAACCATTTGTATTCCGGGTACCGGTGAAGAAAACGTTTCATTCTCCTTACTCCAAAATGTAATCCCTTTCCCTTGATACACGCACTTGTATCATAAATCAAATTTCTATAAACATCTTCTTCAATCACCCTCATAATTGCATGGTGCAATATACGCCACGGGAAATATTTCTGTTTGACAATATCTCGAACCTTTCCTGCATCACTTTTAACTCTCATCACGCTATAATCCGGTGCCGGAAAATCCAATGTCAGGATCATCAACTGTAAAGCCCGAAGGTCTTCTTTCGGGTGTAGATTATGCCGCCTGATAAAGCGGTTTTTCTTAACCTTCCCATCTTGTGCCTCTTTGTCCGCTTCACGTAAATTATTTATCTCTGCTATACGTTCAAGAATATACCCGGCTCTTTTAGGTTTCTTTCCACCGTTTGCTTTAATCCGTCTATTGTCAGCCTCTATCTTTTCCGCTATAATTCTATCAATTTCATTATGCGATAGACTCTTCCAATCAATATCACTTCTTCCAATATTCACTGCTGCTTTGTTTTAAAATTTACACCATACTTCCAATTTTGTCTTGTTCAGACTATTTTAATTATTCCGATAACTGCAAGCTGTTTTTACTTGCTTGAATAATTCGCCCGGAGCTTTCGAGAACCAACCTACTAACACCGCTTGTTGCCTTTCGCAAATTGGGCAACCTTTCCGCATTCTTGATTTTCTGACATCGTAACCAATTGATTACTACGTTGCAACGATATAAATCCTGCAAGGTCATGGCTCGGAGAACTCGCAGATTACTCTACGATAAATAAGTATGGCGAGAGCCGATATTCGCATTCGAGTTCGACCAATCGTTATTCGAGTTCGCATAAGCGAGGCCGCAATTCGCACCGTTATTCGCCTGACCGCCCCAAAGAACCAGCTCTTGTTCCCCTCTACCAACCGTCCACGCCTTTCGGCTTTCGTCCCGTTATCCGTTGTCGTAAAACGAGAAGGTGGACGGGTTTTAATTAACTGAAATTCAAAGAACTAATATTTTAAAATCTATCATGCAGCCATCAAAGATGCACCGCTAACAAATGTTAAATTCCCAAAATACGCAAGGCGAGAGCCGAACGACGCATTCGAGGACGACCAAGCGTGATACGAGCGCGCACAAGCGAGGCCGCAACTCGCACCGGCATCCGCCCGACCGCCCCAAAGAACCAGCTGCCCAGTAGTGTTTGCCCATGAATAATCAGCCCAATAAGAAGTGCTGTTTCCACCAATCTTTTTCGGGAAAATATCAAAATGCTCCCCAAGAATTATTTCCTGCACTTGACCGGAAGCTGTCTGACGGGTAGCTTGTCTGTATTCACCATTTGGATGCGCAGCTAATTCAGCAGTAGTCGGTAAACGGTTTCCTTTGTAAATGAAAATTTCCGTTCCACTTTGAGAACTATTGTTGGAACTACCGCAAAATACTCCTTGCAGAAATTCCCACTGCCACCCATAAGGATCTTCTATACCCATCATGTTCACCCGTGAACAATCCACTCCAGTATTACTTCCATTCACCACAGAAATAGCTATTTTGCCCCAATTGTCACCGAGACTCTTTGTTGCGCCAGTTTGCAATGCTGCCGCAGCAGCCCACAAGTCTTTACTGGAGCTACCACCCACACCATAACCAAGTTTGGCTTGAATATTGGTATCTCCGTACTGGGACAGCCCCAACATCATAATAAGCTTTCTCTGATCGTAATCGGTCAGTCCCCATTCCTTACCGTTCACTTGTGCAGCATTCCAAAATGCGTTGATTGTCTTGCTGCCTGCCGGTGCAACTCCTGAACGTGAAACAAGTGCGCTACCTGACATGGAGCCTTTGTATGCACCGATACAGTTATACATTCCACCATTTGCCCCACCAATAAACTCACCGCCAATAGGTAGCATCGAGAGCCATAAGACTGGTACACCACTTACACTGTCAGTCTGTACACGATAATACAAACGTGGCCCTATCCACATCACATGCCCTTTGGTTTCATCCACCGCAGTACCATCAGCAAACACCGCACTATTGGTAGGGGACATTTTAGCAGCCCTTCCATCATTCGTTACGAGATAACGGCCACAATACAACTTGTATTCTGTCCATGCGGCTGTATTACCTATCACACCATAGTTCGTGCTACTTTGGGTTGATTGTTTGATTGGAATCCCCCAAGCCACCTGCCTCAACATTTGTTCGTCACCATTATTAATAGCATTCATGAAGTTTTCCACGGTAATGCGTCTGACACTACCACCAACTTCCACCAATACTGTATTGGAACACAGAATGGAGGTCACCAATGTTTCATTTCCTAATCCTTTAGTTGCCATAATATTATTTTGTTTTTATGTTAATTAAAATGACATTCTGCCAAAACATCAACATCATATTGAGTCCCGTTTCTGTCAGTTTCCGTTGTTGTTACAGATATAGAATTTGTTGTAGAATGTTTCAAACTCTTCCAGTTTTCCTTATCCATCACATCCATAGTCCACGATGCGGAAGTAGGAGTATAAGTTGACCCCGTAGTCATATTTACAATCTTGGCACTTACTGTAACGGGTTGTCCGGTATCAACCTCTTTGTTGGAAGAAGTTATATAACATACAATTTGAAATTCATCTGCCGTATCAATGATACGTACCCCGGCACGTGCTATCGGTTGTGAAGCACTTGAAGACTGATAAACTTCTGCTATGAATAACTGGGTACCGTCCACATCACCACGGGTAACAGTTACACTTTTCTGTCCGTTCTTATCAGTCCAAACCGCCGTGTCCTTATACCATTTTATATAGTAATCGGTAATGGCATTGGCACCGGCATACAGCTTGGTAGTCAGAGTACAACTTGTTACTTTGCTTGTTAACTGTTCGGTACTTGCAAGAATAGCAAGATAGTAAGAACTGGCTCCCATATTCTGAATGGCAATAGGCAGTTCTCCGGTCAAATTATACTCAACACCTGCCGTAGAAGCGACACATGAATAAGTCAATGTATCTCCCGCAATATTCGTTTTGCTCGCCAAGTTTCCGATAATTTTAATGGCACCGGTACTGGTATTCAAAGAGAATTTGCCCGTACTGTCTTTTTTCCAACCTCCACTTTCCGTGCCGTTAAAATTTAAAGCCACTCCATTGTAAGCCCAACTATGACCAGACAAACTGACCGCCAACCCACGCGCCGAAGTTACTTTGGGTGTCCGTACCGGCTGATTCGCAGCTATACTCCAATCAGGAGAGACAGCCCCACTTGCTTCATCTACGGCCTGAAACAATGGAATGCCATTGTTTTCAAAAGTCAGCATCAAACTGTCATTGGAACGAAGACGTTTGATTGTGATGCTATTTTGGGCACTATAATTTTCTGCCATATTCCCAACCTCCTTCTGATATAATTTGATTCATGCTTGTATTAGTATAAACGATACCGTCCAACAACAGTATTCTATCTTCCAGTTCTCCATCAAGAGAAGGCAGGCACATTACCTCCTTTTCATTCAAGATGATGGATTCTCCCTTTACCAAGTGCCCCAACAACAGAACCCCGGCATCCAAAGCCTTTTCCTTATTTGCTACAACATACCTCATATCAATTATTTATATATATGTTCCCGTTACTGTCCGTATATTCATTTGTCCCATCAGTCAATACAGAGAAAGCCTTTTTTTGCTCGGCCTTAATGTACACGTCCAACCAATCGTCAAGATAAGTTTCACCAATACCGGTTCCATCCAACATTATCACAGTTTTTTCCCCTTCCTGCCATTGTACCCCGGTCTTGTTCGCGCTGTCCGTAAACCATACCATGCGGATAATTGGTGCCGGTATCGGTACAATCTCACCATTCCACTGTACCATAGCCACATTCCTATGCAGAATTTCGTCAGGATTAATGGAAGCCTGACTTGCCGGTATGCACGTAAATTTGGGATAAACACGATTGACAGAGAATTGCTGTCTTGCAACCTCCTTTCCACCAACCTTCACCAACAGCAAGTAATCCCCTTTCTCGACCAAACGCAAGTCCATTGTCAGGCTGGTTAAGGACAAAGCCACTATTTCATGGTTTGCGGTAGTCAGCATTGTTTGACTTGATATGCTGTTCACCTGATAAAGTTCAATTGTATATCCGGTAGTTATTTTATTCACTCCCTTTGTTACCATAAGTGGAATGGTGCGCTCGTATGAATTTTCATCCAAAGCCGCATTCCTATTGGCCGTAGATGCAGAAATCAAATTGTTGGCTACCTTGTAATCATACAACAAAAGCTTGTCAAGAAATGGATTGTACTGGATTATCTGACTATCCCCAATAGACAAACCGTAGGTATCTTCACTCTTATCTACCGTTGTCAACATGATAGAGTCTGTCTTAACGGGAATATTCACCCCAAGCCGGGTATCAGCTATCAGACCTTCAAAATGCAACTCAAAACTTTCACCCGGAGCCACATTTCTGCTTATTGTAATGGCACCGCGTGTATCTCCAACCGTATCTATACTGTACTTCCCATTCCATGAACTGATTGCAGAAATATTCTCTCCATTAGCAAACCAGTTCATTTCTGCCAACAAGGAATTGACATAAGGCATATCCCAGCTACCGTCAGCGGCATTCGCTATGACTTCCGGTAAAATCACCAGCGGAGTAACCCCACGGTCAGGGTCATATTCATTTGCCACCGGATTATAGACCTGATTGGCCGGGCTATTCGGTGTCATTATCTTCAAGCTTACTGCAATGGTAAGCGGTTGAAACTCTTTTCTGATTCTTTTCTTTTCACTCTCTATCATATCGTCACAATTGCTTCTACTGATGCAGTATCATTTGTTGCCGTTATGGTAAACAAGGTACTTGCTACCGTTACAGAATTATTTCCTAAATCACTTATTTCCTTTGTATTATGTATTATTATTGAACCATTGAAATCCTTATGCTTGATATTCCAAGCTTCATCATCAGTAGTATCTCCACTATCCCTTCGGATAGTCCATTGTCTAACTGTGTCAGTAATATCCTCCCAACCTTTAAAGACCTTGCAGGTAATTTCCATTGATTCACCATAAGCAAGGAAGTTATCACCCTGCGTATCAATCTCAATGCGTACCGGTACATCTATCTGTAACTGCTCGATTGTACCGGTCATATAAATGTTATTCAGATAAGCGGAATAACCGGTCATATCCAACCCGAAGATGTTGAGATTACTCAAATCCCCATCCTGCATTGCAATCATACTCTTTGTAAACTCCCAGTCATTTACCCCTACCAAGAAACGGCGGTATGTCCTCGTCTCATAAGCGGAAGTCTGGCGTTCTTTGTTTGTAAAATTGCCATAAGCGACAAAATGCAAGGCCTCACACGGATGGAAAGAATATTGCCAACGTTCAGAAACACCACGAAGCACATAGCGGAACCTTTTGTTTGTTCCGGCATCCAATATTTCTGTAATACGAAAATAGATTGTACAGAAACCGGCAAACATACGGTTGCCACGGCTATCATCTATATCAGATACCGCATTATTCCCCGGCGTTTCATAGTCATGAAAATACCCCATGCAAATATCATCCACAGCCACAGCACCTATTTCACCGTCTTGTAATTTCAAACTTATCGTCCCGGAACGTAGTAAGTTACCATCAGCATCATAATCAGGCTCAACACTCTCTATAATTCCAGCACCGGGAGAACGCCATTTGTCACCAAGCACAATTTCAGCACGATTGAAACGTAATTCCGGCACTTCTAAAAACCTGCGTAACGTGAGGCTTTCCATATACCCACGTCCCATGCTGTCTATTTTCGCCCCAAAGCCGGTCAAACCCTCTGCAAAACCGCTTGCACCAAAGATAGCACCGGCTAAGAAACCGATAAGCCCAGCTGCCGTATCATTGTGGGTGCGCGAAAGAAAAAGCTGATTGCCCAGTGAACGGATGATAGACTGTATCTGTTGGGTATTCAAGCCACCGGTTCCCTGCCCACCACCTGCAATAGAGTCTATCTGATTTTGGATTTTTTCAAGCGATCCAACAGCCTTTTCCTCCCGAAGTGTCATAGTGTACTTCGGTATCATATCTTCTCCCTCTTTGATAATAAGGGTATCAATAATGATGCTGCCTTCAATACCAAGATCGCTATCAGTGAATAGCATCAAGTCCCCTTCTTTCAAAGTATCATGTATGCTTGCTTCCCCCCTTGCAACAGCCTCATCATGTTGGCGTGCCATGAAAATATCATCCACCTTCGGTTCATACGAATAGCGCACATAGTCATTCTTTGCAAGATATTTTTTCGCGGTAGCAAGCAACCGTTGTGAAGCGGCCTGAATATAAACGTCCGGCATATCAATATAAAGCAGGACAAACTTGTCACCGGACTTTATATTGTAATCCTTGTATGGGAAATATAATTTCAGACTTTCATCATATACACGGTTACAAGTCAGCACATATTTATTGCCCTTCTTCTCACATTTGGTTATTTCAAAATCCCGGCCACCACACATGCCGTTTTTCATGCTAATGGTGGCTGTTTCAGAAGTCAGGTAATCGTTTATATTGAAACCAACATCTTTTAGCGTTATTGTAAAAGGTGGGACATCTTCACCTTCCTTCAGGCTATCCATTGTACCATCATCTGTCAGTTGTTCGGCATCAGCCACTTCGTCAAGATTGCCATTATCCCCGGCATCCAATGATACATAAATACCTGCATCTTTCAACTGTTCGGCGGTCATACCTTCCATTGAAGGACATATTTCCTCCAAACCACCGGTACCGTCAAAATAAACACTCCCTTCCCGAATGCCAAGCACAGCAATATTCTTACTGTCAATATATGGATCAAGCGTTGTCTTAGGAAAATCAGGTAACATCAGATTTTCCACGGCCATGTTATTCGGCAAATAATTGGTAAGAGAACTGTTTGAGAGCTTATTATAATACCGGTTAGGCATATTTCTTGTACTACCGTATGCACGCAATCGCGTAATAATCTGTTGATCCGCATCGGCTGTACGTTGAATTTCGTACAAACCGTTTCCACGTCCATACTTGAAAATATTGCCCACAGCAATACCGGCAGTACCGATTGTTATTGTTCGGCCACGAATAACAAAGTTCGCACCAAATTTTGAATTGAACAACTCCAATGCACCCCATACCTTTATATTGTTCACATCAATGTTTACATTGGTAGTGCTCACATATTCAGGGTGTACGGCAACCGTCCATTTTTGTGCTCCGGTATATATACGGTCAAGATTTACTTGAACACGGTCTGCCAAATCTTGTATAGACGAAGCGAAGAAACTGAACTTAGGCAAAGAAGTGAAGTGTATCTGATTATCACTTTTCACATAATCAAGAAAATCACATCGCGTCAATTCATCTCCCGGCCAGTTGAACTTTACGTTATCATAGACAAACGCTTCTCCCGAAGTTTTTCTTGCCGCCTTTTTTAATGCCGTAGGATCATAGTTTATCTCAAACTTCTCACCACGGTACATAACATAGTCACCTATCTCAAAAAGAATGGGTACGGCACTTTTCAGAGTGCTTGTCACAAAACATGCACCCATCCATGTACCATTATACTCCAAACCTTTCAGTGTACAACGTACCGTATTGCCAGTTTTATCATAAACCTTCCATGCCATACAGCTATACTTTTTCAACCAATGCAACTATCTTTGTCGGTTCCGCAACACTATACGAGGGGATTATTTGAGTTCGAGGATCAGTTACTCTGAATTTTACCGGGAAGGTCAAGACTTCATCCATATTGGACTTATTAAATTCAAAATCTCCAACCTCCAGTAAGTAAAGTCCTTGCCGCCCGATACCCGTGTGCGAGTTATATATTTTCAAGGTGGCACCGTCACCATTTTCTCCCGTGAGATAGTTTTGAAAGGCCATAATTTTATCGTATGCAGTACCCAAATCTCCCTTATAGCACATCTCGGCTTCCAAGTCGTATGCCTTTAATAGCAGCTTATCGGGTATGTAAGTATCTTCACCGTCTTCATCCGGCCAATCCCGTTTGGGTAAATCTTTCGTTTCCCCACCCGGCTTGAACGGAAATTCTGTGCACACAATTCCAAAATGCGCCAAGCTGTCTTTGACTGGAGCATTCTCGGTAGTTTTCTGCATCAAAATAGAATACGGTTCGTTCATATACATATATTAAAAAAGAGCTTGCCGCAGAGATATTTAGTCTCCACAACAAGCTCTATGGCCTTATACTTTAATCTTATTTCAACGCAAATATAATTGTATTTTCTATATAATCATAGAAAATAATGCCATAAAAGCATTTTTTAGTAGATTATTATACTCAACCCCTAACTTGCTTCCACGTGTATGTTGAAAAACATAAAAAATATCATTTGTCATAATTTTATTTATTAATACTTTTGCATTTAATTATAAAAGAGGTTATTATATGTTAGGAGTTTTAGTTTAATTGGTAGCATTGCTACTATCAATTTTAGAGTATTCTTGAATTATGATTATAGTTATACTTTATATAATGAATTTATTATTCAGTTTTTATGTGTAAAAAAATAATAGTCCCCTCCTTGATATTCTCCATTATTGAAAGTATCATTATCTGTTATGGAATAAATCATATTTCCAGCTCAATCTTTTTTTTGATATTATCTCTCATACCAATTCTTATTCTATGGGGATATGTGAATAACAAATGGAATGAAAAGAAAAGCTTTAGAAACTTTATATGGATAAGTTCTATATTGCTTTCCATATTATTTATTTTTGTGGGATTAGTACTAAATGAAAAGATACATAAATGCGAAATAAAGGAAGAATTAGAAAGAAGCCAGATTTATTATAAAGAAAAAAGGCGAGAGGAATTTATCGCAGATAGTTTACAAAAAGTCCAAGATAGTTTATATATTCTTAAGCAATCCAATATCCTCGCCCAAAGAGACGGCAAGAAAATCATGGGGAGTTTCTTTTGGGGTATGTCACATAAAGATTACAAATCAGTTTATTATAGAATTGAAAAAGAAACTAATGGCATAATTACAGTAAATGGCATTGATTTTAAGTTAGGGCATCCCACTTTTTACAAAAATCAACTTTGTGGATTTACTATCAAAACTGTACGTAAGTACAAACTGTATGATTATGACATAAATGTTTTCGACAAAGAAGATTATGAATACAACAAATATATACAAGATAAATCAACCATATACGATTATTTACTTAAACGATATGGGAAAAGTTTTGGAAACGAAAGTACCATACATATAGCTGCATGGCCTTTCTTATATAAAGCTATCAATTTCTACAAAGCTGATTATGAATCAGAACGTCAAGGAGCCGGGACGTTAATAACTTTTCATTTAGCTATTGATATATCACATCCTCAATTAATAGAATTATTAGAAAATGAAAAAGATAGTATCAGAAAACAAATAGAAAAAGAAAGAACAGAAAATATCGAACGTGAGAGACAGAAGAAAGCGAAATTCTCTGATGGACTATAATTTACAAATTAAATATACAAAATAAAAATGGAATTATATTCTAAATATAAAGATATTAGTGCGTCTTTTAACACTGACTACCATTAAATATTGAGCTAACATAATCTGGCTAATGTTTTCGCGTATAAATTATAATTAGGCTGGCTCCAAAGTCAGCCCAATTTTATTTTGTGCATTTTGCCACTCTTAGCCAAAAGTATTCAGCTTTCGAGATATTTGTTAAGCGCATCTCTCAATTTACGAATTTCATCATTTGAAGATACTATTTCGGATATTTCATCTTCACATGCGCAATCGCACATTGAAATAAGCATACCTTTTATGCCACCTCCCTTTTCTATTTTAGCATCTTTTGAGAACATTTCTATCGGGAGAAACTCGACTACCCCTCCGCTGTCAAAACTTACCGAAGCCGCAGCGTTTTTCTTTTCCCATTCCTCCACCTCACTACATGACATATAAGCCGTTTGACAATTTTCCAATTCTGGCTTCTTTTGCTCTATCATATCTAAATAGAACTGTATAGCCATTAAACCTTTCTCTGTTACCGTATTGTCTTTTGCAATAAGACCATTTACTTTGAATGTTTCTACAACGCATTCTTTGTTGCTCATAAATTCTACTAATTCCATATTGATTTATTATTTATAGTGGATAAAATTTGTATTTTCTTGCTGTAATTGGAACACGGCAGGATAGTTCCTTTTTGAATATTGTTTTCTAAGGTATGATATTAAATTATCGAAGTTGGTAATGAATCCCTCGTTGATTAAATCAGCCACCTTCTTTTCAAGCTGCCACAGTTCGCGTTGTTTGCTTTCATCACCCTGCTTGTTGCGAAGCATTTTCTCATGTGAGTTAAACACAACCCAATTCAATGCTTCCCCAACCTTTTGCATTGCTTTCGGCATAAACTCTTTAGGAACTATCTTCTGAACGGCAGAGCCAAGTTCTTTGTAAGCATCCCCGGCATCGTTTCGATAGCGAATCATTTCATCGTACACAAACCGTAATACTTTGACTTCAAAAGACGGATTTATCCACATAGCAAATTTGATAAACAGAAGCGGATTCATCCAAACTTTATCGGGTGTTTTGCCTTCTTTCGTATTTCTACCCTTAACTTTTATAAGTAGTTGATTTTCACCAATGAGCATTTTTGCTCTATGGCTTTCATCCTCTGCAAGAGCTTTCAAAAACTCTGATGTATTATCAGATTCTAAGAATTTACTCATTTGCCTTCTCGGATTCCCTTCTACATTATTCCACTGCCGAAGCAATTCAGTTCCGTCAAAATAACCATCACTCGTGCGCTGAACCACAGAAAAACTATCAATGTATCGCACCATTTCTTGATTTGTCTTCATACAATGTTTTTTATATTTTACTTGCATACTATTTCTTACCCTTTTCTCCCAAACATACATATAAGCAAGTTCAGGAGATTTTTATTTATTTCTCTTTATACTATGTGTATATTGTCAAAAACTCGATTTTTCTGAATTTTCAGAGAAATAAATAGTGAACGCTATGCTACTGGTATTAATTCACCCTTAATCAGCTTTATGGCTTTCTTTACGTCCCAACCGCTTTCGCATAATGCGATGATAAAACGTACACCTTTCGTAGTCCATACAGTATAAACATTTGTTCCTATCGAGCCATCCGAACGTGTGTACGTCTGTGTACGTGTAGAGTGTAGTCCCCAAGTAGAATAAGGAGTATGCAATAACCATTGTCCGCTTTGTCGGTAGATGACTCCGATTTCTTTCAGCTTCTTATGCAGCTTTTCGGCATCCATTCCTATCTGCTTGGCGACTTGTGTGCTCGTCTGGGTGTTTACACTCTGCAAGTGGTTATCATAATAGCTGACCTTCGGAGCGGCTTGAAGCAACTGCTCTTCTTGCAATGCGTTCTGTTGTTCAAGACGTTGCTTCTCTTCTCGCTCGTTCTTTAATTGTGTTGCAAGACTGATAACAAGGTCGGGATTGTTTATCATTTGCTCCAAAGTTGGCTGCATGGCGGTCATGCCATATTGAAGTAACTCTTTGATACGCTTATTACACCATATAGCAAATGATGGAGATAACCAACGGGCAAATTCCAATGCTACATCTTCGTGAAGCCATGTGCCTTGTTCGCTATTACCACCTTTAACTACTTGAATTAGTGCCGATATGGGAATATGCATATCGGCTGAAAGTGCTTCTGTGAACTCGGTAGTAGCTTTCAATCTAAGCCAATCCCCTACTAATTTACCAAACGGCTTTGCCATTTCTGTTGCATTTACCATTACATTATCATCTTTATAAAAAGTGATAGGGCTTCCATTATATTGAAAAATTTGATTTGTTTTCATATTATAAATTTAGATTTTACTTAACAAAGATTTCTCCCTTTTACGGGAAAGCTCACGCTTGTTTTCTTCAAGTTCTTCCCAACGATTAATAATTTTGGCTCGTAAGTTTGCATCATAACCACTTGCGAGAAGCAAGCAGTCTTTTTTAGTGAGAAGATAATAAGGGTCTTTTCTTTCTGCGTTATTCCCTAACTTTGTGATTTTGAACATCAATTCAAAATTGAATTTATGTTTTTCTTCCAGTTGTTCAAGGATATTGCGAATATCTCGCATTACATTTGAATGAGTTTTGCCCGTAATTTCTGCAATCTGCAAGGAGGTCATTGTTCTTTTTTTACCTTTTCCCTCATCAATAGGTATTAACTGATTAAAATTTTCCATATCTTTGCACTATAAAGTTAATGTTTTCCCCATCAGCGGCTCGGACATCTCCGCTTTTGGGGAATTATTTTGTCCGATCTTGTAGTAGGCAGGGAATCGAACCCCAATACGCCATTACTCGTACCTACTGAACCCTCCTTAATATAATAGTCACGCTTGACATAATAGTAAAGAGAAAGGGCAAATCCCGATGAAGCCTAATGTGGTTGTCTGCCTCAAAGAGAATGCCCTATAATATTTTACTCCAGTTCATGACAACCACGTAATGAACCTTACAGCATTGTTTCCAGCGCAAATATAAAGACGATATTTTCACCATACAACAACCTAAAAATCAATAAAATAAATTCGGTAAACATCAGTAACAAACGGTAAGAATCGGTAAATAAAAACAGTTATATTTACTCTAAAATTTAGACATAATATAAATAATGCGCGTATCTACCGTATTGTGGCGAGATGTTGATTGTCATTTATGATACCGTTCAAATAATATAGGAATATAAAAGGCTATAAATAAGGATGTTGCAAAACGCATGTTAATCCCCATTCATTTTATATCTTACCATGACATTGCCATCGGTTTCAACTTTACAGTTTCCACCATGAACATATACATAAACTTTAGCCACATCGCTTTGCCTTACATGTAGTTTAGCCCGATCATATACACTCACAAAAACTTTGGCGCAATCTTCCACTTCAAGAGTCAATTCACTATCATGGCGCAAATGGAGAGTAGCAGCTGTAAATTTACCGAAAGAAAGTTTACCTGAACATTTACCGTTCAGTACATATACACCATTGTTGCCTCCGGTCACTGGTTCATCAACAAAAATATGGTTTTGATGAAGCAGACTCCGGTCAAAATTACCTTTTATATATTCCACTGTCGGATAATCGTGCTCAATACAAAAATCAATGCCTCGTATATACATTTCAATTAGTTCCTGCTGACTTTTATTATTTTGCCAGTCACCTTGCCATTGTGTGCAGAGGCCATACGATACGGCATGGCCTCTCAATTCACTATTCAATCTATTCATAATCATATATTAAACTTGTTTACACCGTTTATATTCCTATGCAGTATATCCCTGATTTCTTCCACAAATTCCACATTCTTTGCTGTATTTATCTGTATCATTGTCAGTTGTTGCAATTGCGCTTGCGCTATTACATTATAGGCCGGGAACAATTCTTCAACCAATCTTCGCACATACTCCCGTTTGACACTCACGTCAGCCCGGATTGCATTTATATAAGAAGCCAAAAGGTTAGCGGTATTTTCAGTAACATTCTGTATGCCTTTAGATAAACCACTTCCACTGTCTTCTTCCTCTTCCTTCATGCTGATACCATATTTCTTTTCCATATAGTTATTCAGTTTGTCAAGCATGGAATAGTAATCATCGGTTTTCTCACTGACCCCCATTAGATAGTCCGCAATACTTTCCAACTCCTTTTCGTCAAGAGAGAAATCCTTGCCGAAATAACCACTCATTCCATCCTCACCAAAAAGCATCTTTTGAAGCTGTTTCATGGCCGGTTCCAAAATACTTATTTTGAGAATGGAGTTCATAACATCACCCATAATGTCGGCAACCTTATTTTTGAAAGCTTCGGCACCATCCTCGCCTTTCTGCCATGCCTCATACAAGGCATCTCCCAGCTGTGAAGCCCATTCTTTCAAATTAATGCCATAAAGAGATTCAGCCGTTTCTTCGGCAAAATCCTTTATTTGCTGTTTCATCTCCGCAATCTGATTCTCATAATCAGCCACCTTGCTATCATCCGTCTTCTTCTTGTCAATTTCGGCTTGCCGTTGTTTCTCCAATTCTGAAACTTGTTCTTGCATCAAGGCACGTTGATACCCGTATGCACCACCTTCATCGTATGCCGAAACACGTTTTTGAAGTTTTCCCGCTTCCTTCTTATATTTATGCAAAGACATCAAATCGAAGATGTTGATCTTTCCCTTATTGCGTATTGCACCAATCTGATTATTTAATTGATTCAACCGGGTACGGTCATTTTCTGCATCTACAAGTTTTAGTTCCGTGCCACTGCCCAAAAAACGTTCAAGACTACCGTCAATTTGTTCGTATATATACTGCAACTGTTGAGCATGAAGTTTACTTTTTTCAATAGCCTTATCAAGCTTTTCGTCATGTGCTTGTGCTATCTTCCCAATCCAGTTTACAGCTTCACCGGCAGCGGCAGCAATACCACCAACTATTCCACCTTTGGCGAATCCCTGCCCGATATTGCTTATAGAAGACATGGCATCCTGCACATTACCCATCGTGTCGGCCATACCCTCATTGCCCAAAGCATCGAACATGGAAGACATCTGTCCTGCAAAATTGCCGACAAGATCAGCACTTTCAGCGGCACTTTCTCCCAACCGTCCGATTTTCTTTTCCAGTTTGTCGCTGTCTTTTGCAGAAGTAAAAAGTTCTTTTACATTCTTCGCTAAGGTTTTGAATGGATTTACAGCCAACTGTGCATCTTGCAACTGGGGGATGGCTTTTATCAATTTATCCAACAAAGAATAAGCACCCTTAACATTTTCAATACTACCATCATCTTTCGTAAAAAAAGAAGTAAATCCATTGGGCTTTCCATCGCTATCATAGGAAACCTTTGCATTATTCTTGATTTCCCTTGCGATACGTTCAGCCTCTTTCAAATCAGAGAATGAACGTTGCTCTTTATCTCCAAATATTTTCTCCCATTCAGGTAACAATTGTAATAAGGTCGATTTTAATTCAATCAGCTTCTTATTATATTCATCAAGATAAGCCTTCTGAACATTGTTTAGACCTGACGTATCACCAACCAACTCCCCATTTTTTCCGACACTTAATCCAGTCTTTGATGCGTACTGTTCACTTAATATTCGTATCTTTTCTATCGTTGATCTTGCATTGGCAATAACCTTTGTATCATCAAGTGCAATACTTACCTTATCTTTCTCAAATGCCTCTTTAGCATCCTTCCACACCTTAAAAAATTGCTTATATAATGGGCTGTCTTTACCTCCTAATATACTTTCTGCTTCATCGTCACTCAAAGTGAATGGAAGATCAACAGCCTTTTCTTTGAGTTTCTTTTGTACTGTATCTATTAAATATTGCGCTTCATTCTCATAATCAGTCAAAAAACCAAAAGCATAAGTTGAAGCATCCTTCTTACTTGCACCGGCATTGACAAGCTGCTTGTATATATCCCATTTCTTTGAAACATCAGACACGTACCTTTCAAGTTCCTTTGCGGCCTTATCCGAAGCTTCTTTCATAGCATTGGCATCAATATCCAAAAGAACTTTCCGTATAGAAACTTTCAATTCCCTACGTTCTTTAGTCTTATCGTCAAGCTGGTTAAGAATCTTATTCAATTCATCTCGATAATTTCCAATATCCACCGGTTCTTTACCTTTAAATAAGGAATCAAAAATACCCGATTCTTTAACCTTGCTGGCAGCTTCTCCCTTTCCAACAATGTCAGTCCACTTCTTATATTCAGAATATGCCTCCTTTAGTAAGTTTACCCGTTCTTTCAATCTTTCGGCAAAGGCATCCTTTTTGCTCTTATCCTTATTTGGATCAGTGAGGGAAAAACCGATTTCTTTAGCTCCTTTCTCACCGGATTGCATTGTGTCGAAAGCTTTTTTATAATCTGATACAATTTGCTTCTGCCAGTCAGGAAGTTTTGACAAGTCAATTTTAGCTCCACCTGACAAATCTATTCCGGCTTTAATCAATACCGGCTTCAATTGATTTGTTGTCTCTTTAGCTTCCTTATACGCTTTTTGTATTCCTTCAATGATTTTCTCTGAATCCGTGGAAACCTTTATTTGGGCTTCAAATTGCCCATCTGTGGCTCCATTGAACTTTTTCTGCAAATCAGAAAAACTTTGACTGGCTTCTGTATATTCAGCATTAATCTTGATATTGAACTCATCTTCAAGAATCTTCCCATTAAAGAAGTCCCGCATATACTTCGGCATCTTCTCGAACGTGTCAAAGAAAGCACTTATGTCTAAACTGATGGCTATTCTTTGGGCATCACTCAAATTATTTAAATCCCAACCGGCAGCTCCCAATCTCGACTTGTACCTAGATAGGAAGTCTTTCATATCCGGCAATACATCTTCCATATAAATACGCTTAGAGTTTTTCCACGCTTTCCGCAATTGAAAAATATCATCTCTATATCCTCCAGTGAAAGGCAACTCATTATTCAGGCTGGCCAATGCTTTGGGGTATTCTTTGAGAATGGATAGCTGTTTTTTCAGCGGTTTACCCGAAGCGGCTTTGGCAAAATCATCATGTTTAGCTATAACTTTCTGCATGGCGGTGGAATACTCGATATAGCTGCCTGACATGCGGCCAATAATCTTGTTTACCCGTTCCTTCGCATCAATATAGTCATTGATATTTTCAAGAAAACTGTCATCAAAATAACCGTCAGTCGCTTCATTGGCATGTTCAGACGTACCTTTTATGTCATTAAGCAGCCTATAAGCCTCTTTTGTATCATTCAAAGCATTCCGAAGCAATATATATTGTTCTGCAAGGCTTTTAACCGTATTTCCTTCATCATCAGTCTTAAACGTTTCATTAAAAGTGTCTGCCCAAACTGGAGAATAATCCTTTAATGCTGTTTTCATTTTTTCAATAGAATAAATCAGTGAGGCATCATTCGCCTTAAAAGGATCAACATTAGCAAATTTTTGAGCTTCTTTCGTTAAATTCTTGAAACCGTCTTGTGCTCTTGTTGTCAGCTCGGAAATACGCTCGTTCATTTCGTCAGCCTTTTGCCCGGACTTATACCATGATTCAAAAATGGCAGAGGCTGCTGCAAAGACAATAAATTGGGGAGCTAACCCTTTCAAAACCATCCCCAAATTTTTTAAATTCCCCCACAATGCTCTAATCCCCACATTCATCGCTCCAATGTGAGATATTTGTGAGACATCGAGTCTGCCCATCTTTGCCTGAAGAGCTATACTTTCCGCTTGTGCCACAGTCAGTCTTTTCATAGCTACAAGTTGAAGCAGTTTATTCTTTGTTAATTGACCCGAAACAGCCATCTGCTCATAATCCGCATAAGTCAGTTTATTGGAAGTGGCAATAAGTTGTTGTTCGGCAACAGTCAGTTTCCTATATGCTGCTTCAACGCGAAGTTTTTCTGCCGTAAGCCTTTTATTAGCCAAAACAGTCTGCGAAATATTTTTATATTCACCAACAACCAAACGACTATTCACCAACATAGCTACCTTCCAAAATCCAAAGGCTCCAACGGCAGCTTCGATAGCCGGTACAAGTTCTTTCCAATTTTGTGCAAGGGTGGTAAGGCTTTCGGCAGTCCATTTCAATGTACTACCCATTGACTCCGCAATATCACCAAGCATAATGTCAATCGCATCAGCCAAGTTCTTCCATTTGGATTTGACTGATTCTGAAAGAACTTCCTGCATGTTATGAAACATGCCACCATCATCCGTAAGTTCCCAAAGAACATCTTTTACGTCCTCAAACGTAACCTTCTTTTTCGAGATCATATCAAGCACTTTACCGGCACTGACAATGCGGCCTTCCAACTTACTGAATCGCTCGGCCAGTTTATCCACCATAGGAATGTTCGCTTCCGTCAATTGCCGCAATTCTGTTCCTTTCAAGAATTTAGCAGCCTTTATCTGACCGAAGGCCAATATGATACGCCCCATATCAACACCTACACCGGCTGATATATCAGCCAGCCTTTTCATGGTATCATACAATTCATTGTATGGTATAGAATATGCAGAAAGTTGCTTGGCATACTGATTCAAATCCATAACCCCGAACGGAGAAGCAACAGCCAGTTTCTTAATCTGATTGAATATGGTTGTAGCTTTGCCTTCATCTTGCAGGATAGAGGCCATTGCAATTTTCTGATTCTCCAACTCACCACCAATATCAACCACTGCACGTAAGAAATTTTGTGCCGCATAAATGGAGTATAGCCCCAAAAATTCATTTCTTAATTGTCCGACAATACTCAACTGGCTGTTCATTGCTCCATTCATATTGAGAGTGGCTGTCATGTGCCGCCTTGCTGCATTGGCTGATCTCTCACGGGCATTAGCCAAATCCAGTTCCGCTTTGGCGGCACGGGCGGCTCTTTGTCGCGCAAGCTCACGTGCGGCTGCGGCAGAAGCCTCCGCTTTGGTTTGAATGGCTGCGGCTTTGGCGGCGCGTAAATCACTTGCTGTAAAGTTTGTATTCAACCCGGCGGCTTGCAAGGCGGCACGGACAGCTTGTGTGGTACTGGCCTTATCCACTACCACATTGATCTTAAACTTCTCACTTTGAAGCAAAGTCTTCATATCACCAACCAACTTCTTCTTGTCAAAACCCACATCAAGTTTTGCCTGCAAGTCTTTGGTGATTTCCGCTTTCAATTTTTTACGTTGTTCCGCTGTCTTATCACGGAACAGTATATCAAAATATAAATTACCGAGATCAGCCATATATTATTGTGTTTGTGTTACTTATAATCATTAATGTTAATTGCTGTTTCTCCATTGCCATACTTATTTTTCCAGCGTTTGGCAGCATCCTCTATTTCGCTTACGGAAGGGGATTTGAAGTTCTTCGTATTGTGCTTCTTTTCCTTGTTGTCCTTGTCACAATCTGTAACCACAATAGACACATCCATTGCCAATAGTTCAATTTGTGCATTTGTAAGTACCCAATAAATACCAAACAAGGGCTTGCTTATTGGAATCCCAAATACTCTCAAAGGCTCTGTCAGCCACGGATAGGACTTGCCTATTTCCCACGTTTGTCCGTAGCTGGTTCGTGAAGGATATGCTCTGCTTCCTCTTTTGTCATTGTCATCATCGTGTCCTTCATCGCGGTCAGATATATGGTAGCAGTCAAGTAGTCTTCCACTGGAATTTTTTTTTTGCCGACGGCTATAACCTTCATCAGCTCATGATCTCCATATTGTTTGATATAAAAGAACCATCGCCACAAGAAAGGATAGAAGAACTTGATCTTCCAATATCCGTTCAAAATGATAGCGGCTGCACATTGGCAACTGATCTTATCATCATTCCCCGATTTCTGCATGGTACTGGTGAATTTGCGTATAGTCCCTCTTTTCAGCCATGAAATACCATATTTCTTTCCTCGGACTTCCACATAGTCCACACTGTCTTCCAACACATCATTCAATAGCCTTTCATCCTCCGGTGTAGGAAGTGTTATGTCATTCTTCTTTGTCATATTTTATCGTGTTTTATACGAAAAAAGGTGGTGGCCGGTATCAAGTAGCTCACCACCTTTTCGCTGATATGAATTTTGCAAAGTGTTATATCCTAAGTTTTTTATTCGGACACTTTTTTACGTAAAATGTAAATAGAGGCACCCTTAGCATCATTCAACGGAGAAACAGATACATTAAAGTACCCCGGCTTATCCTGCTCGCTGACGAAGTTGCTATACCCCTCAACATTCGGTAAGAACAAGGCTATTTGACGGTCTTCACTACGCATGAAGAGTCCTCCGATTACTTTCTTCGGTTCGATATTGTAACCTTCACCTTCATAAATCTCACCATCAATGGTAGTAGTCATAGTCACCGTTTCCGCTTTCTTGTTCAGTAACAAGTCATTGATCTTTCCTGCCACGGAAGGTACTTGAAACTGAATATCGGAATCTCCAGCATTAGCAATAGAAGTCCAAGTTGCTCCGGTTGTCAACTTGATCTTGGAAACATCGGCAGCTCCGGTATCAAATGTAACTCCGTCAGAGAGTACCGGCAGCTCCATATCAAAAGCCGCTAAAGTTGCGAGGTCACTATTGACTTTGGACACATAATAAACCTCCTTCATCTGATTAAAGAGCACCTTTAACTCTTCCAGTTTGGTAGTAATAGAAATCTCTGCCATAATCGTATCTTTTTAAGTTTGTGTCATTTGTTTATTATTAGCTTCGCTTGTATTATTAAGGAATGAAAACCGAGTCCGTCATTTCCTCCGGGAAGCAATCGTGGACTTACAGCTGAAAACAATTCCGTCACTATTGGAAATTTTGAAACCACTTCCATTTGCATTTCATCCAAACGGACTGTATTCTCAATACCGTTTGAGCGATCATGCGCAAAAACGTTTATCTGACAGTAAGTGTCTTGGTAGGTACTTCCTTTATCTTGGATAGTTTGTGGCAACCGGATAACAACAAAGTCCTTCATCGCCTTTTGTTCAGCAGCCGGACGATCTGTTATGAAAACCTTTTCACCAATGCCGGTTACTGCATCAGCGATTTGTTTTAATATATCCATACGTCTATAAACTGTCCGTCCCATCATTTCATTGGTTTAAAGTTCTTGAATAATGTATTTTGTGCCCTTTGAAATGTTCCGGTCAGAACATCTGCATTTAACACATTCTCCAAATAGGTTGAATATTCAGTACCCGTGCACATTACTATCTCAAATCCTTTACGTGATTCCGACTTATATCTTTTCAAGAAATCAAAGGAGGATGCTTCGCCATAACCTTTATCAGTTTCTATTGTTCCAGTAAAACGTCTGTTCTGATTATCATAACTGACACCTACAAATGTTTCACCTTTAGTCAGCTTTACTCTCACCGGTTGTTTCATTGAATCTCCACTACAAACGAAATAGGAAAATCTACCGTCCATGAATAATCCGCACGCATAACTGGTTATTGTATTACCCGTAAGATTCCGAAAGCCTGACTTGTTATCAAGTGCATCTTGGATAAGTTCTTCACAGCATTTAGTCAAGACATCAAAGATATATCCTGAAACAAGCTCCTTTGCCTTCCTTATTCCTTCATCAAACAATACTTCATTGCTCCGGTTATCCATGCGTTAATTTTTTGCAAGATTGAAATACACAGTTGTTCCCAAATTTCCGGCATAGCTATCAGTAACCATACATTGAGTGAAAGTGCCTTGTCTGTCCGTGACATCTATCAGATCACCGGCCAATATTCCTTCAACAATTCCGGGAAGGCTCAACAGATAATCGCTCTTTATCACATTATCGGTTTTGTATGTCCGCAAATTTGTACTACCTTCCTTTCGGCATATACCTTCATACAAGATCACCTTCTCACCATCACTGAAAGAATCCTCACCTATAATTCGGTAAACAGTACATTTGTGCGGATGCCGTGGATTATTTACTTTCATACTCAAAAATTGACTATTCTGATTTTAGTGCCCTTTACAACTTCTTCATCCCATTTCTCATACAGTTCTTTCGCCATTTCACGGAGTTGCCGCTTGTCGTATGCACTGGTCTGCCAACCACCTTCCTTATGCTTCCATCCCCCGTCACTGTCTTCGGTATCATTCTTACTGCTTGGAGTGCTTGCACACCACATGTAAATATCGGCAGTGGCAAGATCAAGCTGCCTTTCGGTCAGTTCACTTACCATTGTTCCAAAAGCGATTTTCCGCTTGACAAGAACCCTTTTGAGGGCGTTGTCCGCTATTTCATAAGCAGTTGCGCCACTCAAAAAGTCCTCAATGGTCATATCTTCCGTATGAGAAAGTTCCTCATTCATTCTTGCATGAATTTAAGAATTACACAGTTACAGTAGAGATGAACATATACTGTGGCATTCTCGGCACACACATTTGGGCGGCTTCACTTTCAATATAGATTGAATGTGTTTCAGGATTGGCTCTCTGTGTCAGTTTCAAGCGTCCACCGTCATAAGAAGCAACCTTGTTTGCCTCATATCCCAAAGTCAAAGGCTCCACACCTTGAATAGTACCGATCTGACCTACTGGTATAAAGGCAATATTGGTGGCCTTGAAGTTCTCCACTTGTTCAGTGATAAGATCAGGTTGTCCGTCCGCATCCTTACCGGGCTTGTCAACAAAAGCATAGCTGTCACGTGGCACGATTTCATCCACCTTAACCAGTTTCTTGAAAATGGCTTTCAGGCGGTCTTCATCTTCATTCTGTGCATTGGCAATAACCGTACTATCATCCGTCACAGTCGGATAGAGGGAATGGCCGATACGTTTAAGAACCGCGGTATGAGTCATTAAATCATCCCATAAGTCCTGCGCCAGCTCCATCCTGATCTTGCCCAAATAATGATATTTGCGGCGAATCTCTTTCACTCTGTTCTTTATATCCATAATCGGATCAGAGGCAGAGCCTTGATTTGCCGGAATATGTTCATCCTTAGTCCACCAGCGGCTTGTGCCGGCCAATGCTTGATAATGGTTTTCAGGGATATTAAAGTCAATAGTGATACCCTTCAAACCACGTGGGTTGTTATCAGTATCAATAGTGAACTTACCCGTGGAAACAATTCTCATTCGCTGGTGAGTAAGCGCATTGTAGTACGATCCGATAAGACCGTCAGCACTTTCATCAAGCAAGCCCAAGAACACATTCTGCATCTCTTCCGTCAATGCGGACATGCCTACCCGTTGCAACAGCTGCAATTGTTGTCTCACAGTCACACGGTTCAAACGGTAGAACTTCTTTTGAGTCGGGATATTACCCGTCCTTCCTTCGAGTTCTCCCAATGCAGCTTCATAACCTGGACTTTCCGGATCAACGTAAGCTGGCAGCGTTTTCACGCCGAGGCTCGTAATAAGCTGGGAGAAAGTATAATCCAACTTGGTTGCTTCAAATTCAAAACCATCAATTTGAAGTAGGTCATACTTCTCCTTGTAACGGTCAATAAATTCTTGCCAAGTGTCCCCACCAAGCCCATACTCGATAACCTTGTACAAATCAATAGGAAGTGTATTCATACAATTGTCGTATTTTAAATGTTGTTTTCAAATTCTTTTACTGCACCCATACAATTTGAGGAAGTGTAGTAATCTTTTGCAGGATAGCGACCACTTCTTCGTCAAACATGTACTGATAAATCTCTCCGGCATAGACTACTGTCCCACTGGCCTTTGTGTTGCCACTGGCTACAAGAATATCTTCTTGCAAATAACCATTAATGCCAAGAGTGGTAATATCTGATTCAGCCGCCTTGATCTGTGCATCCGTATAAGCGGTGAATGTCTTACCTGAAAGATCAAACTTCACAGCTGTACCGGCAGGAATCTTGCCAACCGCAACCCAATCGGAAATGTTGCTCACCATACCACCGCCCGGATAACGGTGACGGATTTCACGCCACACTTTACGGGCATGTCCGTATTTCACGGTGTTCACATCAAACGTGTTACCCATTGTTCCCATACATTTATTGTTTTAGAGTTAATAATTTCAATTCTTCTTCCAGCCTTCCTTCTTGCCTTTACGTTCAAAGTATCTGCTGGCTGCATTGTGTTGTGTTCCACCTGAACCGTCAGAAGTTCTTGGGGCGGTGCCATAACCCCTGCACGCCTTATATTCTGCATCATATTTCGGCAGAAATTCAGTAACCAGTTCATCCACAGTTTTCTTGGTATCGAAAGTTACCCCTTGTAAGGTCTTGCTCAACACATAATCATCATTCGCTTGTTTGGCCTTCATTGCAGCCGTAACCTTCTTCAACAAATCAGCTTGAACCTTTTTGCTGTCTTCCGCGTCTAAACGTGCTTCCAGTTCTTTCAGTTTCTTCTCCAGTTCATCATCGTTTTTCGGTGGTACCGGTGGAGTTGGAGGTGTCGGGGGAGTCGGTTGGGGCTTATAGTTTTTCTTAAAGTCCTCAACTCTGGTTGCGACATCATGGTTGTACTGTCCTTGCATCCCTTTCAGAAAATTCACAGCCTTGTTCCAATAAGCCTCGTCAGGCTCCGAACCTTCGGCTATGGGATTAAGTTCTACATACGTCTGTAATGTCTGCGGTGAAAAACTGGTTTCTCCAAGTTTCTCACTTAATGTGGATAAGATTTTTTCTTGTTCCATCGTGTTTATTTTGTGTTTATGTTGAATAAAAAAAGAGTCAGACAATGCTTTTTGCATCAATCTGACTCTTTGGTCTTATTTTCCATTTAATAGTGGGCAGTATTGGACTCGAACCAATGAAGACGAAAGCCAATAGATTTACAGTCTATCCCGTTTGCCACTTCGGTAACTACCCGTTTTGCGGAAGCAGAAGGATTCAAACCTCCGAAGCCTTTCAGCTTGCCTCTTTAGCAAAGAGGTGGTATCGTTCACTCACCCATACTTCCAATATGCGACCTACAAGATGTCTCGGTGAAACCACCGCATTTCCCTTGTATTTCGGACGTTATTCATTCTGTGTAGCGTATCAGAGAATCGAACTCTGGTTTCCACCGTGAAAAGGTGACGACCTAACCGTTAGTCGAATACACCATTTGTTGAGATACAAGGATTTGAACCTTGAATAGCAGAACCAAAATCTGCTGTGTTGCCATTACACCATATCTCAATATGCGCGAAGAGAAGGACTCGAACCCCCGACAATCAGGTTTGGAATCTGACGTTCTTCCAACTGAACTATCTCCGCTTCATTGCGCCCGGTGATAGAATCGAACTACCGACCTTTACATTAACAGTGTATTGCTCTACCAATTGAGCTAACCGGACAATATACCTATACTCACCTAACCTGCGATACCCCATTTCAGCGTACCTGTGGGAATTGAACCACACCGTATAGGTTTTGTGGAAAGAGATGAAATCGAATCACCTTAACCGGATTTTCAGTCCGGCGCATACACCACGTCTGCCATCTTTCCATATTCTCCCTTTATCCCCATACGCCACATCGAAGGGAGAAACAATGCGGCAACTCCAACTATTGTTGCGGAGATTCGACTCGAACGAATGACCTTTGGGCTATGATCCCAACGAGCTACCAGCTGCTCCACTCCGCGATATTATCCTGAAAACTACTTTGTACCCACAATATCCACATTTATGTAGTTCTTGCATCTACGACACTTCACTCTCAATATAACAACACCATTGACATAGCTTATATCAGTTAGTTTCTGACAGCATATCGGACATAAAACTATCTTGTTGTATATTTCCCTTTGATCTGCATCTTTATCCGCACTAATTTTTATCATACTCCATGTTTTCGTTGCAAATATATGTACTGGATTTCTTTTCTCAAAACATTTTTGATATTATTTTCTATTAAAATGTAGAAAATAATACTCTTTATGCGTATTTTTGTACTGCAATATTAGAATCAGAGCTTATAGGCCGGTCTCCACATGTGTAATGTGAGGATCGGTTTTCTTTTTATGGAGAAATATAGTGGAATAAAAACGGTTAATGCCAGTTTGGTGCTTGATTATGAATATATCCAAATGTTAAGGGACGCGGATAGGAAAATTCCTAATCCGAATAAGATAATCGCACAAGGTGGAGGGCAGGAAAACATGCTCTCCACCCCGGCTGATATTACCATCTGTGGGGGATGCCGTGGGGGAAGTAAAACTTTTACTCTTCTTATGGAAACATTGAAAGATATAAAAAATAAAAACTTCCGTTCTGTTCTTCTCCGGCATGAGATAGACGATCTCTCTGATATGGTAGAAACATCATCCACCTTATATGATGATTTTGGGGAATACAACAAGTCCAAAAACGACATGCGTTGGAATTTCTATAAAGGTGGATTTTTAAAATTCAGCTATCATGCTGACACACTTGACGATTTCAAAAAGCGTTTTCAAGGTAAACAGTTCGCATATATAGGTGTGGATGAAATAACCCACATGGAATATCTTAAATTCAAATACCTTATCACTTGTAACCGTAACGCCTTTCATATCCGTAACCGCTTTATCGGAACATGTAACCCTGATCCTGACAGCTGGGTTGCAAAATTCATTGACTGGTGGATCGGAGAAGACGGTCTTCCAATCCCGGAACGTGATGGCAGAGTCCGGTATTGTTTTATGGATGGGGACAATGTTTCAGGTATATATTGGGGAGATACCCGTGAGGAAGTATATGAGCAATGCAAGGACATTATACACGCCTACTGGAAGCCGGAGTATGAGCAATATGGCACACCACAAGAACTGTTTATCAAGTCGGTTACTTTTATTGAAGCAAAACTTTCCGATAATGTAAAGCTGATGTCTTCCGATCCGACCTATTTGGCAAACCTTGTCAACCAGTCAGACGAACAACGCGCACGTGATCTTGACGGTAACTGGAAATACAAAGCTGCCGGAGATGATATAATAAAGCTGACTCACATGGAAGCTTTATACCGCAATTCCATGCAGATAGGTGATGGAATACGCCGGGTATCGTGTGACGCGGCATTTGAGGGTGGCGACAGTCTTGTCATGTGGCTGTGGGAAGGATGGCATATAAGAGACATATTTGTTTGCAAACTTGACAGCAAGAAAACAGTCGATACCGTAAAAGCGATGCTGGAAGAATGGCATGTAAGAGAAGAATGCTTCACCTATGACCTTAACGGACTCGGACAAATATTCAAAGGTTTTTTCCCGAATGCAATCCCATTCAACAACAAAGAAGCCGTGGAGGAGAAATTCAAATACATCTATGCGAATTTAAAATCACAAGCGGCATATCTGTTCGCACAAAAAATTATCAACCGGGAGATTTCCATTGAACCGACTCTTCTTGAACGCAAGTTCTCCGGCAAAGGGTTTGAGAAAGTTCCCCTTAGACAGATTCTCGACAAGGAAAGGAAAGCGATACGAAAGGATGAAGACAGTGAAGAGAAGGGCTGGACTATTATCAAGAAGATCATAATGAAAAAATTAGTAGGCCATTCTCCCGACTTCATAGAAGCATTGCTTATGCGAATGATTTTTGAAATTAAACATAAACGCAAACACATAAAAGGTTTAGGATTAATATGATAGCAGAGATTCTTACAAAAAAGCCTTTTGCAAGGGTTACTCCCGAAGGTTACTTGCAAGGCAGGATTACGAGCGATTTAAGAAACGCATCGTTCACAAACAATAGTGATAGGCTGACATGGCAGCTCATTTCGCAGGCTGATTTTATCCGTGAATTTTATCCTTCAGGGCACAAGATCAATTCGGAATTGTTTTACCCGGATAGACTGAAATATGACGAAGAGAAGAAACGGTTCTTCCGAGAAAAAGTGTTCCGTGCCTCTTTTCCCTTTCAGATGATAATCACCATTCAACAGCTTGTACATCTATGTGGCAATGACATTCATCATGAGCTGACCGATACCAAAGTCGATGAAAGTTCACGGGAAATATTTCTCGAATTTCAAAAAGGATGGCTGGATAAGAATATGGAGATTGCATTTTACGAATATGCCAAAAGTGTAAAAATAACGGGAGATGCAGCAATCGTATTCTATATGAATGAAGGTAAGGTATTCACCAAGAATCTTTCCTATTTTGATGGTGACACTCTTTATCCTCACTACGACTCCATAACCGGTCAAATGACACTGTTTGCCCGACGATACAGTGACTATGACGAAGAGGGAAAGGAACTCATTTCTTGGGTAGAAGTGTGGGACAATAAAAAAATGTACCGTTACCGTCAGGATAAAAGGGGAATAGTCGGAGCAATAAACAAATTGAAACAGTATTTCGGTATTGAAGGATATACATTAGTGGAAGAACACGATCATGGATTTGCCGAATGTCCGGTTGTATATTATCGGGACAAACACGGTGCCTGCTGGAGCTTTTCACAAGATAATATCGACAAGTACGAACTGGCTATTTCCCATTTGTGTCAAAACAATATGGCATACGCATTTCCAATCATGTTACTTAAAGGTGAAGATGTTGAGATTCAGGGAGATATGTATGGTGCGGTAAAAGCTATCACTATGGGGAAGGATGATGATGCAGGCTTTATGAATCGTCCCGAAGCATCACAATCATTTGAACTTCAAATTAATACATTACTTAAAATGATTTTTATGGGGAGTTTTGTTGTCATGCCTCCCGAAGTAAAGTCAGGAGATTTGCCGGGTGTTGCTATCAAGCTGATCTATTCACCATCTTTGGAAAAAGCCATGATTGACTGCAAGGAATTTGACGAATCAATAGACAAAATGAAACGGCTGTTCCTGCACGGATATGGAACAGAAAAAGGCCAACTTACCAAATTCCTCAATTTGAAAATTTTTTCGTGGGCAGTTCCATACGTCCACCAAAATGCAGCCGAATTGGTATCGAACTTGGTACAATTAGTCGGTGCCGGTATTTTATCAAAAGAAACCGGCTCGGAAGAATCCGGTTATGGGAAAAACAATGAATGGGATCGTATCATGCGTGAATATAAGGAACAGCAACAAGCTGACTTGCTATATCAACTGAAAATCAAGAAAAATGAAAGTAAAGAGGGTAATGCAAAATGATCTGTACCAAAACGCGGAGCGCGAAAGCAATCCCGTACTCCGCGCTCCGAATCCAATGTAATTATACATTGGAAAAAGCCGCCTCTGCCTACATAAAATAGACAGAGGCTTTACTTTTTTTCAACAACTTGGTTGATAAGCTTGTGTTATAACAAGTCAACTTCTACATTGCAAATGTAATGAATGAATTGAATATGACACTACTTTCGATACAATTTTTTATTATAAGGCTTTCGAGGATATTTCCGGTTAAGCTTCTTTTGCAGATCATCATTGATACTTTCATTCAGAAGGATTTTAGAGTTTAGCACCCGGACTTCTCCAGTAAGTTCCATAATAGTTTTGGATTGTGTCGCATTTTGTTTTGAAAGTTCAACATTGGCAATAGCCAGTTTGCTGCATTCTGATGCAAGATGATTGAGTTTCTTTGTGCTGATTAATGATATTCCAAACATAATAATTCTGATATTTAACCTATTAAATAATTATATTGCTGATACGGAAACTGCAAAGCATTTACAATGACCGTGATACGGTGGTAATTTGTCCCATTCCACATGAAATCCGACTTCATCGTCACAAATGTTACAAGGATAGGAGCTGCCACGCATGACAAAGAACCCTACGGCTCCACTGGCTTTAGCCTGTAATTCCCAATGCTTCATCCAACCCTCTGCCACAGCATACTCCGTCAAATCTGACAGTGCAGTCCAAGAGCTTACAGTACGTCCTACTCCAAAAGACTCCTGAACACCGAGTCTTGAAATAACCGGATAACCCTTTGAAATAGCTCTCTGTACATGCTCATTAAGCAACGGCGTTTTTACCGACTGCCTGATAGATGAAAGTAGTTTGTCTTTGGAAAGGTTCAGTAGTAGTCCGGCGGCAATGGCCGTTTCAACCTCCTTTGAAAACCGGTCAACATATTCTCTTGCGCGTTGCGTGAAGGTTTTGCTGTATGATTCTCGCGTTATATATGTTATGATTGCATCCTTATTATCCTCATGTGTCGCTACTGCCAAAGTATAAGTATAGTCTTCAATTATTTCAAGAAGGGATAAAATAATGGCATCCACCTCCTCCTGCAACTGTCTGTTTGCTGAAAAACGGAATAGTTCAGGGCTGATTTTGTACCGGTATGAAATATCTATAATTTGCTTTGCCGCCTCGATCATTACAATTTGAAGATTGGTACGCATGGATAGCTCCGCATCCAGACGTTGACGGAGGTATTCTTTGGCCTCTTCAATTTCCTTATCAGTCGGTACCCTCATTTTTATGTTCCTCCTTAATACTTTCCTTTATGCTATTCATGTTTCTTTCTTCTTCCAGTATTTTGGCATCATCTTCCAGTGATACTGGTTTCTGCAAGCCTCGTAGCCGTTCGGTAAGATCAGAGTAGCTTTTAAAAAACTCTTCCATAAACTTAACATCGGGGGTTGCGTTACTAATAAGGAAACAGACTTTGATCCATGTTTCCAAATATTCGCGAAGTTCCTTATTGTTGGCTAACTCCCGAATCCGGGAGAACATTCCGTTGTCATCCCGAAAACGCATACTCCAAAAACCTGACACTGCCTTAATGCTGATCCAGTCATGTTCACTACCATTATCCCTCGTAACAATAAAGTTACCTACCTGAATACCATTTGTTTTTTTGCTCATAATCCTATTTTTAATTTACGTTCAAATCTATCTCCAAGATTAAAAAAGTATTCCTTACCGTAAGAGTTTATACGTTCTTCATCCGATGATACTTTATTCATTTCATAAATCAAGCAACTATACCTATCATCATCAGGAAGAAGCCCTTTGCACTCTTCTCTGATATAAATATGATGCTTCCCATTTACCCAATAAAATTCAGAGAGAAATCCACCAAGAAGCATTTCAATCATTTTTTGGTGCCTGACAGACAATTCTCCTTGCACTGCTATATCCATTACAATGCTCTTACCTTCTATTGTCTTCAATTCACATGAATAGTTCAAGGCCCGAAGAATAGACATCAGCTCAACACTTAACTCTATGTGATTCATATTTTTCATACTTTTACTATTTCAAATTCATCTGCATGTTCCTTGCCAATCCAATCCCGTTTCTGATTTTCAGTTGCGCTTTCGTAGATTCTTCCTCGCTTAGACAAATGCCTTTTCCTAAAAATACCTTCTTCTCCAAGTTTGTCATAATCTCTTCTTGAAGGGGATAATCCCTTTGCCCTGCAAAAGAACAATCCCGTTTCCTTGTGTCTAAATTTTACTGCCATGCTTATTCCTCCCATGGATTTTCGTCTTCTTCCTCAACGTAAATCCGTTTTAATTTGTCTGATACTTCTTCAAGCTCACGCTTCATTTGATTTACATGAAATCCAGCTGGCATAGGGATTTCCAATGCTCCCCGTAGGTTATCTATTTTTTCAATAACCTCTGCAAATTCATCCGGTGCGATCATACTATTTGGTTCTTATTTTTAATTGTTTGATAATCTTCTCCACAGCGTCCAAGTCAAAAACAGTTGTTCTCTTCTCCATGTGGTACGTCCCCTCCAGTTTCTTCTCCCGGAACAAACGCTGGACTTGATAAATGCTCAATGACAAGCAGGCCGCAAGCCCTTCATGGGTATAAGCGTATCGTTTGCCATCTTGATAAACCGGTTTAGCGATCCTTTGCTTATAGTTACCCCGTAGGTCTTCCCGTTTCTCATAATAGAGTTTTTCCGTCAAGGCTGTTCCATACAAACCATACACCTGACCATTCGGGGTTCTTTTTTTACGATAACCGGCTTCCGAAAGAATACGTCCGAATACTGTCACATTCTCTTCTTTGGCATTATTGTCCCTACACCATTTGCAATATTTCCGGTACAGAATGGCCGAAGACATCCATTTGGGTTCAATATCGGCAATTTCCTCATAGCGGCACAGATAGTTCATTTGATACATGAACTTCATTACGGTACTACTTTCCGACTGATATTCATCCATGACATTTTCAAGCTCCTTACTGTCTGTCAACTTATAACCATTGGCGATAAAACGGTCACGGCCTTCCAATATCCAATTGAATATAGCCGGGTATTCGGCTTCCAAATCCCGTGACAGTTCTTTTTTCTGCCGGGCTTTGGGTATCTCCACTTCAAAGGGAATAATGCAAATACGCCGCCTCATTCCATAGCTCCAGTCTTTCAAATACGGCATTTGGTTGGCATTTGCCATAAGCAGGGGAATATTGTAAGCAGTGAAGTTATCGCCATAGATAGGCCGGGCTTCGGTAGGTTCACCACTGATAAGGCTCTTCAACGTGTCACTATCCTTACCAAACTCTAACGCTTGTATTTCAGAACAGTAGTTCAACCGCTTGCCATTAATGAAAGCGATATTTTTTTTTCTCTCATTTCCAGTAATCAATGCACCTATGCCGAAATTGCTGACATTCTCCCGGCCAAGTATGCCCATGATCGTTTCAAAGACTACACTTTTGCCATTGGAGCCGGAGCCACGAAGAACAAGCATAGTTTCCATTTTCGCCACACGCCGGTCAACAAAAATACTTCCAAGAAACTCCTGCAAAACTTTTTGCATGTTTTTGTCCGGCAAAACTTCATCCAGGAACATTCTCCAAAGAAAGACATGCTCTTCCGGCTTGTAGTCATAGGGAACGCATGTAGTCTGTACCCAACGGCGGTTGAAAGAATGTGCACGGCGAGCATTCATATCAAACACACAGTTATTGAACACCACAATGGCATTATCAGGCTTCAAGGCTTTTCCTGCCACCACACGCTTACAGACTTTCAGTACACCCTCCACACGGGAATAATCACCATTGGGCATTTTGCATTTACGCATCAAGTCATATATCAGGTTGCCAAAATCATCCCATGCCATCTCTTCATATATCCGGCCACTGAAATAGTAAGGAGTACCATTGAACTTACAAATCGAAGATCGTATAATGGCTGCACGCATCAAGTCCTGCACAGCGTCAACACGCGCTGCACTTTTGGACTCTTGTAAGGCGGCATCCAGTTTCTCGCCTTTCATAAGCCCGAAGACCTCATTTAACAACTTCCTATACTTTCCCGACTCCATTTCAGTCTTTAAATTTACCAGTCCTTACCTGATTGATACAGTCAGCAACCCATCCAACAAGATACGAGAATGTTTCCTGATTAGCTAATTCCACTTTTGCACCTATATAATCAAATATGTTCATCGCTATATGTGAACTTTCATGAGCGATATTTGCTATAGTAATGGCATTCTTACTTTCAAATCGGACAAGAATACCACCCAAATTTCGCAGTTTATCACGAACACAGTCCACAATGGCATCAGCAGTATCATCCCATTCACTTACACCTTCAAATCTATCTGAAAATGTATCTGTACTGACTGCAACCCACAACTTGCGTGGATATATCACCGGATCAAACTCATGTATTTTCATAAAATATCATTATATATTCAAAAACAAGTGTTTTTGATAGTTTTATGCCTATTTTCAGGCCGTTTTACGCCACAAATATAGTCTATTTTCTACATAATTATCATATAAATACTATTATTTTCTACTTAAAATATAGAATAAACACGCGCTTTTGAAGGCTTTTTTATCATATTTTGTATTCATAGCACCATTCAATATAAGTAATCATAAAATATTGGCAAACAAAGGATAACGACTCTATTTCAATAGGAAATACAGATGGAGCATTCTCTCTGATATGTATGGTTTATGTAGGGTTTTAAAGGCAACTATACATATATAACATATTGAAATACAAATCAATGGAAAAATAGTGCATA
This sequence comes from uncultured Bacteroides sp., assembly GCA_947574505.1. Classification (GTDB taxonomy): domain Bacteria; phylum Bacteroidota; class Bacteroidia; order Bacteroidales; family Bacteroidaceae; genus Phocaeicola. The sequence continues at coordinate 28,552 of CANPJW010000007.1, read as the reverse complement.
GTATGTATAGTTTTTTATGCAAACCATATTATATATATTTTTTTCCCATACGCAATTTACATATAAACTATACATACTATACATTAAATTTCCATTGACCTAATAATGAATGATTTACACATGTATAGTTATGAAGTAAACTATACATATACTATACATTTTCAGAAGTAAAACTATACATCGGACATTCACTTTTGTAATTTATCATTGGAAAAGCCTTAAAAACATCCATTATTGGCTCCAAAAAAGAAAAAAAAATAAAAATCTTGACCGGGATTGAAACATGCTTGGTGTCTTGGGTAGCCGGGGGGGGGCCCTCCCTGCTTTCATTATCCAGTTGACCAGCAAAGAAGGAGAAAAGCCGCGCTTTGCCTTGATTCTCTTTATATTATACCTATAATATTAAATATAATCCGGCTTTTCCGCTTCTTCTGCTTTCCGCTTTGCTCGATCAGCTATAAAAAGGCTGCATCTATAACACTGCAAAGGCAGATAATAATGTACTGTTTCCTCTTCTTCTGTATTTTCGTCCTTCTTCATTTGCTGAAGATCGGCAATTTTCATTAATACATCCGCACGATCTTTCCCCCTCAAATAAGGCAAGGTTTGTTCGAGACCTGATAAAACCGCGTCTTTATCCCGGTATTGTACAACATTCCCGGCTTTTTCTTCCTCTTCTGTTTCTGTGCTTTTCTTTTTCTTCTTGCTTTTGGGGCTATCATTGTCAGGAAGGAAGGCGGCGCGGTTATCTTCAAAAGACCGTATCAATTTATTAATGCCGGGTTTATCCTTTGCAAGCTGGGCGGCTCCGCGTTGCGCCGTTTCTATTTTGGTTGATCGTGGTCTAAATATAGTTGCGTACGCTTCGCCACGACTGGCACCGGATGCGACAAGCATACAAAAGAAAACATCATCCGGGGTTAATTGATAAATTTGCTGTAAATCTGTTACGCGCTTACTGTACACCATATAAAACGATATAAAAGAGTTCATTATATTGGCGTCTCGCGCTCTGTAACTTGCTACAAAGTTAAACAAAGGCTACAAATAAAGCAAATAAGCATATTTAAAGTCTGTATATTGCAAATATTTCATTACTTCTTAAATGCTTTATATTTATATTTATGTAACTATATAATAGATTGATTATTAGCTATTTATACAAATATTAATAAATGCAAAAACGGTTCATTTTCTTAAAAATAAAAGTACATTTTGTTTTGTATTACAAATATTATCACTATCTTTGTAATACAGAAAAGGAGATAAACGGCTAACGTCTTCCACACTTCCCCGTTTTTTGTTCTCTTCTGCTGATTCAAATATTAACTTAAATATAAATATTATGTTATTGCAGGAATTTATACATCTTACTGGCGTTAACGTTACTTCTTTAGAGTATCAAGCAATAGAAACCGAATATCTAAATACAGATATAGATAAATTCGATTTTTGCGCTAAATGGAAAGCAAACTACAATAATAAGATGAAAAAAGAACGGGCAAAATACCGCAAAGATCATAGTATTGAAAATTTATTTTCTTTTATGGCTGGTGTTGTTTCTACCTTAGGACATTTTGCAAAAGTAGATTTTCAGATAGATAAAGACTCTATTTCATCATATAATTCTAAATCAGTCAAAAAAGAAATATCTCTTTTTTGGTGTGTGCGAAAAAACGGCACCGGATTATATGAAAATAAAAAAGACGCTGAAACATGGGCGAATGATTGGCACGATCAATTTATTGCGCAATACAAAGTAGTATTATTAAATAAATTAGCAACGATAGAAAGAATAAACTAAAAATACAAGGGTTAAAGATCGGTTAACGTCTTCCACACTTTTTTTTGATCGGTCTTTCCCTTCCAATTTTAGAAGTATAATTTTAAACTTTATAATATGGAAGTAACTTTAACAACATCAGGAAAGAACAGCGTAATATTAAACGCCGTACATGTAGCCCCGGAAGGCACAAATTGTTGCAACCGTTTAAAGGTTCATTTTGATGTATTTCAAGAAACAGCGAAAAAGGCCGCTATTATAAGACTATCAACGGCAAATAGTTTTGAACTGATTCACTATCAAGATAAACATATAGCGTTGTTAATTCCTTTTGATCGTATTCAAAAGATTTCATACTAATAAAAAAGCCGGATCAGTGCGCTAACTTCTCCGGCCTCCCTTTAAACTTTGCGTTTATCGGCTAACGTCTTCCACAACGTTAAATGCAAAGTTAAGGGAAAAACAAAGACAAACCAAGTTTCACCCTTTAATTTTTGCGTTATGAATACAAATTTGCTAATTATCTACATTCGCAATTCTCGCGATATTTACGCGCTTACTGAATGGCTGCAAAATGCACTTTTGAAAAAAGTAAACCGCGGTTTAACTCCTTCCGTTGAATATCTTGCAAACTGTTCCACTATGAAAAAGATCGTCCGGATGGCGGCTAAAATGCTTTCCGATCAGGATCATAAAACCGCAACCAAACAAGAAAAAGAACAAGCAGCCAAAGAACATGCAGCATACATTATTGAATGCGTGGAATACCTTGCAAACAATAAATAGTAATTATTTCCGGGGCTGTCATGGCTCCGGGTTACTTCTTACTTTTCATTATTCACCCTTTAAAACTTTGTATTATGACTACTACAAATAGACTTTGTTACACAGTATCAAAAAGATATATTCAAGCCGGGACAACCTTTAAAATCAATGTTAAAATATTACTGGCTGATGATTGCAAAAATAATATATGCGATTGGAGTATAACGGCAGATATTTACGAACAACGCAAAAACGGGCATTTCGTTTGGTGTGCTGGTGGTTGCTGCCATGAAGAAATACTAAAGCGTTTCCCACAGTTTAAAATGTTCGTTGATCTTCATTTGTCTAATCATTACGGCGCGCCAATGTACCCAGTTGAAAACGGGTTTTATCATATTACGAACAGTAGCAAAGAAACTGCAATTAACTATTTGCGTATCACGGAAACAGAATATAATTTGCTTTATCAGGCAGAAGATAAACAATACTTTAAATACCTTCTTTATACGCTTGGTATCGTTGAACGCTGGAAAAGAGAATCTAACGAGGCTTTAAAAAAGCTGGAAGAGTTAACCGGGCAAACATGGGAAAACCCATATAAGCCGGAAAACGAACGTTTTACTTTGAAATTGACGGACGAAGAACGTACAACTATAACTAACAGAATAAACGATGGTTATTATCGTCCTGAAGCTGTACAAGCGCGAAAAGACGAAGAAAAGCGCAAAGCATACGAGAAAAAACGCGCTGAAATAATTAACAACTGTGAAAAGAAACAAGAAAAGGCCGAAAATGAAAAGCGGGTTATGTTGGCCGTTCTTGATGCCGGGTTATCAGTTAGTAATGTGATATATTACGATCATAGTAACGAGCTTGTTTTTAATTGGAGAGACCACGAAACAAAAGTAACGGAGAACGATTTTAATAAATTCGTTTCCTGTGTTAACCGTTCTTTGTTGCCTGCTGGCATAACTTTTAAAATGAAATAGCCATGGCAAAATACACAATAACCAATCAAAAAGAATTGCGCCGGTCTTTTTGGGAGTTCTGCAAAGAGTTCGGAGGCGAATTTGAAAGAGAAGCCAACAAAAAGAAACATTCTTTTAAACTGGATTTTAATATAGCTTTCGGAGAATATAAAGACGGACTTTGTAAAGATGGTATTATATCGCAAAGTTTATACCAACGTGCAACACTTTATTAATAATAAGCTATGTTTTGTTTTATGCTGCTTTTATTCGGTGCCGTGGTGTTTATCTCCGGCACCGATCCCAAGAAATTAAAAGACTTCATAAATAAAAACGATCAATCAGACAAATTTTAAATTTATGGAGAAAAAGATATTATATCATATTGGATTATACGGATTTAGAAAACTTATAGTTTATGTAATAAAGGATAACGGGGATAATACATCTATTGTTAGCCTTAACAAGGACGGTTCATTTCCTAAGCACGTTTGGAACTGTAATTTGCATAACATAAATGAATAATACAAATATTCCACCGCGCCGGGCGGTTTCCCGGTATTCCTTTAAACTTTGATATTATGACTACTTATATAATAGAATCTCCAAACGGAGAAACGCACAAATTAGAAGTATTCCGCACCGCAACCGGATTTAGTGTTTATGTTGATGGCTCAAATATATGTGAGAGTATAACGGAGGAAGATTTTTTGCAAGAGCTTGAAAACCCTACTTTCTAACATGGTGGGCGTAATTATTTGGCTAATAGTAGTTTTATTAATCTGCTTTAGCGTGTTTGGCGGTCTTTGGCTGCTTCCTATTTACTTGCTTTTTTGCCTTGCTTTAGGCTTTTACTTTGGTGTAAAATATCTAACTATTTAATGTTATGAATGAAAAAGAATTTAACGGCCTCATTTTGACCGAATTGGTTAAAATAGCAAACGACGTTTTTACAAATGAAATAGAAATAGCTCCCGGCACCTATACCGCCGCGGAGCTTGCAAAGCTGAAAGATGCCAACGGCAACGAGATAAATATAAAATATCTTTGCGTTGATGCCAAACTAAATATAACGGATTTTAGGACTGTACAAATAAACAGCTTTAAATGTTCTTTTCCAGTGGATCAGGTTTTTAATCTTGTTTGGCAATTTGAAAAGCTGATAGGCACCAAACAAGCCAATAAAACAAGGTTTACCAAAATAGAAGAGCGCGAAAATATTGTTTGCTCCTTTGATATGTGGATTACAAAGGAACATCTAAATATCACTAAATTAGTAACAAAAGATCCTCTAAGACCGGTATTTAATTATATTTATCTTGATCCTTACAAATCGGCTTTAGTTGCTTCTGACGGGCGTACATTAAAAGAATACCCTGTAATTATTGAAACATCCGGGCTTTTGCCTGACGACCTAAAATTATTTATCAATCCCAAACATTTAAAAGAAATGGTTGGCCGGTGTTCTGTTTGTGTTTGTAATCAGGAAGGCGGCAATATTACAGAAATAACCAACGATAAGAAACAAACCTTTGTTTGTGATTTTACCGGATATTTCCCTAATTACCGGCTTGTGTACCCCAATCTTTCAAAAGACGGATTTATAAAGATTCAGAAAAGCGAATTAAAAGCGGTTGCCGGTTTTGTAAAAGAAATAGCCAAACGAAACAAAAAAAGCGGTTTTTCACTTCGTACTATTGCCGGAGAGAATAAAGTTTATTTATCTTATAATGATGCAGACAGTAACGGACACAAAGAACTTTGTGCAACATTGGAAAAAGCCGCTTTAATTGATATAAAGTTAGGTTTCTTTGCATCAAACGTTATCCCCTTGCTTTCCGGCTGGACTGGTGGCGTGTGGCTGGTTGCACCTGATCGGGCGGCGGTCTTTGATGATAAGACAGCGCGTATCGGTGTGGTTATGCCTGCCTTTATAAATGATTCTATTTGCCCAAACTTAAAATGTAATATAAAGGCTTTGGATCGTGCCAAAGTTCCTACCATCCCGGAAAAAGAACCGGTAAGAGAGCCGGAGAAACATTTACCGGCCTTATATGTGGATGCACAAACGAAAACACCGGCGTTTGTCTTTGCTTTGGTAGCTCTGATAGATTTTATTTCTCGTTGGTTTTATCAGGATCAAATAAACAAAGCATTACAGAGGCTAACAATGTTAACCGAACTATCCGGCATTTCTTTGCCTGAACTATTAACCGAACCAGTAAGCGAAGAAACAAACGCAAATGTACCCGAACCAATAACAGAAGATGAACCAGTACGCGCATACACACCCGAACTATTGTATATTGATCGGCCTTTGGTTTTCTCGGTGCCTATCTTCATACATAAACATGAACGAACTATCAGCCGAATCGTTGTGCCCGAACTATTGAATCACCAATGTATAGCGTTACTGTTTGTTTCCATGATGTTGCCCGAACTGTTACGGCGATATGTTTGGGGAACAATCCGACCAAAGACAAATACAGATGGACTATTTCGGAGTGATTTCAGACGTTTTCACACCAAAGGCAACCATCGAATCAGAGACGGAACAAAAGAAGCAAACAAGCCCGAATTACAACCATTTCAAACGAATTATTAAACACATCAATGAACCATCATGGAAGAGAATAAACAAACCAAAAGAAGTTATCGCCGAAACAAACCGGTTACGAAAAGTAAGGTCTATGCTATTAGACTGGATATTGATTTGGTTGATTTTGTCAGAGAGCAACCGAACATGAGTAAATTTATTAACGAATTGATCCGAAAGGAACAACAAAACCAAAAGTAATGAGACAGATAATTGAAATAGTAAAAGCAATCAAAGGTAAGAAATATATTATAGCGTCATGGTGCATAATAATCATTAATGGTCTTCTTCCTGAATGGATATGGGCTTATTGCGCAAGATTAATACATTGTGATATTACTGATTATTTTCAGCATGTTGTGTTTGGGATAGTCCTTATCTTATGTATAATTTATTTACACAAGAATATACAGAATGTAAGGAAAAAATAACAGCTTTGCTTGCCTTGATTACTATTAAGGCAAGCAAACATTTGAACTCTTTTAAAATCAACATAATGGAAAAATCAAAAGCTTTTGAACTGATAGAATTTGTTTGGAACAATGAAAAGACAGATTCTTATTTACGAGTCAACATAGCCATGTATGAGGCAGTAAAATTGGCTATAATTTCTCAAATGAAATTCAACAAAGAGGATTTTCATAATATATTCTCAAAATTCAGCGGTAGTTACTGGTTTGGAGTCAACGCCAATGGTAAGGGCTATGGTGAGAACTTCTATCGGGAAGCTGTTACTTCGGGAAATATTTCAGCCTGCCAAAGCTATGAAGCATTCTGTAGCATTAAACCCTTTATAGACTCCAAAGGCAGAAGGTTATGCAAAGGGGCAATGTACCGGGATAATGAGAAACGTTATAGGGTGACGGGATTTGATTTAGACACTAAAAAAGTCTATTTAGTAGGTTATGCCATAAGTGATTGGGAAGAAAAAGGCAAAAGGTTTCTTTTTAACTTTTCCAATAACGAATGGAACGAATTTAGAAAACAAATAAAGCAATTTTAATCAGAAAGGAACTAACTATGAAATATAGTAAAACAGGTCAGTTTACCGCCAATCAAGAAAAGCTGTGTAAAGAGATAGCAATTCGGATTAGTAAATTGCGCAAAAGCGGTTGTTGTGTTTTCGGTAAGGGAGATGAATTACGTGTATATAAAACAAAAGATATGGAGCATGCACAACCATTACATCTTTCTACTGGTAGCGATTATAAACACGCTATTAAGTATCTTCATGCCGGACGTATAAACGATAGTGGAGCAGATGATAGCGAATATTTTGAACAAGGATATATAACAGAAGAATAATCCTAAAAACAGAATATGAATCAAAAAGCAAAAGATTATATCAGACGCAACACTTTGGATTTGGAAAGTGATAATCGAATGGATTCTACCGGCTATGTGCAATATGCCATATCAGAGGCAAAAGCCTATGCAGCAATAGCGATAGCCGAAGAAGGAATGAGACAAAAAGCCATTGAAGCATTCAAATTTGCTGTTGATGGTTATTTCATAATTGGCGGTACCGATTATTCGGCCGATAGATTAAATGAATTTATCAAGAAACTTGACTCCTAATTGAATATAGAACCAAATATTTAATTGATATGAAAGCTATTATAATATATTCAGGCAAAGGCGGCGTAGGCAAAACCACAACAACCGCAAATATAGCGAGATTACTTGCAAAACAAGGGAATAAGGTGTTTATCATTGATGCAGATATAAATACCCCATCAATGAACACTGAATTTGAAGGCGAGCATCCGCATGAAACGATTTGGGTACACTCTTCCGGGAATATGTTTTCTAAGTTTATTTACTTGGAAAAATCAATGGTAAGACAATATCTTGAACTGGCTAAAAAGAAAATACACTCCATCAACCCGGATTATGTTCTTATTGACACACCTCCAAGTGTCACAAACGTACATATTGAACTTCTTAGTAGGGTAAAAGTAAGTTACGTGCTATTTGTCACCCAACCCACGAAATTAAGTAACCAAGATGTATTGCGTACAATGGACTTCTTTCATGAAAGATGCGGAAAGGTTAACTGTGGTATTGTGGAAAATATGTGCTATGGCACAGAACATAATGAATACCCGATAAGACTTGTTGCACAAATACCCATGCAGGACAACATGAATACCGAAAACCTGCTAACCAATGCCTATAATGAGTTTCAAAAGATAGTTGATGAAATCGTGCAGAGTGATATTGTTGTTCTTGAAGAATATTCCACCGAAAACGGATATGATGAGAACTTTGATGTTACGGATATACACATTACCGGCTCACGAAAACATTACTTTACTCATGAACTTAAATATGATAATGGTGTAGAGAAAACTCTTACTCTACCTGCTATGAAATTTTTGTCTGTAAGAACATGGGATAAAGTAAGAGATTATATCCGGTTCCATGATGATTTGGGACATCTTTGGGATGAGAGAATGAGAAGATGTGATACAGAAAGGGTGGGCAGAGTAGTAAATCATTTCCAAAATGACGATAACGCCTACTTTATGGTTATAAATGCGCCAAACACGGAAGTTCATCTCATTACCGGAGAAATCGGAATCTGTTCTTTATTGACCGGACAGAGAGGGCATTTTGAACTACCAAGAGTCAGTTATCAAACGAGTAAAGGAAACGTGGTGCTGTTCCCTGATGAAATCATGCCAGTAGATATAAATCTGCTACAACAAGAAATAAACGAAGGCTATATAATGTTAAGTGACGGGAGATACTTACCACCGAAAGAAACGGTACAACAATGTTACAACGCTTTCGGCATAAGGGTTGGCTTAGGTGATAATTGGGAAGATATTTATGATGGTTGGAATAAAGAAATGAAATAAAAAAATGAAAGACTTACGCATAGCATTCTTGGCAAAATACCCAAAATATGAAATTATACTCAACATGTATAGTCGGGCGAATGATTGCCCGGCAACATGGGAGAATCTTTCAAAAGTTCGATTGCAGACTTTTGTTGATTATATGGAAGAACGGCTGGCACCAAACTCTGTTCGCCAATATGCCGCCAAATTAAAAGCTGTATTGAACTTGTATAATGAAGAGGTTGAGCTACCTAAAGACTATAATAAAATCCTTTCAGTAAAAAATGTGAGAAGCACTAATGTTTGGCTTACTGATGAAGAACTTGAACGAATTATCACCTATGTTCCCAAGAATGCCAACGAACAATTGGTACGCACACAATTTTTAATAGGAGCCTTTACCGGTTGCCGTCATAGTGACTATACACGGTTGAACAACCGTAATATAGTGGGTGGAATGATCTCTTATGTCAGCCTAAAAACTAAAACTCATGCCACAGTGCCATTGAAGCCAATCGTACAAGAGCTACTAACAAACTTGCCTAAAGAAGAAGTTAGCGATCCGACATTCAACAATAATATCCGTAATATTTGCCGGAAAACCGGAATCACAGAAGCAGTTAAAATATTCAAGGCAGGAAAGGAAGTGGAAGGTGAAAAATGGGAATTTGTTTCAAGCCACACGGCACGCCGGAGTTTTGCAACCAATTTGTATTTACGCGGTGCCGATTTATACTCAATAAGCCAAATGATGGGACATGCAAGCGTGGAAATGACTCAAAATTATCTTTGCTGTGGTCTCCGTGAACAATCGGCACAAGTTATGGAGTACTTTAAATGAAACAAGCCACGCTAAATATCGGTAGAACTATTTTAGCGTGGCTCTCTTATACTATAACAAAATCCGTTCCAGCATCTCAAAGTCTTTTTCCACTTCGGCATTCAGGACTTTAGCATATTGTTGTGTGGTGCGTACATTTGTATGACCGAGCATTTTACTCACATTTTCCATCTTAACCCCATTATTCAGGCACATTGTCGCAAATGTGTGGCGGCTCATGTGAACGGTCAAATTTCTATCAAGCCCTGCATAATCAGCAACTATTTTAAGCCGCAAATTGTATTGTTGATTACTGATAACCGGAAGCACATAATCATATTTTCTCAATATTTCCATTGCAGGAGACAGTAATACGATAAAATAGTTTTCTTCTGTCTTTAAACGAATATCCAATATAACATACTTATTACCGCGTTTTTGTACATCACGTTTGAAATTGAATTTAGCAAGATCAGCATAGGATATTCCAGTATATGCCTGAAAAATAAAAAGGTCACGGACTCTACAGATCGTTTGCGAATCTATTTGAGCATCTTTCACTTTCTTCAATTCTTCGGCAGTCAAATATTTCCTGATGGCATGTTTGCCACGGGAAAAACGCTCACCCTTATACGGATCATTTTTTAGCAAATCAAACTTTATGGCCTCGTGGATATAACGTTTGTTACGTTTATGATAGTTATATATTGTCGGCTGTGAATAGCCCTTAGCATGTAACCAATCATCATACAATGTGATATTGGCTTTTGTGAGATCAGAAAAATATATTATTCTGTCAAATTCACGTAATGAGGCCGCAAATGTCCGATGGGAAGCTTTGGTACTTTCCGTTATATCTCCACGCTCTTCAATTCTTCTTTCTACAAAGTCAACAAAACTTTCTGATTTATTGGTATATCTCAAAAATCTATCCAGCTTATCAAAATCAAAAACTTCCTTTTTGCTGATAAGTTCATTAATCCAATTTTGGATAACCCGGAGTTGTTCATCAAGACACTGGTTCAATTGAATCATTTCAACCGAATTGATTATCTTCTTTCGATCATTCCATTGGTCGGAATAGACTTTAACGCCGGTTCCGATCCATTTTCTCTTACCTTCGCTCAAAACTTCAATTTGAACGAGTCCCTTGTGTGTCTTTGTCGCAACCTTTTTACGGTCAAAGACGAATCTCATTGTCGGATATTTCATATTCTTTTGAGTTTTGGTATCTACTGATTATCGCTACAATAAAAAAAATGGTATCAAAGGCGGTATCATTATAGGTGAAAATATCGGGAAAAATCGGGAAATACTGGTAAGTTTCCGGTAAATATGCACCCAATTTTTATATGTTCTCCATCTACCTCCAACGCCTTAATTGCCTGATACACAACAAAAAAGGGAGTAACTAATGTTACTCCCTTTCGCGGTGCGTACGGGACTCGAACCCGTGACCCCATGCGTGACAGGCATGTATTCTAACCAACTGAACTAACGCACCAAAACATCCACTAAAGCATCTCTCTCGATTGCGGATGCAAAGGTAGATATTTTTTTGAAACCTGCAATAGCTTCAGTATCTTTTTTTCTGAAAAAGTGGATTTATTTAGAATTATCGTGTACATTTGCAGCTATTACATAAAATAGAAAATAGAATGAAAAATACACCAATTGAGCGACATCTGATTGATGAAACTATAAATGAGTTTCAAATTGTCGATTTTTCCAAGGCTACTATCAGGGAAGTGAAAGCTATTGCATCAAAGGCTGAAGTAGCATCGGGAGTGGAATTCATTAAAATGGAAATGGGTGTTCCGGGACTTCCGCCTTCTGCCGTAGGGGTAAAAGCGGAAGTTGAAGCATTACAGAAAGGCATTGCCAGTTTATACCCTGACATTAACGGATTGCCGGAGCTAAAGAAAGAAACTTCTAATTTTATCAAAGCATTCATAAATGTGGATTTGAGCCCGGAAGGATGCGTACCTGTGACAGGTTCCATGCAGGGTACATTCGCTTCATTCCTCACTTGCAGCCAATGCGATGAGAAAAAAGATACAATCCTGTTTATTGATCCGGGATTCCCTGTACAGAAACAGCAGTTGGTAGTGATGGGACAAAAATATGAGACGTTTGATGTATATGACTATCGGGGCGAGAAATTGAGAGAGAAACTGGAAAGTTATCTGAAGAAAGGAAATATATCGGCAATTATCTATTCAAACCCGAATAATCCCAGTTGGATTTGCCTGAAAGATGAAGAATTAAGAATCATCGGTGAGTTGGCTACGCAATATGATGTAATCGTTTTGGAAGATTTGGCTTATTTCGCCATGGATTTCCGTCAGAACCTGAGTAAGCCATATCAGGCACCGTTCCAGCCATCGGTTGCTCATTATACAGATAATTATGTATTACTGATTTCAGGCTCTAAAGCATTCAGTTATGCCGGACAGCGCATTGGCATAAGTTGTATTTCCGACAAGTTATACCACCGAAGCTATCCGGGACTGAGCAAACGTTATGGAGGTGGCACTTTCGGTACAGTCTTTATTCATCGGGTGCTTTATGCGCTTTCTTCGGGAACAAGCCATTCGGCGCAATTTGCCATGGCTGCGATGCTGAAAGCTGCTAATGAAGGACAATATAACTTTCTTGACGAGGTGAAAATATATGGTGAAAGAGCAAAGAAGTTAAAAGATATCTTCCTTCGCCATGGATTCCATCTGGTATATGATAATGACTTGGGTGATCCGATTGCAGACGGATTCTATTTTACAATCGGGTATCCGGGAATGACCAGTGGTGAATTGGCTAAGGAACTCATGTACTATGGCGTAAGTGCAATATCATTGGTTACGACGGGAAGCCATCAGGAAGGCTTACGGGCGTGTACATCCTTTATTAAAGACCATCAATATGCACAGCTTGACGAAAGGATGAAGCTATTTGCGGAAAATCATCCGATAGTCTAAGCAATAGATAGGAGATATTCATAAAAGCTACTCTTAAAATGAAAAAAAAAAACGGAAAGAACGATTGTTATTCCGTTTTTTTTATTACTTTAGTGGCATGAATATAGACCTGAACATATTTAAAATTCAATCGAATAATGTACTTCCGTCAAGAGGAAAGATTTTAATATCCGAACCTTTTTTACGTGATGTGACGTTTGGCAGATCTGTAATATTACTGGTTGACCATACGGAGGAAGGAAGTATGGGATTGGTCATCAACAAGCTACTGCCACTACTTCTCAACGAGATCATCATGGAATTTAAATATCTCAATGAAATTCCTCTATATAAAGGTGGGCCTGTTGCTACCGATACCTTATTTTATCTTCATACATTAACAGATATCCCCGGTTCTATTTCTATCAGCAAAGGTCTTTACCTGAATGGGGATTTTGACGAAATAAAGAAATACATATTGCAGGGGAATGAGATAAACGGGCACATTCGTTTCTTCCTGGGATATTCCGGCTGGGAAAGCGAGCAGTTGCACAATGAAATTAAAGAAAACACATGGCTGGTCTCTGAAGAAGAAAAATCCTATCTGATGAAAGATAACACCAAGGATATGTGGCGGAAAGCTTTGGAGAAGTTAGGCAGCAAGTACGAAACGTGGTCGCGTTTCCCACAAGTGCCTACCTTCAACTAGATGATTTATCACTTTAATTTCTTGGGGTTCAAATACTGAAGGAGTGCCGCATCTTTGTAGCAACCGCCTACTTGCAGCCAATTCTTTAATAGTCCGCATTGGGTGAAGCCGCAAGATGTAAACAATCTCATGCAGTTCTCGTTATCTACTGCCACGTGTGCGTATAGCTGGCTTAAAGAAAGAAAATCAAAGGCATATTCGCAAAGCAATTTCAATGCATCACTAGCATAGCCTTGTTGCCGATAGTCTTTATGAACAGCAATTCCTACTTCGCCACGAGAATGGAGAGGAACAAAATCCGTAATATCAATCGTACCAAGTATACAATGTTCGGATTTGCCAACAATCATCAGACGCAACTGTTTATCCGCAAAGACATCACACTGCGACCCTTCGATATACTGCCGTAACACATAGCGGGAATAAGGAACCGTAAAATTACTGATATCCCACATAGAAGGGTCATTCTCCATTTCGTACATGACATCCATATCTTCCGGCTCCACTGCACGAAGATAGATGCGGTCGTTCATTAAAAAAGATTGTCTCATTCGTCTTCGTCTTTTGAAATATGAAGTTCGTTACGCAGTTTTTTCTCACTGGGCAGACAGAACAAAGAAGCTGTCAGTCCGATCAACATACAAAGATTGCCTGTGCTGCTCAATGTCAAATAATAGCATAAAAGATTGACAATGATAGCTATTTCGAGTATTCCCAACCGGACGATACTCATTTGTACATAACGTTTCAGCGCAAGCGTGATAGTCATATTGTCTATTTTCTTCTTGAGCACAAGGCTGAATAGTTTCAGAGAAAGAGGTATACACAAAGCTGTCAGTAAGATACCGATAGTTTCAAAATAATAAGTAGCCTGTATGTTTCCTTCAATACTTCCTACAGGAATGAGTTCAAACTCCCCTGCCCCAAGCAGGAATGCCGGGAGCACCCAAAAGAAAACATAACTGATGTTCAAATTCCTGACAGCACGCTTTATATGTTCTTCCATGTTCGTCCTAAATTCTAAAGATGACAATTTATATAGTTCCGGTAAAAACTGTCCGGTTCACAATGCTACGTCCTAAAGTGACTTCATCGGCATATTCCAATTCGTCTCCAACGGATACACCGCGTGCAATCACACTGAGCTTGACACCCAGCTTATCCAATTTGCGGTAGATATAGAAGTTCGTGGTGTCTCCTTCCATCGTGGTACTCAAAGCCAGGATAACTTCTTTAATTCCGCCTTCGGACACACGTTGCACCAAGCTCTCTATTTGCAGGTCGCTCGGCCCTACCCCGTCCATCGGAGAAATGACACCACCCAGGACATGATACAATCCTCTGTATTGTTGAGTCGCTTCCACTGCCATCACGTCGCGGATATTCTCCACCACACAAATAATGGATGCATCCCGTTGCGGATTTGCGCAAATCTGGCAGGTTTCGGTATCGGATATATTATGGCAGACTTTGCAATATTTCACCTCACGCTTCAAAGTTATAATGGAACTTCCGAACGCTTCCACTGTAGCCGTATCCTGACGGAGCAGATGCAGGACAAGCCTCATGGCCGTCTTACGCCCGATACCCGGAAGTTTGGAAAATTCGCCGACTGCCTTTTCAAGCAGCACGGAAGGATATTGTTGGTTCATGGATAATAATTACTATTCTATCAATATTTTGGCGCAAAGATACGGATTATTGTTTTAATACCTACAAAAAATACTACCTTTGCAGCCGTTATGATGATACTTATCACTATCATATGTTACTTTGCGGTATTATTATTAATAGCCCGTATCACCGGACGCAAAGGCGGTTCAAATGCTGCGTTCTTCAAGGGAGAGAACAAATCGCCCTGGTATGTAGTCTCTTTCGGCATGATAGGCGCCTCTATATCCGGGGTTACTTTCGTTTCTGTTCCGGGCATGATACGCGGAATGGACATGACCTATATGCAAACGGTATTCGGATTCTTCTTCGGATATATGGTGGTGGCGCATATACTTCTTCCTTTGTATTATAAACTCAACCTGACAAGCATATACGGCTATCTTGGCACGCGCATCGGAGTACGCGCCTATCGCACAGGCTCCTTTTTCTTTCTGTTGTCGCGCATGCTGGGAACGGCTGCAAAGCTTTATCTGGTCTGCCTGATTCTTCACACCCATGTATGCCGGGAGATGCATGTCCCTTTCTGGACGATTGCTGTCGGTTCAGTGGCATTGGTATGGATATACACACATAAAAGCGGAATAAAAACGATTGTATGGACAGATACCTTGCAGACTTTCTGCCTGATTGCAGCGCTGGTTTTCATCATTTACTTCACTATTCAAAAATTGGATTTGAATTTCAGCGGTATTGTCCAGACCATCCATAACAGCGAATGTAACCGAATCTTCGTCCTCGACGACTGGATATCCCGACAGAATTTCTTCAAGCAATTCTTTAGCGGTATTTTCATTGTGATTGTAATGACGGGGCTTGACCAGGACATGATGCAAAAGAACCTTTCCTGCCGCAACCTGCGCGAAGCGCAAAAGAATATGTATTGCTACGGATTCTCATTTATTCCGTTAAACTTTCTTTTCCTGTGTTTGGGAATCCTGTTGATAACACTAGCCGGACAAATGCAACTGGAACTACCTGCCATGAATGATGACATCTTGCCAATGTTCGCGACACAAGGTTATTTGGGGCAGTCCGTCCTGGTACTCTTTACAATCGGAATCATCGCAGCCGCTTTCAGCAACTCAGACTCTGCCCTAACCGCCATGACAACCAGCGTTTGTGTCGACCTGCTGGATACGGAAAAGAATACCGAAGAAGTGGCACGCCGCAAAAGAAATAAAGTGCATTTATCACTTTCAATCCTACTAGCTTTCTTCATTTGCCTGGTAGAAATCTTAAATAATAAGAGTGTAATTGATGCTATCTACATCATCGCTTCCTATACATATGGGCCTCTACTTGGCATGTTCGCTTTCGGGCTGTTTACTCGAAGACAGACTAGCGACCGACTTGTACCTTTTATAGCTATCGCCTCTCCACTACTTTGCTATGCCTTGGACTGGTGGATAGCCAAAGAAACCGGATATAAATTCGGTTACGAATTGCTAATGTTAAATGGAACGCTTACCTTTGCAGGGTTAATATTGATGTCTGGGAAAAAGAAAACACCGAAAGTGCCATGAAAACAAATGCCCGGCGTTTATAATATAATGAAGAAATAAATGACAAGAAAATGGAAATAACAAGTGCAGAATTTGTGATTAGTAATACGGACGTGAAAAAATGTCCGGCAGGTATTTTCCCGGAATATGCCTTTATAGGTCGTTCCAATGTGGGAAAATCCAGCCTTATCAATATGCTGACCAGCCGTAAAGGACTGGCCATGACTTCCGCCACTCCAGGAAAAACAATGCTTATCAACCACTTTCTGATTAATAAGAACTGGTATCTTGTCGACCTTCCGGGATATGGCTATGCCCGACGAGGACAGAAGGGAAAAGACCAGATACGTACCATAATTGAAGATTATATTTTGGAACGGGAACAGATGACAAATCTCTTTGTCTTGATAGACAGCCGTTTGGAGCCCCAGAAAATAGACTTGGAGTTTATAGAATGGTTGGGCGAGAACGGTATTCCTTTCGCCATCATCTTTACCAAAGCCGACAAACTCAAAGGTGGACGCCTGAAGATGAACATCAACTCATATCTGCGCGAGTTAGGCAAACAATGGGAAGAGCTTCCCCCTTACTTTATATCTTCTTCGGAAGACCGTACCGGACGTGCAGAAATACTTGACTACATAGAAAACATAAACAAGAATCTCTAATTTAATGAAAAAGGGAATGAAAAAGTTTTTTTTATCACTTGCCTTTATGGCAACATTTATGCTCATGGCTACTGACAGCCAGGCACAATCATGGTCGGACTTATTTAATAAGGACAACATCTCAAAAGTAGTGAACGCCATTACCGGAAATACCAAGTCTATCGACATGACAGGAACATGGAATTATCAAGGTTCAGCTGTCGAGTTCGAATCGGACAACCTGCTGATGAAAGCAGGCGGAGCTGCCGCAGCCACCATGGCGGAAAGTAAGCTGAACGAACAGTTGAGCAAAATAGGCATCAGAGACGGACAGATGAGCTTCACTTTTAATGCCGACAGCACTTTCACCAGCACGGTTGGGAAAAAGAAACTGAGCGGCACGTACTCTTACAATGCTTCGACCAAACAAGTAAACTTGAAATACCTGAAGTTGCTGAACCTGCACGCAAAAGTAAATTGTACTTCAAATTCGCTGGAATTACTGTTCAACTCGGACAAATTGTTGAAACTTATGTCTTTCATCGGTAGTAAGAGCAACAGTACGGCACTGAAAACAGTGAGTTCACTGGCCGATAATTATGACGGAATGATGCTGGGATTCCAGCTTACCAAATAGCAAAAGTGAACCGTTTAATACTATTTCGCACTCCATAGGCTATATTTTAGGGGAAAAAGCATTATCTTTGGCACTTGTAATCAAAAAGAGAAGGAAAAATGAAAAAGATACTTTTTTTAATGACCTTATTAGTTATGGGTATAAGTTTTGCATTTGCACAGACAAATGCAGACATCAAGTTTGACAAAACAACTCACGATTTCGGCAAGTTCTCAGAAAAAAGCCCGGTGGTTAGTTGTACGTTTACTTTCACTAATATTGGTGATGCTCCTTTGGTCATCCATCAGGCAGTAGCTTCTTGCGGATGCACCGTACCCGAATATACAAAAGAACCTATCATGCCGGGCAAAAAAGGCACGATTAAGGTGACTTACAACGGAACAGGTAAATATCCGGGACACTTCAAAAAGTCGATTACCCTGCGTACCAATGCCAAGACAGAGATGGTAAGGTTATATATTGAGGGCGATATGGCAGCAAAAGACGCCAAATAAGAAAAAATAGGCATTACATAAAGGAGAATCTTTCGGTTCTCCTTTTTTTTTGTTTACTTTGAGGACGGAAATGTAAATTGACATATTAGCAAATTATAAAACTATGAAACAAGAAGAAGACAAATTCACCGGGTTGCCCGAGAATGCGTTCAGAGAGTTGAAACCAGGGGAAGTCTACAACCCATTGATGAGTTCCTCGAAAAATTATCCGGAAGTTAATTTCTGGTCAGTAGCCTGGGGTATCGCCATGGCAATCCTTTTCTCGGCTGCCGCTGCCTATCTGGGCTTGAAAGTGGGGCAAGTATTTGAAGCTGCTATTCCGATTGCGATTATCGCGGTAGGAGTTTCAGGGGCAGCAAAAAGAAAGAATGCATTGGGAGAAAACGTTATTATCCAGTCTATTGGAGCTTGTTCGGGAGTAATTGTAGCCGGAGCTATCTTTACGTTGCCCGCTCTTTATATTCTTCAAGCCAAATATCCTGAAATGACAGTTACCTTTATGCAAGTATTCATCAGTTCTTTGCTGGGTGGCGTATTGGGCATTCTGTTCCTGATTCCTTTCCGGAAATATTTCGTCAGCGACATGCACGGCAAATATCCTTTCCCGGAAGCAACTGCTACCACACAGGTGTTAATCTCCGGTGAGAAAGGCGGCAGCCAAGCCAAGCCGTTGTTGATGGCAGGTATGATTGGTGGTTTGTATGACTTCATTGTAGCTACGTTCGGATGGTGGAACGAGAACTTCACGACCCGTGTATGCAGTACCGGAGAGATGCTGGCAGAAAAAGCCAAACTAGTATTTAAAGTGAATACGGGTGCTGCCGTACTGGGTCTGGGATATATTGTAGGATTGAAATATGCTTCCATCATTTGTGCCGGTTCATTGGCGGTATGGTGGATTATCATTCCGGGAATGTCCGCTATCTGGGGAGACAGCGTGCTAAACACATGGAATCCAGAGATTACGGCTACCGTAGGGATGATGAGTCCGGAGGATATTTTCAAATATTATGCGAAGAGTATTGGTATTGGCGGTATCGCCATGGCGGGAGTGATTGGTATTATCCGCTCCTGGGGAATTATCAAAAGTGCCGTCGGACTGGCAGCCAAGGAAATGGGCGGTAAGGGTAATGTTGAAAAGACTATTATACGTACACAACGCGATCTCTCGATGAAGATTATCGCAATAGGCTCTATCATCACACTGATATTAATTGTACTGTTCTTCTACTTTGACGTAATGCAGGGTAATTTATTGCATACATTGGTGGCTATTATTTTAGTTGCCGGCATTTCTTTCCTGTTCACCACGGTAGCTGCCAACGCTATTGCAATCGTGGGTACTAATCCTGTGTCGGGAATGACATTGATGACGCTGATCTTAGCTTCCGTAGTGATGGTGGCTGTCGGTCTGAAAGGTCCTTCGGGTATGGTTGCCGCATTGGTTATGGGTGGCGTGGTATGTACAGCGCTTTCAATGGCGGGCGGTTTCATTACCGACTTAAAGATTGGTTACTGGTTGGGAAACACTCCTGCCAAACAAGAAACATGGAAGTTTCTGGGAACAATCGTATCGGCTGCAACCGTAGGCGGTGTGATGATTATCCTGAACAAAACATACGGATTTACAAGCGGTGCACTGGCTGCTCCGCAAGCCAATGCGATGGCAGCCGTTATCGAACCGCTGATGAGTGGCGTAGGCGCACCTTGGTTGTTATATGGTATCGGCGCTGTGTTAGCTATTATTCTGACTCTTTGTAAAATTCCTGCATTAGCTTTTGCATTGGGTATGTTTATTCCTTTGGAACTGAATGTACCATTGGTAGTGGGCGGAGCTGTAAACTGGTTTGTTACAACCCGCAGCAAGGACGCCACATTGAATACGGAAAGAGGAGAGAAAGGAACGCTGCTGGCTTCCGGTTTTATTGCCGGTGGTGCATTGATGGGAGTTATCAGTGCCGCTATGCGTTTCGGAGGAGTCAATCTTGTGAATGAAGCATGGCTGAACAATACCTGGTCGGAAGTGTTAGCATTAGGAGCATATGCCCTGTTGATTCTTTACTTTATCAAAGCTTCAATGAAAGTTAAATAAATAGTATGGGGAGATTTTTATCCGTCATAGTATCGTTTGTCAGTGTAATGACTTTTGCACAGGAACAGTCTGCGGAGCCTGCTCCGCAGGACTCTGCAGAGTTCACGGCACCCACAGCGATGTTACAAATCGGAAAGTCTTATTTGGGAACAAAATATGTAGCCAATACCTTAGACCGGGACGGAGAAGAGAAACTGGTCGTCCGAACGGATGCGGTAGATTGCCTTACTTTCGTAGAATATACGTTGGCGCAGGCTCTCAGTCCATCTTTTGCAGAGAATCTGCAAAAGATACGGTATCGGGACGGTATTATTGACGGTTATCCTTCGCGATTGCATTATACGTCCGACTGGATTGATAACGGTGTCCGGCACGGTTTCCTTACAGATGTCACTGCTGAGAATAGCACGCCTACAATGAAATTATCCCTTTCATATATGTCCACTCATCCCAAACAATACAAGAAATTGTCCGATTCGCCGGAAAATGTGTTACGGATGATTGAACATGAGAAAGTCTTATCAGGAAAAGCAATACATTGGCTACCGAAAAGCCAATTGCCGGAAAACGGATTGCCGTGGATTATGGACGGAGACATTATCGCTATCACAACGAAGTTGCCCGGATTGGACATTGCTCATGTAGGAATAGCAGAATATAAAAATGGAAAGTTGCATCTGCTGCACGCTTCTTCCACATTAGGGAAGGTGGTTGTCAGTGATACGCCTCTCAGCCATATGCTCGACAATAATAAATCGTGGACAGGCATACGTGTTATCCGGATGTCACACATTAAAAACAACTGATTATGAGACGAGTTAAATATCTCCTTCTCGCCTCGTGCTTATTTCCTGTCTTAAGCGGGAGCACAAGGAGCGGAATCAACTTCTGGCCCATAGCGTAGATTTCTCATACGCATTGGCGGATAAGAATAGCTTTATGCACCGCACTTGGCAGTTGGGAGTCGGAATAGCTTTCTAAGCTCCTCTTCGAGGCGTTGCTTCACTTCGTCCATGGGTACATCATACTTCAACTCCTGACGAAGAGAAGTGACGCCTTTATCTATAAATCCACAAGGATGAATATAGCTGAAATATCGTAAATCCGTATTTACATTCAAAGCCAATCCGTGCATAGTGACGTAATGGCTGCTCCTCACTCCTATCGCACAAATCTTACGGGCACGAGGAGTATCGCCTTCCAGCCAGACACCCGTTGCTTTCTCCAACCTTCCAGCTTCAATGCCATAAGATGCGCACACATGTATCACTGCTTCTTCCAACAGATGAACATATTCTTTCAGTCCAAGCCCGAACTCTTCCAAATTCAATATAGGATAGCATACTAACTGTCCGGGGCCGTGATAAGTGATGTCTCCCCCTCTGTCGATATGATAAAGAGTCGCATCAATCGCTTTCAACTGTTGGTCACTCAGCAACATATTATTTTCTTTCCCGCTACGTCCCAAAGTATAGACGTGAGAATGCTCGCACATAATAATACGGTTCTCATAGGCTTCGCCCTGAGCTTTTGCTCGGACAACGCTGTCAAACCATTCCGTCTGCCGTTGCCATGCCTCGGCATACGGTATCAAATTCCAATCGACAAAAACTGTTTTCATAGAAACAAAGATAAGAAATAAAAAGAAAATATGTACATTTGTCGGCCGAATATAACAAACACAACTATGAAAATGGACTTTCCACAGGTAGACTTGCCTACCGAAATATTAGCATGGACGAATGTCACAGAAGATATTCTGAATATTTATAAGCAATCTTGCCGGTTGCAAGCATGTATTGTTGCCATATGTACCGAAGGCTCAATGAAAGCATCCATCAACTTGCTCGATTATGAAATCCGTCCCAATGACTTGATAACACTATTGCCGGGCACCATCATTCAGTTCCGCGAAAAAACAGAAAAAGTATGTCTCTGCTTCGCTGGTTTTTCCGCTCATTGTGCCGGACGAATCAATCTGATGAAAAGTATCGGAAATGCTTATTCTAAACTAATCGAACAACCAATTGTACCGCTTACCGAAGAAGTGACCGGTTATCTGAAAGATTATTTCGCTCTGCTAGCACGTGCCAGTTGCAACGAAAACTTCGAGATGGATCCTGAGTTGGTAGAATTGGCACTTCAGACTATACTGACAAGCATACGGCTGATATACCATAACTATCCAGGAGAAAACAGCAGTTCAAACCGTAAAAAGGAAATATGCCGGGAACTGATTCAATCTATCACCGAAAATTATAAGAACGAACGTCGGGCACAGTTTTACGCAGACCAATTGGGGATATCCCTCCAACATCTGAGTACTACAGTAAGACAAGTGACCGGAAAAAGCGTACTGGATACGATTGCCTATATCGTCATCATGGATGCTAAAGCCAAACTGAAGGGTACGAATATGACTATCCAAGAAATAGCTTATTCACTAAACTTTCCAAGTGCTTCTTTCTTCGGCAAATATTTCAGACGATATGTAGGAATGACACCGTTGGAATTCAGAAATAGATAGTATTTTTGTGATTAATTACCTGTACCTTCTTCCCAAGCTCAGTGAATTAAGTACTACACTCACACTGGAGAAAGCCATAGCGGCACTTGCCAGCAAGCATCGGATTCAATAATAAACCATTCAAGGGGAACAGAACACCGGCAGCAATAGGAATACCTATCAGATTATAAATAAATGCCCAAAACAGGTTTTGATGAATCAGTTTGACCGTCTGTCTCGATAACTGGAATGCTTTAGGAAGCAACAAGAGGTCGGATGTCATCAAAGTCACCATAGCAACATCCATAGCAATATCCGTTCCTTTCCCCATAGCAATACTGACGTCCGCCAATGCCAAGGCTTGCGAATCATTGATGCCATCCCCTACCATGGCGACTTTCTTTCCCTGCAATTGCAACTCTTGAACAAAATCGGCTTTATCGGCGGGAAGAGCATCAGCTACAAAACGTTCGATTCCCAAATGAGAAACAACGGCCAAAGCCGTCCGTTGCCCGTCGCCGGTCAGCATACATATGTCAATGCCCTGGCGTTTCAGTTCTTTCACCGCTTCGGCAGAAGTTGCTTTTATCGGGTCGGAGACTGCAATAATAGCCAACAGTTCACTTTCGCAACCAAAGTAAATAATCCCGTTTCCGTCCGATTCATAACGGACCAGCATATCGGCCATTACATCAGTCATCGTGGCACTGAAATCCCTTAATAGTTTGTGACTGCCTACCCAATATACTCTCCCTTGATAGGAGACTTTAATGCCTTTTCCTGTGATACTTTCAAAGCTGTCCAGTTTAGCGGGCTGTATCCTTTCCTCGTTCTGAAGCGCAGCGACTATGGCACCGGCAAGCGGATGCTCCGATTTCATTTCCGCAGCCAAAAGTACATCTTTATAATGCGGTTCCTGAGACTGTGCCCATAACCATCCGGTGGCTGTGGGATGCCCTTCTGTCAATGTCCCGGTCTTATCCAATACAACAACATCCACCTTACGCATTTGTTCCAAAGCAACAGCGTCCTTTATCAGAATATGCAGACTGGCAGCTTTGCCGATTCCCACCATCAAGGCAGTAGGTGTGGCAAGCCCTAAGGCACACGGACAAGCGATAACAAGAACAGAAACAGCAGACAGTATACCATAAGATATGTATTCACCGCCGCCAATGACTACCCATAAGATAAACGTAAGGATAGCAATGCCCAGCACAACAGGTACGAAAATTCCAGTTATGCGGTCGACAATACGCTGTACGGGGGCTTTGCTGCCTTGTGCTTCCTGCACCGTGTGAATGATGTGTGCCAATACAGTCTCACTGCCGACTTGAGTTGCGCTAATGATAAACGAACCGCGTTGGTTGATAGTTCCCGCCAGTACTTTATCGCCTATCTTCTTTTCTACTGGAATAGGCTCACCGCTTATCATACTTTCGTCGACATAGGAGTCACCTTCAGAAAGCTTACCATCCACGGGAATCTGCTCTCCTGGACGGACAACAACCAAATCACCGACTTGCAGTTGCTCAATCAGAATCTCTTCTTCTACTCCGTTGCGCAACACGCGGGCTACTTTAGGCTGCATACCCATCAACTTGCGGATAGCGTTGGAAGTATTTCCTTTCGCGCGTTCTTCCATCAGCTTGCCAGTCAACACGAAAGCAATAATTACCGCAGAAGCTTCGTAATAGACGTGTGATTCTAATCCACGAGCATACCAGAATTCAGGAAAGAAAGTATTAAACAAGCTGAACAGAAAAGCTATGGAAGTACTCAACGCAACCAAAGTGTCCATATTGCTTCGTCCCATCTTTGCTTGCTTCCAGGCTCCGGTAAAGAAACCACCGCCGAAAAAGACCATGACAGGGATGGCAAACACCATCTGAATCTCGTTAGAATATGGCATATGCATCAATACCATAGAGAATATCAGCAGCGGCACTACCAAAATCCATGCACCAATCACTTTCCGTTTCAAGCGAACGTAGCGTTTATGCTGCTCTTCTTCCTGACGCTCTTCTTTATGAGTTTCCTCCACAATCAGGTCGTAACC
This sequence comes from uncultured Bacteroides sp., assembly GCA_947574505.1. GTDB lineage: Bacteria > Bacteroidota > Bacteroidia > Bacteroidales > Bacteroidaceae > Phocaeicola. The sequence continues at coordinate 3,500 of CANPJW010000007.1, read as the reverse complement.
CGCAGCAAGCACTGCCGCATGGATTTCTCCGGGAGTCAACTTGTCCTTCTCATAAGAAACAGTCAATGTATTAGTGGCAAAATTAACGGAAGCCTCAGTGACTCCCGACAATTTCCTTACTGTTTTTTCAACATTATTAGCACAGCCCGCACAATGCATATTGAGCACGGGAAATGCTTTTTTCACTATATTCCCCATATATAATTATCATTTTTTGGCCTTTCCCCTTCCTCAGAAGAGGTGTGAAGAAAGGCCATCGTTGATTTATAGAAACAAGCTAATATGAATATTTGTTCAATTACTTCTTATCCGCTTTCTTATCGTCTTTCTTCGTTTCTTTCACAAATTCGGCTTCATAATTGAATTTATTAAATCCCGCCTGCAAGTTCTTCACATTTGTCTTTTCAGCATCGTATGTGATAGTAACCATCCGGTCTTTCACAACAGTGGAAATATCTTTCAGACCTTTCTCAAAACGCATGTTGTCCTTCACCTTCTTTTCACATTTTTCGCAGTGCATCTGAGTCACTCTGAATACTACCACACGAATATCCTTTGCCATTACGGCAACTACACTCAAAAGAGCCACCACGCAAGTGGCCATCCATCTTTTTGTTCTCATTTTTCTTATCTGTTTAAATATCATGTATTCTTTTTATTCACTGTTTCTAGCCAGATTGAAACGCAATCCGATATATGCTTTCGCACCGTGCATCGGCCCCCATATCATCGTGGAATCAAAATTATCTCCCCAAGGATTTGCCGCATCGATAATCGGGTTCTTCTGCTTGAAGTTTGTCAGATTCTCGCCACCTACGTAAATAGACCAACGACGGAAATAGCGGGTCACTTGCAAGCTGAGTTGTTCAAAGCTACCATAACGGCGGTTCCATGAGAGTTGTCCGTCCTCAAGTTCATAAGGAGCAGGCATTCTGCCGCCACCATTCAATTGCAGCGTTGCGTCAAATTGCCATATTCCCAACGGAGTTTGGTAAGATGCAGTCAGTAATCCTTTGTATTTACTGGTCAGAGGTTTTTCCATTCGTTGGCCTTTGTAGGTAGTTTGCGCATCCGTCAAGCGGTAAGCGCCTGTCAAGGTGAATCCTTTGAAGAACGGATAGCTGGCTTCCACTTGGAATACATGCGAGTATGAACGCCCGTCAAGGTTGTAGAAGGATACTCCATGGGGATTACTGTCCATATCTACAACGACTTGTTTCAGAAAGTCCGTATAGTAGTATTCAGCATTTATATTCAGTGTTTTGCCGACTATCGGAATGTAGGTAGATACACTTGCACCATAGTTCCATACTTCTTCCATATCCAGATTCTTCGCAATCTCTACTTTACGGCTGCTGGAAAACAGATAGTTATTTTCCGCCAATACATGATTTGTCCGGTAGCCTTTTCCGGCAGAGAGACGGAAGTTCACATATTCATTCGGATTGTATTTGAGATGCGCACGAGGAGTTACAAAGAATCCATGTTCATTACTATAATCTCCGCGAAGTCCTGCCATAAACATCCATTGTTCGTTCAGATTCAAGGTATACTGCACATAAGCACCAGGGACGGCTTCTTTCTCAAAAGCTTTGAGAGCGACTTTATCTGCATTATCTTCCAAACGGTAATGTTGGTTGTAAGCATCGTAATTGAAACTCAGCCCGGCAGAGAAACTGTTCTGCTTATTAAACTCCGTTTCAAACATCAATGAAGCGTAAACATTGGTTTGGTCTACATTATAAAGTTTCTGTCCGTAGCTGGCGTCCTGATTATGTAAAGAGGCAGAAAGAATCAAAGCTAGGTTTGTATTCTTCTCCTTATTAAATATATAAGCATTTTTGGTGAAGAACTCATAACGTTCTGTATCAATGTTCACTTTATAAGGGTTGTCAAAATGCATTCCACCATGACTGGCTTGTCCGCTGGTACGTGTTTCGGAAAGTGCTTTGATACCTGCCTGGAAAACATAATGGTCGCCCATATACGCCCACCGGTTCCACACGTTGTATTGCTCTACCTGCGGAATATCTATAAATCCGTCATCATTGCTATCGTGGGCTTTTGTCTCGTTTTCATAATGCGCCAGCAGAGAAGTACTCCAGCGTTTGGAGATTTTCAGCGTAGCATCCGCATTGGCTTCATAACGACTGGTGGTGCTTGCGAAAAGATTAGCAGATACCCAGTCTGCTTCCGGCAATTGGGGTTTCTTGAACTCAACGTTAATCTGCCCTGTAATGGCTTCATAACCGTTCTTCACGGAAGAGGTTCCTTTAGATACCTGTATGCTCTGCATCCATGGACCTGGGACATAACCTAAACCATAAGGAGAAGCAGCCCCGCGATAGTTTGGAATGTTCTCCGTCAGCATCTGCACATAAGTGCCGGACAATCCCAACAATTTGATTTGCCTGGCTCCTGTTGCCGCATCGGAATAGCTCACATCGACTGAAGGATTTGTCACAAAACTTTCTCCCAAGTTACAACAAGCGGCTCTGCTCAATTCAGCACTACTTATCATATCTTCATTCATCACGCTGCTACGCAGTTTCATTGTACCCAATCGGCGACTGACTACATTTACTTCATTCAATTCAACCCCATCACGAAGTACAATATCCAGTTTCTGATTCTTACCATTCACATGAATTGTATCGTTCTGAAAACCGATAAAACTGACTATCAGCATATGGCTTTTGGAAGGTTTACTGATAGAAAAACTTCCGTCTTCCTTAGTAGTCACGCCTTGTCCTGTATTCATCCAGAACACGTTTGCTCCGGGAACAACTTCCCCGGTACTATCTTTTACCGTTCCGTATACTTGTGCCTGCATATTGCTTGCAAACAACAGGAACAGTCCTACTATCATATATTTCATTCTTTCTAAACTTTCTTTCGAGATACAAAATTAGTTCATTTTTCATGCAACTTGGTTGCATTCAATTTCACCTCACCTTCCAGCTTTAATTCATCAGAAAGCAAAGTCCTAAAAAAGAAAGAGATAGTGGCTAAATTAGATAGGTAGCATATAGCGCCAGCTTCTGTCTCGAGCAGAGAGGTGGCGGTGAAGTAGGAGTATCATACTCTACTGGTTTATCTGAATATGTATAAGTCAGCAAATAACAGAACTGCGCACAGAAGAGGTCAACTGCTTGAGGTAAAACTTTCAACTCAGTAGTATGTTTCATCAAGTCCAGCTTATAGATAGTAGCCGTACAACCTTTTGCTTTGCAATCCTTCTTAGAGTCGCAAGTATGTGTTTTCTTACATTTCGGACAGCCTGTGTCACAACAGCCTTGCGCCGTTTCGCAACGGGCACAGCAATAGTGCATAATAGATACTCCTGCTCCCGAATAGATAATCAAGAGGGAAAGAATCAACGCTGTTATGTAAGCTAACTTTTTCATATCAAGGGGCAAAGATAAGAATAAAAACAAATTAAATATTAGAGCCTGTTTAAATTTTCCTGAGATTATGTTAGATAGGCTTTACCGACCAGT
>CANPJW010000006.1 GCA_947574505.1 uncultured Bacteroides sp. | reverse complement strand
CCCTGTAGCCAATGGAATCATACCTGTTGTATGCTTCATTCAAAGGCTTGCTTAAATTTTGTGTAACTCTCAACTGTGCTTCTATATCAGCGTCATATCTGCCAGCGAAGTTGTAGCACACACGAGAAATTATCTCATCATCAAACAATGGATGTTTTTCGTAAATCAGTATGTTTTTCTCTATCTCGGTTCTCAGGCTGTTGAGAACCAGAGTATATTTTTCTTTCTGTTTGTCAAGCACCAGTTCAAGGATGGCGGCTTCAAAAGCTTTTGTGTCATTGTATTGCTTATAGAAGTCCGTGATGAATTTCTGCTTGTCAAAAGAGAAAGTATGGCTGACTATAAAGTCGCTGTATATCCGGTTGAGTTCGCCGTATTGGGGAATCATAATCTGTATTTCTCCTGCCATATACGCTTGGTTTATGGATTCTTATCTTTATCAAGAAGGGAAGTCAGTTCTTCCTCCACTTCTTCTATACTTGGCAGAGCCGATTTTAAGTTTTCAGGTATAGCCTTGCTCAACTGGTAATCGCTGATGCCTATCGGCTGGTCGTAGCCTGTCAATGCGTATTGCGCTACAACTTCGTCTTTCCCCTTGCACAGCAACAACCCGATAGTCTTGTTGTCATTCTCTCCCCTCAGTTTGTCATCCACCACATTGATGTAGAAGTTCAGTTGTCCTGCATACTCCGGTTTGAATGGGGTAGCCTTTAATTCTACTACAATGTATGCGTGTAAGGGGATGGAATACAGAATCAAGTCTGCATAGAAATCGCTGTTACCAATTTGAAAGTGTTTTTGTCGGGCAACAAAGGCAAAGCCATTCCCCATTTCCAGCAAGTAACGGGTGACGTGCTTAACCAGTTGTTCTTCTATGTCCCTTTCGTCTGCCTTTTCCTTAGTTCCAGCCAAGTCAAAGATGTATGGGTCTTTCAGAAGGTAATTGGCAAGGTCGCTTTGCGGTGCAGGAAGCGTGGCTGTGAAATTATTAACCTTGTTGTTGCTGATTTGTCTGCTATATAAGTTGGTCTCAATTTGTATTTTAAGAACATTGCTGCTCCAGCCCATTTCCACGGACTGTTTCATGTACCAATAGCTTACGCCCAATGGAAGCGAACTGTTAAGCATAATCACATGGCTTGCCCAATTGGTTCTTGCAACAGGTGATGCCATAAATACGTTTTCTATATCCTTAATTTCCATACGGTAAATGTCGGATACGGTTTTGGCAACATTATGAATTTGTGCAAGAGGTTCTTGCGTGATTATAATTTCTTTGTTATCAACGGATTGAATTTGCGCAAGAGGCTCTTGCGTAAATTGCGAATCATTTAAGTAGTGTACTTCATCTTCAATTTTCTTCACGCTTGGAGCTATCAGCTTTGCATCCGTATCAATGAAATTCTGCAATGCTCTCAATGGATATGTTCTTGCAAACTGACACATATAGGTAAGGTTGCGTTCCGAATAACCTTTCTTTTCGGGATAATTGAATCGGATAGCCTTTGCCAATTGTTTGATGGTTTTGCTTCCCCATCCGTGCAGTTGCTGATGATAGAGAATATAGTTGCCCATTTTCCAGTAATGGAACAACATTTGCGCATTGGCAGCGGTAATCAGCCGTACTTGCGCCTGTTGTATTTCCGAACCGACAGCATTTATAAATGCATCAAAATTCGTCTTTTCTATGTTATGTCCGTTGTTGCTCATCTTATGATATTTTCAGAATACAAATATACTTCAATGGTGGTAATCTATGAAACTAATTGATACTTTTATAGTTGATTAAACTTGTTCATGGCGTTTGCTCTGATGTCATCCGCTATATCAATGTAGGGCTTCATGGCTTTGTAATCACTGTGTCCAGTCCATTTCATAACCACCGGTGCCGGAATTCCGAGTGCCAACGCATTACAGATGAAAGTCTTTCTTCCTGCATGGGTACTTAACAATGCGTATTTGGGTGTGACTTCATCTATGCGCTCATTTCCCTTGTAGTAGGTTTCCCGTACAGGCTCGTTGATTTCCGCCAGTTCACCCAGTTCTTTCAGATAATCGTTCATCTTCTGATTACTGATGACGGGCAATGCCATGTGGTTCTCGAAATGAACATCCTTGTATTTTTCAAGAATGGCTTTGCTGTGGTCGTTCAGTTCGATTATCAGGCTGTCCGCAGTCTTGACTGTGGTGACTTCAATGTGGTCGGGCTTAATATCACTTCTTTTCAAGTTACGGACATCCGAATATCGTAAGCTCGTGAAGCAGCAGAACAGAAAGACATCCCTGACACGTTCCAAATACTGTTTGTCATGCGGTATATGATAATCTTTCAGTTTGTTCAGTTCATCCCATGTCAGGAATATTACCTTTTTAGGGGTTGTTTTTAATTTGGGTTTGAATGCGTCGTATGCAATGTTCTGATGATGCCCTCTTTTGAAGCTCCAACGCAGGAACCATTTGAGAAACCCCATCTGTTTGCCAATAGTGCTGTTTCTCATGTCCTTTTTATCACGTAAGAAATTAACATACTCGTTCAGCCCGAACTCGTTGAAGTATTCAAAGGTTACATCTTCCTTGAACTCTTTGAGGTGATTTCTTACCGCTGCAAATTTCTCATAGGTGGATGTCGTCCAATTATTCTGGTTGCCACACTCTTTTACAAACTCATCGAACACTTCCCAAAAACTAATCTGCACTTCTTCCTGTTGTTCTCCACTGCTGTCTTTCATCCGCAGATTGAACGCATCCTTTAGCTGCTGGGTGGTAGGTATGGTTTCCTGTACCTCAAACTCCTTGAACACGTTTTGCATTTCGGCATAGTATTTCAGCAAGTCTGCATTGATTTCGGATGCGCTTTGTTTCAGCTTGTTGGTGCATCCGTTCTTTACCCGTTGTTTGTCGGCATCCCATTTGGCTACGTCAATCCGGTAGCCTGTTGTAAACTCGATACGTTGACTTGCGTATATGACACGCATACGGATAGGCACGTTCTCTACGATTGGCACACCGTTCTTCTTCCGGCTCTCCAATGCAAAAATGATGTTACGTTTGATATTCATAATTGGGTGCGTTTGAAATTCTACACCCAAATATACACCCAAAAATTGAAATAGCAAAAGGCATTTAGAAAGATTTAGATTTACTCTTCATTGTAGATAATATATGATTATCAGTGATTTGCAATTTTATGATATTTTCTGAAAGCGTAGGTTCTGGAGCCTGTCTCTCCGCTGAAATAAGATATAAAACAAATAAAGAGGATGTCCTTCAAAAGGCATCCTCTTTATTTGTTTTGTTACATAGCTGGGATAACTATCTTTTATTTTGAAATTTTGCCATTATCTTCCGGCTCATCTTTTTGTATATAAACCGTCCTTGTTGGAAAAGCAAACTCAAGTCCTGCCTTATTGAAAGAAGCCAGAATCTCCGTATTCATATTCGAAGTCACTCCTAATATATCCCCTTGCTTCTTAATATAGTAGATATACATGATACCCAGTGCGGAGTCGGAATATTCAGTAAAGACGGCAACCACGTCCGATGGACTGGAAGATACATTTTCCACTTTTTGTGGAAGAGCTTTTAAAATCGCCAAAGCCTCTTTCATCTTTTCGGCAGTTGTGCCATACGTCAGTCCGAGATTCAGAACGACCCGTCGCATCGGTTCGGAAGAGATGTTGATGATAGAAGAGTCGGTAATCTTATAGTTCGGGATAGTGATGATACGTTTATCATAGTTCATGATTCTTGTGCTCCGGATGCCTATATCGATTACTGTTCCTTCGATACTGTCGAAGCGAATGGTATCTCCGATATTGAAAGGCTTGTCTGTCAGGAGGGTGAAGGCACCGAACACATTCTTTACCGTGTCTTGTGCTGCCAAAGCGAATGCGATACCACCGATACCCAGGGTTCCCAATAATGCGCTGATATTTACTCCGACATTACTCAATGCCATCACAAGACCGATAATCCAGACAACAACCAAGATTGTCCTTTTAATAATCGGCAGCATTTTATTATTCTGACCGTCAGAACGGCGTCCCCAGTAAACTTGAAGCAAACCGCTGAACAAACGGGCGAATACCCAAGTGATATCCAATACAATCAGAATACGGTAAATGTTGTCTACTACTTTCACGAAACTGTCCGGATATACCAAACGATGAATAGCTATCCAGATACCCAGCAGAATAATTGCAAACTTGAAAGGCGGTTCGAGAGAATAAAAGATAATATTATCCAGTTGATTCTTAGTCCGGTCTGTTAACGGTTTAAGTACTCTTTTGCTTAATAGCGTTATCAACTTTACAATAACAATTGCGGCAACAATAATAAGTATGGAAATGATCCAGTTCTGAACGGAATTTCCCCAAATTTCATATTCAAACATATTCGACTTGATTTTAATTATACATCATGATCATTATTTTAACTTAGTTTCTATACAGAATCAAGGCGGAAGAAGCCGCGATAGCTATATCTCCACCAGACAAATGCTCCTGGCTGTCCAATTTGATTTGTCCATCTTTGCAAACAACTATCCAGTCTTGCTCGGGCAGGTGGACAATCGCTTCGTTCCGGTTACCATTATAAGCTACTAATATTTCTTTCCATTCATCTCCATTAGCATATTCGCCCAATGTATAAGCAATTACACCGGAATCACCCGTGTCAAGGAAATGAAGCCATTGTTCCAATCCCTCTACTGTTGGAATGCGAAAGGTGGGATGCGCTTTACGTAGTGCGATCAGTCCTTTTATATAGTCGAAAAAATCACGGTTCTTGGCTTTCAAAGCCCAGTCAATCTGGTTGACAGCGTCCGATGACTTGTAGCTGTTCGGTTCTCCTTGCTTATCTTGCATGATTTCTTCGCCACCACGGATGAAAGGGATTCCTTGTGAGGTCAGAAGTACTGTATGTATCAATTTGTCGATAGAGGGTAATTCCTCTTCAGCATGTTCGCCCTTTACGGATAGCCTCAATTTGTCTATCAAAGTGTATCCGTCATGGCACGACACGAAATTAATCATTTGCGAAGGAGCCCCGGCATAAGGACCATCACAATAAAGCAATCCGTCATAGTCTACCTGCGGGTGCTGCGTGCCGCCGACGATACCATATTTAACCGGTTCGAAATGCCCGTTTATATTTCCGGAGGCATATCCGGGTTCTTGTTCGTCGAAGGTACTTCCTTTCAGTCCGTCCCGAAACTCATCATTAAATACGGCAATACCTTCCATCCGTCCGACATTCTCCTTTACTGCCCGCTGCTCGAAAGGCAATGGGGAATCTGCTGCTGCCCAACCTTCACCGTAAACGAAGATTGTCGGGTCAATTTTCAGCAGTTCTTCTCTCAAATGGTTCATTGTTTCAATGTCATGTATCCCCATAAGGTCAAACCGGAAACCGTCGATATGGTATTCTTTCGCCCAGAACTTTACAGATTCGATGATATAACGGCGAACCATTTCGCGCTCTGATGCCGTCTCGTTTCCGCAGCCGGACGCATTGGAATAAGACCCGTCAGGATTTTGACGGTAAAAATATCCGGGGACGGTCAGTTCGAAATTTGAATGATCGGTGGAAGCGGTATGGTTATATACCACGTCGAGTACAATGCGGAAGCCGTTCTGATGTAGGCTCTTCACCATTTCTTTAAACTCACGGATGCGGGTGACGGGATTAGCCGGGTCGGTGGAATAACTTCCATCAGGCACATTGTAATTTTTCGGGTCATATCCCCAATTATATTTATTTTCTTCCAGTCTCGTCTCATCTACTGTGGCGAAATCAAATGAAGGCAGGATATGGATATGTGTAACGCCCAGTTCTTTCAAGTGATCTAAGCCGGAAGTTTCCCCTTCGGGTGTCTTGGTTCCGGTTTCCGTCAGAGCCAGGAACTTTCCTTTATTCTTGATGCCCGAATTCGGATCAATACTAAAATCGCGATGATGCAATTCATAGAGAATAATGTCGGAATACATCTTCAGTTCGGGGGGCTGGTCGGACTCCCAATCTTCCGGATTCGTTTCATTCCAGTCGATTACAGCCGCACGGTTACCATTGATACCGACTGCTTTAGCCCAAATGCCGGGCGTTTCGTCCAGCCATTTGCCGTCTTTCTCTATTTGGAAGGTGTAGAAAGAACCTTTCAGGTCACGGTCGATATTGATACGCCAGGTGCCATCCTCTGCCATGTCCATATCCAGTTGTTCTTCCTTTTCTTCTCCTTCGCCGGCGGGGTACAGGTTTAAACGAACCCTGTCCGCGCTCGGCGCCCAAAGTGTAAAAACGGATTGTTCGGGTGTATAGACCAATTCGAGATCATTTCCATCATAGCATGGATATTTGTCATACGACTCCAATTGGTCTGCGGACGGATGATTTTTTAATTTTCTCATACATTCAATTTTATATTAATACTGTTTAAAATAATCAATGCCTATGTGGCGTAAATGAACTGGTATGTTCTTGTTTGGTATGATGAGAAACAACAGAACAAACAGAATTTATTGCTGTTATCCCGGTAAATATGGATATAAAAAGGATTATTAAGATATTTTTCGTCGTTGCATGAACCATACTCTTGAACTTTCTGCTGTTTAGCATTTGTTCGTTCGGTTTATGGACAAATTCCTACCATTTTGCTAATAATTCATACTTGTGAAGGAACTTTATTCTATTGCAACTTGTTTTATACTCGTCAATTTAAAAAAGATAGCATATGGAAAATGGTGTAATGATGCAGTATTTTGAATGGAATCTCCCGAATGACGGGAAGTTATGGAAACAATTAAAAGAAGACGCGTCGCATCTTCATGACATTGGTGTAACCGCAGTATGGATTCCACCTGCTTATAAAGCCGACGAGCAGCAGGATGAAGGATATGCAACTTATGATTTGTATGACCTGGGCGAATTTGAACAGAAAGGGACAGTACGGACAAAGTATGGTACGAAGGATGAACTGAAAGAGATGATTGGCGAATTGCACAAATATCATATTGCGGTTTATCTGGATGTAGTGCTGAACCATAAGGCAGGCGGTGATTTTACCGAAAAGTTTATGGTCGTGGAGGTTGACCCCAAAGAAAGGAACAAGGCGTTGGGCGAACCGTATGAGATACAGGGCTGGACCGGATATAGCTTCCATGGACGTAAGGACAAGTATTCGGATTTTAAGTGGCACTGGTATCACTTCTCCGGTACGGGATTTGACGACGCCAAGAAACGTAGCGGAGTCTTTCAGATCCAGGGAGAAGGAAAAGCCTGGAGCGAGGGAGTGGACAATGAGAATGGCAATTATGACTTTTTGTTGTGTAATGATATTGATTTGGACCATCCTGAGGTTGTATCCGAACTGAACCGTTGGGGGAAATGGGTTACCGGTGAACTTGGACTCGACGGATTCCGGTTGGATGCTATCAAGCATATGAAAGACCAGTTTATCGCACAATTTCTTGATGCGGTGAGAAGTGAACGGGGAGATGATTTTTATGCCGTAGGTGAATATTGGAACGGTGACTTGGAAACACTCGACGCCTATTTGGAAACGGTAGGGCATAAGGTGAATTTGTTTGATGTCCCGTTACATTATAATATGTTTCAGGCAGCACAGGAAGGTAAAGAATATGATTTGCGGAATATCCTGAAGGATACACTGGTCGAACATCATTGTGATTTGGCTGTGACATTTGTCGATAATCACGACTCGCAGTTGGGAAGTTCGCTGGAGTCCCAAATAGAAGACTGGTTCAAACCGTTGGCATATGGTCTTATTCTCTTGATGAAAGATGGTTATCCTTGCCTGTTTTATGGGGATTACTATGGAATAAAAGGAGAGAAATCCCCGCATACCAAGATCTTGGACATATTGTTGGACGCCAGAAGAAAATATGCTTATGGCGATCAGGTTGAATATTTCGATCACCCCTCCACCGTCGGTTTTATTCGCACAGGAGATGAGGAACATACGGGTTCGGGACTGGTCTTTTTAATGTCCAATGACGAAGCCGGCAGTAAAACGATGAGTCTGGGTGAAGGTCATAAGGGTGAGATATGGCACGAAATAACCGGAAGCATTCAGGAAGAAGTAACTTTGGATGAAGAAGGGAACGGCGAATTTTCCGTTGATGCCCGTAACCTGGCTGTTTGGGTAAAGAAGGCAATTTAGGTTGCTTAAAATTAAATGCCTACTTGCACCTTATATGGAAAATACATACCTTTGATGCTAAATGATTAAACACGGTAAGATTTTATGCGTTTTTTGGTATGTATTTTAGTGCTTTTATTTGTACACAATCAATATTCGAGGGCTGATAAGACTATACATAGTGATTCTCTCTATACTGAAAAGTATATCCGGGATATTTATATATCTGACTCTAAGCGAGCTCTGCAATTACTGGACGAAGCGGAGAATAGGAAAACAATATCTTTGCGGGTTATAAACGAATTGCGTAGTTTGTCATATAGTAATATGTATATGAACAAACTCGCGTTTATGTATGCGAAAAAAGCTTATCTGCTTGATTCCATATACCAGAAAGACCCGGAACACATGCTGAAAATGACAGTTTATTTGGCTGAGTTCTCGGCAATGATGAGCAAGTATAATGAAAGTATGCATTATGCATTAGAGGGAATCAGACAGGCACAAGAATTAGGAAACAGAGAGGCTAGAGCCAGATTGTTTTTCTGCATGGGAGAGAATAACTGGAGATTGTCTTTTAAAGACAAGGCATATGATTATTTCGACCAGACTATTGAATTGCTGCGCGGGTCGAAGGAGAAGCGTGAAATGATGCTGCTTTCATACTATTATGGGGCGAAAATGGGGTTTCTGATGAATGATTCCCGAATCGAAGAGGCTCTGGAAGTAGGTTTTGAACGTGAGAAGCAGATTGAACGGCTCAAAGCATTGCCTCAAATCCCTGAAGCTTATGTGGACGGCCAATATAGTTATTTGTATTCCAAGCTGGCCTATATTTATTGCATGGAGAAGAAATATGGGCAGGCGGAACAATATTATCAGAAATACTTGTCAAAGAAAGAATCACATACTCCGGATGGAAAAATGTATTCAGTCCCTTATTTGATGCTTTCCGGGCAATATGAAAAAGTCATTGATAACTGCAAAGGGTTTAAGGAGCTGATGAGGACTCAGCAGGACACTTTGAACGAACAATATCTGACTGTCCTCCGGCATGAAGTGAAGGCATACTTGGGTATGCATAAATACAAAGAAGTTGCGGAGATACGTGAAACAATTTTAGCCATAACGGACAGCATCAATACCCGCGATAGGAACAATGTTGCATTGGAATTGAATGCAATGTACGGTGTCTCTGAAAAAGAAGAGTATATCGCCGAACAGGCTTTTCAATTGAGAATAAGAAATATAACTCTCTGCTTCCTTGCATGTGTTGTGGTGCTGACTCTGTTTCTTGTATGGCGTTTGTGGCGTTTCAATCATATAGTCGAGTATAAGAACAGGATGCTTGCCCAGCTTATAAACGAAAGAATCTCCAATAGGAAATATGACACTCAGTTGTCGGAAGCATACGGACAACTGGCTGTCACGTCAGAAATAGAGCCGGAAGTCATTTCCTCTGAAGAACTGAATGAAACGGATAAGGTCAGCGGTGAAGAGGAAGAGAACAAGAAGATATTTCAAGAATTGAACCGGATAGTCGTCCAAGACCAATTATACCTTTCGCCGGAACTCTCAAGGGAAGATTTGGCGCAGATAGTGCATCTGAATAATGCACGTTTTGCCCGGATGATACGTGAATGTACGGGGACTAACTTTAACGGGTATATCAATGAATTGCGTATTACTTATGCAATCAAATTGATGAAGAAATGTCCCAATTATACAATACGTGCCATAGCGGATGAGTCCGGATTTAACAGTACACCGATTTTATACAACCTCTTCAAGAAAAAGACAGGAATGACACCCTACGAATTTAAGAAAGCACAGGATTCGCTTAGGAATTAGGAGTTTCCAGTAAACAATTCTCGGCTTTTTCGGTTTATTATTATAAAGTTAATTAAATAAATATAGTAATGTTACAAGTTAGGATAAAGCGAGTGTACGAGGATTTAAAGAGCCGGTGTACAATCATGCCCGAATCCTTTGCGATTATCTGGAAATGCGTCTGAAAGAGTGAAATTAAAGTAATTTTTATCTGTTTACGCTTTCTGTCGTTCACTCAATTTCCTACCTTTGTAATCTAAATCAAAATCGTGTAGTCATGAAGTATAAATTATTGGTCTTGGATGTAGACGGAACACTGCTTAATGATGCGAAAGAAATTAGTAAACGTACACTGGCCGCTTTGTTGAAGATTCAGCAGATGGGAGTACGTATCGTGCTGGCTTCCGGCAGACCGACTTATGGTTTGCTGCCATTGGCGAAGTCTCTTGAACTTGGAAATTATGGCGGCTTTCTCCTTTCTTATAACGGTTGCCAGATAATCAATGCACAGAACGGAGAAATCCTGTTCGAACGCCGTATCAATCCGGAAATGCTTCCATATATGGAAAAGAAAGCCCGCAAGAATGGCTTCGCGTTATTCACGTATCACGATGATACGATTGTCACGGATTCTCCCGAAAACGAACATATCCAAAGTGAAGCCCGACTGAACAACCTGCAAGTGATTCGGGAAGACGAATTCTCCGCAGCCATTGATTTCGCTCCCTGTAAATGTATGTTTGTCAGTGATGACGAAGAAGCGCTTGTCGGCTTGGAAGAACACTGGAAGAGACGCCTGAACGGAGCATTGGATGTATTCCGTTCCGAGCCTTATTTCCTCGAAGTGGTTCCTTGTGCCATTGACAAAGCGAATACGTTAGGTGCCCTGCTCGAGATGTTGGGCGTGACACGCGAAGAAGTGATTGCCATCGGCGACGGTGTGTGTGACGTAACCATGCTTCAATTGGCCGGACTGGGTATAGCCATGGGACATTCTCAGGATTCGGTGAAGGCTTGTGCCGACTATGTGACAACTTCGAACGAAGAAGACGGAGTAGCGCTTGCCGTCGAGAAAGCGATTCTTGCCGAAGTCCGTGCAGCGGAAATCCCTCTTGAACAGTTGAATGCACAGGCACGCCACGCATTAATGGGAAACTTGGGAATCCAATATACCTATGCTGACAAAGAGCGGGTGGAGGCTACGATGCCCGTAGACCATCGTACGCGCCAGCCTTTCGGCATTCTGCATGGCGGAGCCACCCTTGCATTGGCAGAGACGGTTGCCGGACTGGGTTCAATGATTCTTTGCCAGCCGGACGAAATCGTCGTAGGAATGCAAGTCAGCGGCAACCACATCTCTTCTGCCCACGAAGGAGATACCGTGCGGGCAGTAGCAACCATTGTACATAAAGGACGTTCATCCCATGTCTGGAATGTAGACGTCTTTACCTCAACCAACAAACTGGTGTCTTCCATACGGGTAGTCAACAGTGTTATGAAAAAAAGATGATTGACGAAGAAATAAGTAATCTGACAGCTATTGATACATTCATCCGGCAAAAGCAACCGTTTGCTGTTTACCGTATTCCCGGAGAGAAAGTCCCCCGCCTCTTACAGACCGGGGGAACTGTCCGTTTAATCTATGACCTCAAAGACCTGAACGGGCAGCGGGGATTTGTCATCGCCCCGTTTCGGGTGAGCGGGACATGCCCGATTGTGCTGATACAACCGGACCAATCGGGACAGCCCTTGCCGATGGACGTGGATACGGACGGCGAACAGGAGAAGACCGGGCAAACGCAAATGCGGGAAACTTATCTGAATACTTGTACTGATAAGTATGCCGCGTGTTTTCACACGTTCATAAATGCCTTACGCGACGAGACTTTTGACAAACTGGTGCTATCCCGCGAACTCGTTATCGGTCAGATGCCGGATTTCTCTCCCTCATCAGTGTTCCGTGCGGCTTGCAAACGGTATATCCATTCTTATATATACTTATGCTACACCCCTCAGACGGGTATCTGGTTAGGTAGCACGCCCGAAATCATCCTGTCGGGCGAAAAAGACGGATGGAACACCGTCGCACTGGCCGGAACGCAACCTTTGCAGGACGGTAAATTACCGCAAGCTTGGGATGAGAAGAACCGGAAAGAGCAGGATTATGTAGCATCCTATATCCGCCGGCAACTTCTTTCATTAGGCATCCGTTCTACGGAGAACGGACCTTATCCTGCCTATGCCGGAGCTTTGTCGCATCTGAAAACCGACTTTCATTTCTCCTTGAAAGATAATAAGGACTTGGGAAATCTTCTGAAAGTGCTGCACCCGACGCCTGCCGTGTGCGGGCTTCCCAAGGAAGAAGCCTATCAATTCATATTGGAAAACGAAGGTTACGACCGCCGTTACTATTCCGGCTTTATCGGATGGCTCGACCCCGACGGAAGGACGGATTTGTATGTGAACCTGCGCTGTATGCATATCGAAGACGAGCAACTGACCCTTTATGCCGGCGGCGGATTACTGGCGTCTTCGGAACTGGACGACGAATGGCTGGAAACGGAAAAGAAGTTGCAGACCATGAAACGGCTGATAGCTTATTAATCACTAATTCACTAATCACTAACCATCATGTACACAGATAAGAAGAACATACTCCAACTGGTTGCGTTGCTTCAGGCGCACGGGATTACTAAAATTGTATTGTGTCCGGGCAGCCGTAACATACCTATCGTGCACACCTTGTCCAACCATCCTGATTTTACCTGTTATGCGGTGACAGACGAAAGGAGTGCGGGGTATTTCGCCATCGGGCTTACGTTGAATGGTGGCAAGCCTGCCGCAATCTGCTGCACTTCCGGAACGGCATTATTGAATCTCCATCCGGCTGTGGCAGAGGCTTTTTATCAGAATGTTCCTCTGGTTGTCATTTCTGCCGACCGTCCTGCAGCCTGGATTGGGCAGATGGACGGACAGACACTACCGCAACCGGGCGTGTTCCAGTCGCTGGTCAAGAAGTCGGTCAATCTTCCGGAGATTCACACGGATGAAGATGAATGGTACTGCAACCGCCTGATAAATGAAGCCCTGTTGGAGATGAACCATCACGGAAAGGGACCGGTTCATATCAATGTCCCTATTTCCGAACCGTTGTTCCAGTTTACGACGGATGCCCTGCCCGAAGTACGTGTCATCACGCGCTACCAGGGATTGAACGTCTACGACCGTGATTACAACGACCTCATCGACCGCATGAACAAATACCAGAAACGGATGATTATTGTCGGTCAGATGAACCTTATCTATCTGTTTGAAAAGAGACACACCAAGTTATTATATAAGCACTTCGCTTGGTTGACGGAGCATATCGGCAATCAGACTGTTCCCGGTATTCCGGTGAAGAACTTCGACGCGGCGCTCTATGCCATGCCCGAAGAGAAAATAGACCGGATGTCTCCCGAACTGCTGATTACTTATGGCGGGCACGTCGTCTCCAAACGATTGAAGAAGTTCCTTCGCCGGCATCCGCCCAAAGAACATTGGCACGTATCGCCGGACGGCGAAGTGGTCGACCTCTACGGTTCGTTGACTACGGTGATTGAGATGGACCCGTTTGAGTTTTTGGAAAAGATAGCGAGCCTGCTCGACAACCGTACTCCTGAATACCCCCGTGTGTGGGAGAATTATTGCAAAATCATCCCCGAACCGGAATTTGCCTATTCGGAGATGGCGGCTGTCGGTGCATTGATAAAGTCATTGCCGGAATCATGCGCCTTGCATCTGGCCAACAGTTCGGTGGTCCGCTACGCCCAGTTGTATGCCATTCCTTCTACGATTGAGGTCTGCTGCAACCGGGGGACGAGTGGCATTGAAGGTTCGCTTTCTACGGCTGTGGGTTATGCGGCGGCTTCTGATAAGCTGAATTTTATAGCCATCGGGGATTTGAGTTTCTTCTACGACATGAATGCGTTGTGGAATGTGAATGTCCGTCCCAATCTGCGTATTCTTTTGTTGAATAACGGCGGCGGGGAGATTTTCCATACTTTGCCGGGGCTGGATATGTCGGGCACTTCGCACAAGTTTATCGCGGCCGTTCATAAGACGTCCGCCAAAGGTTGGGCGGAAGAACAGGGATTCCTTTATCTGCAAGCGGAAAATGATGAAGAACTGGCTGAAACTATGCAGATTTTCACTCAACCGGAAGCGAAGGAACGCCCTGTCTTGTTGGAAGTGTTCACCAACAAGAACAAAGACGCACGAATGCTGAAAAATTATTATTACCAATTAAAACAAAAATAGATTATGTCAACACAAAGAGAGTGGACAACCATCAGAGAATACGACGATATTCTCTTTGATTACTATAATGGAATAGCCCGTATCACCATCAACCGTGAACGTTATCGGAATGCATTCACCCCGACTACTACTGCCGAAATGAGCGACGCATTGCGCATTTGCCGCGAAGAAGCGGATATTGATGTGATTGTCATCACCGGGGCCGGAGACAAGGCTTTCTGTTCGGGCGGTGACCAGAATGTGAAAGGACGTGGCGGTTATATCGGCAAAGACGGCGTTCCCCGTCTGAGTGTGCTGGATGTGCAAAAACAAATCCGCAGTATCCCGAAACCGGTGATTGCCGCCGTAAACGGATTTGCTATCGGCGGCGGACACGTGCTTCATGTGGTATGTGACTTGTCTATCGCTTCGGAGAATGCCATCTTCGGTCAGACAGGCCCTCGTGTAGGCAGCTTTGACGCCGGGTTCGGTGCATCTTATCTGGCTCGTGTGGTAGGTCAGAAGAAAGCGCGTGAAATCTGGTTCCTCTGCCGGAAGTACAATGCGCAGGAAGCGCTGGATATGGGACTGGTAAATAAAGTAGTCCCCTTGGAACAACTGGAAGACGAATATGTGCAATGGGCGGAAGAAATGATGCAGCTCAGCCCGCTGGCTTTGCGCATGATTAAAGCCGGACTGAATGCCGAACTGGACGGTCAGGCAGGTATTCAGGAACTGGCAGGTGACGCGACATTGCTTTATTATCTGACGGATGAAGCTCAGGAAGGAAAGAATGCGTTTTTGGAAAAACGCAAACCCAACTTCAAGCAGTATCCTAAGTTCCCATAAACCATACGGAGCACTCAAATATTTACATCTGATGGATTGCAAAATTCAAATAACTCCCCGCTTGCTCCATTTCAAGCAACCGGCAGGAACCTCACGAGGTACGTATACAACACGAAAAGTCTGGTATCTGCATCTGACTTCTTCCGATTTTCCGGGTAGGGTAGGGATAGGGGAGTGTGCTCCTCTACCAGGGCTTAGCTGTGATGATCTACCCGATTACGAAGATATATTGGAAGATGCCTGCCGGGAAGTGGAAAGGCAAGGCGGAAAGGTGGACGTTGACGCTTTGCGCAAATATCCTTCCATACTCTTCGGGCTCGAAACGGCTGTCCGCCACTATAATGCAGGCGGTTGGGCTATGTGGAATTCAGCTTTCTCCCGTGGAGAAGCCGGAATACCCATCAACGGTCTTATATGGATGGGAGATTACAATCAAATGTTGACACAGATAGAAACGAAGATGAAGACCGGTTTCCGCTGTATCAAACTCAAAATCGGTGCCATTAACTTTGAAGAGGAACTGGCCTTGCTCCGTCATATCCGTGCCCGTTTTTCTTCTAAAGAAATAGAACTGCGTGTAGATGCCAACGGTGCTTTCTCTCCGGCTGATGCAATGGATAAACTGAAACGGCTGTCCGAGCTCGACTTGCATTCTATCGAACAACCTATCCGTGCCGGACAATGGGAAGAAATGGCACGCCTGGCTTCCGAATCTCCCTTGCCGATAGCTTTGGATGAGGAATTGATAGGCTGCAACACTCCGGAAGAGAAACGAAAGCTCCTTGCCGACATTCATCCCCAATATATCATCATCAAACCTTCCCTACATGGAGGATTCACCGGTGGAAACGAATGGATTGACGAAGCTGAAGAACAACAGATCGGCTGGTGGATTACTTCTGCCCTGGAGTCAAATATCGGTCTGAATGCCATCGCCCAGTGGTGTGCCACTTTCGACAACCCGCTTCCTCAAGGCTTGGGAACGGGGCAACTTTTTACGGACAACGTAGAAATGCCCCTTGAAATAAGAAAAGACTGCTTGTGGTTTTGTAATGACGCAATTTAATAATGCCCGATGATATTTGACCGAAAACAGCAACGTTTGTTATTGGAAGGAACCATCTATACCCCGGAAGAGATAGCCCGTCTGGTAGCCGAAGGAGCAGAGAACCATCCTTCGGCCCTATGGGATTTATATCTTTTTCTGAACGAATGGTTCAGTGACTCTCCTGCCATGACCGTCCATACTTCGGGTTCCACAGGCACGCCGAAAGAACTGACTGTGCGCAAAGACCAAATGATGCAAAGTGCCCGTCTCACCTGTGAGTACCTCAATCTGCAAGCGGGAGACACCGCTTTGTTGTGCATGAATCTGCGTTATATCGGAGCCATGATGGTAGTGGTACGTTCCCTCGTTGCGGGGTTGAATCTGATAGTGCGTCCCGCTTCCGGTCATCCTCTCTCTGATATAAGCGTCCCGCTGAGATTCGCGGCAATGGTTCCTTTGCAGGTTTACAACACACTCCATACCCTTGGAGAGCGTGAGCAGTTGAAGCAAACGGAGATTTTGATTATAGGTGGCGGAGCAGTAGATGAGGCTTTGGAAGCAGAAATAAGGTCTCTCCCGATAGCTGTCTATTCCACTTACGGCATGACCGAAACGTTATCCCATATTGCTCTGCGCCGCTTAAACGGAAATTCGGCATCCGACCATTATTATCCTTTTTCTTCAGTCGAACTGTCCTTGTCTCCCGAAAATACGTTAGTCATTAAAGCCTCTTTGGTCTGCGATGATATTTTGCAAACTAATGATATTGCCCGCATCTATCCCGATGGCAGCTTCGTCATTTGGGGACGTAAAGATAATGTCATCAATAGTGGCGGAATCAAGATACAGGCGGAAGAGGTGGAGAAGTTGCTTCGTCCGTTTATCCCTGTGCCGTTTGTCATCACTTCGGTTCCCGACCCTCGTTTGGGGCAAGCGGTGACTTTATTAATCGAAGGTCAGTTGGATATGGAAGAACTGAAAAATAAGGTGCAGGAGATACTGTCACCTTATCATCGTCCTAAATATATTCGGATGGTGGATTTAATTCCTCAAACGGGGAATGGTAAAATCAACCGTATCGAATGCCGCACTTTGGCGGAGAAACTATTGTAGTCGTTATACTTCTTCTATTCGTGTCAATTCCCATCCGCAGAATTGCATAACGATGCAATCTTTTTGTTCTGTTACATATTTTATTATGTTCCTCCTTACAACACTAATGTGGCTATCTCAGGCGATAAAGTAATCGTTTTATCTTTGTTGATGATAATAATATTGGCATTATACAGTGAATTTATTATTTCTTTGTAGGTGATTGCTCCCACACTTCTCCATCTACTAGAAGAGTTTTTCATTTTTATTTCTCATATTCTCATGATTATTAGTCAATGGGTTGAAATATAATGGGATAGGGAATGAGAAATGTTTTCGGATACAGGCATTTCTCATTCTTTTCTCATGCTTTATTCCTAAAAACAGGTATTTCTCATACTCATTATCGTCATTTCTCATAGTAGTTGTATGGCAATCTACTGCTATTTCGCGTCTGAATCATTAATAGAAAAGTTATTCTTCATTAAGGGTAAACTTGTTTTGGATTAATTGCAAACCTTTTCTTCACCTATCATAAACTATAATTGCAAGTTTTGATTATATAAATGCAAGCTTCATTTTTATAAATGCAACCTTTGATTATAAAAACAAAGCTTTCATTTATAGTTTGCGATTAATCGAAAAAAACTTTAGATATAAAGGATTGGAAGTTTATCATTAACCAATAGCAACTTTTCTATTAATGCTTTTCAGATGAATAAGTAATAGGTGGGATGTGGAGATGAGGATTGTGCAAAGGGAATATTGGCTGATTATAGAATGTTTATATTGCACTTTGTATGATTGAAAGAAAATGATTGCTTTTATACTGACAAAATGGTTGTAATAGTCGACTGTTTTTTCAGTGATATTATAAAAGTATATTATGATAACAGGCAAAAATGAATATGCTTCAGTTGTACATTAGTAAGATGAAAGCCTTTGCATGGAAGCTCTTACATTCAGAGGAAGATGCTGAAGATATTGCTCAGGATATATTTGTCAAGCTGTGAAACAACCCCGAAATGTGGGAGAATAAAGAGACATGGGACAGCTATATCTATACGGTGGCACGCAATCAGATATACAACTTCCTCAAGCACCAGTCGGTAGAGCTTAGCTATCAGGAGAAGTTGTCTCAGGAAGATGCGCCTTCTTTTGAATTTGATACATACGACAAACTTTATGCGAAGGAACTGCAACTTTTGATAAAGCTTACTTTGGATAACATGCCGGAACAACGTAGAAAAGTTTTCTCCATGAGCCGGCAACAGGGAATGAGCAATCAGGAAATAGCTGATAGCCTGCGACTTTCTATCCGTACCGTAGAGCGGCACATCTATTTATTCGAACAGGGAAGAATTTTACGACCAGACCTATGCAGACTTGATGATGAACATCAACAAGAGTTTTAAACACGACTTTTCGTTGATTGCCAACTTAGGAGCAAGCTTTGAAGACCATTATACGAGAGGCGTTGACATCGGTGGTAAGTTGGCAACTGTGTCTAATCTGTTTTCGGCTGCGAACTTGTCTTCCGATAATTCACCGAAAGAAACGTATAAGCGCACGCGCAACATTGCCGTATTTGCCAGTGCCGAACTTGGGTGGAAGAATATGCTCTATCTTACAGCTACCGGACGTACCGACTGGGCTTCGCAGTTGGTAAGTAATGGCAAGACTCCGGGTATATTCTATCCGTCGATAGGTCTGTCTGCCATTATTACGGAGATGGCGTCGTTGCCGCAGTTCATTTCTTACTTGAAAGTGCGCGGGTCGTACACCGAAGTAGGTTCGCCCATCTCGCAGGTAGGTATCACGCCGGGTTCCATAACAGACTCCATGTCGGCAGGTATCATCAATCCGATATCAACCTATCCTTATCCCGACTTCAAGCCCGAACGTACAAAGTCCTACGAATTGGGTATCAATGCCCGTTTTTGGGATGGCAGGATAACTTTCGACGGTACGTTCTATAAGTCCAATACTTACAATCAGACATTCCTCTCGTCTATGCAGCCACCGTGCTGAATGTGGGATGCTCGTCCGGAAGCATGACCCAACTCAATACTGCGCCAAGAATCGGATTAATCAATCCGATTTCCGGAGTGAATTATTTGTTTTTGAAAAATTATTCTTTTCGCTTTGGTGAAGGAGAAATGCTGCAAACATTTATTGCAGAAGCAGTGTTCACATCCATTTAAAAATGAGAAGGGCGGGAGTTTCACAACTACCGCCCTCTTTTGTGTAATTAATATATAATATTATAAAAGAGTGTCTTTCATTTTTCGATTAGCAGATTAGGGAAATTTCACTTCATATGTTTTTATTCCGCCATATAGGGTATTGACACGGATTCTTAGGCCCTTCTTTCCTTCCATCTGTTTCTTGATTCCGTCCAGTTTGAAAGATACATACCCTTCGCCTAAAGTCTGAGGATAATCCCCTTCACTGTTGTGACGGAATTCCAGGTTGATAAACTCATCCTCTTCACTCTCCTCATCTGCGGTAGGAGCCGGGGTGAGATTATTGATAACCAGATTCAGGAAATGTTTCTTATCTTCACTGTGCGTACCATAATATTGGAATTCGATAGTCAGATATTTCTTATCCTTGTTGATCCACATATAAGTGGCGTTAATCTTATCGTCTCCGATTTTCTCCTCATTGTTTTCTTCTTCATCCATAGTGACAATGTCCTTGGTCAGGATTTCTTTTATCTGCTTTACCTGAACGTTATAGTCATATCCGCCTACCGGCTCTTCCAGTTCGTTGAACATGACAAAGGCTCGCTGGCCATCCGCAAAATCCGCGTTGCTCCATCCTTCTCCATTGCTTGGATACATCTTCTTTCCATCATCCAAGGTGAAATAAAAATCCTTGCTATCCTGGCTCATCATATTTATTGTGCTGATAACCAGTAGGTCGGACGGACTGTTATCGTCGTCCAGACAAGACTGGAAAATCGGCATTGTGGTCATAATAACAAAGATAAAGGCAATGAATTTAAATTTCTTCATATATAAAATAGGTTTTAGTTTGATTAATATTACTACTTTGTATTCAACAAATGCACGATAATCAAGAATATTGCATTTGCATCTGTTAAAGAAATAAAAGTGCTAAAAGAGTTGTTCTCTCTATGCAGTATTTTTATCTTTACTGCATTTTTAAGGTAAACACGTGTATAAGCGAATGGAAGAATTAGAGTTGTCGGAGCAATGCAGGCAAGGAAACAACCACGCCCGCAAGGAACTGTATGAGCAGTATGCGGGGCGTATGCTTGGCATCTGTCTGCGCTATGCAGGCGACCGTGATACGGCTCAGGACCTGCTTCACGACAGTTTTATAAAGATATTCGACTCTTTCGACAAGTTCACCTGGCGCGGTGAAGGTTCTCTGCGGGCTTGGATGGAGCGTGTGGTAGTCAACATTGCTTTGCAGTATCTCCGGAAGAATGATGTAATCAATCAGGCAGCGTCATTGGAAGAGTTGCCCGAAGAATATGAAGAACCGGATGCTTCTGATGTGGAAGCGATACCCCAAAAAGTGTTGATGCAGTTTATCGAAGAACTGCCGGCGGGGTATCGTACAGTGTTCAACCTTTATACTTTCGAGGACAAATCACACAAAGAAATCGCTCAGGTATTAGGTATTAATGAGAAATCTTCGGCTTCTCAACTGTTTCGGGCGAAGACGGTATTGGCAAAAAGAGTAAAAGAATGGATAATGAATAATGGATAGATAGAGATGGAAGAGAAAGAATTGTGGATGAATAAGTTGAAGGAGAAGCTCGCGGATTATTCCGAGCCGACACCTGCTTCCGGTTGGGAACAACTGGAGAAAGAGCTTATGCCCTCTGTGGAGAAGAAGATATATCCTTATCGAAAATGGATGATGGCGGCTGCGGCTGTTATATTGCTGGCTGTTGTTTCGTCAGTAAGCCTGTATTTCCTGGGGACACCTGCCGCGGATGAAATGCGTCATATACAAACACCAGCATTAGCTACCACACCCGATGTTTTGCCGGGTGTGCAACAACCGGACATGCAAGGCACTTCCGTCGAACCTGTCCTGCGTCCCGTTGCCCGTGAGAATCGGTTGGCAAAAGTAGACCGGGATATCCCAGAGCATAAGATGCCGGTAGATGAACCCGCCGTGAAAGATGAACCGGCACTTGTAGTAGAAGAAAAGGAACTCGGAACAGTCATCAATGAGGGAGAACCGACCGAAGAAACAAATGCCGGTCAAACTCAGACTCAGACGAAAGATAAGGAACGACCGACTGCAGGCAATAGACCGCGCCGTCCTTCCGACAGAGATAAATATCATATCCCGACTGAGAAACCATCTTCCCGGAAAGGAACATGGTCAATGGGACTTGGAGTAGGGAATTCGGGAGGTGCTTCTTCAGAAGTAGGTTCGGGCGCGTATCCTTATATGTCCCGCGTCAGTATGCTTTCTGTATCCAACGGTTTGATGGAGATTCCCAATGACCAGACTTTGGTCTTTGAGGACGGAGTACCTTACTTGCGCCAGGCAAAACAGGTAGTCGATATTAAGCATCATCAACCCATCTCTTTCGGATTATCCGTTCGTAAAGCCTTGGGCAAAGGTTTTTCCCTAGAGTCCGGTCTGACTTATACGCTGCTTTCCTCGGATGCCAAACTGGCTGATAACGACCGGCAGATAGAACAGAAACTCCATTATATCGGTATCCCGTTGCGTGCCAACTGGAATTTCCTAGATAAGAAGCTCGTTACTCTTTATGTATCCGGTGGCGGTATGGTTGAGAAATGCGTGTATGGAAAGCTCGGTTCCGAAAAGGAAACGGTGAAACCTTTGCAATTCTCCGTATCCGGTGCGGTAGGTGCACAGTTGAATGCTACCAAACGTGTCGGTGTCTATGTAGAGCCGGGTGTCGCTTATTATTTTGATGACGGTTCGGATATTCAGACTATACGTAAGGAGAATCCGTTTAATTTCAATATACAGGCAGGTATCCGTTTGACTTATTAATATAACCTTTTTATTTCTATAAACCTTTAAAAGCGATATTCTATCCTCAGTGGCAGAATGTCGCTTTTAGAGTTTCTATGCACAAACCTTCCCAAAAAAAACGGATAATTGAGAAAATATTAATAATATTGTCACTTGTGTTTCAGACCAACAGTAACATACCTTTGTCGCAAAACTCTAAATATTATGGAATGGACGGTTTGGTGATTGTCTTGAAAGAGAAATAAGTGGAACTTTCATAGAGTATTTTTGTTTATTCATCGAATAACGTCTATATTTGTGATACACTAATTTGAAGATGCAATGGATACATTGGAACGTAAACTGCCGATAGGGATACAGACATTTGAAAATATACGTAAGGGCGGTTTCCTTTATGTAGATAAAACGGCTATTTTGTGGCAAATAATAAATACGGGAAAGCCTTATTTCCTGAGTCGTCCCCGTCGTTTCGGCAAAAGTCTGCTTATTTCTACTTTTGAAGCCTATTTTCAGGGGCGTAAAGACCTTTTTGAGGGTTTGGCAATTGAAAAGTTGGAGAAGAAATGGGAGCAATATCCGGTTTTGCATCTTGATTTGAATGCGAAGAAATATGAGACGGCGGCAGATTTGGTTGCCATGCTAAACCAGTATTTGGAGAAATGGGAAGCCGTATATGGTGATGAGAAGAAAGACCGCAGTCCTGAAGAACGTTTTAGTTATGTCATTGAACAAGCCAGTCTGAAAACGGGAAAAGGAGTTGTAGTATTGGTAGATGAATATGACAAACCTTTGTTGCAGGCTCTTTTGGATGAGAACCTGTTGGATGAATACCGTCGTATTCTGAAAGCCTTTTATGGTGTGCTGAAAAGTTCCGACCGCTATCTTCGGTTTATATTTCTGACAGGAGTCACAAAATTTGCACAGGTAAGTGTATTCAGTGACTTGAATCAGTTGAATGACATTAGCATGAAGATTCCTTATGCGAATATTTGCGGTATCACAACAAAAGAATTAGTATCCACATTTACTCCTGAGTTGGAGCGGTTGGCAGAAGTGCAGGAGATGTCCTTTGAAGATACAGTCGATAAAATGACAGCAATGTACGATGGCTATCATTTTACATACAGCGAAGAAGGATTATTCAATCCCTTCAGTGTGCTCAATGTCTTTGATGGATTAATGTTTGATAATTATTGGTTTCAAACCGGCACTCCTACCTATCTTGTAGACCTGCTGAAACAAAGTGACTATGACTTACGTTTACTCATAGACGGTTTGGAAGTAGGAAGTTCCGGGTTTGCCGAATACCGTGCAGAGACAAAGAATCCCCTTCCGATGATTTATCAAAGCGGTTATCTGACCATTAAAAACTTTGATAAATCATTGAACCTATATACATTAGGCTTTCCGAATGACGAGGTAAAATATGGTTTCCTTAAATTTCTGATACCCTATTATACACCCATCTCCTCTGATGAAACGGATTTTAACGCTGTTAAGTTCGTTCGTGAACTTCAGGCGGGCGATGTTCATTCCTTTATGGAACGGTTGAAATCATTCTTTGCCGACATTCCCTACGAATTGAACACAAAGACTGAACGTCATTATCAGGTTATTTTCTATCTTGCCTTTAAGTTGATGGGACAATATGTAGATGCAGAAGTCCGTAGTGCAAAAGGTCGTGCCGATGCCGTGGTTAAGACAAAAGACTACATTTATGTTTTTGAGTTTAAACTGGAAGGAACAGTAGACGAAGCTTTGAAACAAATAGATGAAAAAGGATATTTGTTACCCTACCGGACGGATGGACGTGAGCTGGTAAAAGTCGGTGTTTCCTTTAATGCCGAAGAACGTAATATTGGTGAATACAAAGTAGTATAATCGTTCATTGAACAAAATATAAAATAAAGCCATTCCGCAGCTTATTACTAAGGAATGGCTTTTTTATTTTTTAATTTGTTAAAGAAAATCAAGCAAGTAAGCAATTACAAGTTCTTCTACAATGAGAGCCCGCTGGAGTTAAACCGGAAAGTATCATTACTGTGGCGGTTAATTGACCACCACAGTAGTAAAATACTCCTTGAATACTCCCGCAGCTTTTTCAAGTTGTTCGGGGGTATTTTCTTTTACATCTTTCAGTTTGTATTCCTGTTCCATGGCTTCGTACTTGTGTACGCCCAGCGTATGGTAAGGCAGGATTTCTACCCGCTGAATCATCTTATACTTTCCCAGTGCCTCTCCCAGTCGGCGGATATCTTCTTCGAAATCGCTGTATCCGGGCACTAATACATAACGCAGCCAAAACGGTTTTCCGTTCTCTTCGAGCCATGCCGCCGTGCGGATGGTCTGTTCGTTGCTTCTTCCGGTCAGTGTCTGATGACGGGTGGGGTTGAACTCTTTGATATCAAGTAATACGAGGTCGGTCAGTTTGAAAAGCTCTTCCACTTCTTCGTTCCAAATGCCGCCGTTGCTGTCTATGCAGACATGAATCCCTTTCTCCTTCAGTTCGCGGACCAATGGAACAAGCGCTTTCGCCTGAAACGTAGGTTCTCCTCCGGAAAAAGTGACTCCTCCGCGTTTCCCGAAAAAAGGACGTTGGCTCATGGCCATGCGGATGATTTCTTCCGGTGGGGTAGGCGTACCGCCTTTGCCGGCTATCGTGTCGGGATTGGCACAATATAGGCAGCGGAAATTGCATCCTTGAAGAAAAACGACGAGCCGTAAGCCCGGCCCGTCGAATGTTCCCATACTTTCGTATGAATGTACGTTTATCATCATATTGAGTAGATCTGATTACATACGTTCGTGGAAGCTACGGCTGATAACCTCCAATTGATGTTCGCGGCTCAACTTCACGAAGTTTACAGCATAACCGGAAACACGGATGGTGAGTTGCGGATATTTCTCCGGATGTTCCATAGCATCGTAAAGCATTTCACGGTTCAGAACGTTAACGTTCAGGTGGTGAGCGCCTTTAGTGAAGTAGCCGTCCATCATGGTAATCAAGTTATCAATACGGTCTTCTACGGTTGCTCCCAGTGATTTCGGAACAATAGAGAAAGTGTTGCTGATACCGTCTTGTGAGTCGCGGTAACGTAATTTCGCTACGGAACTCAAAGAGGCGATGGCACCGTTCTTGTCGCGTCCGTGCATCGGGTTGGCACCCGGAGCGAAGGCAACGCCTTTGGCACGTCCGTCGGGAGTAGCACCGGTCTTTTTACCATACATCACGTTGGAAGTGATGGTCAGCAGAGACAGGGTAGGACGGGCATTCTTGTACACCGGCAGCTTCTTCAATTCTTCGCTGAAGAAATATACCAGGTCAACACCCAGGTGGTCTACCTTGTCATTGTCGTTACCGAAGCAAGGGAATTCGCCTTCGATGTCGAAACCTTCCGTCAGACCGATGTCGTTGCGGCGGGCGGTAACTTTGGCGTACTTGATGGCCGAGAGCGAGTCGAGCGCGATGGAAAGTCCGGCTACACCGTAAGCGAGGTTGATGCGCGGGTTGGTATCTACAAGAGCCATCTGTGCTTTCTCGTAGTAATACTTGTCGTGCATATAGTGGATGATGTTCATCGCTTCGTTGTAAACACGAGCGATTTCTGTCAATACCTTCTTGTAGTTGCTCATTACTTCTTCAAAGTTCAGCGTGTCACTGGTCAGTACAGGGATGTTTTTCACCATGACCGTACCCGTGTTTTCGCAACGTCCGCCGTTGATGGCAAGCAGCAGGGCTTTAGCCAGGTTGCAACGTGCACCGAAGAACTGGATTTGTTTTCCGATTTCCTGATAAGATACGCAGCACGCGATTCCGTAATCGTCAGACTGGCGTACTTCACGCATCAGGTCGTCGTTTTCATATTGGATGGAAGAAGTGTCGATAGATACTTTTGCACAGAATTCTTTGAATCCTTCCGGAAGTTCCGGACTCCACAATACAGTCAAGTTCGGTTCTGGTGAAGGGCCAAGGTTGTAGAGTGTTTGCAGGAAGCGGAAAGAAGTCTTTGTTACCTTCGTGCGTCCGTCGTTGAGGCGTCCGCCCAGAGATTCGGTTACCCATGTCGGGTCGCCGGCAAAGATGTCGTTGTAAGATTGCATGCGCAGGTGGCGAACCATACGCAGTTTGATGACAAACTGGTCGATTAGTTCCTGTGCGAAAGATTCGGTGATGGTTCCTTTGCTCAGTTCATATTCCATATAGATGTCGAGGAAGGAAGAAACGTTACCCAATGACATCGCTGCACCGTCTTGTTCTTTCACGGCGGCAAGGTAAGCCATGTACACCCATTGTACGGCTTCCTGTGCAGTGTAGGCGGGACGACTCAGGTCGAGTCCGTAGTATTCGCCCATTACCTTCATTTCCTTCAAAGCCTTGATTTGTTCTGCCACTTCTTCGCGCAGACGGATGCGGGCTTCGGTCATTGGGCCGGTGAGGTTACGCAAGTCTTCTTTCTTGGCTTCAATCAGTCGGTCGATACCGTAAAGAGCCATACGGCGGTAGTCGCCGATGATACGTCCGCGGGCATAGTTGTCGGGAAGTCCGGTAAGGAATCCCAGTGAGCGGAACGAACGGATTTCTTCGGTATAAACATCAAAAACTCCGTCATTGTGCGTCTTGCGGTAGTGAGTGAAGATATCTTTTACGCGGTCGTCCACTTCCACACCGTTTTCGTGGCAAGCCTTGCTCACTACGTTGATACCGCCGAAAGGTTTGATTGCACGTTTCAGCAGTTCGTCTGTTTGCAGACCGACAATCAGTTCGTTTTCCTTGTCGATATATCCGGCTTTGTGGGAAGTGATGGTAGATACGGTAACATTGTCAAGAGAGCGGACGCCATTGTTTGCTCTTTCTTCTGCCAGTGCTTCGAGGCAGCGGTTCCATACGGCTTTTGTGCGTTCGGTAGGCCCTTCGAGGAAAGAGGCATCTCCGTAGTACGGAGTAATGTTATGACTTACGAAATCCCTGACATTGATTTCGCTGCTCCAAAGACCATCTTTAAAGATTTTATTTAATTCCATAAAATGATAAAATTAGAGGTTGTAGTTATCCTTTTCTTTAGAGCGTACAAAGTTACAATCATTTTTCATATAATCGGCATAAATATGCTCTATTTTATGCTTTTCAACATAAAATACCTAGATATTGCTATCCTTAGGAAATCTTCCCGAAATTTTTTTCGTGGAAACTCTTGCATGTTTAAAAAAAGTTCGTACCTTTGCATCGCTTTTAACGAAAAGCACTTCTGAAAAGGAAGTTTTGGAGAGGTGGCAGAGTGGTCGATTGCGGCGGTCTTGAAAACCGTTGTACTGCGAGGTACCCGGGGTTCGAATCCCTGTCTCTCCGCTGAGAATAGCAGCTTTGAAGCTGCTATTTCTTTTGTGGAAAATATATTTCCATTGTCTGTTTTTTTATTGAAAAACAAGGAGAGGTGCTCGAGTGGTTGAAGAGGCACGCCTGGAAAGCGTGTATACGCCAAAAGTGTATCACGAGTTCGAATCTCGTTCTCTCCGCAAACAAGGGTGTAAGAAAGCCGCTGACGGACAGTTAGCGGCTGATTTGTTTTTTAGTGGAACACATTTGGAACACAAACTACAAATAAAAGTAGGATGATTAGACATTAATTCAGTTTTATAAATCTTTCAAATAACTATCAAAAGTCGAACTATCAAAATCAAGTTTATAAAATCCGTCTACATTGTTGTAGATATCTAATAACACCTTTTGAACATATTTAGTAATATCCTTAACAGGGGCATAATACAAACACTTCAAAAGCTCTCTTTCTCCTAAATCTGTCAAAGCGTATAATTTTCCAAGATTATGCGATACAAAAGTATTCATATCTTTATAGAAGAATAAGGTAACTGTACTTTGGTCTTTTCTTACGAAGAATGAAATTGAGGTTTCAACAAAAGCAACTGCTTCACATTTGGAAGTTAGAAAATCCCGTATTCCAAAATCTTGGAATCTTTCATCAGGATTATGAGTTACATTCCATACAGGAGTTGGTATATCTATCAAGTCCCCTTTTTTAGAGACGATTACTACAAATGGGTCTTTAGCTATTACATCACTTACTGGTATTTTTGCTGTAATTCTAATAAACTCATTTGCATATTCAGAACCCAAAATATCTTTTGAAGAATCAAAAGAACGAGCTCCCTTTTTAGGGGTATTGTAACAATAATACAATGAATGATTAAATCCTTTGCCATACCAAGCGTTCTTAGGTGGAAGATACTCCATCACTTTAGATGCATCCTTTATATGCATGGTTGATAACCAAGAAACTTGGGCTACTGATGTAAACGCTATTGTACTACATATAATACTTAGAAATATACTCTTGAAATACATAATTATAACTTATTTGTTGTGGAATCAATCTTATGAATACCCTTCCGAATAATTCTCTGAAAGTCTTTTTTTAAGCAACGAATCAATTGAATACGCAAACGGAAGCGCCTACGATAGTTTATTTCATAGAGCCATACATGCCCTTTCTCGAAACACTCCGGAATATTCCTTTCCAAATACTCAAATTCATCGTTACTTAAATATTGCCCATAACGTAAATAAACGACCATATAAACATCAACATACCCATAAACTGGCATTTCTTCATGTAGCCATTTGACAAACTTCTCATAAAATTCCCTATCGGTTTCATCCTCTTGCACAAATTCATAAACCAATGGAGTTGAATATCGTACAAGATAGTTTATCTCATCAGGGTTGAAAATAGTTCCGCCTTTCATTCGTGGTGCAGACGGAACTTTCAAACTTTCCAAAAACTCCCTAAATGGCATTTTAATCTTTGTAGCAATCATACATCTTACTATTTTCTTGATAAAATGAATAATATCTGAATACTATCATAGTAAATGAAAAGCCTTTTCAAATGCTTCTTTTACTTCTTCAGGCGTTGCATCCAAAGGAACTATCACTTGTACTGAATTTAAAATCATTATTATAATTAATATTATCAATAGGATGATTACAAATGTCAAAAGACAGCCATTGCCTGATTTTACCTTAATCACCTGAGGGGTACACTCTGATTCAGTCTTAACAGAAGTCACTTTGTATTTCCCACCGGAATACTTCTCGATATAGCCTTCTACTGAGAGATTATCATCATTTGACTTTTCACTGAGCTTTTCGGAGTCGCAACGTTCTTGTCTTGACTCCTGTTTGTTTAACTTAATTCTATAAGCTTGCGGCTTATAAGCGTCATATTTATTATCAACCAACTTTTCAGCATGAAGTTGACTAACCTTGCTAGAGTCAGATTCTATATCAAATCTTTCATCATTAGCTAAATACCTATAGGATTTGCGCATTCTCATATCATCTTCAGAATTACTTGTAAATATCAGTTAGCTTATCATTCATAAACACTAACATATTAGGAACAGAAGATAGAGAAGTAGAGCCTAAAAAATTCATTAATAACATAGCGGCAACAGCAGTCTCTCCGCTTTTATCTGCTTTATTTGCTTCTGATGCTATTTTTATTTGCATCTTATCGTTATTAAGAGTCCACACTTCAATCCTCCGTCCCGATGATGTTGAAATACTACAATCGAAAAAGTCTTTACTCCATACTTCATTAACCATAGCTTGGCTCATTCCAGGAACTAATTTCTTTTTAATAATTAAAGCTCCATAATATTCTCCATATCTTGATATGATATTCCTTCTCTGTTCTTCTTCTTTCTTACGTTTCAATTGTTCCGCACGCTGTTCAGCTATCTTTTCTTGCTGTTTTTTTAGCTCTAATTGAGCTGCCATATCACGAATTTCTGTCAAGCCATTACAACTATCATAAATTTGCTTCCACTCCTTACTCGTGAAATTATATTTACGTAACCAATCATTAGACGCTACAACTCCATCACTAAAGGTTATTATGCCTTTAGGGACGTATATTATTCCATCATCATACCTTATTTTAGAGTATTCTCCAATAACTTCTTCTCCGGTACTATAAGTATATTTACCCCTCAAAAGCCTTAATTCCTCTCCTGAAAAAGCTGAAGCAGAGGTAACAGTTCCACTAAAACTATCTCCATTAGCAAACTTAATTTTCACAGATTCTAATTTCTTCAAGCAATCAGCATCAGAGATGCTAAAGCCTTCTAAGTCATTCAATTTAACCACCCGACTTTCCAATGTTAATATCTTAGACTTGTCCGGAAAATCTATTTTTAAAGAATATCCATCACCTAAACTCTTTCCATAAGCCTTATAGCCTTCTTTTATCGTCAACTGATAAGAAGTAGCACCACTCATTCCGAGTGAAAATTTTTGGGTTTCTTTAGCCAAAGGAGATAGAAAATACTTATTGTTATGTTTTGAATTGCAAAATATAAATATGCCTTCACAAACAAATCCATCATAAGGATTCACTATTCCTTTTATGTAAGAAGTATCATTCCTTGTAAAGTAAATACCACTAATAAAAGGTTTTAAAGAAGATAAATCCACCCAAGTATTACTTTTACGTTCATGAAGATATGTTTGTCCATTTTTCTCTTTTATGCGATAAGAGGAAAAATGCTTATCTCTAAACGACTTACTAATAAAAGTAACATGTTGATTCTCCACAAATTGTTTTTTATAGACATAACCAACACCTATCATATCTGCATCTTGATAAAGAATTGTTTCTAACTTTGCTTTCTCGGGCAGTTTACTATCTTGTGCTAATAATACAGAAGCTATTGCGCTACTACATACTAACAAAAAAAATGATAAAAGAAATTGATGTGTTTTCATTATATTTTCCTCCAATCTAAAATTAGCTGCTGATTTTATAAATATCTATCTGTTAGATAATCGCAATAGGCTTCATTGTTGTCATAAAATTCTTTCGATAACCTTGCTATTACTTCTTGATAGGTTATATGGCTAAACTTTATATTGTCCTTTTTAGCAATTTCTGCAAACTGCTCTATCTCTTTTCTATGCTTACTTCCCTCTTTTCCTATTACATCGTACCAAAGGTATAAGAGATGAAAATTGCGTTTGAGTATCAAATTTCTTTTACCTTCTACAAAGTGATGCTTTTGAACAAGATTTGAATTATACTTGTCACTATGCTTTTTCAGTCCTAATATATGTTTTATTAATTGTGCAACATCTAAATACTGAAACTTAGTATCATTAGGAGAAATTTCTTTTGCTAATTCATGCAGATTAGGCAATCCGTTCCAAAAAGAGGGATTTTCAACATATTTTTGTTTTAATCCTCCATGTTTTCTGCTACTATATGGTTCTGTAAATTTAGACTCAATACCAATAGTAGACAGTGGAGTATAAATCACAACATCAATATTGGGCGAATGTGGAAATTGAGATTTATCTTCACTTATTTCAAACTGCTCTTCAAATTTAATTTCGTAATTGAGTGGAGAGGGAATTATGGGAATTTTTTCAGGAGAAACAGAACCGACATTCTTAATCAGATAGCCTACCTTAGTAGTTCTTGAAGTCAATTTGCATGCATTTAGAATCGGGCAAACATCTTTTCCCTGCCAATACTGGAACAGATTAACCACAATCGCAGAAGATGAATGAAGTGCTTTCATTTTTGCCAATCGTGTTTTAGAATCTTTTGTTTCGTTCCCATCCCCCTTTTGGTAAGAAAGCAAATTCCCTTTAGACAATGGTTCAAACAGGTTATCTGTTAGATTAGGTAAATAATTTGCTTCCCCTCTGTTAGGGATAGTTCCACCTACTACATTGAAACCTTTCCTTTTTGCCCAACTTTGTTGTTTCGATTTAATAAAATCTAATCCATTCATAGTAATTAGTAAAGTTGTGTCATTCGACTCCTTTAATGACAGGATTAGATAAAAAGAAAGTGTGGAGTCATTCGTTTATTGTGTAGGAGGTTCTGACAAAACCCAAAAGCAAATAAACAATACTCCACACCTGTTTAGTATATGTCTTTTGAACATATGCTACCCAAGTGATGAATGTCATTGCTTACCCCTGCTTTTTTGAAACTGTCAGATTTCCTACACAGGATAAAAGCGAAACACTTTCACTATTACATTTGCCACTTTTCGTGACTTTGCAAAGATAGTAAAGTTTCTCAAAATAACATTCCGATTAAAGAATATTGTTTTCTTTGCTTTGGGTTATATTACTAATACGATAATAAAAATTAGTAAAGGAGAAGTTTGTAACATACGTTTACATTTCTCCTTTAGCTAGTTGTCAGTGTTTAAATCGTCAAATATTTGATTATAAACGTTTTGCTGTCAATTGTGTAGTCGAATTTTAATATTAAATAAAGGTTTTATTTGTATGCGTTATTACTATTTAACTTATTGGATGTTTTAAACAGACTACAATTCACCGTTTTGCGCATAATTTACTCCATAGTGTTTACATAAATAAAAGAATGTTCCAATCTTAGCTCCATCATCTTTTTTATATTTCAGACATCGACTATATTGAATGTCGCAATCGCCTTTTTTGTTTGTTGTTAAAAAATGTTTTAAAGCGGCTGTCTTGAAAAAGCAAGGCGGCCGCTTTTTATTCCGGATATTTATTCCAACTCTTCGATAATCTTCTTCACATCTATCGGTTGCAATCTACCGTACACTTTCTCGCCAATCATCACTACCGGAGCCAGTCCGCAGGCGCCTACGCAGCGCAGGCAGTCCAATGAGAATTTTCCATCCGGTGTAGTTTCGCCAACTTCGATGCCTAGTACGCGTTTGAATTCTTCGAGTAACTTCTCGGAGCCGCGCACGTAACATGCCGTACCCATGCAGACGGAGATGGGATGTTTTCCTTTCGGGGTCATGGTGAAGAAGGCATAGAAAGTGACCACTCCATATACTTTCGATACAGGGATATTAAGTTTGGAAGCGATGATGCATTGCATCTCTTCGGGCAGGTAGCCGTGCAAGTGTTGCGCTTCGTGCAAAATATTGATTAGTTCGCCCGGATTGTTTCCGTGCTTGTCGCAAATCGTTCGGACTTGTTCTGCCACATCGCAGGCTAGTTTTATATCTGACATAATACTCTTCGTTTAAAGTTAATCCATAGATTTGTTGAAATAGTGTGTGTGCAATAGCGTTTCCGATATCTCGCCCAGAGGTTTGCCGAGATATTCTTCGTACAGTTTTTTTATATACGGGTTGTCGTGCGATTTGCGCAACGGTTTGTTGGCGTCTTCGCGGTAAAGTGCGTTGGCGCGAGCATATAATACTTCCGAATTGCCGTGGTGCAGCGGCTGGCCGCCACCGCCGATACAACCACCGGGGCAAGCCATGATTTCGATGACGTGATATTCGTTGTGCCCGTTCCGTATATCTTCTAGTAGATGGCGGGCGTTGCCCAGTCCATGTGCGATACCTACTTTTAGTTCAAATCCGTTCAGGTTGATGGTGGCACGGCGGACTCCGTTCAGGCCGCGTACTTGTTCGAAGTTTACATTCTGGAGAGGTTCTCCGGTGTAGATTTCGTAGACGGAGCGCAGGGCGGCTTCCATCACACCGCCTGTGGTGCCGAAGATGACGCCGGCGCCTGTCGATTCGCCCATCGGGTTGTCGAACGGGCTGTCTAGTACGAGCGGGAAGCCGATGTTAGCGCGTTTAATCAGTCGTGCCAGTTCGCGGGTGGAGATGGAATAGTCTACGTCGGGGATGCCGTTTACTTTGAATTCGTCGCGGTCACATTCGTATTTCTTTGCCAGGCAGGGCATGATGGATACGACGACTAACTTCTCCCTGGAGATTCCCATTTTCTCCGCCCAGTAAGATTTGGCGATGGAGCCAAACATCTGTTGCGGAGAGCGGGCGGTGGACGGTATATCCAACATATCTGGGAAATGATGCTCGAAGAAGTTTACCCATGCCGGACAACAGGAGGTGAGGATGGGCAGGCGGACGGATTTGTCTCCGTTGAGATAACGCGTCAGACGGTTTAGGATTTCGGAACCTTCTTCCATGATGGTGAGGTCGGCTGCGAAATCGGTGTCGAATACGTAATCGAATCCCAGTTCGCGTAGGGCGTAGACCATTTTTCCGGTAACCAGTGTGCCGGGGGGAAATCCGAATTCTTCTCCCAAAGCGGCGCGTACGGCGGGTGCGGTCTGCACGATGACTACCTTGTTCGGGTTGGCCAAGTCGTCTAGCAGGCGGTTGGTGTAATCACGTTCGGTCAACGCGCCTACCGGGCAGACAGCTACACACTGACCGCAATAGGTACATTCACTCTCTGTCATCATGCGGTCGAAAGCAGGAGCTATCGTTGTGTTGAAACCGCGGCGGATGGCGCCGAGCGCACCAACTGTCTGCACATCGTTGCAGACACTTTCGCAACGGCGGCAGAAAATACATTTGTCCATGTTGCGGACGATGGAAGCGGTGATTTCCCGTTTGCGGGGAGACAACTCGCCGCCGTTGAAAGGCATCTCGCGGATATTGAAGCGCAGTGCTAGTGTCTGAAGCTCGCAGTTGCCGCATTTCGGGCAGGTGAGGCAGTCGTTGGGATGGTCGGAAAGAATCAGTTCGGCTACTACCTTGCGAGCATTCATTACACGCAAGGTACTGGTCTTGACTACCATGCCTTCCGTACAACGGGTGGCGCAGGCAGGAGCCAGGTTGCGTCGTCCTATGACTTCCACCACACAGATGCGGCAGGAAGCGGGAGTGTTTTTTATACAGGTTCCTTTTAAGTCAATATGGCACAAAGTAGGTATGTTAATGCCTATTTTGTTGGCAGCTTCGAGGATGGTGCTTCCTTCGGGGACGGTGATAAAATGACCGTCTATTTGGAGAGTAATTTGTTTTTCTTCCATAGTAAATAGATTTTAGCAGACGAGAATAGCTTTGAACTTGCAGCGTGCCATGCACATTCCGCATTTGATACATTTGTCGGGGCTGATGATGTGCGGTTTGCGTACCAGTCCGATGATTGCGTCCGCCGGACAGTTTTTGGCACACAAGTGGCAGCCGATGCAAAGTTCGGGATTTATGGTGTAGGTTAGCAGGGATTTACACTGTTTGGCACGGCAGGTTTTGTCGCGGACGTGCTCCAGATATTCGTCGTAGAAATTGTCCAGCGTAGACAGAACCGGGTTCGGTGAGGTCTGTCCCAGTCCGCAGAGAGCGGTATCCTTGATGACTTGTCCTAAAGTGGCGAGGGTATCCAAGTCCTTTTCCGTTCCCCTTCCTTCGGTTATCTTGTTCAGTAATTCAAGCAGGCGTTTGTTGCCGATGCGGCACGGAGTGCATTTTCCGCAGGATTCTTCTACGGTAAAGTCCAGGTAGAAACGGGCGACGGATACCATGCAGTCGTCTTCGTCCATTACAATCATACCGCCGGAACCCATCATGGAGCCTGCCGCCAGGAGATTGTCAAAGTCGATAGGAGTATCCAGGTGTTTCTCTGTCAGGCAGCCGCCCGACGGACCGCCTGTCTGCACTGCCTTGAATTTCTTTCCGCCTTTGATGCCGCCGCCGATTTCGTAGATTACTTCGCGGAGCGTAGTTCCCATCGGTACTTCAATCAGCCCGACATTGTTAATCTTTCCTGCGAGGGCGAATACTTTCGTGCCTTTGGAACGCTCCGTTCCAATCGTTGCAAACCATTCGGCTCCTTTCGTCAGTATGATGGGGATATTGGCGAGCGTCTCTACATTATTTACATTGGTAGGTTTGCCCAGGTAGCCGGATTCGGCAGGGAAGGGAG
The DNA here is from genome assembly GCA_947574505.1 of uncultured Bacteroides sp. Taxonomy (GTDB): domain Bacteria; phylum Bacteroidota; class Bacteroidia; order Bacteroidales; family Bacteroidaceae; genus Phocaeicola. Next base: position 56,730 of record CANPJW010000006.1, on the reverse strand, counting down.
GTTTGAGAGTCGGTTCACCGCGTTTTCCTTCCATGGAGTGAATCAGTGCAGTTTCTTCACCGCATACGAAGGCACCTGCCCCGTAGCGTATCTCGATATCAAAACAGAAATCCGTTCCTAAGATATTGTCTCCCAGCAGACCGTAGTTGCGGGCTTGCTCGATGGCTATTTTCAGGCGGCTGATGGCAAGCGGGTATTCGGCACGGATATACACCAATCCTTTGCTGGAGCCGATGGAGTAGCCGCAGACGCACATGGCTTCTACAATAGAGTGAGGGTCGCCTTCCATGATGGAACGGTCCATGAAAGCGCCGGGGTCTCCCTCGTCAGCGTTACATACCACGTATTTGATGTCCGACTGCTGCTTATGGGTAAATTCCCATTTCAAGCCTGTGGGAAAGCCGCCGCCACCGCGTCCGCGCAAACCGGAGCGCTTGATGAGGTCGATAACTTCCGTCGGTTGCTTGTTGAGAAGGCAGTCCGCCAGTGCGTGATATCCTTCGCGGGCGATGTATTCCTCGATATTCTCCGGGTCGATAAAGCCGCAGTTGCGCAAGGCGATGCGTAGTTGTTTCCGGTAGAAGTCCATGTGTTTGGAGTTGCTGACGGTGTGTTCCGTTTTAGGGTCTATGTATAGCAGCCTTTCTATTTTCCGACCGCCGATGATGTGTTCGGTGATGATGTCTTCCGCATCTTCGGGGGTGACTTGTGTGTAGAAGGTGTTGTCGGGGATGATTTTCACGATAGGGCCTTTCTCGCAGAAGCCGAAGCAGCCCACGGTGATAACTTCCACTTTGTCGGCAATGCCGTTCTTTTGGATGGCTGACCGGAGATTGTCCGTAATTCCTTGGCTCGAAGAGGCTTTGCAACCTGTGCCACCACAGATTAGAATCTGAAGATGCTGTGTGCCGGATGCTAGTCCGCAGCACTTTTCGGTGACTTTTTCATTACTTTCTTCACGTAATGAAAGTTTGTGTTCCGCTCTCTTTCTGATTGTAGCCAAATCATGGATAGATAAGATTTTCATAAATATCAGAATTGTTAGTAGGTTTTTTGCAAATATAATTCTTTGTTTGGAATAAAAGCATAGTTTCGGACAAATAAAAACAGTCTTTGCCGGTCGGATTAGGTAAATAAATCTCTATCTTCGTATTTAATAGGTATCAAACCTGAAAAATAGATTAAAGTATGAGACGAATTTTACTTGGATTATGTTTTTTATCCTTTTGGGGCAGTGCGTCGGGGCAGGAGATTCCCTTGCCGGAAAAGATGCCGCAGACGCATCCGCGGGTGTTGACTACTCCGGCGGGAAAACAGGAAACATGGGAACTTATTAAAAAGGAAGAATGGGCGAAAGATGTTTTCAATAAGTTGAAGGAACGGACGGAAGTATATACAAATCTGACGGATGCTCAACCGTCCTGGTTGCTGTCCCGCCTAGCGATGTATTGGAAGTCTCATGCCACGGAAGTGTATGTGAAAGGTGAAACGTTCAATCATGCAGGTGGTGAGAAAGCGCCTTATCCTACGGTGCGCTATACCGGAACGCGTGGAACGGCTGCCACTCACGGTCGTCCCAGATTGGCGGATGTCGTTCCTTATGATGATGACGAAAGCGGAAACGTGACTTTCTGCAATAATGCCCTGCCCGAACGTCCTATGGAGAGCGTACATCCATCCAAGACCGGACGGAATATCGAAAGTTTGAACTGCGAAATTTTGGGTATTGCCCGTGACGCTGCTTTCCTCTATTGGATGACGGACGAAGAAAAGTTCGCCAAACTTGCCGCAGGTGTTTTTGACACGTATATGACGGGAATTTATTACCGGAATGTGCCTGTCGATTTGAATTATGGCCATCAGCAGACATTGGTGGGATTGACTTCTTTTGAAGTAATCCATGAGGATGCGCTTCATGTTGCTGTCTATTTATATGATTTTCTGTATAACTATCTGAAGACCAATTATCCGGACAAGATGGAAATCTATGCGGGAGCTTTCAAGAAATGGACGGATAATATCATTGCGAACGGTGTGCCTCATAATAATTGGGATTTGTTGCAGGCACGTTATATTATGAGTGTTGGTCTGGTTTTGGAAGATAACAAGGAATATGCTGACGGAAAAGGACGCGAATACTATATCGATTATGTGATGAACCGTTCCGGCATCCGCCAGTGGAGTCTGACACGTCTTGCGGATTATGGCTTTGATTCCAATACGGGGATTTGGGCGGAATGTCCGGGGTATAGCAGTGTGGTAATCAATGATTATGCCAATTTCGTGAACCAGTTTGACACGAATCTGCAGTATGATTTGGTGAAAGCGATGCCTGTATTGTCGAAAGCGGTGGCGACCACGCCCCAATATCTGTTTCCTAACCGTATGATTTGCGGTTTTGGGGATACGCATCCGGGGTATCTGAATACAAATTTCTTTATCCGCATGATACAGAACGCGCAGGCGAACGGGAAAAAGGAACAGGAAAAATATTTTACCGCTTTGCTGAAATGCCTGAACCCGGAGATGGGAAATGATAAAAAGGAAAAGAAAAACGTACGTGTATCTGTCAGTTCTTTCTTTGAGGATAAACCGTTGGTTTTAAATCCAAAAGTGCAGCCGGGAAAGATAGAGGATTATGTTTCTCCTTTATTTTATGCTCCCAATGTGTCTTGGCTGGTACAGCGTAATGGTATGCATCCACGCAACAGCCTGATGATTTCGTTGAATGGCAGCGAAGGGAATCATATGCATGCCAACGGTATCTCGATGGAACTTTACGGAAAGGGATATGTGTTGGGCCCGGATGCAGGTATCGGGCTATTCTTGTATAGCGGGCTGGATTATGCGGAGTATTACTCCCAGTTCCCCAGTCATAATACTGTATGTGTGGATGGTATATCGAGCTATCCGGTGATGAAAAGCAATCATTCCTTTGAGTTACTTTCTTGTTTCCCTGCTTCGGCGGAACCGGGCAAGGAATTTACGTCTGTCACTTACAGCAATCTTTATTTCCGTGAACCGGAGAGCAGGGCAGACCAGACACGTGTGATGAGTATCGTTACTACCGGGGCGGAGACGGGGTATTATGTTGATGTGTTCCGCAGCCGAAAGGAAAAGGGGGGAGATAAAATGCATGACTATTTCTATCATAACCTCGGACAGTCTTTGACATTGACAGCGGCAGATGGTACTGACTTGAATCTTCAACCCACGGAAGAACTTGCTTTTGCCGGTGCGCATCTTTATGCTTATTCCTATTTATATGATAAGAAAATGGCTGCCACCGACAAGGATGTCAAAGCGACTTTCACCATAGATATGAAGGATAAAGGTGGTGACGACATATATATGAATCTTTGGATGAAGGGTGAACCGGAACGCGAAGTCTTTACGGCATTGTCGCCGATGACTGAAGGATTGAGCCGTACACCGAATATGCCTTATAATATAAAGGAGCAACCAACGCTGACTTTTGTTGCCCGGCAGCATGGAGAAGCATGGAGTCGTCCTTTTATTTCTATCTACGAGCCGAGTACGAAGAACGAGCCGTCCGCTATTCAGTCTGTCTCTTACTTTGATGCGGAAGAACCGGGTCTGAAAGACTTCGCAGGAATCTGCGTGAAAAGCAAGAATGGGCGTGTAGACCATATTTTCTCCTTGTCTGATGCTGAGCAGGCTGCTACTTACCGGGGAATGAAAGTAAAAGCGGACTATGCAGTTGTCAGCAATGAGTATGCGGGAAACCGGACACTCTTTCTGGGAAGTGGAACGCAATTGGTTGTGCCTGGAATAATGGTTCAGGCTGACAGTGCCGCTAACGTGTTGCTTGAGAAGAAAGCAGGAAAATGGTATATTATTTCTTCTGCTCCTTGCACGGTCGTTATCAATGGCAAAAAAGTGAAATCCGGTGTTACGTCAGAACCTATATTATTGCGTATCTGATGTTTTATTTATAAGCTGGAAAAATTGTATATTTTATACGTAATATGGTATATTGCGTTCCAGACTGGAAAAATGTTGCGATAAAAAACAAAAAAAACGTGTCTAAACGTTTTTAATGCTATATTTTTTCTAATTTTGCGGCTTCTTGTCCAAATTATGTATAATATGGGCAGGAAGCCCTTTTTGTGGGTGAATATTTTAGTGGGAAATATTTAGTGGGAAATAAATTATGGTATATGTGATGAGGAATGGTCGCAGGGCAATAGCTGCGTTATCATTTCTGTTATTGTTTTGTGGTGTACATGTACACGCACAACGGGTGGCTGTAAAAACAAATGCATTGGGATGGCTGACGGCCAGTCCTAACATTGAAGCCGAGTTCGTTTTGGGACGTCATATCTCCTTAAATATGGGGATTGCCGCAAACCCAATCAGTACTGACAATTTCAAAACTACTTTCACGCATTTTCAGCCTGAAGTACGTTATTGGCTAAATCGTCCGATGGTGAGCCATTTTCTTGGAATCACCGCTTTCGTGAATAATTTTAATATGATGGTGAAGGATGTGAATCACAAAGGTGATGCATGCGCTGCCGGGTTGACCTATGGATATGCATGGGTACTGGGTGACCACTGGAACATCGAAGCGACTGCCGGCGTAGGCGTGTTGCGTTACCGTCAGTTTAAATACGATAAGGGTACTCTGAGACCGGGTACGGTCAATGATACTAAGACTACCATTGCGCCTGTCAAACTGGGGGTATCCTTTGTTTATATTATTCGATAATTAGAATGAACATTAGCTAGTCAGAAAAGAGAATGAAAATCAATTTGAAACGTGGTAGATTAATAGGTGTACTTTTCGTGGCAATGATGTTGGTCGGCATGGATGCATTTGCTCAACGTATCCGTGTGCAAGGACATATCACAAACCCGCAGGGGAAAAGTGTTCCGAATGTGAATGTGCTCAATCCTGTCAATGACGAACGTATAGAAATGTCTGACGAGGATGGCCGTTATAGTGTATTGGTGGAAAAGAACGGCTCGTTGAAGTTTACATGCGTCGGTTATGAGGACAAGACGGTGAAGGTGGCGGGAAAGCAGATTCTTGATGTAGTGCTGAAAGATGCTGTCATCGAACTGGACGAAGTGACGGTTACTTCCAAAGTAAAAGATAAAGTGATTCCGGAACCGACGGATATCGAAATCAAAGGTAATTATTTCCATCTGAAAACCCGTGTGCCGGTGCCTAAAGAGATGTTTAACTCGCATCGCCGGTTAGTATTGCAACCTTCCATTTATGATGTGACACTCAAAAAACGTTTGCTGATGCGTCCTGTGGTATTCGACGGCGGTACTTACAATACGACACAAAAGCGGATGTATGATTATGATTTGGATAAAGATCCTTTGCATGAATATATTCAGGTGAAAACGACTTCTTCGCGTAAGAGGGATATTATCGCTTATCATGATTCTATTTATATAGAGTATCTACAACATGATTACCGTGCGGACGTGCATCTTGCGATGGAGAACTATCGGAACATCATTTATCGTGATTCTTTCTCCATTGCACGCGGAACTGTCAACCCGCTACGTTTTCTGGAGTACAAGTTTTCCGCTTTCAATCTGACGGATGAGAAGTATCTTCCGAAACCTGTCATGCAGCTACGGGATACGAAAGGGGAAGTAAATCTCACATTCTTGGTAGGTAAAGCCGATTTGGATGATAAGAATCCTCATAATCAGTTGGAACTGAATCGATTGAATGAGGAACTTCGTGCTATTGAGACGAATCCGGATGCTTCATTGAAGAGTTTCCATATTACGGGTGTGGCTTCACCGGATGGTTCATACGAGAGAAACTTGCAACTGGCACAACTGCGTACAAACAAGGCATTGGAACGTATCCTGTCACAACTGGACCCGGAAACGCGCAAACTGCTGGAAGTGAAAGCGGATGCGGCGGTAGCTTCATGGAAAGAAGTGGCGGAATTACTGAAGAAAGACGCTAAACCGGAAATTGCCAAGGAAGTAGAGGATTTGATCAAGCAATACGAATCCGTTCCTTATCGCTTGAATAATGTATTGAAATCGAAACCTTTCTACAAGGAAATATCTGCTACCTATCTGCCTAAGTTGAGAAAAGTGCAATATACGTATGGTTATTCTATCTTCCGTCTCCTGACTGACGATGAGATTAGGGGACTTTACAACACGAATCCGAAGGAACTGACACGTTTCGAATATTATCGTATGATTACGATGGCAAAAACTCCGGATGAAAGGGAGAAGTATTGCAGGGAGGCTCTTGAACTTTACGATAACTTTACGTATGCGGCCAATGAACTGGCGGTATCAAACATACAGAAAGATGCGCCGGATTCACGTATCCTCGAACCGTTTGTCAGCAAGTCTGCACCGGTAGAATTGTTGTCCAATCAGGCTATCGCCTTGCTGCATGAAGGAAAATATACCAAGGCGGATTCCGTATTGACATTGGTTCCCGAAGGAGTTGTTTCTGAGGATTTGCAGGCCATCGTACAGGCTTTGGCTGGTTACTATAAGGATGCTTTCGAAAAGGTGGCGGCTACGAGTCCTTTCAATGAGGTGGTAATGTTGCTGGCGATGAAGAGAAATGAGGAAGCATGGGAGAAGATTTCTGCCATGAATGTGACAACAGCCCGCGAATATTATGTGAAAGCGATTGTTGCTAACCGTTTGGAGAAAGTGGGTGATGCTATTATGAGTATTGAGAAAGCCCTTGAATTAGACCCATCCTTACTGGAGACAGCGAGAGTGGACGGTGATATTATTGACTTGTTGCCGGAAGAGCAGAAACTTAAATAATGATAATACAGAGTAAACGATGAATATCCTCAGAATTAAAAATAAATATGTGGCGGTGGCGTTATTTCTGATGCTTGCTGTCACCTTACAGGCACAGGATTATGGTGCATTGCAATATATGTTGCAGAAAAGACCAGCGAATGAGAAGTTTGAGAGCAATAAGTTTAATGAACATCTCTTCTTCTCTGCCGGTGTAGGTCCGTATAGTTTGCTTTCGGGTAAGGAGACCCAGGACGGATTGGGTATGACCGCTCGTCTTTTTATGGGAAAATGGATTACTCCGGTTCACGGACTCAGGATAGGGGTGAACATGGGGTATTTGCCATCGAAAATATATGATTCTAAAATAAAGATGGGTGGCGGTAGCCTGGATTATCTGCTGAATATGTCTTCCTTGGCATATGGGTACAATCCGAACCGTCGTTTTGAGTTGTTTGGAATAGCTGGTGTAGAAGCCGGTTATTCTAAGGTCGGTGATAACAGTGAACGTTCTGAAAAATATCCGAATCTGAAAGGTGGAGGTGAATTTTATTATGGTGCCCATATTGGTTTACAAGGCAATATACGTCTTTCCCATACATTGGACTTGTTTGTAGAGCCACAGATAGGATGGTATAATGATGTTTTGTCACATAGGGGAAGTTGGAGAAATTATCAAGTGGGAGGTTCGGTCCTGGTTGGTCTGACATATATGCCTGCCGCTCCGATGGGTACTAAGATTCATTTCGATGAATTTGATAACAGTTCGTTCCAGAATCATATGTTTATCTCTTTGTCCGGTGGTATCAGTACCCTGAAAGTTTCAGGAATCAAGAATACAATTAAAGGCTTGGGTCCCCAGTTCTCTGCCGGAATCGGTAAATGGTTCAGCCCTTCTTCCGGGCTGCGTCTGTCCGGAACGGTCGGTTTTTCGGATACACCTGCCGGTAGTAAGAACAGATATTTCAAACATATTGATTTGCATGCGGATTATATGTTGAATCTCAATAGTGTTCTGTGGGGATATGATGAAGATAGGGTCTTTAATTTAATTGGTATTGCAGGAGTTAATCTGGCTGGGACAAAAGGGGTGGAGAATTCTGGCAAGTACGCTCCGGGGATAGGAGTAGGCGTACAAGGAAGTTTCCGTCTCAACCGTTCCATGGATTTATTTATAGAACCTCGTCTCAATGTTTATCATAAGAGATATGCAGGCGGATGTGGATTGCGTGGTACAGACCAGCTTGGAGAATTGAATTTAGGTTTGACTTATCATACAATTGACCGTGCGGCACGTCCGAAGAACGGATTCTCAAACAATCATATCTCAGACAATCTGTTTATGACTTCAGGAGTTGGTCTGCAAATGTTTTTGAATAAGAAGAATTTTGAAAACCTCAGTTCTTTAGGTCCGCAGGCTTCTGTCTCTCTTGGTAAGTGGCTGACTGCTTATTCCGGTTTGCGTCTGGTAGGTACGGGCGGGTTCTTTACGAACTATCTAGTTCCCGGTAATATTAAAGAGGGCAGACTCAGTCATATCAGCGTCAGTGGCGGTCTTGATTATTTGTGGAATATTACGTCTACCATGGACGGTTACAATCCTGACCGTATCTTTGATTTCATAGCTTCTGTGGGTGTCAACCTGGCGTATACCAATAATTCAGACCATAAGTTTCAACCGGGTATAAATGCTGGCATACAGGGGCTATGGCATGTGAATGACTTTTTCGGTCTGTATATCGAACCGCAAGTCAGAATGTATGGAGACAAGTTCATCGAAGGAAACTTAGGTTTTATGCAGAAAGATGTATTGGTAGGCGTCAATGCCGGTTTCCATTACCGCTTTGTTCCTTATTCAAAAGCAGCCAATCGCAGTGTGTTTGATAAGGATGACAAACGTTACTTCATATCAGGGGCACTCGGAATGGGTAGTTTGCTGGTTGGCAACAAGGATTTGGTGAAGAACGCAGGTGTGGAGGCGAAGGGAAGTTTCGGCAAATGGTACACTCCGCTGTCTGCATGGCGTATCAACGGGACAATCCTGTATAAGTCGAAGGCACAGAATAAATTGCCTTTGCATTATGCCGGTTTAGGGATGGATTACATGATGAGTTTGGCTACGTTAACAAAGGGGTATAGTTCCGATCATGTGATAGATGTCGTACCTTTTATGGGAGTCACTGCCGGCTTGTCTCGTCGTAACGGAGAGTTTCAGGTAGTGCCGGGACTGGATGCCGGTGTGCAGTTTAAACTGCGGGTAGCCTCTTCCGTCTATTTGTATGCCGAACCTAAGGTGGGTGTCCGTACAGATACATACGATGGTATCAAACAGGGAAAACCTGATTATGTAGCTTCTATGGTAGGTGGATTGTTGTATAGGTTCAAGATGCCTACTTTCCAATAAATATGTTATCCGGTAAATATATCCGGTTATAGATAGGTAAATCTCCTATATTGTTCGTAGTATCAATATAGGAGATTTTGATTTTGTATATAGAGAAACAAATGAAAATAATTATCTTTGTTCGTGAGTAATAAAAAAGAAAAATAAGAGTAATACTATGATTGACAGGATTATTTGCTTTATTATTCTTGTATGGATAGGGAATGGCCATATTCCGGTGCAGGCACAAAGAAACTTTGTTCATCCGGGCATCACTTATACCCAGGGTGATCTTGACCGGATGAAAGCAATGGTCGCAGCAAGGCAGGAACCTTATTATTCAACTTTTCTGAAATTGAAAGAATCTCCTTATTCTTCATTAACGGCTGTAGCAGCTAATCGGGGAAAACAAATCAAAGAAGGGCGTTTCAACGCTACTATAGGAATAGATGGCAGGCGTGCTCATGATTTGGCATTGCTTTGGCATTTAACCGATGATGAAGCCTATGCCCGTAAAGCTGTGGAGTATTTGAATGCTAATTCTTATTATACGAATACCAGTGCCCGTGGAACGGGGCCGTTGGATAATGGAAAGATTTATCTGTTGATAGATGCTGCAGAGCTGATGCGGGATTATCCGGGATGGAAAAAGGAAGATCGGCAGAGATTCAAGGATATGCTGGTTTATCCGGGATATAGTCATACAGAGGACTTAGCTGCCAAGTATGTCGATTATTGGGATGATTCGAAGAATGGAATAACGTTCTACTGGAACATCTATAATTTCGACGTGGCGCGTTTTGGAAATCAGGGATTGTTTGCAGCCCGCAGTATAATGGCTATGGGGATTTATCTGGATAACGAGAAAATGTATGAACGCGCCTATCGTTATTTGTTGGGGATGAAGCATCGTGAAGATGATTTGCCTTATCCGCCCGGTCCACCGGTTGCGAGTGAAGAACTGATTCGGAAAACGCCGACAATTATTGATTATAAGTTGGTGGGAAGAGAAAACAAAATATCTGATTATGGTTATGATGAGCAACTGCAATACTATATTTATCCGAACGGGCAATGCCAGGAATCGAGTCGCGATCAGGGACATGTGTTGGCGGGAGTCCATAATTATGTAGCAATAGCGGAAATGGCATGGAATCAGGGAGATTCCTTGTATAGCTGTCTGAATAATCGTCTTTTGACCGGACTGGAATGGAACTATCGGTATAACCTGTCGAAAGTCTGTTCTTATGAAGAGCAGAAAGAACCATGGGAACCGACAGGATATAGCAGGAATCCGGACGAGGTTACCTTTGAGAACGGGAAGTTCCTGCAAATAAGGAGTCGTAGCGGACGTTGGGAATCCATAGCCGTATCTCCTCACGGACGTGGAGACGTAGCAGGTAGTGGCGGAACCCGTGAAATGGCACTGGCGCATTATGCGGTACGTGCCGGACTGCCTGCAAATGACTATACCTGGCTGAAACGTTACCGTGATTATATGATAGAACATCACGGTTGCGAAAACTGGGGGATAGCACCCAACTGGTTTTATGAATGGACAGGATGGGGAACATTAACCAAGCGACTGACTCCCTGGATGGCAGGCGATCCCGTTTCCTTTTCTACAGGAAAGCGCGTATCGGGAATCCATACGTTACCTTGTGAGATATTGGCTGCTGACTATGACTATTATTGTCTGTCGGAAGATCCCGAGGGACATACCTATCACAATGTAGGGAAGAAACGTGGAAATGTATACAGGCCTGACGGGGCGGTAGAACTGCAAAAAGAAGGGCAAAGCTATGTAGTTACTCAAACAGAAGACGGAGAATGGATGAATTATACAGTAAGCGTTCCTGCGGATAAAGTATATATAATTGGTCTTGTTTATCGCTCGAAAGGAAATTCTCTCTTGTCCGTAACTTCTGATTCGGGAGTTGGAACAAAAATAGCGCAGTTACCTCAATCCGGACAATGGGCGGAACGGGAGATTGGCAAGCTCACTCTTTCCGCCGGAGCTTGTGTGCTCCGCTTGCAGATAGAGCAAGCCGGCAATAAGCTTGAAATTCAGAAAATAATAATAAAGCAGGATAAGGGGATTTGATTTTTCGTTCGTATTAATAGTAGTACTACAAAAGAAATGGCCATGAAAATTCGAATAGGTTTGTTAATCGTATTAGGAGGATTATTGTATTCGGGTTATATTAACTCGCAGGAATCCCCTTATGTGTTCCGTCAGATTGGAGTTGTTGAAGGATTGCCGGATAACTATGTAAAGAGTGTTTTCCCCATTCCCGACGGACGTATCGGCGTGCGGAGTACCGTATTGCTAAGTCTGTATGATGGTGCGAACTATTCAAACTTCCCTTTCAATATTCATGGCGAATACTCAATTGCGTACAACCATATTATTCCTGAACAATATATCGACGCCGATAGACGTTTGTGGATGAAAGAACGCAAGAGCTTGCGTGTCTTTGATTTGACTACCGAACAGTACATCTATAACGTAGATTCCTTATTTCAGCAATTCGGCTTGAAGGATAAAGTGGCGGATCTGATTATTGATTCAGAGAAACATTGTTGGTTTCTGACACCGGGCTCCTCTGTTTATATGTACGATGCAGAGACAAAGTCAATTGAACAGGTTTGCAGGAATGATGAGTTTATGGAATACTATGGAGGATTGCTCGGAGTGGAAAGTCATGGTAAATACAGTTGGATGGTACATCAGAAAGGAGCTATCCGTTGCTACGATTTGGAAAAGAAACGTTTTGTGCAGCAACTTGATTTCTTGAAAGACCAATTGAAACCGGATGACCGTGTGATTCTGAAGATACTCGATAATGGTGACTTTTGGCTGATGTGGGATCGGGGAGTAGGTTACTATGATGTTTACAATAAAAAATGGAATCAAATCTCCGGTATCCAACTCGAACACTATTCATGGTTTACTTCTATGGATGTGGATAAAGGGGGCAACGCATGGGTAGGAACTGTTATGGATGGCTTTTACGTCATTGATATGCATAATTTCTCCGTAACCCGTACGTTGGACATTCCTTTATTATCTGGCAACACTGTACGTAATGGCATTCAGAGCATCTATTGCGACCGGGAGAATAATTCCGTGTGGATGGGACTCTATAATCAGGGAATGTGCTATTATCATTCTAGCATGAATAAGATAATGTTGTACAATAAGAAGATGATTAACGGTGACTGGAAGGGGGAAGAAATCCGTTGTATGCTCGAAACATCCAAAGGAGAAATCCTGATGGGTACAACACAAGGTGTCTATCGTTATGATCCGTCGACCAGGAGAATGAACAGGTTCTATCATGAATTCAGTCAGAAGAATTGTCGTGTACTTTATGAAGACAGTAAGAAGCGCGTCTGGGTAGGGACTTATCACGATGGTTTGTACTGCATAGATCGTGGAAAAGTCCGTTCGTATGATTACCCCAATACGGATTATCAGAATGAGCTGGACTTCAGTAATATACGTACTATGGTCGAAGATTCTTCCGGCCGGTTGTGGGTAAGTATATATGGTGGTGTAGGACTGTTCGAGCCTGAAAACGGACAGATAAACCTATTGTCCGAACAGTTCCCCGAATTAAAGAAATACAAGGTAGCCAATGCATTAGCCATGGATAACCAATCCCGACTGGTCGTTGGAAGTGATAACGGACTTTACATTTACGACCCTGCAAAAAATAAAATATGGATACCCGAACAAGACTGCCAAGCCAATTCAATCTTTAATCAGGGAAGCATCAAGTACAACCAGATATTGAAAGACCACGAAGGCACTTTATGGTTTGCTACTCAATATGGCTTGAATGTCCTGACCCATAACGGTCGGAGTTATACATTAGGAAAAGAAGAAGGTTTGTCCACAGCCATATTGAATGTCGTGGAAGATAAAAATCATGATATATGGATATCGACAGTCACCTCTATCTATAAAGTGAAGGTTGACCGTAGAGCGGATAAATATAACTTTCATGTGATAAGTTGCCTGTCAGAAGATGAAATTCGTCAGGATGATTTATATAGTTTTCCTTCCTTAATGACCCGGGATAATCAGCTTTTCTTAGGGTTGATGAATGGCTTTATCGCTTTTTCGCCGGAGAACATGATAGACAATCAATGTCTCAATCGCCCCTTGTTTACCTCATTCCGCCTGTTTAATGTTCCGGTTGTTTCGGGCGAATCATATAACGGCCGTGTTTTGTTTGATAAGGCACTAAGCTATTCGGATGAGGTACAATTAGAGTATGACGAGAATTACATAACACTCGAATTCTCCGGCCTGAACTTCCCCAATCCTTCTCAGACTTCTTTCCGTTACCAACTCGAAGGATTTGACAAAGAATGGACGGAAACCCTTTTTGAAAATGGACAGGGCCGTGTTGTCTATAATAACCTTCCTTCGGGCGAATACATCTTCCGTGTTTCTGCTGCCGGAAACGACCGTATATGGGGGCCGGAATCCGAATTTAAGGTTGTTATCCGTCCGCCGTTTTGGGATACATTAGCCGCCCGCATCCTTTATGCTATTTTAGGCATTCTGTTTGTCTTCGGATTGATTTATGTGATTAACCGCCGTAATCGTCGGAAAATGATTCGCATGCAAGAGGAAGAAGCCTTGAAACAAAAAGAAGAATTAGATCAGATGAAATTCCGTTTCTTCACCAATATAAGTCACGAACTTCGTACTCCGTTGACACTGATTATCACCCCATTGGATATGATGATACGTCGGTTGACGGATGATGCAATGAAGAAACAACTGCATACTATCTATAAGAATGCCCAAAACCTGTTGTCACTGGTGAATCAACTACTCGATTTCCGCAAATTGGAAATGAAAGGGGAGAGGCTGCACCTGATGAACGGCGATATGGAAGAATTTATAGTTTCTGCCTACAACAACTTCATGCCGATGGCAGTGGAAAAGCATCTGAATTTCGTGAACCAGTCGGAACATAGGGCACTCTATATGTTCTTCGACCGGGACAAGGTGCATAAGATTGTGAACAATCTCTTGTCTAATGCTTTCAAATACACCCCGGAAGGCGGTACAGTAAACTTACTGCTCTCAGCAGAAGAGATAGAAGGAAGGAATTACGTAAGAATATCCGTATCCGACACCGGAATCGGAATATCCGAATCAGACCTTCCGTATATATTTGACCGTTTTTATCAAGTGGGAAATGAAGGGGATGAAAAAATAGGCAGTGGTATCGGACTTCATTTGGTAAGGGAATACGTAAATATACACGGTGGGCATATTAAAGTAGACAGCCGGATAGATTGCGGATCGGTATTTACCATTTGGCTGCCGATGGATTTGAAACCGGAATCGGACGAATTGCCGGAAGAAGTTATCGGAACGGAAACACCACCGGATACAAAAGAGAAAGAAACTACTGCATCCACAGTCGATGATAATCTGAAGAAACTGCTGTTGGTAGAAGACAATCAAGAGTTCCGTACTTTCCTGAAAGAACAGTTGGAAGATTTCTATCAAATCATTGAAGCGGCAGACGGCGAGGAAGGAGAGCGGAAAGCGATAGAGGAAAACCCGAACTTGATTATCAGTGACATCATGATGCCAAAAGTAGACGGTATCGAACTTTGCCGTCGGATCAAGACGAACGTACAGACATCCCATATACCTGTGATATTATTGACAGCCCGTACCGCCGATGACATCAAGATTAACAGCTATGAAGTAGGAGCGGACTCTTATATGTCGAAGCCCTTCAACTTTGATATGCTCATGGTGCGCATTGAAAAACTGATAGAACAACAGGAAAAGAGAAAGCAGGAATTCCGCAAGAACATAGAAGTAAATCCAAGTGCTATCACCATCACTTCAGTGGATGAGCAACTCATACAGAAGTGTCTGGAATACATAGAAAAGAACATGGACAATCCGGAATATGGCGTAGAAGAGTTGAGTGGTGATTTGGGCATGGTGCGTATGAGCCTTTACCGCAAGCTGCAATCCATCACCGGACACACGCCGACCGACTTTATCCGCAGCATCCGTCTGAAGCGGGCGGCACAATTATTGCAGGGAAGCCGGTTACCGATTGTCGAAATAGCGAATCGGGTAGGATTCAGTTCTCCCAGCTACTTCTCGAAGTGTTTTAGAGAAATGTTTGGGATGCTACCCAAGCAATATGCAGAGGAATCGGGAAGAAAAGAATGACCTTGTGCCTGCATTTCTAGTATCCATGAAAATTTAAGAACAGGGGAGTCGTCAATTGTAACGGCATCCATTTTTTATTGCGATGACGGCTGGATTTATCCCGATGAAATGGGGAATTTTTGCAAAATACCACGCTTGTTACGATAGTTTTGTTATCTGTTACTTTTGTGTCATTTGTTTTTGCATCTTGTCATTACTTTTGCATCATCGTTAAACGGATAAATTTAATGCCATGGAAAAACAGCAAACTACATTTGACGACTTCTTCTCCGAATGCTACCTTAAATATAGGGAGTATATCAAGAATTATATCGCTATCCGCATTTGCCATCCGCATGAAGCGGAAGATTTGGCACAGGATGTCTTTGTACGCTTGTGGGAGCACAGGGCATTCGTGAATAAAGACACTGTCTGGTCTTTGCTCTTCACCATCGCCCGCAATATCGTAACGGACAAGATACGTCGTTATTACAAGCAGGAAGATTTCATCGCCTATATATATAATAAGGTGGAAGATTCCGCCCGGAACACGACGGAAGATACCATCCACTATCGTGAACTGACGAAACTACATGATAAGGTGGTAGAAAAGCTTCCCGCCAAACGTCGCCGGATTTACGAGTTGAGTTTCAATAATGAGCTCTCTTGTCCTGCCATTGCGGGAAAACTGTCTTTGTCTCCCCGTACGGTAGAATGTCAATTACTACTGGCACGCAAAACAGTACGCACTTATTTGCAGAATGAATTCTCCAAAGTCGGTTAGATACCAGAGTCGGAAAAACACATATTAACTTTAACAATTTAATAGTATTATGGAAATTAAATCCAAATTCTTATGTTCAAAAGGAGTCGCATTGGCTTTCGCCATGCTGCTGGGTGGTTCGCCCGGTGTATTGCTCTATGCAAATGATTCTGTAGAAGAGAGTTTGATGGTAGCCCAGACAGGCCGCGCCATCAAAGGACTTGTGACAGATGCGAATGGTGAACCGCTGATTGGTTGTAATGTAGTGGTAGTAGGAAGTAATGCAGGGGTAATTACCGATATTGACGGTCGGTTCGCGCTGAATGTTCCTGCGGATGCAAAACAGATAAAGGTCAGCTATATTGGATACGTGGATCAGGTTGTCAATCTTAATGACCGTTCTGATTTTAAAGTAGTATTAAAGGAAGATAATAATGCACTGGATGAGGTGGTTGTAGTAGGTTATGGTACACAGAAGAAAGCCACATTGACCGGTGCGGTAGAACAGGTAAGCAGTAAAGTGCTCGAGAGCCGTGCCATTACGAATGTCGGTGCTGCTTTGCAAGGGGCTACTCCGGGTTTGGTTGTTACCCGTTCGTCTTCACGTCCCGGTAACGAAGGACTGAACTTTCAGATTCGTGGAGCAACCTCTGTCAATGGTGGCAGTCCGTTGATTATTATCGATGGTGTGCCTGCCTTGAATGCCAGTGCTTTTCAGAATTTGAACTCGGACGACGTAGAAAGCATCAGTGTCCTGAAAGACGGTTCGGCTTCTATCTATGGTGCGAAAGCCGCCAATGGTGTAATCCTGGTCACTACCAAGAAAGGTAAAGGAAAAACAACAGTTGATTATAATTTCAATATGCGTTTCACCACCAACGGCATCATGGCTTTCTCTCCCAGTATGCAGGAATATGCTACCATGTGGATTGAAGCGAATAAGGAACAAAAAGTTAAAAATTGGTGGAACTGGAGCTCAGAGGAGAATATGTTGATGATGCAGCAGGGCATTGAGGGTATCTACCATACCAATGCTAAAGATTGGGGATATGATATCTTTATAGGCAATGCCAATCGTCTGGAAGAAATGTTTGCCCGTCGCTATTCTTATCAGCATAATTTGAGTTTGTCTGGCGCTACGGAGAAAACAGATTACCGTATCTCTTTGGCATATGCCGATAATCAGGCCAACTTGGCAACTGCTTACGATGGTCAGAAACAGTTGAACCTGCGTTTAAATTATGGAATCAGACTAACAGACTGGTTCAAGTTGGAGACTTCGGCAAATATGATTAAAACCAATACGGAGATGCCTTCCGCCGGACTTGACAAGACTATGTATGGAAATGAACCGCCTTTCTTCCCGGCAAAGAATCCGTATGGACAGTGGTATGCGAACTTTGGTGGCGTGGGAGACCGTCAGCCGGTAGCTGCGACCACAGATGGTGGACGCGACGAACGGATGAGTCTGATTTCCCGTGTAGACGTGAAAGCATTGGTGGATATATGGAAAGGCATTAGTTTTGAAGGAATGGCTTCTTTCCAAAACGAGGAATACCGCCGTGACCGTTATGTGAATGAAGTTCAGACGTATGACTGGTATGGAAATCCTGCTACGAAGTTAGTGAATAACACGCAGCAATCTTTGATTTATCTGACGGATGTTTTGAATTTGAAGGATATTCACAATCCGGCTTATCTGATGCAAGCCAACAACAGACAGTATCAATATTATTCTGCCTTGTTGAAATATAAACATACATTTGCGCAAGTGCACAATGTGGAAGCTATGCTGGGTATCAATGCGGAAAAGTGGATGTCTAAGAATATGACTACTGCCCGCGAGAAAATGGAAGATGCTGGTGTGTATGATTTGAATTTAGCTTATGGTGCTCAAGGTAATGCCGGAGGAAAGTCGCAGAATGGCTCTTACTCTTACATCATGCGATTGAACTACAACTATGCGGAGAAATATCTGGTAGAGTTTATCGGACGTCGGGACGGTAATTCTAAATTTGCCAAAGGACATAAATTTAAAAACTTCGTATCCGCATCTGCCGGTTGGGTATTTACGGAAGAACAGTTCTTGAAACCGATTACTCCGGTAGTCAACTTCGGTAAGCTTCGTTTTAGCTACGGTAATTCGGGTAATGACGCCGGATTAGGCGATTTCGATTATGTAACACTTGTTACACAAGGTACAACTGCTTTCGGTGGCACAAATCCTAAATTGCAGGTGAATTCAGGACTGGGGAATAATGGTCTGGTAAGTTTAGACCGTACCTGGGAACGGGTAGAGCAGAAGAATCTCGGTATTGACTTGCATTTCCTGAATAGTCGTCTGACCACTTCTTTCGACTACTTCATCAAAGATAACATCGGTATGTTGTCCAACGTGATTTTTCCCGGGGTTTTGGGAGGAAATGCTCCCAAAACAAACAGCGGACATTTGAATGTGAAAGGATGGGAATTTACAATCGGATGGCGTGACCAGATTAAAGATTTCTCTTACTATGCTAATTTTAATATTGGTGATACCAAAAGTATGCTGAAAGAATTGCAAGGAGCGGATACATATGGAGCGGGAGTTAATAGAACCGTGAATGGCTATCCGTTAAATTCTTTCTTCTTATACCGTACAGACGGATTTTTTAAAGACCAAGCAGAGGTTGACCGTTATTATGCGCTTTATGGAGGAGGACAAAGCACTTCGATGGGTTCTGTAGGAAAAGGTACAGATAATGAGTTGCGCCCCGGTGATACCAAGCGTCTTGATATGAACGGTGACTATAAAATTACGGATGTAGGCAGTAAGGACAGTGACTTGCAGTTTATGGGCGATGCCAATCCGCATTTTGTGTATGGTATGACAGTGGGTGGCTCTTGGAAAGGAATTGATTTCAGTGCCATGTTCCAAGGGGTGGCCAAGCAATATATCATGCGTAATGACTGGATGGCCTATCCGTTCCGTACATTGTTTACTAACCAGAATCCTACTTTCTTGGGGCAGACTTGGACGGAAGATAATCCGAACGCGAAGTATCCGCGTATGACCAATAGCACACAGCGTGCCGAATGGAATTATCAGAATAATGATTTTATGCTTCAGAACAGTCGTTACATCCGTCTGAAAACATTGATTGTCGGCTACACATTGCCGCAAATCTGGACCCGTAAAGTGAAACTGGAAAAAGTACGTGTCTATTTCTCAGGCAATGACTTGTGGGAAGCTACCAGCATTCGTGATGGTTTCGACCCGGAAATGGGTTCTGCTTCCAATACCAGTGGCTATCCGTTTGCCCGTACATGGTCCTTCGGACTTAATGTGACTTTATAATTCATGTTCTATTTAAACACATTTGAAATCATATGAAAAAAAATATTTATATATTGGCTTGTGCTTGTATATTGGGATTCTCTTCCTGTGCGGATGCTTTCCTTGATTTGGAACCGCTGGATGCAAAGACAGACCAAGTCTATTTTCTCAATCCGACACACTTTCGTGAGTATGCGAATGGATTTTATTCTCAACTGTTCGGATGGCGTTCAGGCCTGACGGGACACATGGATTTGCAGTCCGATTTGATAACCAGCCGTAATGGTGAACAGTCCGATTTGGGATACGGCACATTGGTTGCCGGGGGCAATGACGGACGTTGGGGACTCTATAACAGTATCCGTTCCAATAACATTCTGATTCAGAAAGCGGCAGAGTATTCGGGCAATGCAAAAGAAATTCAGGAATATGTCAGTGCAGCTCATTTCTTCCGTGCCTACAATTATTTCTCCCTGTTGCAAACTTTTGGCGGAGTGCCCATCGTAGAGCGTCCGTTGAGTACCAATTCGGCCGAGTTGCGTAATCCGCGTAATAGCCGTTATGAAGTAGTGGACTTTATTCTTTCCGATTTGAAAAAAGCGATAGAAGGTTTGCCTGTTGAACAGAATATTGCCGATGATGATAAAGGACATATCAGCCGTCAGGCGGCAAAAGCTTTTAAGGCACGTGTGTTGCTTTACGAAGCCACTTGGAGAAAGTATAACGGCACGTCAACCGATTTTGAAGGCTCTGCCGGACCTGCACGCGACCAAGTGAATGAGTTTCTTGAGGAAGCCGTTGTTTTGGCAAAAGAAGTGATGGATGATCCGGCATTCAGACTTTGGAACTTTAATGGTGAGGCGGTAATGAATAACTTAAGTAGCCGTTATTTGTTCTGCATTGAAAGCAAGGATAGCAATCCCGGAGGACACGGTCGTGATAGCAATAAAGAATTCATTCTTTATTCCGTATTCGACCGGGAGATAAATGCAGGTGCCATCGAATTGAATAAGAATATTATACCTTATTTGTATCCCACCCGGAAGTTTATCGATATGTTCCTTTGTACGAATGGATTGCCTATTGCAGAAAATGAACAGTTTGAAGGCTACCATGCTGTTGGCGATGAATTTAAGAATCGTGACTATCGGCTGAATGCGTATGTTGGAGCACCGACGGCTGTTGCCAAACTATCCGGAACTATCGGATTCAATGGTTATGGCGTTCAGAAATTTGCGTGTCCTGGAGCAAAAGATAAAGAAGAATCTCCTAATTATCCGGTACTTAGATTGGCGGAAGTCTATCTGATATATGCAGAAGCACTGTATGAACGTCATGGTGCTATTGACGATGAGGCTTTGAATGCCTCCATCAATAAGTTGCGTTCCCGTGCAGGTATTGCGGCCTTGACCAACAAGCTGGTGGCCGACCATCAATTGAATATGCTGAATGAAATCCGTCGTGAACGTGCGGTAGAATTGTTTCTTGAAGGTTTCCGCTATGATGACTTGAAGCGTTGGGGCATCCTGGAAGAAACGCTCAACCAGTCTCGTTTGGGAATGGTAGTGGGGCAGACGGGTTATCTCACTCCGTATAAGAATGCGGCGGGCGCGGTGATTACCGCCAATTATGATGCCGGTTCTTATCGTTTCGGTGAAGAAAAAGTACAGACCGGAGACGGCGAGCTGTCTTGTGTATGTATTGCGCCCAAATCCAACTGTCAGGTTCGTAAAGCGCATTATCTCTATCCCATTCCGCAGGATCAAATTAACCTGAACGGGAATTTGAAACAGAATCCGGGATATTAATCACACGAGTAATCTAGAATAAAAATAGTAAACGATATATGAAAAAGTTATTGAAAAATATAGGAGGGATACTTGTATTGGCGGCAATCGGTATACTGTTTGCCCGTTGTGAGCAAGACCCGCAACTGAAAAAGTATGTCTATCCCATGCCTGAGGTGACCGGGATGACACCGAACGTCGGATACGTCACTTCGCAAGTGGTGATTACCGGTACAAACTTTGGAAATGAAGCGAAAGCAGTAAAAGTCTTCTTCGGAGGCACACAGGCAACAGACATTGAGATGTGTAAGAACAACCACATCGCAGTGAAGGTGCCCGAGAATGCCATCAGTGGTGATGTTACTTTGCAGGTGTGGACAAACGAGGTCGGTGTGATTGGTCAATACGAAGTATTGCCTACTCCGTATGTCAGTGCGGCACAGTCTGATAATGCTTCCGGTACGGGCATTGCCGAGCCGGGAGATAAGATTACCATTACCGGTGAAAACTTCGGAAACGACAAGTCGGTTATTTCCATTCGCTTTAATGAAACACCGGCTACGGACTTTGAGTTGATAGACGACAAGACGATAACCGTCATTGCACCGGAAGGATATGACACGGGAAATGTAGTTGTGAATATCCGCGGCTATGAGATAAAGGCGAGCGTCATGTTCAATCCGAATTCGAAGGGCGACGTGACGGTGGCTTACCTGAAGAACTACAAACAACCGTTTACCGGTTCCGGAACGGGCGACTGGACTGACCCTGACGTATGGAATCAAAGTGTGAAGAATCCTACCGGATGTTTGCAGACACAGAATGGGGCGACATTCTTATGTTTCCAGAATGGTTGGGGAAAGAATAAACTGGCTAATGCTAAAGTATGGCAGACTACGACTTTGCGTGCCGGGACGTATCGGTTGGAAGTCACTTATACAGGCACGTATGTTCCGAATAGTGATGGAAACGGTGTAGCTGCCCTTATTGTAAAGGGCACAGATGCTGCAAGTATTCCCGATGTAGACCAAGTTTCTACGATCAGTTCTGAAAATGGTGTTTATGCTACGTTTGGTGATTGGGGAAAAGGTGATGCGGCCGGTACGTTGAAGACCTCTGCCTTTACGTTGGGTGAGGCTACGGATGTTGTGATTGGCTTTGTGGCTACAATACAATCAGGCAATACGTATTTCAAAGTGACGGATGTGAAGCTGATTCTTGAATAATGCGAGTAACAATGTATAAAATGAAAACAGATATGAAAAAAATATGTAACTATTTGTTGCCGGTTTTGCTCTCTTTGTGTGTGGTTTCCTGCGATAATGACGATGAAGAGGTGGTTCGCATGAACCAACAAGATCCGGTGGTGACGGTGACGGAGATTTCTCCGGTGAATGGATACGTAGATACAAACTTCACTATTATGGGTACCAACTTCGGTGTAGTGGCGGATGATGTAGAAGTGTATTTGGGAAGCACCAAGCTCGAACTTATCGCTTGTGAAGACCAACAGCTCACGGTGCGTGTACCCGACGGAGCCTCGGCAGGCAACATTTCCGTCGTAGTGTATGGACAGCGAGTAGACACGCAGTTGCAATACGACGTGCTGGGAGTGCCGGGTGTGACAGCTATTTCTCCGGTTTATGGCTTTGTCGGTGATGTGATTGCGTTTGCCGGCCATGATTTGGGAGTATCTTCCGCCTATTACAAAGTATTGTTTGCAGGTAAGACGGAAACCGCTTTGCTGACAGACGAACCTACCAATGAAGGATTCTCCGTAAAAGTGCCCGATGGCGCACAGAGTGGTGCTATTACGCTGACCATTATGGAAAAACCGGTCAACGTCCCGACTCAGTTCACGGTGCTTCAGCATGCTACGCTCGACAAATTGTCTGCTACACAAGGGTTTGCTGGTAGCGAAGTTACCATTGGCGGCGCCCACCTGAATCCGGAACTATTGGCTGATGCGGAACTTTCCGGAGTGAAAGTTCTGTTCAAGCAGGGAAAAAATGAACCGGTGGAGGCTGAATTGGTAGGCGAACCGACTAATGAAGCAGTGACAATAAAAGTACCTGCGACATTGGTTGCCGGTACCTATCAGATAGCTGTCAGCACCTCTTTCGAAACGATTGAAAAGACACTGGACTATACCGTGTTGCCGATGCCGGAGGTGACCGGGCTTTCTGTGGCAGCCGGATATATCAATGCCGAAGTCATTATCTCCGGTAAGAACTTTGGTGATAAAGCAGAAGATATTCAAGTGAAGTTCGGTGAGACGGCTTGCGAAGCGGTGACCTTGAACAAAGACGGTCATATCGTGGTGAATGTACCGAAAGGCACTCCGACAGGTGAGAATGCTATCATCCTGACCGTTTTGGGAATGTCGATTGATATGGGTGCACATGCCACATTCGAGGTGTGGGAAACTCCAGAGATTGTTTCAGTGGAAACTCCTTATGTTTATCCATATGGAACATTAGTGAAAGAAGGAGAAGAAATCACGTTCATCGGACATGGCTTTGGTACGAACAAAGATGCTGTGACGGTCACTTTCGAAGGTGTGACGGCACCGGTTGAGATAAACAGCATTACTTCTACTACTATTGCAGTGAACGTTCCGGTCGGATTTACAGGAGGAAGAGTGACGATGAAGTTTGACGGTATTGACGAACCGGTGTTGAGTGATGCGTTAGCAC
This sequence comes from uncultured Bacteroides sp., assembly GCA_947574505.1. Classification (GTDB taxonomy): domain Bacteria; phylum Bacteroidota; class Bacteroidia; order Bacteroidales; family Bacteroidaceae; genus Phocaeicola. The sequence continues at coordinate 32,803 of CANPJW010000006.1, read as the reverse complement.
CGTTGCCTGAAGATGGAGATATCACTTCGTATGTGATATTGAACAGTGTACAGCCGTTTAAGGGTTATGGATTTGAGGGTGCTGGCAGAGAATGGGATCGTGAAGGCTTGCATGATTGGGAAAAAACAGACATAAAGAATGCAGGTGGTCTTCAATATCCTGGAAGTAAAACGGAAAGAGACCCGAATGGTGTAATTGCTTTGCATCAATGGGGGCAGAAAAACAATCTGAACGGAAAATTGTGGCAGAAAACCAGATTACCTAAGGGAACTTATCGTTTTGAGTTGGATGGTATCAGCGTAGGGGTATCAAGTGGATATGTGAACGCTACGTTTGTGGTGTGTGAAGGAACTTCGGCAGAAAACATCCCCAATTATACGAATGGTAATTGGAATACAGGACAGGCTGGAGTGAAAGGTGAAGTCCTCATGGGAAAAGACCATCCCAATACGAAAGAAACTGTAGAGGTGATGTTAGATAAGGATACAGATTTAGTCTTAGGCTTTGTGATATGGGCAAATAATACGGTATGGGCTACATTTACGTCTGTGACAGTACATCTGGTGAAATAAAATGAAGTTGCTTATTTAAATGAATTACATTATGAAAAAACTATATTACATAGCCGCAGCCTTTGCATTTGTATCCTTGGCTGCATGTGGTGATGGCGTGGATTTGCCTTCTCCCGATGTGGAAACCGATTTGAATAAAATCCCTCTTCCTGATAATGAATTGAACCTGGTGCAGGTGGAACTGAAAGCAAATACGGAGCCTATGACGCATCCGGGATTTCATGCGGAGGAAGATTTCGAACGCATCCGTGAAAAGCTGGCTGCCGGAGAGGAACCTTGGGCATCTGCCTATCAACTGCTTGAAGAAAGCAACTTCGCACAAAAGAATACGGATACTTATCCGGTCGAAATGATTAAGCGTGGCATATCCGGTGACGAGAATTACATCAATGCAGCCAGAGGTGCTTCTATCATCTATCAGCAAGCATTGCGATGGAAAATTGAAGGCGATGAGGACTATGCAAAGAAAGCGGTGGAAAATATTAATAAATGGGTACAGACATGTGTCGGTGTGACTGGCAACAGTAATCTTTCTTTGGCAGCCGGACTTTATGGCTATGAGTTTGCCATTGCCGGTGAGGTACTGAGAGATTACGACGGATGGAAACCGGAAGAGTTCCGTGCTTTTCAGGATTGGTTGATAAAGGTTTTTATTCCAGCAAATCGTGACTTCCTGAAGCGTCACCATGGTACTAACCCGTTGCATTATTGGGCAAACTGGTGTCTGTGTAATATTGCCGCAGAAATGGCTATTGGTATTGTGACGGACAATCGTGAAATCTATAATGAAGGTATTGAACACTTACAGACCGGGAATACAAACGGTCGTCTCCGTCGTGCCATCTATTACGACTATGCACCGCAATACAACTTTGCACAGTGGCAGGAAAGCGGACGTGACCAGGGACACACACTGATGTGTGTCGGTCTGATGGGAGTTATCTGTCAGTTGGCATGGAGTCAAGGTGACGACTTTTTCGCTTACGATGACAACCTTTTCTTGAGGGCTTGTGAGTATGCTGCATGTTGCAACTATACTGAAGATGAAGTGCCTTTCACCACTTATATTTGGCAGAAACAGAGTCCTTGGGGATATCCTATACCCGAAGAACAACCGGTTCTTGGTGGTGGCAAATGGATTAAACGTGCCATCTGGGCATTGCCATATTATCATTATAAAGGTATAAAAGGTGTGCAGGATGACTTGTTGAAATATACCAAAGTGGCTACGGAGTATGTAGGTATCGAAGGTGGCGGCGGTTATTATGACGCTAATTCCGGTGGCTACGATGTGTTGGGACTCGGCACATTAATGTTTGCAAGATAAAATCGCGTTTGAGTAAAAAGAAAGACTTGTTCGGATTATACTGATGAAAGTCAATGGAAGCATTGCCGGTGTTTCAGTCCTCATGGATTTCCGGCATGCTTCGTTATCATATATCAGTAGACAAAAAAAACAATAGGTATGAATAAATTAAAAAGAATGGCATTGATTTCTCTTTCTGCGCTTTTCGGATGGAATTGTGTGCAGGCGGAAATCATCACCTATCCCGTACCGATGGGCATCTACTATGCCCGTCACAACGATGACTACACGGTAAAAGTACGGCAGGCAGGTGAAAAAGATTGGGTAGACCTTTTCGAATATAACGTAAAGGTGGATATGGATACCAAGTCCGATGCGACCATGGTACAGTTTGATTTCTCCGGTAAAGTGGAAGTGCTGGTGCAAAAGAACAACGGAGACATCCGTTCTGCCATAGTACGTCCCCTTTCCAAAGGCATTCAGCCGGAGATAGACGGGAACTTTCTTTTGTTTACACTGGATAAACCGCAAAAACTCTCTGTCGAATTCAACGGTGACCGTTTGAATAATCTGCACGTATTTGCCAATCCGATTATAGAGAATGTACCCGACAAGAATGACCCGAACGTGATGTACTTCGAGTCCGGCATCCATGAACCTACCGATGTGGCAGGAAAGTGTTTCCGTATTCCTTCCAATACAACGGTTTACTTGGAAGGTGGAGCAGTGTTGAAAGGCTGCCTTAATTGTGACAGTGTGGAGAATGTGAAAATCTTGGGGCATGGCATGTTGCTCGAACCGCAGCAGGGAATATCCGTAGCCTATTCCAAAAATGTGCTGATTGACGGGATTACCGTTGTCAACTCGCGCCACTACACCGTTTCCGGCGGGCAATCTGCCGGCATCACCATCCGAAACCTGAAATCATTCAGCTATCAGGGATGGAGTGACGGACTAGACTTTATGTCTTGCTCGGATGTGACGATTGATGATGTCTTTCTGCGCAATTCGGATGATTGCATAGCTCTCTATACCCACCGTTGGAATTATTACGGGGATTGCCGTAATATCCGTGTGCTGAATTCCACCCTTTGGGCGGACATCGCGCATCCTATCAACATAGGTACGCATGGCAATACGAAAACTGGGGATGAAGTCCTGGAAGACATACTGTTCAAGAACATTGATATACTGGAACATGATGAGGACGACCGCGATTATCAGGGATGTATGGCTATCAACGTAGGTGACCATAACTTGGCACGGAATATTACTTTTGAAGACATTCGTGTGGAAAATATTCAGGAAGGACAGTTGTTCCATCTCCGTGTGATGTACAATCAGAAGTATAACACAGGGCCGGGTCGGGGTATAAAGAACATCGTGTTCCGCAATATCTCTTGTACAGCCAAGTATGTCAATCCTTCGCTGATAGAAGGGTATGATAAGAACCGCAGAATCGGGAATATCCTGTTCGAGAATATAGTCTTGAACGGTAAACGGGCGACTTCACTGGAAGATTTGAACGTCAATATGAAGGGGTTTGTAGATAAAGTGAGTATCAAGTAACTTTTTACGTAAATATCTGCAAAAATAACCTTATTTTGTGGCAATCCAACAAAGTATGAACTTTTATTTTCGCTTAAATAAAAAAGTTCATAGGAAAAGAGAGTGAATCTGGGAATCTCTTGATTACGAATCGGATACATTATTCAATAGGTGTATAGAGGTTTCTGTTCGTATTTAAATATAGAAACATACATAAAATGGTCTATTAATATTGTTAATTGAATAAGATTTGAACATGATGAAAAAGTGTATTTTGCTATTCTTGTTTACATTGATGAACTGGTCGTTTTACGCACAAGAGTATCCGAAAGTTATTATTCCGGGAGATTATCCTGACCCAAGTATTATACGCGATGGGGAGGATTATTATATGACTCATTCACCGTTCTATTATGCTCCCGGCTTTTTGATATGGCATTCCCGTGATTTGGTAAACTGGGAACCAGTGTGCCGCGCCCTGACAGATTGGAAGGGTTCGGCTATGGCTCCTGATCTGGTAAAGTACAAGGATAAGTTCTATATATATTATCCTGCTGCCGGAACTAATTGGGTGATTTGGGCAAATGATATTCAGGGGCCGTGGAGCAAGCCTGTTGATTTAAAGATTGGGGGGATTGATCCGGGACATATTGCTGACGAAAACGGTAATCGTTATCTGTATGTCAATGAAGGTGAAGTGATTCGTCTGACCGATGACGGATTGGCTACTATCGGAGAAAAAAAAGCGGTTTATGCCGGTTGGGAATATCCCCAAAAATGGAATACAGAATGTATGTGCCTGGAATCTCCGAAGTTAAATTACAGAGATGGTTATTATTATATGACTTCCGCCCAAGGCGGGACTGCCGGACCTGCTACAAGCCACATGGTTGTTGCTGCCCGTTCTAAAAGTCCGCTCGGACCGTGGGAGAATTCTCCATACAATCCTATTGTACATACTTATAGTTCACATGATAACTGGTGGTCGAAAGGGCATGGTACACTAATAGATGACATAAATGGAAATTGGTGGATTGTGTATCATGCTTATGCGAAAGGTTATCATACCCTAGGACGTCAGACCTTAATTGAACCTATTGAATGGACAACGGATGGTTGGTACCGTACCAAAACTACTGCTACTCCGATTAGGTCGGATAAACAAATCAAGCATGGAATAGAGTTGTCTGATGACTTTAGCGAAGCAAGTTTAGGACTCCAATGGACTTTCTGGAAAGAATATGCCCCAAAATCTTTGACTTTAGATAATGGCACCCTTTGGATAAAGGCTAAGGGAAGTACTCCTGCTAACGGACGCCTGCTTCTGACAACTGCCGAAGATAAGAATTATGAAACCCAAGTAGAGATAAATACCGGCAACGGGAATACAGCCGGACTTATCTTATTTTATAATGAAAAGGCATATGCGGGTGTTGTTTCTGACGGAAAGAAGTTTATTGTATATCAGAATACAAACAAGCAACTGGAATTACCTAATGAGTTGGGTAAACGTTTTATTGCTAAAATCCATAATCAGGGTAACAATCTGCGTATAATGGTGAGCAAAGATAGTAAGGAGTGGATTACCCTTGCGGAAAAAGTTGATGTGTCACAAATGCACCACAATAATTATCATGGCTTCTATGCCTTGCGTATAGGATTGTTGTCTGCCGGAAAGGGAGCTGCCGGATTTAAACAGTTCCGATATAAGAATGCCATTCCACGGGAAAAAGACATGAGTGCTTATCTCATGGTATTCCACAAGGACGAGACACATGGGCTTTATATGGCTATCAGTCGTGACGGTTATACATTTACGGCATTGAATGATGCAGAGCCGGTTATTGCCGGAGATACGATTGCTTGTCAGAGAGGTATTCGTGATCCGCATATTTATCGTGGACCGGATGGCGCTTTTTATTTGGCAATGACAGACTTGCACGTATTTGCAAAACGTGACGGCTATCGGGAGACTGAATGGGAACGTGATGGGAAAATGTATGGTTGGGGAAATAACCGTGGACTCGTGTTGATGAAATCATGGGATTTGGTTAACTGGAAACGTGCGAATATCCGTTTTGACAAGTTAACGGCAGGATTGAGTGAAATAGGTTGTGCATGGGCTCCGGAAGTAACATATAATGAAAAGCAAGGAAAACTGATGATTTATTACACAATGCGTTTTAGAAATGAAGCGAACAAACTGTATTATGTATATGTAAATGATGACTTTGATACCATTGAAAGTTTGCCGCAGATTTTGTTTGAATATCCTAATGAGGATGTTTCTGCTATTGATGGAGACATTACGAAAGTGGGGGATAAATATCACTTGTTCTATGTCGCCCACGATGGGACGGCAGGAATCAAGCAAGCAGTTTCGAATCGTGTGAATAGGGATTATGAGTATGACCCGCGCTGGTATGATTTTGAGCCTAAAGCTTGTGAGGCTCCTACTGTATGGAAGCGCATCGGTGAAGATAAATGGGTATTGATGTATGATGTATATAGCGTGACCCCTCACAATTTCGGTTTTATTGAAACATCGGACTTTGCGAACTTTAAAAACTTGGGACGTTTCAATGAAGGAGTAATGAAAACTACTAATTATAGTGCTCCCAAACATGGTGCAGTCATCCATCTGACTGCTGAAGAAGCTGATAAACTCGAGAAATATTGGCAGAAGAATAAAAGGAAATTTGTACCTATGACATCTGTCGAAGTTGCACAAAACAACAGGGACGGCGAATGATGGAGCATTCCGTTAGTAGGAAAGCAGTCTTTCACCTTTCTGAAAAGACTGCTTTCTGTTTTTATAGCCGAGGATTTTCTTAATGCATAACGAATACTCGGACTTTTTTATTTATAGTTTTATCTGTCTTTCTTTCTCATCATCCACCACAGCCATCATCCCTTCTACTTGTGCCAGAGCCAGCATACGTCCATGGAAAGAATAACCGGGATTATAGCCTTTATCCTCATCTCCGAGCATCATTCGTCCATGATCTACGCGCATGGGAAGTCCCGGATTTTCCTTTTCAAAGATACGGATAAGGTCAATCAGATGTCCCCGTCCTGTGAGATGGGAACTTTCGATGAAGTTTCCGCCCGGCATGGCAGCCGTGCTACGCAGATGTACAAAGTGTATGCGTCTGGCAAATTTCTTCGCCAGTTCACGGGTATCGTTATGTTCGCCTGCGCTCAAAGAGCCTGCACAGAAAGTCAATCCGTTGTGCGGATTATCTACGGCATTCAGGAACCATTCAATATCACTTTCATTGGTGACGATGCGTGGTAATCCCAGGACTTGGAATGGCGGGTCGTCAGGATGTACGCACATATTAATTCCATATTCTTCGCATATAGGCATGATTGCGGACAAGAAATAACGCATATTTTCACGCAAAGCATCCCGGTCTATATCTTTGTACAAAGTAAGTAACCGCTTGAAGATGGAAACCGGATTTTTGTCCCCTTCTTTGATATTACCATTGACAAAACCCTGAGTCTTGACAATGATGGTATCAATCAGGGCGTCTTTCTCTGCATCTGTGATAACCTTATCCAATTCGGCAACTTTCTGAAGTTCTTCTTCTGTATAGTCTTTTTCAGCTCCTTCACGTTCCAGGATTCGGATGTCGAAGTAAGCAAAACGGATACGGTCGTAATAAAGTGAACTGGTTCCGTCCGGCCAGGGGTGTTGCAAGTCGGTACGTATCCAGTCGATAACGGGCATGAAGTTGTAACACACTGTCCTTATGCCGCATTTACCCAAATTGGCAAGGCTTACTTTGTAGTTTTCAATCAACTGTTCACGTTCCGCTCCTGCGTATTTGATTGCCTCACAAACCGGAAGGCTTTCCACTACCGACCAACGCAAGCCGTATGATTCGATGTATGATTTCAAATCATTAATAGCTTCCACTGTCCATATTTCACCGTTCGGTACATCATGCAGGGCAGTGACAATCCCTTCTACCCCTATCTGTCGGAGCATCGGCAAGGTTATCTTATCCTTTTTGCCGAACCATCTCCATGTCTTTTCCATCATAGTCTTTTTCTTCTCTTTATTACAGGCTATTATTTATTGCTTAAACGCCGCTAAATGCGCTGAAACCACCGTCGATAGGCAGCATCGCTCCGGTTACGAAACTGGCGGCTTCACTACACAGAAATTGCACCGCACCATTCAATTCTTTAATGTCACCGAAACGTTTCATCGGAGTTTTAGCCAATACTTTCTTACTTCTGTCTGTCAATGAGCCGTCAGGGTTGATGAGTACACGACGGTTTTGGTCGCCGATAAAGAAACCCGGTGCAATGGCATTAACACGGATACTGTCACCATATTTCAGTGCCATTTCGCTTGCCAGCCATTGAGTGAAGTTGGCTACGGCAGTTTTGGCAGCCGAATATCCCGGTACACGGGTGATAGCGCTGTATGCGGCCATTGATGATACATTAATGATGCATCCTTTGCCTTGTTTAGCCATAACCTTGCCAAATATCATGGATGGATAAACTGTTCCGTTCATATTCAGATTGGTGACTTTCTCCCAGCAGGAGATATCCATGTCATAAAAATGTTGTTCCGGTTCAAGAGTGGCTCCCGGCATATTGCCACCGGCAATATTCAGCAGAATATCAATCCGTCCCCATTTGGCTACGATTTCTTCCGCTACTTTTTCCAAGCTAGAGATGTCAAGGACATTGCCGATGATACCGATTACATCGTCACCATATTGTTTGAGTTCAGCTACACGGTTGTCCAGTTGCTCCTGACGAATGTCAATAGCTACTACTTTTGCTCCCTGCTGTACAAAGTGTTGGGCGATATTTCCACCCAGTACACCACCTGCTCCGGTAATAACAGCGACTTTACCGGCAATACTAAATAATTCGTTCATGGTTCTATCAAATGTTTTTATGAATGGATGCAAAAATAGCGGGTTTTTACACACACTATGATGCGTATCTTTGCAAGATATTTACCTATCTTTGCAAAAGTAGTTTAGAAAGGAGAATTTATGAAGAAGATAATGAACGAGAAGTTGGCTATTACGACTTCCAATCCCGTCCGTGCCCGTTCTTATGAATATCCGCGTTTCACTTACCCGTGGCATTTCCACAGTGAGTATGAAATTATCTATGTGGAGAAAGGAGAGGGGGATTGTCTCGTAGGCGACAGCATTATTCCTTATTTGGAAGGAGATTTGATTCTTTTCGGTTCTGAACTGCCTCATAGCATGCAGAGTCCGCCGGATAGCGGGGAAGAAGCTGATGACGGAGAAAAAACCGAACTGAAAGTAAAAGGCGTGAATATCCAGTTCGAGAAAGACTTCATGCATTATTCCATCTCTCAGTATTCCCAGTTTATTCCCATCAGGAACCTGTTGGAAGATGCTTGCAGGGGAATTAAATTCACTGTTACCCGTTCGGGAAAAATCATTAAGTTATTAAAACAGATACCTTCTGCCAAAGGAGCCGACCAAATCATCCTGCTGCTTTCACTTCTGCAAATGATGGCTACCAGCAATCACAGGAAGTATCTGACTACTTCCCATTATACCCCGTCCCCTTCCATCATGCGTAATGAAAGGATGGAAAAAGTGATTGCCTATCTGAACAAACATTATACCGAATCTGTCGGTCTGGATGAGATTGCTTCTTATACAGCCATGAATCCTACCGCCTTCTGCCGTTATTTCAAGGAAAACACAGGAAAGACATTCAAAGAGTATGTGCTTGATATGCGTATCGGGTATGCCTGTAAACTGTTGAATAGTAGTGTGATGAATATATCACAAATCAGTGCGACGTGCGGATTTGAATCTCCTGTGCATTTCAACCGTATCTTTAAACGGGTGACGGGGATGACACCTACTATTTATAGGGAGCAGATGGAATAATCTCTCCGGTGAATAATTTGTTTGAGTATAATTTCCTTCTTGTTCGTATCTAATAGGAAAGAAGAATAAACATGAACGTAAATAGAATGAAGAAAAGAATTTTGCTTTTATTGCTGGTGATACCGGCATTGTTGAAAGCGCAGGATGTAATGACAGAAACCCGTCAGGAACTGACGTCTCCCGACGGAGCGTATCGTTTTACCTTCTATCAGCGTGCGGTGGGAGAGGATAATGTGCAAATGTATTACACCTTGACTTACAAGAACCGTCCGGTAATTGAAGAAAGTAAATTGGGTGTCTTGATTGAAAATCAGTTGTTCGAGTCGGCACTGGGTGTTCCGAATGACACTTGTCATTTCTGGTGTGAGAATCTGAAGTTGACGGGAACAGAGCGACGGAAAGCGGATGAAACATGGAAACCTGTATATGGGGAACGTGCCGAGATTCGTGACTGTTATAATGAGATGACCCTGAAATTCAAGAAAGGTGAAGGAGACGGAGTACAAGATGGTGGCTATGATAAGCGTAAGAATTACTTCATGAATATCATAGTGCGTGCCTATGATGAAGGAGTCGCTTTCCGTTATCATTTTCCGGAAACAACCAACGGGCTTTTCCTGCATATCATAGGCGAGCAAACCAGTTTCACAATGCCTCAAGGAACAATGGCTTATTATGAGCGTTGGGCACAAGGGCCTTATGTACTTCGTCCGTTGGAAGGTTGGGGAAAAGAGGAGAGTGAACGTCCGTTGACCTTGAAACTGCCTGATGGATTATCAGTTGCCCTGTTGGAAGCGGAGATGGTGGATTATGCCCGTGGTAAATTCCGTTTGTCGGCAGAGAAACCTTCCACTTTGGAGACAAGCCTGTATAGCAGCGTCGATATTATTTCTCCTTACAGCACTCCGTGGCGTGTTATCATGGCTGGCGAACGTCCGGTCGATTTGATTAACAACAATGATATTGTCTTGAATCTGAATCCGGCTTGCAAACTGGCTGATACTTCTTGGATTAAACCGGGGAAAGTATTCCGTTCGGGCGACCTGAAACAGGATAGGGTGAAAGCGGCCATTGACTTCGCGGCAGAGCGTGGCATCCGGTATGTGCACATGGATGCAGGCTGGTACGGGCCGGAAATGAAAGTGAGTTCGGATGCCACTACTGTTTCTCCGGATAAAGACCTTGATATACCTGCTTTGTGCCAGTATGCCGAATCGAAGGGAATCGGACTTATGGTATACGTCAATCAGCGTGCATTGGTGCAGCAATTGGATACTTTATTACCTTTATATAAGAAGTGGGGATTGAAAGGTATCAAGTTCGGTTTTGTGCAGATTGGTAATCAGCGATGGAGCACCTGGCTGCATGATGCAGTCCGTAAATGTGGAGAATACGGCCTGATGGTAGATATTCATGATGAGTATCGTCCGACAGGTTTCAGCCGTACCTATCCCAACCTGATGACACAGGAAGGTATCCGTGGAAACGAAGAGATGCCGGATGCTACACATAACACGGTTCTTCCGTATACACGTTTCCTGGCAGGCGCTGCGGATTATACACTGTGTTATTTTAATGGCAGAGTGAAGAATACGAAAGCGCATCAGTTAGCAATGGCAGCAGTGTATTACAGTCCATTGCAGTTCATGTTCTGGTATGACCGACCGGAATTTTATAAAGGAGAAGAAGAACTGGAGTTTTGGAAAGCCATTCCGAGCGTTTGGGATGATAGCCGTGCGCTTGACGGAGAAATTGGAGAATACATAGTTCAGGCCCGTCGCTCAGGAAATGACTGGTTTGTAGGAGCGATGACCAATACAGAAGCCCGTACTATCGTATTGACTACGGATTTCCTGGAATCGGGAAAGAAATATCTGCTTCATCTCTATGAAGATGACGACAAATTGAACACACGGACGAAAGTACGCAGTACTCATAAGAAAATAAAGGCAGGCGACAAACTTACTCTGAAGCTAAAAGCAAGTGGCGGAGCTGCATTGCATTTTACTCCGCTTAAGTAGGTAAATTTATGTTTTTTGTTTCGGGGCGTAATGAGAGAAGAAGAGAGTTTTCTCATCACTCCTTTTTTAAATTAGAGAATAAAAATGAATTAAACATGAGACTACTTCGATTTTTGGTGTTTGGAATAATGTCCGTTATTCTATTACCCAGCAATATGGCAGCGGAATGGCAGTGGTCTGTGAAAATACCAGGCATTGTTTCCAACGAAACGAATGACCATCCGCAGGCTTTTTTATGGATACCGTCTGATTGTATCCAGGTAAAAGGGGTTATGATAGGTACTCATAATATGACGGAAGAAACTCTGTTTGAGAACGCCTTGTTTCGGGAGAGAATGTCTGAAATAGATCTGGCACTGATATGGATTACTCCGGGGTGGGATCAGAAATGGGACATAACTGCCGGAAGCCAGAAGGCATTTGAACAAATGCTGGATGACTTTGCTTCTGTCAGCGGATATAACGAATTGAAATATGCTCCGATTGTTCCGTTCGGACATTCGGCAATGGCTACCTACCCGTGGAACTTCGCCGCCTGGAATCCCGACCGCACATTAGCCATTATCTCTTTGCATGGAGATGCGCCACGCACTAACCTTACCGGATATGGGCGTGACAATATGGAGTGGGGGAAACGTACGATTGACGGCATCCCTGGATTGATGATTGAAGGCGAATACGAATGGTGGGAAGACCGTGTAAATCCAGCTTTGGCATTCCGTATGATGTACCCTGGAAGTTGCGTCTCTTTCCTTTGCGACACAGGACGAGGACATTTCGATATAGCCGACCGCACCGCCGGTTATATTGCGTTGTTTTTAAAGAAAGCACTGGAATATCGTATGCCCGCAACGTATGACTTGAATAAGCCTGTGGAATTGAAGAAGCTGAATCCGCAGAATGGCTGGCTTGCCGAAAGGTGGCATCCGAATCAGAAGAAACGTGCAAAGGCTGCTCCTTATAAAGAGTACAAAGGAGACTCGCACGATGCATTCTGGTATTTCGATAAGGAAATGGCTGAAATGACGGAAGAGCGCTATCGCCGGGAAAGAGGGAAGAAACCACAATATTTAGGTTTCGTACAAAAGGGGCAATTACTCACATACAATCCCAAATCCCATGTGAAAGTTGCCGCCCGCTTCCTGCCGGAAAAAGACGGATTGACTTTTCATCTGAAAGCCGTATATATGGACAGCTTGCATACTGCAATTTCTGACGAACATTCGCTCACTTCTCCTGAAATAACCCGTATCTGTGGCCCGGTTCAGAAAGTGAACGACACCACCTTTACTGTCCGTTTCTACCGTATGGGAATGTACAATCAGCGTCGTACGGGAGATATTTGTTTATTAGCCGGTAATGACGGCGACAAGCATTATAAAAGCACAGTTCAGGAACTTAGTTTCCGGATTCCCTATCGCAATACGGAAGGTAAACGCCAGCATATTCTTTTTCCGGGTCTTGACGATGTGAAGAAAGGCACGGAAACTATCTCTTTACATGCAACTTCCGATTGCGGGCTACCCGTATATTACTATGTAAAAGAAGGGCCGGCAGAAATAGAGGGAAACAAATTGATATTTACTCGAATTCCCCCACGCAGTAAGTTCCCGTTGAAAGTGACTGTGGTGGCATGGCAATATGGATTGGCAGGAGAAGTACAGACTGCCGAACCGGTAGAACGGAGTTTTTTCATTTATCCATGAAATGGTATATTGGGATTTACAGTCGAAATAGAAAATTTTAAGAACGAATTACACGAATTACGCGGTTTTATAATTATAATTGCATCAAACAATAGCGTAGTTCGTGTAATTGGTGTTTAATACGAAGTTAATAGATAATGAACATGAAGGGAAGATTATTAATCGTAATTTTTATAAGTATCTGTTTTATTGCAGGTTCCTGCAATGTATCATCCGTACAAGGGAGTCGTTATAACTTCTCTTTATTAGATTCTGTTATTCAAGGCTGGGTGAGTAAAGAGTACTATCCAGGTGCTTCTATCTCAGAGATTGTAAAGGGACATCCGTTGGTTGTGAAACAAGGCCGCGTTGAAGTGGGCAACGGTTCTCTATACTATGAAGAAGCCGGTCGGGGTGAACCTGTCATCTTTGTACACGGTCATTCGCTCGACCATCGTATGTGGGATGAACAATTTCCTGTGTTTGCGAAAAAGTATCGTGTCATTCGTTACGATTTGAGAGGATACGGCATTTCGTCTTCACAAACGGAAGACTATCAATTTACACACGCTGAAGATTTAGTTACTTTGATGGATTCTTTGCACATTAAGAAAGCACATATCGTCGGGCTTTCTTTGGGCGGGTTCATTACTGCCGATATGTTGGCGTATTTCCCAGACCGGATGTTATCGGCTTTTTTAGCCAGTGGAAACATCCGGAAATCGAAAGGTCCCAGTGAACCGATGACTCCGGAAGAAGCAAGAGTACGTGATAAGGAGATTGCTGCTTTGAAAGAGAAAGGGGTAGATGTGATGAAGAAAGAGTGGTTTGAAGGATTGATGAAGTCAGGTGGCAGCCAGCGTGAACGGATGCGTGAGTCTCTATGGCAAATGATCGATGAGTGGGATGCGTGGCAACCGCTACACAAAGAAGTACGGGTGGTAGCTGGTTTGGATGCCATTGAGGAATTGAAAAAGAATCATCCCGATGTACCTGCTTTAATTGTTGAAGGTCATTCTTCCGGTAACCGATTCTCAAAAGAACCTCCCATCTTACAATATCTTCCCAATGGAAAACTGAAAGTAATTGACGATTGCGGACACATGCTGAATATGGAACGCCCGGAAGAATTTAATGCTGCATTGGAAGAATTTTTGAAAAGCGTTCAATAAAGAATAATATTGTAACTTCCCTGTTGTTTACAAAAATGCTCATGTGAAAGTGAAATATCAATAAATCTTCAATAGCATTGAGTAAATTATTTAGCCCCTTCGTATTTAGCTATGTACATATAGAGAATACAGAGGGGCTACTTTTTTAGGAAAAGGAATGTGCTCTTTTGGAGATTTTTATGTATGTTTGTGCACATGTTTAATATGAAAGGAAGCAGTTGTAAGTGAAGAACACGATTAAATATCTGATTCTTATATTAATATATCTGGCTTGTGGTATGAAACTGCAAGCCTGGAATTACACATTCCGTAATGTCGTCATGTCCGACGGACTGTCCGGACTGTTGGTCAATGCCATTTATAAAGATTCCGAAGGTTTTGTATGGTTGGGGACAGATAATTGCCTCGACCGTTTCGATGGTGTGAAAGTTCGCCATTATGAATTTCGAGGCGTGGATTCCGGAAGAAAGAAACGGGTGAACTGCATCACGGAAACAGCCGACAATCAGCTTTGGGTGGGAAATGGTATCGGACTCTGGCGGTTGAACCGTGCAAGCAGCCAATTGGAGAGGATTGTCCCCGAAAAGATAGACTTTGCCGTCAATACGTTGCTGTCCGACGGAGATATTCTTTATATCGGTACGGAGAAAGGCTTGTTCATTCATAAAGACGGGCAGTTGCTCCAAGTATTGACCGACCGGAATATGCTGGCTGCCTGTAATCGAATTATGGATCTCTGTCTGAATGAAGATAAAAGTGCGTTATGGCTGGCTACAGTGCAAGGCTTGTTCTCTTACTCATTGAAAGACGGAAAGATTGATTCCTGGCATTTTCAGGAGAATGTTCCCGAGGCCGATTACTTCCGCTGCCTGACTCGTATTGGGGAAACCCTTTATCTAGGTACAATGAGTCAGGGAGTAGTTCGTTTCGATATAAACAAAAAGAGCTTTTCGCATGCAGTGTCTTTAGGCTGTGATGTCATTTCCGACATATCCAGTGATGGAAAGGAGACTGTATATATTGCTACAGATGGCAATGGCGTTCATTTCCTTTCGCATAAAGCCCAACAAGTGACACGTCGTTTTTGTCACGATGTGAGTGATAAAGAAGGCATTCGCAGCAACTCCATTTATTCGCTATTGGTGGATGACAGAGGTGCTGTTTGGGTGGGACACTTCCAGGCAGGTTTAGATTACTCACTTTATCAGAATGGTCTTTTCCAAACTTATGCTTATCCTCCTCTGTTTAATTCTGCCAATCTTTCCATTCGTTCTTTTGTCAACAGAGGACACGAAAAAGTCATTGGTTCACGTGACGGCTTGTATTATATAAATGAAGCTACCGGAGTCGTAAAGAGTTTTGTGAAACCTGTTTTGACTTCGGATTTGATATTGACTATCTGTTTTTATGAAGGCGAATATTATATTGGTACGTATGGCGGAGGCATGATGGTGTTGAATCCGGAGACGTTATCTCTAAAATATTTTGCCCAGGGAGGAGATGGAGATGCAGAGCTGTTTCAGAAAGGACATATCTTCTGTGTGCGACCGGATGAGAAAGGAAATCTTTGGATAGGCACTTCACAGGGATTGTTCTGTTATAATAAACAGGCAAAACAGATCAAACACTTTACCAGCGCCAATTCCCAATTGCCGGAAGGTAACGTTTATGAAGTTAGTTTTGACTCCACCGACAAAGGATGGATTGCTACGGAAACCGGTATGTGTATATATGATCCTGCTTCTCAAAGTTTACGATCGAATGTGTTCCCTGAAGGATTTGTGCATAGGGATAAGGTGCGCACCATTTACGAAGATACCGGACACGACCTTTATTTTATTCGTGAAAAGGGAAGTCTGTTTACCTCTACTTTAACGATGGATCGTTTTCGGAACCGTTCCGTCTTTTCTACGCTTCCTGACAATTCGCTGATGTCGATTGTGGAAGATAACCAAGGTTGGTTGTGGGTGGCTTGCAATGATGGATTGTTACGCATAAAGGAAGAAGGAGAAGAGTACGATGCCTTCACTTTCAATGATGGAGTACCGGGGCCCACCTTTACGAATGGGGCTGCCTATAAAGACGATAAAGGAATACTATGGTTCGGCAATACCAAAGGATTGATTTACGTCGACCCGAAGCGGGTGGATGAAGTGCGTGGTAAAGTCCGTCCGATTGTGTTTACGGATATATTGGCTAACGGCGTTTCCTTTACCAGTTCGTCCTTGAAATATAATCAGAATAATCTGACCTTCTGCTTTACGGATTTTGCCTACGGTCTGCCTTCTGCCTTACTGTACGAATATCAGTTGGAAGGGATTGATAAGGACTGGAAACTATTGGCTGCACAGAACGAAGTCTCTTATTATGGACTTCCTTCCGGGACTTATACATTCCGTGTCCGCCTTCCGGGAAATGAACATTCGGAAGCTATCTGCCAAGTGACGGTACGTCCTATGATTCCTTGGTGGGGATGGATGCTTTCTATCTTATTAATCATAGGAATTGTAGCCTTTATACGCTATTATGTCTGGAAACGTATGCGCCGCTTGCTTCCCTCTCCCGCTCAGGTGGTTTCTACACCGGCAAAGGATATATCCGGGAAAGAACAAGTGACGGAACGGCCGGAAACGATTGCCGAACAACCGGAAGTGATTTCTGAACAACCGTCCGTCGCTACCGAAGAGAAGTATAAGACCAACAGGCTGACTGAAGAGGAATGCAAAGAGCTTCATAAGAAACTGGTGACTTATGTAGAGAAAGAAAAGCCTTATATTAATCCCGACTTGAAAATGGGTGACCTGGCTTCCGCATTGGATACTTCTTCACATTCGTTATCGTATCTTTTGAACCAGTATCTGAACCAGTCCTACTACGACTTTATCAATGAATACCGCGTCGCTCAATTCAAGAAAATGGTAGAGGACAGCCACTATTCCCGCTATACGTTAACCGCATTGGCAGAACTTTGCGGATTCAGCTCACGTGCTTCTTTCTTCCGGTCATTCAAAAAGAGTACGGGAGTCACTCCGAACGAATATATTCGTAGCATCGGTGGAACTGCCAAAGAAGAGTAAGTACTTCTTTTATCGGTTTCATGTACATCTTTCATTGATATCCAGTACTTGATTTACCCAAATGTTCTACTTGTTTATCTTCTTTCTTGCACTTGTTTTGCTTTACTCTTGTACTTGCTTGGATTTTAATCCGTTTTTGTATGTATTTTGCACTACTTATGGCCGCATTTTCTACTGCCACTACTGTCAACTGCCACTTTAGGCTTGTTTGTCAGTAGATTTTCTTCCTATGTCTTTGTAGTTTGTTGATAATCAATTGTGTATGTCTTTTTGTGATTCGATTAAAAACTATAGAATATTTCATTGATTAATTTTTGGCAGTAGCCTTTTGTTATGTATAATGTTTATATAAATTGATTATTTACTGCTTTGAAGAGAAATGTAGGATAGTATGCGATAAAAATGAATAAAAGTAATATTTGAATACAAATGCTCTTTTAACATAGCTATATTTATCAAATAAATAAGCCCATAGTTGGCAGTTGACAGTTGTGGCAGTAACTTTTTAGCGAATTTCTTATTTATTATCTTGATATATAGTATTTTATAGTGGTTTTGTCTACGAAGTTAACTTTCATATATGTAATTTGTTACTGTCATATCAAATGTTAATTCGAAAACCTTTATATAGTAATTATTGATTACGAATTATTGGAAGGCCATTGATAGGCTTATTTTCCTGAATACAAATCTGCCTTGTAGTGCTTTGCTAAATAACTGCGAGTTATCAGAAATGTTCTCCAAGATTCTCTAAATGGGGATAATTGAGTCTCATTTTATAAAATGAGACTCAATGAAATATAAATGTAATATTCTGATAATGAATGGTATAATTTAAAAGAAGTCTATCTCGATTCGATGAGATTGATCTGCTTTATTTTTTGACTGTTATATCTGGAATCACCTCTATATTTGCATCGTGATCAAAACCGAAAAAGATAGTATTATGGATACAATGACTAACACTTCCGACAACATTATCACCCGTTCTTATGAAGAATATTATCAGGTGATTCTTACCTATATTACTTATCGTATCACTCATCGTTACGAAGCGGAGGATTTGACCCAAGACGTATTTGTGCGTCTGCTGGACTATAAACAAATGCTCCGTCCGGATACAGTGAAGTATTTCCTGTTCACCATTGCACGCAATATAGTAACCGATTACATCCGCCGTTATTATAAGAAGCAGGAGATAGACAGCTACATCTATGATACTATGTCCACTTCTACCAATGAAACCGAAGAAAAAATTATCGGGGATGATTTAATGACAATGGAACGGACCCGCTTGGCAGCTATGCCCGAACAACGTCGGTTAATTTATACATTGAACCGCTTCGAAAATAAAACGTCTCCGGAAATCGCAAATGAACTGAATTTAAGTTGCAGGACGGTGGAAAACCATCTGTTTCTGGGACGTCGTGAAATGCGCGAGTTTTTCCGGAATTGTATATAATCTTATTCATTAATAAATAACCCTTTGTGCTTATGGAAAAGGAGTCAGAATTTACAAAGAGGTATTTGTATGCCTCACCTTATTTTAGAGAACAAAAATTTAATACTATTTTTAAACCTCAAATTTAATTGTATGAATAATATCTTAAAAAGCTCATCAAAGAAAGTAGTATTTCCGTTGATGATGGCTTCCGCCTTTTGGACAGGTATTCCTCAGACAGCGTATGCAGACGCTCTGGAAATACAGACAGTCATGCAGACTATTACAGTGAAAGGAACGGTGGTGGATGCTACAGGTGAACCTGTGATTGGAGCGAGTGTGCTGATGAAAGGCACAACTATGGGTACGATTACGGATATTGACGGAAATTTCACGCTTAGTAATGTAAAGCCGGGTATCTTGGTTGTTTCTTATATCGGATATAAAGCGAATGAAGTAAATGTCAACGGTTCTGCTCCAGTGAAGATTGTGCTGACAGAAGATTCAGAATTGCTGGATGAGGTAGTAGTCGTAGGTTACGGTATGCAGAAAAAAGCGACAATGACAGGTTCCGTTACAGTTGTGAATGATAAAATGCTGGAAAGCAAAGGTACAATGTCCAGCCCCGTACAGGCATTGCAAGGACAGGTGCCGGGAGTTATCATAACCCGTAGTTCTACTGCTCCGGGCGACGAAAGCTGGAATATGAGTCTGCGTGGTGCGGTTTCTAAAAACACGACGGCCCCATTGGTAATTATTGACGGTGTGGAATACGAAAGTGTGAACGAACTTCGTTTGCTGAATCCTTCGGATATTGAATCCATGAACTTCTTGAAAGATGCCTCTGCTTCTATTTACGGTAGCAAGGCTGCCGGTGGTGTAATATTGGTGACTACCAAAAAGGCTAAGGAAGGCAAGGTGCAAGTAGAGTACAATGGCTCGGTGACGGCAAAGTTTATCGGTCTGTCTCCAGACCTGATGAGTCTGGGAGAATGGGCTTCTGCTTTGATGGAGGCGCGTACTAATGATGGTTATAACGATGACGATATCTGGATGCGGTACGCAAAGATGGCTTTAGCTTACAAAAACCAATATATAAATCTGGACAACACTACCAATCCGTTTAATGGATTTACCGATGTGGCTGATTTTGTATTCTTTGATACGGATTGGCAAGATATCATGTGGGGAACAGCAGCTTCAACTCAACATGAACTGGCTGTTTCAGGTGGTTCAGATGCATCCAGATATCGTCTTTCTTTAGGATATATGTTTGATGATAGTAACTTGAAATGGGGAAATAACAATAACAATCGTTATAACCTGCGTCTGACCAATAGTTTTAAGTTGTCGAGCAGGGCATCTATTGAGTCGGTGATTGCTTATAACCGCCAGGATCAGGTAGCCCCAACCCAGATTGGTTCTGCTCTGTCCACAGGTGTACAACAGCCGGGCTTCCCTTCAGCAACAGCGGATGGAAAACCTTATGCTTGGGGTACGTGGGGTGGTCCTAACTGGTTTTGCGAACTAGGAGGTGATAATAAACTGAAAGTTTCGGCTATCAATATCAGCGAGACTTTTAATTATTCGATAATGAAAGACCTGAAGTTTTCTGTTACAGCCGGATATAATACGTCTACCGCGACTCGTGATACTCAGAAAAAATCTATAGACTGGTATAATTATGCCGGCGACCGTGTGGTTCGTACTTCTCCGACAGAAGCTGAAAGCTCATATACAAAGTCAAATTCACGGACAGATTTCTACTCTGTTTCAGGACATCTTGACTGGTCGCACCTGTTTGCAGATGTACATGATGTGAAAGTGATGGTCGGCTCTCAGTATAATATGAAAGAATATGAATACACTTATATTCGTTCAATGGGTATTTTACCTTCTTTGGAGATTCCGAATAGTCAGGACGGACTAATTTATTTGACGAGTGACGATAAAAAGACAAGTTCTTCTAAATGGCAGGAGGCTGTCATGTCTTATTTCGGACGTGCCAATTATAATTATCGTTCCAGATACATGTTGGAAGGCCAGTTCCGTTACGATGGCTCTTCCAAGTTCCAGCCTGAAAACCGTTGGGTATTCTATTGGGGTGTTTCCGGCGGATGGCGTATCTCTGAAGAATCCTTCATCAAAAAGTTGGACTTCATTGATGAATTGAAATTAAGGGCTTCTTATGGTAGTGTTGGTAACCAGGCGGGCGTAGACCGTTATGACGGTACGCAATTGTATAACTTTAAGGCAACACAAGGAGCCTTACTGGGTAATGGAAAAGTATCCTATGTAAATACAAACGAGAAATTACCAAGCCTTGACCGTACTTGGGAGCGTATTCATAATTATAATATCGGACTTGATTTCGGTTTCTTCCGCAATCGTTTGACGGGTACGGCCGAACTGTTCTGGAAGAAAAGTGATAATATGCTGATTGATGTGATTTATCCGGGCATATTGGGTGATAAAGCACCTACGGCAAACAAGGGTAAATTTAAGGCTCGTGGTTGGGAAGGTATGATTAACTGGTCTGATAAGATTGGCAGGGTGAATTATCACGTAGGCGGTACATTCACTTACGCCACCAATGAACTGGTAGATAATGGTGGTAGTGGCGTTATTCAGGCAGGAGTACGTTCTGACCGTGAAGGATATCCGCTGAACTCTGTATTCGGACTCCGTTATTGTGGTAAGATACAGACAGAAGAACAATTACAGAAATATGTAAATAAGTATAAGAACAACAGTTCTGTCGGCACATTAACCAACCTGCGTTTGGGTGACAATATGTTTGAAGATGTGAATAAGGACGGCAAACTGAATGAAGAAGACCTTGTATATTTGGGTACGGATGATCCGAAGATGCAGTTCTCGTTCAACGCAGGAGTCGAATGGAACGGATTCGATCTCTCTATTGTGTTCCAGGGAGCAGGCAAACGTACCGTATGGCGCGATAAGAGCACATGGAGAATTCCGATGCGTACGGCTTACCAGAATGGAAGTAATCAGTTCATCGGGAAGACATGGACTCCGGAAAATACCGGCGCTTATTATCCGTCGCTGACTAATGTGAGTGAAATA
Source organism: uncultured Bacteroides sp. (assembly GCA_947574505.1). Classification (GTDB taxonomy): domain Bacteria; phylum Bacteroidota; class Bacteroidia; order Bacteroidales; family Bacteroidaceae; genus Phocaeicola. Next base: position 10,985 of record CANPJW010000006.1, on the reverse strand, counting down.
AATAACTATAACTACCAATGTTCCTCGTGGGCGGTAGAAGACGGTTCTTATCTCCGTCTGAAGAATGTGACATTGGGATATACATTGCCTTCTTCTTTGCTAAACAAGACAAAAGTGCTCTCTAAAGCTCGTGTCTATGTATCGGGAGCCGACCTTTGGGAACACAGTAATATCAACGACGGTTGGGATCCGGAAGCCAGTCGCACTGTGGACGATGCAAAGCGTTATCCGTTCTTACGTACAGTGACTTTTGGATTAAACTTAACCTTTTAATTGAGACGAATTATGAAATATACATTAAAAGCTTTTTTGATACTGGCATTGGGATGCCTTACTTATTCATGTCTTGATTTGGATCCGAAAGACCAGATTGCAGATGGTAACTATTGGGGAGAGGCATCTGACTTCAAATTATTTGCCAATCAGTTTTATGGTTGGACGCGCGACTTCTCGAACAGTGTCTATGATGCGCCCCATTCAGACAAACGTTCGGACTTGATTATGGATAAAGGTGGAACGAATGTTTATAGCAATGGAACAAACTCCATTCCGGCAGGTGATAATAACTATACGGACAACTACAACCGTATCCGCCGTACTAATATTCTCTTGCAGAAAGCTGAAACTTACAGTAACCAAAGTGATATTGCTCAATACATAGGCGAAGCAAAATTCTTCCGTGCTTACTGCTATTTTGAACTGTTGCAGCTCTATGGCGATGTCATAATAACAAAAACTCCATTGGATGTTACTGCTCCCGAAATGAATGCTGCCCGTAATGACCGTGGAGAAGTTGCCGATCTGATGATTCAGGATTTGAAGGAGGCTGCCGGATTGTTGCCGCTTACTTCTGCGGTAGAAAATGGTAGAGTTGGAAGCGAAGGTGCTTGGGCATTCTTGTCAAGGGTTGCTCTTTATGAAGGTACATGGCAGAAATTCCGCGGCAATGAGGCACGTGGTAAAGAATTGCTGGATATTGCTGCAAAAGCTGCCAAAGAAGTGATAGACAGCAAGAAGTTCTCTTTGTACACTCCGGCTGTGTTGGGGGATAGCGCTCAGAAATACATGTTTATTCTGGAAGATGTGAAATCCAATCCTGCAGGACTCCTGAAGGGTTCTAATACAGAATATATTTTCTCCCGCCGTCATGACGAAACATTGAATCCGATAGGCAAGAATATAACGAAAGAATGTCTTGCCAATGCACAACTGATTTCTCAAAAGTTTGCGGCGATGTATCTTTGCCAGGATGGGCTTCCTATTGAAAAATCGTCTTTATACTTGTTCAAGACAGATGGAAAGATTGCTCATGAATATCTGAACCGTGATAACCGTATGCTTTACACCTTGTGTGTACCCGGCGCGTATTACTGGAGTAATGAAAATTCTCGTGTCAATTGGACTAATGACGCTGTGGATAGAGCTTCGGCTTCCATCAAAGGCTATTCTCCTGCAAGTGGCAGCGGTTACGCTAATCAGAAGTGGGCAACGGAACGGAATGTGAAATCAGAAAATGAAGGCTACGATTATCCGATTATCCGTTATGCGGAAGTGTTGTTAAACTATGCGGAAGCAGTCTTTGAGCGGGATGATGCCATTTCGGACGAAGATTTAAATATATCTCTGAATTTGGTGCGTAACCGCATCAATGCGAAAATGCCAAAACTGAGCAATAGCTTTGTTACGACATACGGACTGAATATGCGTGATGAAATCCGTCGCGAACGCACAGTAGAATTGTTTAACGAAGGTTTCCGTATCGACGACCTGAAACGATGGAAAACTGCAGAAACAGAAATGCCGAAGGATTTCTTGGGTATCAAGTGGAAGGGTACGGAATACGAAACCAAATGGCCGAATGTCTCTTACGCCAAAAACAGCGAAGGTTATATTATACTGGAAACCGGACGTAAATGGGAAAGCAAACATTATCTCTATCCGTTGCCTACAGACCAGTTGCAGTTGAACCCGAACTTAAAGCAAAACCCGGGTTGGGGAGAATAACTGTTCCTTTCATTCATTAAACTATAATTAGGTATGAAAAATAGAAAATCGATATATAAGAACTTGCAAGGTGTGTCAATGGGAATAATGGCAGCCTGTCTGGCTTTGACTGCATGCGACAAGGATAAAGAATTTACACCTGCCATGCCCGAAGCAAAATTGATTAATTCCATTACGTTTGATGTCAGCTCAACATTGCCGTTGGCTATTGATATGGATTCTACCATTGTTTATAAAGTGGAAGCACCGGATGATTTGGAAGACCGGACTATTCTTTGGAGATCTACGAATGAAGCTGTGGCGCGTGTGTCGCAGAACGGTACAATTACCGGTGTCTCAGAAGGTACGGCTGTGATTAGTGCTACACCTTCTATCGGTTTTGGAGCTGAGGCTACAGTGACAGTAAATGTTATCCCTCAGATAATAAAAGCCGAAAGTGTGACACTTGTTAATCCACGTGAGGGAGAAGTGATTTACGAAACGGACCGTTTGCAGTTTACTGCTGACATATTACCGGCCAATCATACATATTCTTATTTGACATGGAGCAGTACTGATGAAAATGTGGCTACTGTTTCGCAAAATGGATTAGTGACTTGCCAGAAAGCCGGAACAGCAAAAATCCTGGCTTATACGCACGATTATAGCAAGGTGTTTGGTTCGTATGATTTGACCGTAGTGAAATATATCCCGGTAGAGAATGTTGAAATCAAACCCTATACCGAACCAGTCTGCGTTTCTTTGGGAGATATAAGTCTGGATGTCGTTTATACACCTGCTAACGCAACTTTAGGTTCCGTTGACTGGACATCTAGTAATGAAGATGTAGCTACTGTAGATTTGGGTGTGGTTACTCCGAAGGGATTCGGTACAACTGAGATTACTGCTACTTGCCAGGCAACAGGCGCAAAATCTACCACTACTATTACAGTTGTAAGTGGCTGGTGGATTTGGGACGGTCGGAATGAATTTAAGAATTGGGGACTGGGGCAAGCTTATTCAAGCATCGCTATTGAAGATGGGAAAATGGTTGTCACCGCCGGTGCACAAAATGCAACAATGAAACGTGCCGACTTGAAATATACCGCTGTACCCGTTACGATGGACTTTGGACAATATCCTGTTATCGCATTGCGTACCACTTTGCCGAGTGGCGGAAAAGGCTCCGGAAAAGGAGGGGAATATACATTGGATTTAGTGACAAGTGCCGGAAACGTAAGTGGTAAAAAGTGTAATACGGGGGTAATACTGGATGATGGTACACACATGTTGTATTATGATGTGGCTCAATTAAATCCCGGCGTTGCTGCGGCAGGCACAGTAACTGCTAATACTTTTCAAGTAAAGATAGCTGATATAATGAATGAAAACTTGCCGACTAGTAAATATACAGTTTATTGGATTCGCACTTTCAAGAGTCTGGATGAAGCTAAAGCTTTTGCCGAAGCAGAAGTGGCGGCAGGCAAGTAATTGAATAATAACCATTAATGAAGACAGTATGAAAAAGAATATGATATTTGCATTAGGACTTTTATTGGCAACAGGCTTTTCAGCCTGTTCTAGTGAAATCGAAGATGGAACAACCGATATAGATAGCTGGCCTATGCCCTACATTGAGGTCGACGGGCGTTATACTTACCAACATCCGTGTGCTATGTACAGTGATGCAGATTTTGCTCGTGTAAAGACCATGTTGGATGACGGTACGGCTCCACAAGCTGTAAAAGATGAATTTGAGAAATTGAAGAACAGTGCCTATGCTTTACCAAATTATGTGGCAGACCCCACCGAATGGATTGTGCGTGGTGATCCTACCGGTACGGGAGTGGATAGGGAAAACTATGATAAAGCTATGCGCGACGCGGCTGCTGCCTATCAATTGGCTATGTTGTGGAAGCTGACGGGAAATGTAGAATATGCTAATGCTTCTATTAAGGTAATGAATGCTTGGGCGGATAAGTGTAAAGGAATTACATCTAATGATGCTAATCAAGTGCTGGCAGCCGGTGTGCAGGGATACACTTTCGCCAATGCTGCTGAAATTATGCAAACTTGTGATAAGTGGGCGGATAATGATAAGGCAGATTTTAAGAAGTGGATGATGGATGTATTTGCTACCAAGAATCTTGATTTCTTGAAGAATCATGCTGGACAGTGTAACGACCACTATTGGGCTAACTGGGATTTGGTGAGTCTGGCTTCTTATTTGGCTATTGGCATCTTAAACGAAAAAGATGATATGGTGAACTATGTAGTGAACTATTTTTATAATGGGGTAGGAAATGGTTATATTGGAAAATTGATTCAAGGTACATTTACTGATCCGTTGGGAAGCGGTGAAGGAATTGCACAGAATCAGGAAAGTGGTCGCGACCAGGGACATGCCATGATGTCTGTTGCGGTAACGGCAAATCTTTGCCAGATGGCTTATACTTTCTATTTAGGCAATAAATCAGTGCCGCAACTTGATTTCTTTGCAGCTAATGACAACGTTGTCATGAAGATGGGTGAATACACGGCGCTTTTCAATTTGCGTAACGGTTCCGACCAAATGAATACGAACGGTGCGTGGTTGCTGGCAAAAGACCAAATGCCTTTCAATACATATAAATATTGTGTCGACTGCTCATGTTCCAATAAAAGCCACGGTGTCACCCATACATCTGTTGCCGATGATACAGGGCGGGGAAGCCTTCGTCCGGGATGGGAGATTCTATACAATCACTACGCTAAGGTGAAGAATTTGGGCAGCGGTTATAAATATGCCAAGCAGGCTGCCGACAAGATGCGTCCCGAGTGTGGTGCCGACGGAACGAGCCGTTATGGTACTAATAGTGGAGCGTTTGACCAGCTAGGCTGGGGAACACTGATGATGTATCGTGAATAACCAGGAAGTTTTGGAAAAATAGTTTATGGGGGATTAGGCACTTGTCTATTCCCTCTTTTCATATCATAAACAAATGGTAAAGCAAGATACATCTTCATGGAAAATATATAGTATTGACTGCAACTTTTCTACCATAAGATAACGTAAGTTCGATATAATTTCGTCCGCATGGTTTCCCCTCCTTCGGGAAGCTACCCTTTATACACATCTTTAAATCCTTACAAATTGGAATATTTAAAGGTGTTATTAGGAAAAAAAAATTAAATAATGACTATGCTTACCATGAATATCCTTAATTAATTTAACTCTTCATGTGCCTATTTCTTAAAAAAAATAGATGTGTATAAAGGGTAGCTTCGGGAAGGAGGGGTGTCCGAAGGACGGGGTGGTAGGTAAATATAGTAGCCTGTTATTCAGTAATATATAGATTTACAAATTCACCTACCACCTCCCCCCCCTACGGGGACTCACCCCCTCCGACTCCCCCGTTATCAGGGGAGAGCAACCTTCCTGAAGGAGGAGAATTGAAAAGTACAGGCATCTATCGAACTGACGTTAAATTAAAAGATTAATAGAAAAAATAGTGAAGGGGATTAGGTATTTACCTAATCCCCTTCGTATATATAAGCAAATAGGTCAGTAAATAGATTGTTTGAAAGAAAAGATATCAGATTCGGTTTTCCGATAGATTCGTTTTTTTAGAAAGGTAGAAAGAACCTGTTTTTAGGAATAACAATTCTTATTTTGAATGAAATTGATTAGTAAGGTATATGCGTAAAAAGATTCTGTTTTTAGCAGGAATGATAGCTTGCAGTTCATTGGCAGGCTCACAAGAAATTTCAAAGACCTGGGTGGCTGATAAGGGAAACGGTACTTATCAGAACCCGGTTCTTCATGCTGATTATTCCGACCCGGATGTATGTGCAGCCGGAGAAGATTTCTATATGACGGCATCCAGTTTCAATTGTATCCCGGGTATTCCTATTCTTCACTCCAAAGATTTGGTGAATTGGTCGCTGGTGAACTATGCGTTGCCGGTGCAGGAACCGAAAGAATTTTTCGATAAGGCACAGCACGGCAAGGGCGTATGGGCGCCTTCTATCCGTTTTCATAACGGGGAGTTTTATATCTATTGGGGTGACCCGGATTATGGAATCTATATGATTAAAGCCAAAGATCCGAAAGGAAAATGGAGCAAGCCTGTATTGGTGAAAGCTGGGAAAGGAATGATTGATGCAACTCCTTTGTGGGACGAAGACGGAAAAGTATATCTGATACATGCTTATGCCGGAAGCCGTAGTGGGGTGAACAGTATCCTCGTCATTTGCGAACTGAATGCGGAAGGAACAGAAGTTACTTCCGATCCGGTGATGGTGTTCGACGGAAATGATGGAAAGAATCATACCATAGAAGGACCGAAGCTTTATAAACGCAACGGATACTATTATATTTTTGCTCCGGCAGGAGGAGTGGCAACCGGTTGGCAATTGGTACTTCGCTCAAAGAACATCTATGGCCCTTACGAATCGAAAATCGTGATGGCACAAGGAAAGACAACGATAAACGGACCTCATCAGGGTGGCTGGGTAGACACCAATACAGGAGAATCCTGGTTCGTCCATTTTCAAGATAAAGGCGCTTACGGACGTGTGATTCACTTGAATCCGATGACGTGGATAAATGACTGGCCTGTAATCGGAGTGGACAAGGATAAAGATGGTTGCGGTGAACCTGTAACGACTTATAAGAAACCGAATGTGGGAAAGACCTATCCGGTAGCTACTCCGCCGGAGAGTGACGAATTCAATATCCGGCATTTGGGATTACAATGGCAATGGCATGCCAATAAAAAAGACACTTACGGGTTTACTACCGATTTGGGATTTATCCGTCTGTATGCAGGCAGCCTTTCGAAAGAGTTTGTGAACTTCTGGGAAGTTCCTAATCTGTTGATGCAAAAGTTTCCGGCTGAAGAATTTACAGCTACGACCAAGCTGACATTTACTGCCAAGCAGGATGGGGAACAAGCCGGAATCATTGTGATGGGGTGGGATTACAGTTATCTTTCTATCCGCAAGGCTGGAGATAAATTTATTTTGCAACAGGCAGTTTGCAAGGATGCGGAACAGCAGAACCCTGAACAAATAAAAGAATTGGCAAATATTCCGGTAAAATATTTGAAGATGCCGGGAGTAGCAGATAATGAATGGCAAACAGTTTATTTACAGGTAAAGGTTCGGAAAGGAGCTGTTTGTACGTTTGCTTATAGTCTGGACGGGAAGAAATATACGACAGTGGGAGAGTCTTTCACAGCCCGTCAAGGGAAATGGATTGGAGCTAAAGTAGGAGTGTTTTGCGTAACTCCGAATGAGGGAAATCGTGGATGGGCGGATGTAGACTGGTTCCGGGTGACTAAGTAAGCTGATGGGATGACTAAGTTACTGAATGCTCAAGTGAATGACAAAGAGAAATAAAGATTAAGAATTAACTCGAAGATATCAGATTAAGATGAAAAAGATTGTAGTAGGTTTGGCTGTGATGTTAGGTTTCTGTACGTGTGCTCATCAGCCGTCCGGTACATTGGATGTGAATAAGGTATTGGACTATTGTGCAGAGCAGACGCAACGTACGCTTGCGGAACTGAAAACAGACTCCGGCATCGACTATACAATGATGCCACGTAATATCATGGCGGACGAACAACACTGGAATTGCCGGAAAGCGACGAAGGAAGAATGGTGTGCCGGTTTCTGGCCCGGAGTATTGTGGTATGATTACGAATATACGAAAGATAAACAGATTCAGGAAGAAGCGGAGAAGTTTACGAACTCATTGGAATTCCTTTCTCGAACATCGGCTTATGACCATGATTTGGGATTCCTCGTCTTTTGCAGTTATGGGAACGGTTATCGCTTGACGAAAGATCCTGCTTATAAAAAAGTGATTCTGGATACAGCCGATTCGCTGGCTACTTTATTCAATCCGGTAGTAGGAACCATCCTTTCATGGCCTCGTGAAGTGGAACCCCGCAACTGGCCGCACAATACCATCATGGATAACATGATCAACCTCGAAATGCTTTTCTGGGCAGCGAAGAATGGTGGAAATCCTTATTTATATGATATTGCCGTTTCTCATGCCGATAAAACGATGAAATGCCAGTTCCGTCCCGATTATACATCTTACCATGTAGCGGTATACGACACTATTACAGGTAATCTGATAAAAGGAGTAACGCACCAAGGTTATGCTGACAGCACCATGTGGGCGCGTGGTCAGGCATGGGCAATCTATGGATATACTGTAGTCTATCGGGAGACGAAAGATCCTAAGTATCTTGATTTCGCGCAGAAAGTGACAGATGTCTATCTCGAACGCCTGCCGGAAGATAAAGTTCCTTATTGGGATTTCAGTGCCCCGGGAATACCGGATGCTCCGCGTGATGCTTCTGCTGCCGCAGTGGTGGCTTCTGCTTTGCTTGAATTATCCACTTACCTCCCGAATGGAACCGGAAAACGTTATAAAGATGCAGCTATTGAAATACTGACAAGCCTGAACTCTGACAGTTACCAGAGTGGCAAAAGCAAACCGTCATTCCTGCTGCATAGCGTAGGACATTGGCCGGCTCATTCAGAAATAGATGCTTCTATTATTTATGCAGATTATTATTATATCGAAGCCTTGCTGAGGCTGAAACGTTTGCAAGAAGGAAACGGGGTGGTAGGATAACGGCATTGATTAGTGTATAGATAATAGAGTGGAAAACGAAAAAGCCCTGCGAGAACGAAGGTTCTATGCAGGGCTTTTTTTTACTGGTTAGGGTTAGGCTTATTATTTTATATTGCTGTCCGGTAAAACTTTGACATGATAGGAAATGGACTATTTTTATCTCATACAGCATGAAACAGACTCGTATAGATGTCTTTTAAGGGCTTTTTGATGCTTAATGCTACCAATTTCACATCGCCTCAAATGACAAGCCCTTTTTCGTAAAACAGGTGTAACTTATTATATTTGTAGAGAATATATGATTTTGTCGTTTTTTACCGGACAGCAATAATTATTTTACCTTGATGATGTCATAATTCAAATTGCTGACAGCTTCTTGCAAGCTATCGTTCACCAAACGAAGAGTGGTATCGTTAACAACCACGAAATACATCGGAGCTTCACCATTCTTCGGAGATAACTTAACTGCTGTCATCGGTTTGTTGTTCACTACCTTCTGTACAGTCTCTTGTTTTCCTTTCGAGGTGAAAGTCTTGTTTTGTCCTTGACCTTCAGCATCGAGGTAAGTCATATCTAGTGTGTACACTGTATCTGCATTGTCAGTTGCAGCATTCAAGGTTAGTACATAGTCAATCCCCGGACCATCGGCAGCAGGGAGAGTACCGGTATAGACTTCAGTCAACCGGGTAGTCGGAGTCATAGCAATAGCCAGACTGTCTGCTTGTGTCTCTATGGCTTTGTTTGCTTTTGATTGGCATGATGCCAAAGCAGCTACGACTGCTGCTAACATAATTACTTTTTTCATTTTTAAGTGCTTTAAGTTAATATAATTATAGTGAGCTATTGCTCGTTTTTTGCTATCCTATTCCTGTTCCTCGTCCCGTTTGATGACCAGTAGTTTGTCTACTCGTCCGCGGTCCATATCCATCACTTCGAATTGCAGATTTTGGTAGGTGAAGATGTCTCCTGCTTTCGGGATGCGACTGACTAGGAACATGGCCAATCCACCTAACGTGGTGAAGTCTTCCGATTCCAGATCTTCGTAGGATAGGATACCCATTTCCTCCATAAAGTCGTCGATATTCATTGAAGCTTCCACCAGCATTGAACCATCCTGCCTTGTGACGATTTCTTCTTCTTCCATTTCATCCTCTTCAAGGATGTCTCCGAAGATACTTTCGGTCAGGTCGTGCAGTGTGATAATGCCTTCTGTGCTGCCATACTCGTTAACAACAACTCCGAACTTGTTTTTGTTCTTCTTAAATAGCTCTAAAACTTTATTTGCATATAAACTTTCCGGAATGAAGAGAGGAGGACGTGCAATTTCGCGTAAGTTAAACACCTTTTTATTGCCTACCATCAGGATAATGTCCTTTACGGAAACCACGCCGATAATCTCGTCTTTCCGTTCGTCTACCAATAGATATTTACTGTAATGTTCTTCTTCAATAATCTTCATTACCTTTTCCTGTGTATCATCGGGATGAAGGATAATGAGATCTCTGCGGTGTGTCATCAGTTCGTTGGCGCGTTTATCAGAGAAGCGGAATACATCGCGTATCATTTCCGTTTCCTCTTTGTCAATCACACCTTGTTCCGAACTTTGATGCAGAATCATTTTGATTTCCTCCTGTGTCATGGGGCGTTCTTCGCTTTTCAGACCGATAAGCCTGTTCAGCAACCGGGTAGAGACACTTAGCAACCAGACGAAAGGATAAGAGACTTTTGTCAGCAGATTCATAATCGGACTGAATAAGATTGCATATCTTTCTGGATTGCTGAGGGCGATGGATTTGGGAACCAGCTCTCCGATGATAAGGGAAAGATAAGTGATGACTGCCACGGTAGTAATCATGGCGAGGTTGCGTGCGTATGCTTCTGCGCCCGGAATGAGAGAAAAGAAAGGGACAAGGTCGTCGGCGATGGCCACCCCACCATATGCACCGGATACAATACCTATTAATGTAATACCGATTTGGATGGTGGACAGGAATTTTTCCGGTTCTTCCAATTGTTTTAAAACTCCACAGGCGGATTTGTTGCCTTTGGCGGCAAGTGTTTCGAGACGTGCTTTGCTGGATGATACCAGCGCAATTTCATACATGGCAAAAATGCCATTCAGTACGAGTAAGAAAACGATAATAAGAAATTCCATAAATGGATTAAAATGATTATTGCTTCGAAATTATATAAAAAGAATACTCTCTCTATATATTAACGATAATTGGGTAAAATTGTTTGCTTCGCTATGTCGGTATTTTACAGAACGGAGGAGAATAGGCGGATAAATTAAGAGCCTGTTTAAATTTCCCTGAGATTATGTTAGATAGGCTTTACCGACCTGTTTTTATTCGTCACATAGTCT
>CANPJW010000005.1 GCA_947574505.1 uncultured Bacteroides sp. | reverse complement strand
CATGTATCTGTCTTAACATGCAACTAATCGCTATTTTATCCCGAATTGGGGTAAAATAATAAACTTACAGATAAGTTCAATGGATGGTCGTATGTGAACGAAGAAAGATTCATAATCTTTGTCATTAAAGAATACAACCGCGAGATTGTAGTCTTTCTGTAGTCTTTCTTTTATTTGATTCATAACTTATTGATTTATTGTCCAATACCTGCTATCTGTACAATAAGTACATAACCTTTTCTATGAGCAATTGATTGCCAACTTCGAGTAAAATCTGTACCACTTTTTTCGTCTGCTTTTTTACTGTCTTCCAGTCTCCAAGCACTTATGTCGCTGACAAAAAAACCATTAATGCGTTCAAGATTATTTTCACTAGCCATCTTGGCTATTCTACTTCCACCCGACAAACGTCCAATATAATGATTGTTATGATATAGATAGTATTTGCCGTCTTTATAACGTACAATATTAACAGGATCGTCTATTTTAACTTCTTTTTCTATATATTCTGCACATCTACCAGGTTGTTGCATGCCATCTGACGTTGTATACGACAAATAATATTTATCAAGACCAGGTTCTTTCTCAAAGATAAGAGCCTCAGACTGATTATCTGTGGTATAAATGTTACTCTGTTCCAAGGCACATTCTCGGTCTCCCTTATACACATGCAGATATTTCTTTGCACGAGTATAAGCAACGAACATCAGCCTTCGCTCTTCTTCTATATCTGCCGCATCGTCAATTACTATGGCTTGGCCCGGTTGATATACACGACGTAGTTTCAAAGGTAGCCCGATATATGATGGAGTTATAATAACCGCATCAAATTCAAGACCTTTAACCTTGTGCATCGTTGTAAGAATGATGGTAAGTTTATCTTCTTTAAGTATACGCTCATTCTTGAACTTGTCATAAATCTTATACACCTGACCGCCATCATCATTTCCTGCTACATCCATAATATACGATGCAAGATCTCCATATGTATGGACATCTTCATCCGTTCTAATAGACTCAAGATAGTTTAGCACAAGAGTGTAGGCTATGTCGATGTAGAACTGGCTCCAGCAAGGATGATCAGTCATTAGCTTTTGGAGATAAGTTTTCATACGTTCGCCTGTTTCTGATTCTAATTCTATTGCAGGATATTTTTGCAGCAAATCGATCAGGCTATAAATTTCCCTTTCACGCCAAAGTTCACAAACACTAGCACCTTGTATTCTGATTCTTACACCATCGGGCAGAGTGTTTCTTATCAAGGCATAACCTTGATATACTTCGTTGTTTGTCCTAAAGAAGACAGCAATAGTCTTGAAGATTTTATAGTCCTCACCATTTATCTTAGCCTTTTCATTATTTTGCAATACATTGGCAACAAATGAAGGCAGATCTTCATTCCATGATGAACCTGCCGAGCTAGCATCTGTGAATATTGTATATGGCTCTTGTGGCTCATTTTTCATGAGTTCTGCAGAAGATTTTGGAAGATTATGCTTACGCTCTTCTGGAATGAATATTGCAGCACAATCCAAAATCTTTTGGTATGATCTATAGTTCGTGAACATACCCAACTGAACAGGAGCCAACGCGTTATTCAGCCTATCATAATAGGGTTGAGGATTCAATACCTGTGCATACTGTTCAGGCGTTAAACTTATAGGTCGTCCCCAATTGTCTTTAGGAACTCTATCAAAGCCATAGATACTTTGGTTTATATCACCAATAGTAAAGAATTTCGCATCTGGAAACAAATTATGGATAGCAAACAATGTTTCTAGACGTGGATTCGTAATATCTTGGAACTCATCAACCAACACATACTCAATTTGGGGGAATATAGCTTGAAACGCAGCAGCGTCATTCTTTACAAAATTAAGAAAATGTTGTTCCCACAACTCTGTTGGGAGATTGTCTAATTTTCCACCCATGCAGATTTTTGCAAGTGCATGAAATGTATGTACGTGCAACAGATGCCCGATACGACTCAATCCCAGTTTGGTAAACAAACTGTCCAGCCGATTCCTTAGTTCAACAACCACAGCACGATTGTATGCCAAGACAAGAATATGGCTCGGCACTACATGTTCTTTGTAGATAAGTTTGGCACAGCGCAGTGTAAGGACATGTGTCTTACCAGACCCCGGTCCGGCAAGTACATTCACATTTACGTTTCGAGGCTGATTGTATATGCTCAGCTGCTCTTGGTTGCCCTTTAGTTTATCTTCTTCCATCTTCAAAGCCTCTTCGGTAAGTTCGTTAAGGATGTTGGAATTTTCAGGTGCATAGTCGCCCACCAAGGCCAAATAGTCTTCATAGTTTCTGCACATAAAATATTTACGAATATATTCGCTTTGCTTTTCACTTGGAAGCATAGAGAATATATTCATCGCAGTGAGTCTGACCTTCTTTACTTTCTCAAGTGTATCAAATTCTTTTCGATAATCGTGCATGGGTGACTTTTCGTCAATACCTTCATCGATAGGAGATTCAGTGAACTCTGTGGCTTGAACCTCTATACCTGTATTCATCAATGGAGTGTGCTCTATATATGAGAGTATTCTAAGAACTGAAAGCAGTTTGTCGAAATATCCGAACTTATCACCATCATCATGAAAGTTCATTTCCAGCAACTTCTCTGCCCAACAGAATGCTCCAGTATTTTCTGTGATGAAGCGAAGCCATTCCAAACAATCAGTTTCCATATTATCGACAAAATCCTTCCATCGCTCATCCTTCACCATAATATGATACAGCACATCCTCTTCCGTCTTTATTATACGGAAGGTCACACCTGGTACATATCGCAGGATGTTAAACATTCCCACGGCAACTCTTTTCTGTATATCGTTCTTAAAGGTATCGGCCTTGGTCACGCAGCCTTTGGGAGGATTACTGTGTTCATCCTTCCATGGCATATATATTATAGTCTCTTCTTTCTTTCTGCGTTTTTTAGTCTCTGTTTTCAAGAGTCCATCATAATTGACCTCATCCATTAGATGACGTTGAATGTATTCACGCTCATTCATATCAAGTTCTCGCTCCACACCTATCTTGCAATCAGACAACAGTTTCCGTATTCCATCCATTGCGATATGAAGTGCGAAAATATTCTGGTTATGCTTAACCATATATCTCGTCTCTCCATAACGACGCGCCTTAAGTTCACAACGCATCTGTTCGTTTAGTGTCAGGAGATTACACTTCATGCAATCCAGAATGGCATTCATGATTTTGACAAACGAAAGCTTATACGACTTAAAGCTCCTACGCATTTCAGAAATGGGGAACAGTGAATTCTCTTCCAACTTCTCAGCATGTAGCTTCAGATAATCGAACACCAGCTTAGCTGCCTCGTGAGAAGGCATTTGTTGATACCGCCTGCCATACCCGACAGATGTTCCAAATAGATTAATTGAATTCTGATTCTGAGTAGGAAATTCTCTATTTGATATAGTCATGTCAAAATATGCCAAGTCGAGGTACTTCAACTTAACATATCCAATATGTTCCAGCCAATGGAACGCAAGACGTGATGCCGTTGTATCTAGAAATTTGCCGTTTTCTTCATTCTTAATCCAGATGTTATATGGCACGACTATTGGATTGAGTTTTACTTGCTCAATTGTTTTGAATCTACGAATGAACGCCAAAATTTTATCCTTGCAATCAGTTAAATCTGACCAACTCATCTGACTACGAACCAATAAATCTTTCAAATGTCTGAAATCATCAGGAGAGGTTATACACAAAGCCGGAATCTGACTACGATCAGGAAAAGCAGCTTCATACATACCTTTATCACGACCAGCACGACCTACCTCCTGAAGATAATCTTCAAGGACTGCTGGTGGGTTGTAATGCACTACATAATGGACATTGGGAATATCCATACCCATACCAAAGGCTTTTGTCGCACAAAGTATGTTTATGCGCTCGTCTTCTGGCACATGATCTTCTTCTGCGTTTTTAAACTGACGATAGATATCGCTTCTTTGGGTTGAATCTAGGCCTGCGTGAAAAAAGCTGATATGTTCAGCACAAGAAGCCAATAAAGAACCTTCAGGCGCAGCCTTACATAGTTCATTCAGTGCTTCTACCGTATCTTCACACTCGTTATGAGTGCGACAAAATACAAGCATGCAACTCTTTGAAAAATCGATTTTGTTGTCTTCGATGTAGTCCTTAATGGCATTTACACGTGCCGTAAGGTCATGTCCTTGATCTGTCTTGTTCTTTCCCTTTGTTACGGAAAAAGAAATGCTAATATGCTTTCTTATAGGATTATACTCTTCAGGTTTCTGTCCCAGTCGTACAATGTCAGGGAAATACGACTTGAAGTCTTGTTCGACTTGGGTGGTCACAGTGGCAGAGAACATGGCAACCATTATATCAAATTCATTCTTGCTATTTTTCATGTCAACACACCACTGAACCGCATTCCTATAATCAGGACGGAAATCCTGTCCCCATTGAGAAATACAGTGCGCCTCGTCGAAGACTACATATTCGAGACCCCTATCCATTTGAAGTCTCTGATAAAGAACATCCATGAACGAACGCACACGGAATCTTTCAGGAGTGATATACAGCAAAGCTATCTCACCTGATTGAATTCTGCGGTAAATTTGTTGCGTTTCAGCTTGCATACGGTCACCACTAAGGTAATCTACGTTGCAGACAAATCCTTTCGCATGCAGTTCCTCGACCTGATCTTGTATGAGAGCTCGCAAAGGACTCACTACAAGTGTCAATCTGTTTGAAGTCATGGCACGAGCAAGCGCAGGCCCTTGGAACAAAATGGATTTGCCACCTCCTGTAGGAATAGAAATTATGCAATCTCCCTTCCTTTCAAGCATATGCTCAACGATAGGTTCCTGACCTTCTCTCCAATCTTCATATCCCCAACTGTCAAGTATTACTTTCTTGAGATATGCAGAGTCAAGCTGCTCTTCAATACCACGTGTGTCCTTGAAGAACAATCCTGCCTTTTCTAAAGATTCACGATAAACTTCTTCATTGTTCCATAGAGTGAATACAGAAGCCCTGGCGTGACAAGTTTTTGCCAGACCAGAATAATCCTCAAAGTATGGGTCTATGATATAAAAGTTAGTGTCCTTATGGTTGGCCATCACCAATGCGCAGTAATGCTCAAAGATAGGCCATGCTGCCAGTATGCACTGTCTAGCCGTTGTTCGTTTGAACTTTTCATCTTCATCACTTTCTGCACCATCCTCATAGTCACCTTCGAATGGAAGTTTGTCCCACATGATGAGATAACGGTCAATATCCATATTGTCCCATACGTAACAGAACGCCTTGTCAGAGCGATAATTACCAATTCCTGCCAAGAACTGTTCTTTTGTAATAACTACCAAACCATTACTGCGGGTACCAATATACTCTAGTTTACGGAAGCCACTACCTATGGCAGGTACATAGTATCCATTACTACGGGCATATTCCTCTACACTGCCAAGTTCTTTATCGTCATTGATTATATAAATCAGTGGCTGCAATGGATTCTGCTCATGTATCTTCGTTAGTAAAGTCATCTGGTAGTTCCAATATGCTTTCCTGTTTGTTGAAGCAGGGCTTACCCTTAAAGATGGAGCATCTAACAATATAGAACCTTGACTTTTTACCATATATAGCTTCGAATCGGTAGCATCTTGTCCCTTTAGTTTCCAAGGCACCAACTCGGGCATCACTGGGGCGAAATGAGTTAAGAACGTATTTCTATATTTCTGATATTGAAAATTCTGATAGATGGCAAAATTACCATTAGATTGTCTTTCTGCCCATACATTTGCTGTTAATTCTGATTGAACAATACCAAGTTTTGTCTTATCTGCATCTGTCAATAATGCAATGTTAGTCGAAGCCATTGACATGGGAAGTTTACATTCCTTGTCAATAAGTTCCCTGAAACTCCATTCTTTCGCCTCCTTGCATTTGTGAACACGGTCTTGAAGTTCCGCACCTATGGTAAAGATACGAGCATACTTGTTCTCATACATTTTTTTGTCTGAGAACGAATCAATATCAATGCAATCTATGTTACTCTTCGGCTTGGTAAGATACTCTGCCAAATTATCTTCGGTGAATGTAATCTTGCCTGATCCATCGTTCTCCACACGAAGATACTGAGCCAAGTTACAAAAGAGTGGCGTAGCACATATATCACAGAAACGTGTTAGTACGCAGTTCCACAACTTATTGTCTAACGGATGTTCATCTAGGGCTTCTTTGTTGATTACCTTGTAGCCTTCGGTTACGTCAGAAGGAAATTGCACAGGTATATATTGTGCTATTCTTGACCACAGACTTTTGGGTGCAATCAGAAGTATACGCTCCACGTCAGAGTTACTTACTGAGCCCAGTTTGGCAATCTCTTTTAGCTTTTTCTCCAACTCTGAGTCAAGAGAACGCAATTCCTGAAAGAATTGTTTGGATGTTTTAGCAGTCTTCTTAAAGTATTCAGCATATATATCCTGCTGAAGAGTGGCAAGAATATTGTTAATCTGCGCTGGTAAAAAATCTCTCAAGCTATCACAAAGTGATTTGTCTTTTGAGAGGCGATACAATTGATTCCAAAACAGTTCATTGGTAAGTTCTGTATCTTCTGCTGCATTGTGCTTGGTGTGTAGAGAATAGGCATATCGGCATGGGTTAAGAAGGATTTCAATTTCCAGCGTATCCCATACAAACTGGTTGGTTGTGATTCCTTTCTTCGCCAGAATAGGTAAATCCCATTCCTTAATATTATGTCCAACTACGATATCCTGTCGATTTAAAGCACGACCTAACGAACGGAGCTGATCTTCCGATTCATAACTGCGCGTGTTATCTTCCTTAAGGAAGGCAAACTCTTTGATTGTTTCGCCATCCGTTTCAAGGTCAAATACAACGTAGGGCACCTCAGCCTTTTCCGTATTCCACCATTCCTCCACAAATTGCTTGTAGAGCTTTGTTTCAGCAAACTCTTCTATAACTAGATTCCTAGCGTAATCGTCAGGAAGTATTTTAAGCAGTTGATATTGTTCCGCCTCTTCGGCTGTTTTGATTGCATTTGCAACTAGCTTAGCGTTCAAATTCTTCAGGAAGTTCTCACTTTCGAAATTGGCTACCGCAACATAATTCTTGACAAAGTCAAGAATTTGAGCGGGCTTAAGCGTATTGCACCAAGTTGCAACCGCATCCCAAGATAAGATGCGATTCAGTAAATTTATGTCTACGATATCAAGAAAACAAAGAACCTTATATTCATCCTTAAGATTTTCTGCCTCTGCAAGATATTCGGCAAATTTCTTACCATATACACTACGAAGGAATAGTATGAAGTCATTACTGCTGGTTCCTAAGGCATCTGATGAATACAGAACTGACAATCCCTCCAACTTTATAGCACCAAGAAAGGTTCTTAACTCCGCCCTATGTCCATCCATACTCTTAGCTATAAGAGTCCTGACAACATCATAGTAGCCCGACAAGTTATAACCGGAAGTCCATAGTTGTTGTATCTCTGACAAATCCAAGTTGCTATTTGCCATTCGTGCATTGAGGATTCTTTCTTTAAGTGTTAAAGGGAGGTTCTCCTCATCGAATACCTTACGTAGCAACAATAAGAGACTGTCGTTGATTTGTGGCAGATGTTCTTCCAAATATAACTTCTGAAAACCTTCCAATTTGATGGAATCCAGAAATTTGCGTCCTTTACCTGAATCTGATTCCGCCCACAAGTTCAGAGCATTTCTTAATTCGTCAAAATAGTCTGCTAAATCATATCCTGCATTCCACAGCTTGACTATAACATCGGTATCATACGGATCTTCTCCAAATACAGATGATACCATTTTGTTACGCAGACTTACAGTACCTTCAGTATTACTCAACTCAATGCCACTTGCAACTAGGTTTAATAGACAGTTTCGTGTGTCTTTATCAGAGATCAGTTCGTCAATTATTGCGTCACGTTGGTCTGCATTACTACGTTCTATATAGTCTGTTAGTGTATTGACTATAACTTGATTAACTCCATCTTTCGCAAGGATGCTAACAATCTTGTTTATAACATTTATGTTGTATGAATCGTGCTTTTTGTCAAAGCCTTCAATTCTAGCAAATTTACCGCGGTACTCAAAGGCTTTTAAAAGAGTTTGCGAATCGGGTGAAATTCGCTTGACATCAATTGCACTCCAGCCTCTACGACCAGATTTTGGAGTAAAAATGACCCACTCGTTATCTTTTGGATAAGAATCAGATTTCCATTCACTTCCCGTCAGATAGAAGTCAATAATCATATTAGGTTCAGTTTCGTTACAGCTAACACCATAGTTGTTTGCCAGTATAAAACCAAAATTTTTTTGTGTGTCAAAGAACTTAACGAAGCCAATAATAGGCTCATATGCGTTTGAAACTGTTTTCTTTTTTGCTGTTATCGTACTTGTTGGCTGAGATGTAACTTTTTGAACTATTACACTCAGACAATGGGTTGACAGGTTGATATCCACAACCACACATGAAACCTTACAGCCTTTAGTCAGTTTAAACTCTTTGGTCAGTTTATACTCTGCACTTATGCCGAACCCTACATCTATATGTGCAAGTTTTTTATTAGTATTTACTACAGTACCTTCAACTATCAAGCCTACAGGAAACTTGTCTGCATTCTCCACCAACGGATCCGTCAAAAGTCGTTTTCTGCTTAACTGGATTTTATTGCTTTTGAATTCAAGGATTACAACATCTAACTCATCACCCTCTTTAATCAGTTTTGTTGCATCATTATGAAATCCCCAAGCCAGTTCATCCAATTTGATAAAGCCTATATGTCCATCAAACTGAACGTATACACCATAGTTCAATACCTTAGACGCTGTGGCTTTAAACATCTTACCTTTATTGGCTTCTGCATAATTTTGGTCTAGGAACTTCTCAAAAGTAAAGGCATTACTCTCTTCGTATGGTGAAACAGAAGAGTTGACCGAGCTATTTGAAGGTTCCAGCCGACTAAGGTCAAAATCGTCAATCACATACTCGGGGTCTTTCGGAAAAAAAAGGCCCTTGCGTGATGCATAGATAAGAATGTCATCAATTGAGGCATTCTTTTGGTTTGCGTATTGTTGAAGAGTTATCGTAGCCATAAATATTTATTCTATCGGTACACTATTTTATTTTCTTCTGTCATTTGTGTACTTTCTTCCTTGTATTTCATTTCTATGAGGTCTTGAACTTCAACTTTAAGGATTCGTGAAATCTCCACTAACTGAGCCAAGGAGGGTTGGAGTTTATTGGATCTCCATCGTGATATGGTGATTTCCGACATACCCATTTGTTCTGCTAGCCATTTATTAGTAAGCATCTTGTCTGCCATGACAACACGCAATCTATTCAGACATCCTGTTTTTCTCATATTGATTTAATTGATGTATTATGATTCAAAATTACTATTTTTGCTCAAACAATCATCATATTCTGATAATAAATTAAATAAGCAACTTTTGTTATTCGTAGTATAACAATACGGAAGCAATGCCAGATTGGAGGCACTATTCCTCTCAAAGACAAAGCTATTACGGATACAAACTACACGCTGTCTGCGGAATATGCAGCGCAATCCATGACTTCGACAAGCGTACACGACCTCCATTTCCTCAAGGACGCAAGCTAGGAATACCAAGCCTGCATGATGCCCAGCGACAAAGGTTATCTGTTTACCCCTGATTATTCTCTAAACTGTCTCACAATTCACCGATTGTAAAGATAGTAATGCAAATTATATCTTGGTATGATTAATATACTACACAACTACACGAATACTTCACTTTTTGTACCTTGTAGAAAATATTGAAAAAGCTTGGAAAATATACCATTTTTTCATACATTTGTATAGAGTCAAAGGCTTTCGGAAATTGCGAAACATTTCTAATACTTTGATTATCAGATTTTTAAATACTACAATATTGTATCTTACGTGTATCTGAGTTTTTCAAACAAGTTTTGAACTTATTGAATACCAATGTTTGTCGAGATTTTCTAAATAACTATAACGGAAAGTATGAGTCACAGACATTGTAAACTTAGGCAATCCATTACCTACCACCCGTTTATCCTCATCCGTACCTTTATCTATAGGAATCACTTCACCATCTTTAGAGTAAATCAACCAACCTCCGTTATCATCCAAACCCGCATACTGGAATGTGTAAAAATTACCAATGCATTCTCCTTCTTCAATACGTTGCAATACCCCTGGATTTCCTGGGTACAAGGGAAAATTACTCATCCAATAATACTTAGGACCTTCATAAAACTGATTTGAGAATGAAACAAACTTATTATTTGAAGTAGAGCCCACAAAACTAATTGTATAATTAAAATTTTTGCTCTTTACCGCATTCCAATCTAATTCGATTTCAACACCTGTATTTTTCATTGTACCTACATTAACAAATGATTGCGAAGCACCATTAGGTGGCAATGCAACATCATAAACTCCCAATAGATCCTGTTGTTTCCGACTATAATAATTTACACTACCATTCAAACGATAATTAAACAGACTGAAGTCTATTCCTACATTCCAATTTTTACCTTTTTCCCATTTCAAATTAGGATTAGCATTGGAACTGAATCCCCAACCCTTAATATATGTTCCATTATAATAAATCAAATCATACGCCTGCATCAGGGCCAATGACTTATAACTATCAAATTCCTGATTACCTGTCACTCCGAAATCACCTCTCAATTTCAAATCACTAATCCATTGGATATTTTTTATAAAATCCTCCTCACTGATTCTCCAACCAGCAGAAACGGCTGGAAACGATCCCCATTTGTTACTAACACCAAATTTGGAAGAGCCTTCATGACGAAGAGAAAATGTAGCAAAATATTTATCTCTAAAATTATAACTCAGACGACCAAAGAAAGCAATTAATTTGGAATCATTCCTGTAAGACCCCATACCTAGGCGTCCCTCCACTTCACTATTGTAAGTTCCAGCACCCAAGTTGTCAGGTCCTAACAAATCTGAAGCAAAGTTCTTATTCTCAGCATTCAATCCGTCATTTACAAAGTATTGATAAGAATATCCTCCCATAAACTTTACATGATGGTTACCAGTGTCATAACCGTAATTTACCAACCATTCCAAAGATTCTTGTTTATTCTTGTCATATTTACGGCTAGCTTCTCCCTGAAATCCACTTTTGTCTTCTATGGTAGAAATCGAAGGACGAAACCAACTGTAATCGGTTTCTATAATCTGCTGAGCCAATGTAATTTGTGTACTTAAATAATGATTCTTATCTCTACACAACAGCGGAAACAAATTCAACTTAAACGTACCATCCCAACTTAAGATAGTACGCTCACCACCACTTTTCTCCAACTTCAAGATTTCAACCGGATTATTGGTGGAATAAGTAGTTATCTGAGTATATTTACCCGGTTGCTCCGGGTCCATCACTGGAATAGTGGGATTTATCAACAATGCAGAACGAAAAGTATCATAATCTGCATCCTGATACTTCACTGTGCGCGGAGCCACATTCAGAATGACATTGTACAAGTCACTTTTTCCTGTATGATTTAATGACAAACGGGCCCCTACCTGCTGCCTTTCCGAACGCAAGTCTATACCATCTGTATTTTTATAATCCACTGTTGCTTTATAATTAGTCTTAGTATTACCACCCATAACCTGCAAAGTATGACTATGAGATACAGCCACTTTAGTCAGTTCATCAAACCAATCAGTATCAGCGCCATAATCATCTCCCCGTTTCTGTTCTCTAAAATCTGTAGCCGACAATACATTCAACTCTCTGACAGGTGTAGTTATATTCACAAATCCCGAATACGAAGTATGAATTTTTCCATCCATAGTACCTTTTTTGGTAGTAACTACAATCACCCCATTCGATCCACGGGTTCCATAAATGGCCGAAGCTGCCCCATCTTTCAAGACATCAATAGATTCAATATCATTTTCATTCAAATTATCAAGACTACCGCCTGGTATACCGTCAATTACAATCAGCGGACCCAATCCGGCTGAACGCGAGGATACTCCACGTACCTGAATACTGGGTGAAGAATTAGGATCAGAAGGAGTAGAATTCTCTACTGCAAGACCTGAAACCTTTCCCTGAATCTGCATGGCAGGATTACCACTCCCAATCTGCAACATATCCTTACCTGATATGTGGGAAACTGCACTAGTCAGTTCCTTCTTTGAAATGGAACCATAACCTATTACTACCACTTCATCCAACAGCTCCACATCTTCTTTCATCATAATACGAAGTAACTTTGTATCCTTCAATCTTATCTCCTGTGAAGCATAGCCTATATAGCTTACTACTATTACATCTCCTTGCTCAGCGGACAGCGAGAATCTTCCGTTTATATCTGTCACCGTGCCTTGCATATCTCCTTTCAGCATCACAGTAACACCAATCAGCGGTTCGCCCAAAACATCGGTCACTACTCCCGTTACCCCCTGTTGCTGCGCTGCCAATGCAACATCACGAGTAAGGATGATATGATTTCCCTCCATTTTATAACCGATGGAAGAGCCGGTCAGCAATATAGGCAGCACCTCGGACACAGGTTTACCATTCACCTGTATGGTTTTACGCATCTTCACGTTCACATCTTCCTTATATATAAAAAGATAGTCCGTTTGAGACTCTATCTCATTCAATATAGATTCCAACGGGGCATCGCTTCTATTGATAGTTACCCTCGCATTCTGTGAGTGACTATTTTCGGCCATCAGGCTGAACAGGCAGAAGAACAATAAGAATATTGATATTCGCATAATTCTAAATAATTGTTTTAAATCCGGATTTTCAAGATAATAAAGATCCGGCAAAGGAATGTTTTTCATATCTTTGCAAATGGTTATTAATACGATTTATTAAAAATAATTGTGTTAGTCGGGTCGGTGGGTGGTGCAAACACCCATCGGCTCTTTAGTTGTTTTTCATTAGGATTGCTTCATAGGCTGATTTTCCATTTTAGAAGGTTAATACATTTCTTACTTTATATGAATGACGTCATTATCCCGATTTCTTTGATAAGTAAAGGCTACATCGTTTTGCAGAACACGCAGCGCATAGTCCAATCCATCAGAAATCCTGAATTTTCCAGTTAATGCAACCTTTGCTATTTCCTTTTTATCCATCTGTATGCTCAGATCATAATATTTCTCCAAATCTTTTATAATATCAGCAAAAGGTTTATTTCTAAAACAATATAACCCCTCTTTCCAACGATATACATTATAATCATCAATTTTACTCACCACCAATCGGCCGTCTATCAAAGTCGTTTTCTGATTGGGTACCAAGACGACGGAATTTTTGTCATCGTGAGGTAATTTTACCTTTACTTTGCCCTCCATCAAAGACGTTTCGAATATTTTTCGTGCTGAATAAGCTTCCACATTAAATTTTGTTCCCAATACTTCTACATCCAATGTACTTGTATGTACCACAAACGGACTCTTTTCATTATGAACCACCTCAAAGTAAGCCTCTCCATCTAATATCACCTCCCGTTTGCCTGTCATAAAAGAAACAGGATATTGCATTTTAGTTCCGGCATTCAGCCAAACGTTTGAACCATCAGGCAAATCGAGGTTCACACGCTGACCGGCCGGCACGGTAATGGTCTGCATCGCTAAATACATATCTTCATTATCTTTACCTATTGAAAATAATACAGCCGTCACACTCACCGTTATCACTATTACAGAAGCTATTTTCAGGAATTCCCTAATAAAATAGTTCCTCCTGTTCCTCATTCTCTGTATATCAGTCCGTCGGGAATGACCTGCAAGAATCATGGCATTAAACAGTTTGCGTTCCCTACGCAACAGCCCGGCATTCTCCTCAGAAGCATCAGCCCATTCTTTAACCACTTTCATATCTTCTAAAGAAGCATGACCTTCAAAAAAACGGTATAACAAATCCTTATCCATAAATACTTTTGTTTTACGTATTTATAGTAATAGCGGATGGGAAAGAACATTCCCTAGTGAAAAACTGTTTTTTTTAATGCAAATAGAAAAAAAGTAAGGATACCGGCAGATAATCCTTCAATGCAAGACGTAACGTCCTGGTAGCTTTCGATATATGAAATTCCACTCCCTTAGTTGTAATATCCAATAGTTCTGCTATTTCTTTATGGGATTTATTTTCATTACGACTCATCACAAAGATTTTCCGAGTCTGTTCGGGCAAAGCATCCAGTGTCCTATCAACAATCTCCTGTATTTCCTTTGTAAAAACCTCATAGGGCTCGAAATCTTCCAAAGTCATGATTCTGCCCGACAATTCCCATGCATAGATTCGGGCTATTTCGTCAGAAGCATCCTGATAAACTTGTTGATGGCGCAAATAGTCAATACACTTATGCTTTATCGTGGTCAAGACATAAGCCGGAATATTAGTATCAGCAGACAAACGATCTTTGTTCTCCCAATAGTACATCATTGATTCCACAACAAAATCTTCGGCAACAGCTTCATCATGCACATAAGTACAGGCTAAGTGGACAAAACGTTGCTGGTAGTCTATAAAGAATTTATTAAATGCATTCAAATCAATGCTCATTGCCTATCAAACCGTATTAAATAAAAGGAGAATAATGGTACAAATATACACTTTTACTTTTAAAAGCAAATGAAAGCTACCTCAAATTTTATGCCTCCAACAACGATAGTAATCCACCAAACAAAGAAAATATTCCTCCAAAGTTTCCCCGCCTTAAATAAAAGCAGTAACTTTATCCAATAATATACTAACATTAGGAAATAATGAACAACCCAGAACTACAGCGTGCCTGGCAAATAATAGAGAATACTGGCACCCATCTCTTCCTCACCGGAAAAGCAGGAACCGGAAAAACAACCTTCCTACACAATCTGAAGAAAGAATCTCCCAAACGCACAGTCATAGTCGCCCCCACCGGAATAGCTGCCATCAATGCGGGAGGCGTTACCATCCACTCCTTTTTCCAACTGCCATTTGCACCTTTCATCCCCGATACCACGTTCAATACCGAACAAAAACATTTCCGGTTCAGCAAAGAAAAAATT
This sequence comes from uncultured Bacteroides sp., assembly GCA_947574505.1. Lineage (GTDB taxonomy): Bacteria > Bacteroidota > Bacteroidia > Bacteroidales > Bacteroidaceae > Phocaeicola. Next base: position 78,250 of record CANPJW010000005.1, on the reverse strand, counting down.
AACATCATCCGAAGCATGGATCTGCTGATCATTGATGAAATAAGTATGGTGAGGGCAGATCTGCTGGATGCCATCGACTCCGTACTCCGCCGGTATCGGGACCGATACAAACCCTTTGGAGGCGTACAATTGCTGATGATTGGTGACCTGCAACAGCTTGCCCCCGTAGTGAAAGAAACGGAATGGAATATGCTGAGTCACTATTATGATACCTCCTATTTCTTCGGAAGCCGCGCCTTGAAAGAAACCACCTACGCCACCATCGAACTGAAACAAGTCTACCGCCAGAACGACCCCTATTTCCTTTCCTTGCTGAACAAAGTCCGGGAGAATAAAGCCGACGAACAGACACTCGCAGAATTGAACCAAAGATATATTCCCAATTTCCATCCTGTCAAAGAAAAAGGATATATCCAACTCACCACTCACAATTACCAAGCACAACAGATTAATGATCACGAGCTTTCACTCATCAAAGAACCGGTTTTCAGTTACAAGGCAGAAGTCACCGGAATTTTTCCTGAATATTCTTATCCTACAGATGAAACATTGATGCTGAAAAAAGGAGCGCAAATCATGTTCGTCAAAAATGACCCTTCCCCAGAAAAACGTTATTACAATGGTATGATTGGCGAAATCACTTCTATAGATGAGGATGGATTTACCGTCCGCACCAAAGAAAAGAATGAAAAAATCATTGTCCAACCCGAGGAATGGACAAACAGCAAATATGTGCTAAATGAAGAAACAAAGGAAATAACCGAGGAACAAGAAGGAGTCTTCAAGCAATACCCTGTAAAACTGGCATGGGGCATCACTATTCATAAAAGCCAAGGACTGACTTTTGAACACGCCATTATTGACGCCCGCTCCGCTTTCGCCCACGGACAGGCATACGTTGCCCTGAGCCGATGCAAAACATTGGAAGGGATGGTTCTCAGTTCCCCACTTTCCGTCAACGCCATTATCAACGATACAATAATCGATGACTATAATCAGTATATAGAAACACATACCCCCAATGAAGAATTACTCCATGCCATGCAACAAACTTATTTTCTCAATCTCGTTAGCGAGCTATTCGATTTCTCACCGATAGCCCGTTCATTCAATGAGCAAGCCCGACTGATTGACGAACATTTCTACAAGCTCTTCCCTCAGTTACTGGCAGAATATAAAAAGCAGATACAAATATTTACTACTGAGATAGTGGATGTATCCTATCGTTTTCACAAACAATATGAACGTCTGGTAACACAATCTACTGATTATAATACGAATAACGACCTACAAATACGCATCATAAAAGGAGCCGCCTATTTTGAACAAAAACTACGCCCTTTCCATAAACTGGCTGAAGCGACCAATCTTCCCACGGACAATAAAGAACTAAGAAAGAAAACGAACAACACCTTGGAAGAGTTCTTAAACACTTTGACACAGAAACTTTCCTTGCTACAATATGTAGAAGATAATGGTTTTCACGCCAGTGACTATCTACGTAAAAAAGCGTATATCCTTTTAAGCGAAACCGATAATAAAAACTCCTCAGGTACAACGGCACACGACAGAAAAGAGCGCACCCCCAGAGAACGCGTATCCAGAGAACGGAAGAGAATTGAAGTTCCCAACGACATACTCCATCCAGAACTTTATCGGAAAATCACCGAATGGCGTGGAACTAAAGCAAAAGAAACCGGTATGCCGGCCTATGTCATTATCCAGCAAAAAGCTCTGTTGGGAATGGTCAATCTATTGCCTAATGATGCAGAATCATTGGAAGCTGTCCCTTATTTCGGACGTAAGGGGGTAGAGAATTATGGTTTGGAACTTCTGGGAATTATCCGGAATTATATGAAAGAACAAAATCTGCAACGCCCTGAAATAAGAACCGTATTTGTTCCCCGGGAAAATAAAAAAAAATAAAGAAGACACCAAAAAGGTCAGTTTCAGATTATTTAAAGAAGGGATGAAGGTAAAGGAAATCGCTGAATTCCGGGAATTGACTACCGGTACCATCAGCAACCACCTTTTACACTATGTCCGGACCGGAGATATCAAACTACAAGAATTAGTCGACCAAGAAAAAATAAATTATATTACAGCTCATCTCCAGAAATTCTCCTCTCTGCCACAAGGAGTGAAGGAAATAAAAGAAAAGTTAGGCGAATATACTTCTTACGATGAAATACGTTTTGTCTTTGAAGCATATAAAAAACATATACCGGCATAAATTTCACTCATATTGAAGTTGCAAAAAGTAAGTGCACTTCATGAAACAAGTAAGTATACTTAAAATGACGAAGTAAGTACACTTACTTGTTTTGCTACATAAAAGTGACTATCCGGATGAGAAAGATGATAAGGAGATTTGTGAATAAATGAAATAATAGTGAATGGTTAACAAGAAAAAGGAGGGGAAAGGAAGAGTCTTTCATAAACCGATTAGGAAAAATGATCCTTGAAACTGATATTTAACATCTTTATCTCATTGAATCATGTTATTTGTTTTTTTGAGCAATATGCGATATTCCATTTATAAGGAACGTACAAAATAACATGCATTCTCTCTTAAAATCGCCACCATGAGTGTTTCATAGCCTGTAATTTATTAAGAATAACAAAAAAAAATAAAAGAAAAGATAGCGTTATATTCTTATAAAATAATACATTTGCAGCAACTGAAATAGAAAGGGAATAAGATCCCTAAACCAAACTATTTACTAATTTAACCTTATTAATCTATGCAATTCTACCAGAAAAGAAGGGAAAATTGTGTAAAGACACACGTAATTTTGAAAAAAGCCTCTTTTTATGCGTGTCTTACACTATTTGCCGGAATGGCTTTCCCAATGCCTTTGTGGGCTTCGCAGTCAACTGCCATCGTGCAACAGCATGTCAAACAAATTACGGGTATCGTAAATGATACAAGCGGAGCTCCTGTAATCGGTGCCAATGTAGTAGAAGTGGGAAGCACCAACGGTACTATTACAGATGTGGATGGCAAATTCACATTAAATGTATCCGTAGGGGCTAAACTGAAAGTTTCGTATATCGGTTACAACGACCAACAAATTACCGTAGGCAACAGCAACAGTTACACCATTATCTTGAAAGAAGATACAGAATCTTTAGATGAAGTGGTAGTAGTAGGATACGGTACTCAAAAAAAAGTAAATCTGACAGGTTCTGTGGCAACCATCTCATCCGATAAGCTAGTCAACCGCACCAGTGCCAATGTCACCAACATGCTGGCAGGACAAATGCCAGGCGTCACCATTATCCAAAATACCGGCCAGCCGGGAGCTGATGCCGGAGTACTGCGTGTGCGTGGTCTAGGAACTATGGGAGATGCCAGTGCCATGGTTGTGGTGGATGGTGTAGAATCTACCATGAGCAGCGTGGACCCCAACGATATTGAAAACATCTCTATATTAAAAGATGCAGCCGCCTCAGCCATTTATGGTGTACGTGCTGCCAATGGCGTTATCCTTATCACAACCAAAAAGGGAACCAAAGGACGTACCATTGTATCATACGATGGATATGTAGGCTGGCAAAGTGCCTCACGTATGCCCAAATTTTTGGATTCTTACAATTATGCAGTGCTGATGAATGAAGCTTACACCAATGACGGTTTGAAAGGTCCGTATGACGAAACAGCCCTACAAAAGTTCAAAGACGGAAGTGATCCCGACTTTTATCCCAATTCCGACTGGCTGGGTACGCTATTAAGTGAAAACGGCCTGTTCAACAACCATCACTTGAGTATCAAAGGCGGTGGAGACAAAGTAACTTACTCGCTGGCATTCAACTATCATGATAAAGACGGATTGATAGTCAATACCAACTACAACAAGTTCAATGTACGTGCCAACATTGACGCTCAGATAAACAGTCGTCTGAAACTGACTACAAATATGGCGGTATACCGCAGTAATATGACTGCTCCGGCGGCAGGTATCAGCAACCTGATGCACTATGCTTTCCGTGAGACTCCGGTTACTCCCATCCAATTGAGCAACGGCAACTATGCTTTATTCAAAAACGAGCACAACTCCGTAGCCTATGCACGTGAAGGAGGAACCTACAAAGAGATAAACAGCAATTTCCAAGGTAACGTAGGAATGGAACTGGACATCATAGACGGACTGAAACTGAGAGGAGTCGCCGCCTCGACTTTCAACCTGACCGACAATCCCACCCACGTAAATACCATGACATTCTATCAGGCAGGTTCAGACACACCGGTAAAGAAAACCACTAACTCCATCACAGAATATGACATCAAAAGTATGGAACTGAACTTGCAAGCTTATCTGGACTATAATAAAACCTTCGGCAAACACACAATAGGAGCCTTATTAGGTTACTCACAAATTTATAAACAGACACGCTATCTGCAAGCTTACCGTAAGAACCTGCCCAACTCCAACTCACTGGACCAGATCAACGCCGGTGAAGTGACAGGACAGACAACATACGGTACAGAAATAGAATACGCCCTCCGCTCAGCTTTCGGACGCGTGAATTATTCATACGATGACCGCTATCTGCTAGAAGCCAACCTGCGTTATGACGGCACTTCACGCTTCCCCAAGAACAACCGCTTCGGCGCATTCCCCTCTTTCTCCATCGGATGGAGAATATCGGAAGAAGAGTTCTTCAAAGCCGATTGGGTGGATAATTTGAAACTACGTGCATCATGGGGATTGCTAGGTAATCAGGAAACCGTAAACTCGGACAACAGTTCTAACTATTATCCGTATCAGAACACCTATCTGTTCGGTTATGACTATAGTTTCGGCAACACTTTGACTCCGGGTATTTCCATTTCCAACCCGATGGCTAACCAAGATATTACGTGGGAGAAAACCGATCAATGGAACGTAGGTGTGGACGCCGCTTTTTTGGGCAATAAACTGACATTGGGCGCAGACTGGTTCCGCAAGGAAACACGGGACATATTACTGCAACTTCCAGTTCCCAACATGATGGGAGTCAGCGCTCCGATGCAAAATGCCGGCGTAGTGCGTAATACCGGTATCGAACTGCAACTGGGACATAACAACCGTATCAATGATTGGAGCTATTCTATCGGAGCCAATTTCAGCTATGTAACTACCAAAATCATGGATTTGAAAGGCGGTGACACACCGGGGCAATCCGTAGGCGACCCACTGTGGGCATATTACGGCTACGTATGCGACGGCATCTTCCAAAACGAAGAAGAGATCAAGAATCATCCTACACAGAGCATGGGTACTCCGGTTCCGGGTGACTTAAAATACCGTGACCTGAACGGAGACAAAGTAGTAGACAGCAAAGACCGGCAAGTATTGGGTTCTTACTTCCCGAAAATCAACTTCGGTCTGAATCTTTCAGTTCAATATAAAGACTTCGACCTAAGTGCACTGCTGCAAGGTGCAGCTGATGTAAAGAGTGCTCCTGTAGCCGAAATCAGATATGCCTTCTACAATGGCGGTAAAGTAACGGAACAGCATCTGGACCGTTGGACTCCGGAAAACCCGAATGCCACTTATCCCCGATTATCCATGAGTGACTCCAAAAACCGCGTGACTTCCAGTTTCTGGATGCAGGATGCCTCTTATGCCAAGCTGAGAAACCTGCAAGTAGGTTACAGCCTGCCCAAACAGCTGATATCCAAATACGGAATCAGCCGTCTGAGAGTGTATTGCAGTATCGACAATCTCTTTATGATTTCCGGCTTCGACGGTGTAGACCCCGAAGCCATCAGCGGCAACTATTATCCATTGACCCGAAATTATTCCTTCGGTCTGAATGTAACATTCTAAACACTGACAACTATGAGACTAAAATATAACTTTATAGGATTAATATTGGCATGCGGCCTTGGTCTGAGCTCTTGCAATGACAGTTTTCTGGACAGAAATCCTAAAGACCAATTATCCGATGCATCTTTCTGGAAAAACGCAGAAGATGCCCAGAAATTTGCAACCGGAATTTATCTGTATCTGATAGAACCGGAAAACCATACTATCATGACAGACTGCTACACAGATAATGCTATTCCTGTACATGTCACAGCCGAACAGGGACAGTTGTCTGCTGGTACGGCAACTTCCAGCAACCCACATTTCCTACAATTATGGAAAAATGCCTATCAATGCATCCGCAGATGCCTGGTATTTTACGAGCATATAGGCGATGTGCCGATGGATGAAAAAGAAAAAGCGCAACTGACAGCTGAAGTACAGTTTCTCGAAGCTTTCTCATACGCTAACATATTAAAATATATGGGTGGCGCCTCCCTACTGGATCATCCGTTGGAACTGAACGAGAAACTTCCTTCACGCAGTTCTGAAGAGGAGACTTATAATCATATAGTAGGATTATTGGATAAAGCAGCAGCCAGCTTGCCCGATATCCGCAGCAACAGTGACCACGGAAAACCGAGTGCCGGAGCCTGCTACGCACTGAAAGCCAGAGTTGCTTTCTACGCACACAAATATGATGTGGCGGAAGCCGCCGCACGCAAAGTAATGGGCATGAATGTGTATGGACTGTATGATAACTATGGTGACTTGTTCCAACCTGTAGCAGAGTTATGTAATGAAATCATCTTTGATCGCGAATATCTGGAAAACCCGAAAAACTCCAATGAAGGCAGTTATATAGGACAGTTCTTCGCTCCCGTCATGATGGGAGGATGGGAAGCTTTATCACCTACTCAAGACTTGATAGACTCCTATCCATGCAAAGATGGCAAATCAATCAAAGAGTCTCCTTTCTATAATCCGGAAGACCCGTTTGCCAACCGTGACCCCCGTCTAGGCTTCTCTGTACTGTGGAACGGGTCACAAATAGCAGGAAAGACTTTCAACCTGAACAATATGGGAGATGGCAGCCATACCCGTACAGGATATAGCATGAAAAAGTATATCAATCCGGACAATGACGGTATCAATAATTATGACTGGACCAACTTTATCTATATCCGCTATGCAGAAGTGCTGCTGACCTTCGCCGAGGCTCGTAACGAAAATCTGTCTGCTCCGGATACGGAAGTCTATGATGCGGTCAATCAAATCCGTCAGCGTCCCAGCGTAAATCTTCCTCCTCTGCCTTCCGGCTTATCCAAAGATCAAATGCGCGAAGCTATCCGTTTGGAACGTCGTTTGGAATTTGCTTTCGAGGGAATGCACCTGTTTGATACCCGTAGCTATAAAACAACTGAAAAGGATGTTACTAAACCAGTATACGGGGTAAATGCAAAAGGAGAAAGCATTTTTATTGAAACCCGCAAGTTCAATGCCAACCGTGACTATCTGTGGGCTATCCCCTTGGAAGAGGTAGACCTGGCTCAGGGGGCACTGAAACAGAATCCGGGTTGGGATTAACCCGGTCATTTATTTGGAGGGACAGACTCATAAAGCTGTCCCTCCAACTCTTTCTACACATCTCTTTTCATTGAAGGCAAAAGTAATTACCTTTCCTCTCGAAAAAAGATAAAGCACTTTCAAGGAATATATGGTTTTCCCACCACCAATTTATCTCTGGAAAAATCGACTTCAAACAAGTGAGGAATACGAATATAACGCCCGTTTACATCCTTATGACTATGTACAGACATCAACCATTTACCGTCCAAGGTCTGAAACAACATCCCATGACCGAAATTGGGAGGAGTAATCGGGTCTTTCTCCTGTATCCATGGTCCATCCAAGGTTCCGCTTTCAGAATAAGCCACTCCCTGAGTGTACACATTATAAATCCAACTAGTCCAAATCATACCGAGTCTACCTGTTCCTGTACGGAACAGATACGGACCGTCAGTGACTTTATTCGGTTTGTCCTTGCCATCCGCATCTTTTTCACGGCTCCACGGCGATTCGCTGGCACGGAACAGCAATTTCCCTTCGCCTATGGTTCCACTTAAGTCAGGCTTCAGTTCTATTTTCTCTATCGTACCGTCCAAGGCTTGCAACCATTCATAACAATATACCATATAAGGCTTTCCGTCCTTATCCACCCAGAAAGTCCCATCCAAGGTTGGTTTATCAGCAGGCAGGTAAGTGGAATCCTTCATCGGAACGTAAGGTCCGTCCGGGTTATCGCTCACCAAAACATGACTGGCACGGCGCTCTATTACATTCCCTTGTACCGTATCAATCTTCACCGCCTGATTGGTGAAAGTGGCAAAATAATAATACTTGCCCTTATACGGATGTAACTCGGCAGCCCAAATCATTGGTTTCGGTCCCATCCACGAACCGGAATCAGTCTTTGCCACATGGAACGGTCCTTCCCAAAGTTTCAAATCCTTGCTTTTCCAAAGCATACCGCCGGTTCCGGTCATATAATACATAGCCGTTTTCCTGTCTGCCAAAATGCAAGGGTCACTCAGTACAATAGAATCCAAAGGCACTTCCTTCCGTCTTTCCTGCTGACGTCCTTGGCAAGCAGACACCAGCCACGAAAGAGAAAAACCTAACAACAAAAACAATCCAATCTTTTTCATGCATATTCTATTTTAAGTTTCACAAATTCGACATTACAAATATACGAACCTAGAAAGGTAATGAAAACAGAAAGGCACATTTCCTCACGAAATATGCCTTCAATTCTAACTTAACCTAACCTAAAATTCTATTATCACATCACAGTATGTTAACCTTCTTCCTAAAAACCTATCTTTAATACCTATTATCTCTTTTTACCGATAGCAAAGATAAAAAATCTGATTGACAACCATAGGGGTAAAATCGAGCAAGATGGATGCAATAATCAGTCAAGAACAGACTATTGCACTATTTTCCATCCTTCAGACTATTTTCAACAGGGATTACTGAAAGAAATCCAGTGTCCAGTTGTCCATCCACTCCACGTATGGAATTCCTTCCTTGAATTGAACAGGTAACCAAATGTAACGGGCATCACTGGGATGCTCTGGACGCCAGATATCCGCCATAAATATAAAAGCATCTTTCTTCCCCTCCACTTTCAGAATATAAGTGCTCTGTCCGCCAAACGTAAGTTCCGACTTAGGTCCCACACAAGGGTTGGGATGCTGAGACCACGGTCCGAAGATGGAAGAAGACGAGAACATACGAGCCTCATTGGGAGCCCAACCGGTACAACCGGAAGTGATCATCCAGTAGGTTCCGTCTTTTTTGAAGATAGCAGGTGCCTCATTGTGTCCTGCCGGAGCCACACGCACATAATTCCCTGTGTGTGAAAGATAGTCATCGCTCAATTCCGCTATTTGGAGTGTGAGGTTTTCTTCGGAAGAGTAAATATGGTAGGCTTTACCATCCTCATCTACATAAAGAGTCATATCGCGAGACATCTGTCCGCCATCCAAATCACGCTTTACTATCAAGCCTTTGTTCACAGCATCCGTCCATTCGGGAGTCCACCATTTTTCATAATTCTTGGCATTCAGAGTATCCAGCACTGCAACAGCCTGTCCGTCCATATCAACAGGCAGCTTACCAGCATTGACACGTCCCGAACGGATGAAACGGTAAGGACCGGCAGGAGTATCACTGACTGCTACCCCGGCACGGGCGGCTGCATAACCTTTTCCTTTCAATTCCAGATGGAACCACATCACAAACTTCCCTGTTTTCGCATTATATATCACTTTAGGACGTTCCAATATACATCCACGCGCTATGTCGCTGCTGTCGTTATCAACAACAGAAAGCGCTACGCCTTCGTTCTTCCAGTCAGTAAGATTCCGAGAAGAATAGCACATTACTCCCACCATGGCACTGCTGGTAGTATCACATTTATTCTCACCGAACCAATAGTATGTTCCATCATGGTACATTACTCCGCCCCCATGGGCATTGATATGCTCTCCGTTGTTATCAGGCCATATCTCACCTGAACGAATGGGTTGCAACGGTTCATTGCTGCATCCACAAAAGGTATATATTCCAAGACATAATCCTATTATTATTTTTTTTATACCCATATCTATGTATTTTATTTTTTCTGATAAACACGTACATAATCAATCTCATAACGTATCGGATAGGTATTTATCTCTACCTCGCCACCATTAATTCCACCCACCGCTAAGTTCAACAATATATATTGGGGTTGCATAAATGGATTCTTATAACTACCAATACTACCATTATAGGTATCTTTCAGTAAGATTTCATTTAGCAACTCATCGTCCAAATAAAGACGAATAGCCTCTTCGTCCCAATCCATCCGCCATATATGAAATTCGGAAGCCCAATCCGAATTTTTCTCCAAAAAATGGATAAATGGAATAGCCTTACTATTCCATTTTGCATTCCATTGACGATCTGTTCCCCATGCAGCATTGGCTAAAATATGAGGAATTCCATGCTTACGATAAAACTCCATGATATCTATTTCTCCACAGGAAGGCCATTCCATACTGCTTCCCAAAGTCCAAATTGCCGGCCATGCTCCTTTTCCTACAGGAATACGTGCGCGCACTTCAAAACGTCCATACAAAAATTCTTTCTTTCCTAATGTTGTTATAGAAGAAGAGGTGCACTCAATATATTCACGAGAAGTGCGCCAATCATAACTACCTGCTTTATATAACGGATTTTTCCGTTTTTCCGAACGTGCTTCTATCACAAGCAACCCACCCTGACACCAAGCGTTGTCAGATTGATACCATTGTAACTCCTCATTACGAGCATACCCCTGTTCATAATTCCATATTGATTCATCCAAACAACCGTCTTTATTGAATTCATCACTCCAAACCAATTGATAGTCTTGTGCATTACAATGCCCCCCTATAAGAAGTACAACACACAATTTCAGTAATTGAAATAATTTTATCATACATCTACTATCTTAAACAATATCTTTATAATCATCACAAGTAAATATTCCAATGGTGATAGCGGCTGTTATACAGCCAGCTATCCATTGTCCTTATTTTTCAAATTCCTCTTCTGTTTTTATTTATTAATCCAAAGGCGCAGTTTCCGGATCATCTATTGCAACTTCTGCATCATACATCATAAATTCACCAATATTCCAATAGGAGGAACTTCCAGTAGCAGATGTTACACTAAAACGAAAATAAGTAAAAGTCTTACCTGGCATAAAGAAAGTAGAAATATATTCACTTCCAGCTGAACTAGGGAGTCCGTCCAATGTACCTACAGTTTCCCAATCAATACCATTATTACTAATTTGTAAATCTACCACACTAGGACGTCCACTTGTGGTCCAAGAATTATCCGTTCTGTTTATGTAACCCACGAGAAAATTTTCATGAGGTTCTTTCAAATTAACCTGAATCCACTGTGGATAAGGAATAGCTTCATGCCAATTCGTATGAAAAAAAGTATTTTTATCCCCATCCACTGCATTTTTTATAGGTCCTTCTGACGGTTCTTGAGCGTTTGTACTTAACTGTTCTGCCACTAATTTGATTTGACTTCGTGACACTAAAGTATAAGACGCAGGTGCAACTCCTGAAAGTGCTCTTACAACTTTAATCTCGCCACCTTCATCATTTGCGTTAAATGTTTGGAAATTAAACTCATATTCACCAAAACGAGCACGAGTTTCATCTATCAACAATTCCGTAGTTCCTTTTGAAACAATCTTATAGACAGTTTCTTTTGTCAAAGGATCATAATACCATATTTTAAGATAGGAAAAGTCACCAGCCGGAACTTCCCATCTAAGTTGAATTTGACCGGGAAGAGGCTCTGAAGTTACCGTCTCTATAGCAACCGGAACACCTGTATATCCTATTACATCAATAGCATCTAATTTATCATCGCAGCCTGCAGTAAACATAAAAACTGACAAAGCTGCTATCGTATATTTTATATTGAATTTCATAGTTCCATTCTTTATTATTCAACAATATTTACTATTACCAACCTGGATTCTGAATTAGATTTGGATTTTTTCTTATTTCTGAATCAGGGATAGGAAACAAATACATCTTATCATCCCAATAACGATTACTAATTACACGTTTATAAGTATATGTATCATTATTTTTGGTAATTTGCATTTGTACAATACTTCTTTGAGTATCTCCAGCCTTCCAACGCCGAACATCCCAAAAACGATGTTGTTCAAAAGCAAGCTCCACCATACGTTCACGACGATATTTCTCTACAAACTGGTTATTAGTCAATCCTTCAGGTACTTCAGGCATTTGCACATCTGAACGGTTACGAACCACATTAACAGCTTCACGGGCAGACATTGTGAATTCCGTACTAACAGCATCAGCTGATCCCAAATAATTAAATACCGCTTCAGCATAATTTAAATAGAATTCTCCCAAACGATATGTAATCCAATTATGGCGTTTTCCTCCACTACTGGTAGAAGCACTAATATCAATAGTCTTATCCAAGTACTTTTTCAAATAATACCCGGTGGGAGTTGCTCCAGCAATAGGTAGTGCATTGCGTCCTCCTATATAAATTTCCAATGGATTTGGATTAGTATCTGGCCATTTCTCACCATTTACAGCGATAGTCATTTCCATACGAGGATCACGATTATCATACGGTTTATTTGGATCATATCCACTTTCTGGCTCATCCCATGCTTTTCCTGTTACTTTCATTTCGTAAGCATCAACCAAAGTTTGAGTAGGACAATTACCTGACCCACCATTTTCCATTCCTACTGGGAAATTAGTATATTCAGGCGAACTAGTATCTCCGATACGACGTACAAAAATCATTTCTGACGCTTTCCAATTATCTGTTCCCCATAACTCTGAATATTTACCCATTTTTATGCCATTCTCTGCACAAAAATCAATAACTTTCTTACTAGCTAAAGCTGCTTGTTTCCACAAATTTACATCATTAGCTATATTAAATAAAGGGCTTGCTTGATAAAGTAATGTTCGAGCCTTCAAAGCCAATACTGCCTGTTTAGTAATACGACCAGTTTCAGGGCTTTCTCCATTAGCGGCATCATTTTCTAATTTAGAATAATCCACAGGAAGTTCATCTGCTATCTCATCACATTCCTTAATTATAAAATCAAAAACCTCAGCAGCCGGTGTACGCTTCACCTGATTGGCCTCTTCTTCAGTCAGCACCTTCGTAACCAAAGGTATATCGCCATAAGCACGTACCAAATTAAAATAGAAATAAGCACGCAAAAAACGAACTTCATACTTATAACGGTTAAAGCGATTCATCTCAGCTACATAATTTTTATCTTCTTTCAATTCAGAAAAATCGGCATTTTGTGATTCCTCCAAAAAGAAATTAGCATCCCTAATTCCACTATAATAATTCCATAGACTATGAGAATTAGTCGAGCTCCATGCACCGTTTATCCAATCATGTATTGAAGACCAACTCCACGCAAATTGCGCCTCATCACAAGCAGAGCAATAAGAAACCTCACTAGGCAAATCATAATCCAAGTAACTATATATATTCGTAACTACAGCTCCGGTACGTCCAAAATCTGTAAATACATAATCTTTATCATACACAGTATATTCATGATAGTCCAAATCCGCACAAGAAGCCATAACCGACATATAGGCTAACCCTAACAATATTTTTTTCAATTTCATAGTCATACTTTTTTAGTTATAAAAAATTAAAAGCCAACAGACAAACCAATATTAATAGAACGTGTGGTCGGAATACCATTTCCTATTGATTCCGGATCTATTTCTTTAATATGGTCCCAACAGAACAAATCAACCCCTCTTACATATAGCTTAGCACTGTTCAAATGCCATTTATTGACAACTGAATGAGGTAATTTATAATATACTTCACAATTACGTAATTTTAAGAATGATCCATCAACCAACCATACGGAACTTGACTGTGTATTATTCTGAACAGTTTCAGTAGTCAAACGAGGATATCGTGCATTAGGAGTTTCTGGTGTCCAACGATTTTCATAATAGTAATTTGAAATAGCATTGCCATTAGACAATGGACGATACAAACCATTCAATGTAGTCCATGAAGTATAATTCCCAACCCCTTGAAAATCAAAATTAACCCCTATTCCTTTCCATTCTGCGCCTATATTGAATGAATAATAAATTTCAGGGACACTAGAATTATAACCTAAAGGAATCTGATCAAATTCATTAATTACATTATCGTTATTCTGGTCTTTATACTTAATGTCACCTGGTTTCACGACACCGAACTGTTGGGACGGACTATCATCAATATCACTTTGATCTACAAAAAATCCCACTGCTTGATAACCAAAAATCTGTCCCACGGCTTTTCCAGTAGCACGAAGATACTCATAAGCTTTCGGTTCTTCCAACTGCTCTACAATTTTATTCTTAGTTAAAGTAAATGTTCCCCCAAAATTGAAACGAACCTTACCTAAGCTTTTTATATAATTTGCTCCAAATTCCAAACCTTTACTATCAACCACACCAGCATTAGCATAAGAAGCTGTTGCACCCAATATTGACGAATTCTTACCACCTGTATATACCCAAATATCTTGACGCTTTTCATAAAAAGCGTCAGCTGTCAACGTTAGACCACCAAATAAAGTAGCATCCAGACCGACATTATATTTATACGCTTTTTCTGTTGTACCATTTATTGAGGGCAATTGACCTTCCTGCCAACTTCCACCATTACTAAAATTATCTTGGATAGGATATCCACCACCACTTCCGTTCATGGTTTCATACCAATATCCGTTATAAGGAATATTATCCGTATTAATAACGCCGAATGAAGCACGTAACTTCAAGAAATTCAGCCATGAATAATTATTCAATAAACTTTCATTAGATGCAACCCAAGCAAGTCCTACTGTAGGAGAAATATGCCATTGATTTCCTGTTTCCAATAAATTAGACGCTGAGTTTACTAATGCAAAATCGAAGAAATAACGATTTTTATACCCATAATGCGTATACCATGACCAATTGCAATGATAAAGATTAGAGTTTATATTGGCATTATTGTCATATTTATAAGTATACATCAATGTTGTATATACTTTATGTTCTCCAAACTGACGCTTCCAGTCCACATTTGCCATAAAATTGAAAGAACGATACTGCCAATCAAGTTTACTTCCTCCTTTCATCTCACTGTCCGAGCCACCTGTATATTCGGAAAAAGCACTCGGTTCACCATTTTTCCATTCTGTCACAACAGTACTTCCATACGCATAATCTTTGCAATGATCCTCCCAATAAGAAGCAACATTATCATATCCCATACGAAAAGAGGCTCCTAAACCTTTCGTAATAGAAGACAAATCCTGTCTTAAGCTCATATCTGCCCACAACCCCAATGTATGTCCCTTGGAATAACCGCGACCCTGAGCCAATGCAACTGGATTATTATATCCATCCCATGTTGCATTACCACCCCACAAACCATTTTCTGTACGAATAGGAAATGCCGCAGATGGAGTCATATATAATTTTCCAATCAAATTATCAGAACCATATCCCGGACGACTAAATTCATTTAACATCCCCATAATATTTACCTGCATTTTAGTCTTAGGAGTCAAATCAATATCCAAATTACTACGAAAATTTGCTTTAGAATACTTCTCTTGAGTTGAATAACCATCATTCTCATTGGCATTTTTATAAAAGCCACGACCGTTTTGCAAATTCAACATTGTATAATAACGCAATTTAGAAGCGCCTCCACGAAAAGTTAAAGTTGCAATATCTGATGATCCTCTTTCACGGAACACCTCATCCCACCAATTGACATTGGGATAATAATAAGGATATTTGCCACTTTTGAAAGCATTCAATTCATTCTGACTATATTTAGCAGCTTTTCCATCATTAGCCAATGCCTCATTCATGGCTCTAGCATAAGTATACGAATCCGACATTTCGGGTAAACGATTTTGATAAGTAAAACCATGATCATAAGCAAAACTTATTTCACGCTTCTTATATAATCCACGCTTCGTTACGATATTCACTACTCCATTCGCTCCTTTATAACCATAAAGAGCCACTGCAGCTGCATCACGCAAAACCGTTACGGACTCCACCTCTTCCGGTGTAAGATAACGTAAAACTTGATAAGCGTTATCACGCTCCAAACCATCAACTACCAGCAATATACCATTATTACCATTTAAACTTTTTTGCCCACGAATGAACATAGAAGGTATTTGCTCCCACATGGTTCCCGTTTTTTGCATAGTAGTCAATCCGAGCACATTGCCGTACAATGAATTACCTACGGTATATGAAGATCTAGTTGCAATATCATCACTATAAACAGTAGAAGCTGCTCCCGTCGACTCAGTATAGGTCTGTTCCAATCCAAAACCGTAATTCACTTTATTCGAAAAGAAATCCATTATAACAGTCATCTTTTTATCCATTTCCGCCTTTACTACTTTTTTTGCATCATACGGCGTCTGAATCCAAAGCTGAGCATCCTTTGATACTGAAATTGTAAAATTTCCCATAACGTCTGTCGATACCATAGTAAGTGGTTGCCCCAATACAGACACGGCAGCTCCCGATACCGGGTTTCCTACCTTATCAACCACCTTACCAGTCACATTAACTTCTTCCTGTGCCATGGCATTCATACTTGTAAAAGCAAGTATTGTCAAAGCTAATATTTTATTTTTCATTGTCTCTAGTTTTTATTAGATAAAAAATCAAGTATTACCAACCTGGATTTTGAGTCAATCCATATCCTTTGTTTACTTCATTTACAGGAAATGCAGACAAATACCATTTTGAATTGAAATTTGTCCACCATGCACGAGCTGAATTAGATATTTTGAACTGAGTATATTTAAATTTTGTCGGAAAAGGTCCCCGTTTATCTTCCGGTTTATCAGACCATGAACCACTTCCACCATCAGCACGTTCAATAAGCAAACCATGTAAAGGACGCTCAAAAAGATCAGCACGCTTATTACGTATCATATCAAAGAAACGAACATCTTCCAACCCAAGTTCACAAGCACGTTCTCGTAATATTTCTTCCATCAAAGCATTCGAATCAGATAGTAAATTCTTGTCTTGATTCGACTCTATCAACCCTTTTAATCCGACACGCGCACGTACCTTATCCACCATCTCTATAGCTAGTTTCGGTTGATTATTTTTCAGAAGTGCTTCCGCATAAATCAAATACATTTCCGACATACGTAAATAAGGCCATTCCAAATAATTATTGGCTAGACTTCCTTTACCTTCTTTATAGAATTTATATAAACCGAAGCCTGTTGCATACTGTCCTGTTTCAGTACTTGTACTATTAGCGTTTTCACGTCCTCCTACCCATAATTCCACAGAACGGCCACTCCATTTAGCACCATTTACCAAAATTGTTTCATACAAACGTGGATCACGAGTAGGTTTATTATAATCATTATTCTCAAAAAACATATTATTATTCTGTACTGCCTTATCAAAGTCAAAGGATTCGCCTGTTGCCATAGGGAACATTTCCATATACTCCAATGTAGGCGTATAACCGCCATTGGGCACCCAATCGCCCCAATAATACCACCAATCCCAATTATACTTACCAATAATACGGGTAGAAATCAACAATTCCGAATTTTCACGTAAGAAATAAGCTTTATTAAAAGCCGCTCTATAGGCATCATTCGTATCACCAACAGCCTGAACTAGTTCATAATGCCCATTAACTTGCAGGGTTTGGAAAAATTCTTCACAAGCAGTCAGACATGCTTTCCATAATTCAGGTTTATATCCTCCGTACCACACTTGATGATTGATAACCGCTTCTTGTGGTTCTGCCGTACAATATGGTTCATTGTCATTAAATAAAGGACTTGCAGCAAAAAGCAAAATTTTACATTTCAAGCCCATAGCTGCCGCTTTAGTCATACGTCCTTGCCAGTTAGCCTCTCCATCCTCAGTCAAATCCCAAGGAAGTACAGTGGCCGCTTCATCTAAAAGACCTATCATAAAGTTCACTGTTTCTTCTACGGTAGCTCGAGGAACATCATATTCATTTTCAGCCGCAAAAGACGCTTTTACTATAGGCAATCCACCAAAATGACGAAACATATCAAAATAGCGAGAAGCTATTATTACCTTCGCTTCCGCTTTCAATCGTTCTTTTTCATTCCCGTCCATATCGGGTACACGATCTACATTTTCAATAAAGATCCATGAACTACGTATTGCCTGCCAAGTTTCTTCTTTAGTAAAACCAAAACGTGTTTCAGCTGTACCATCTTCTGTACTAGCAGTATAAGTACCAGAATAATAATGTCTATTCAAACCATCCCATGAATTATGAGAATGAAAACAATCAGATAAACATTCAAACATACCAGTATTCATCTTACCATCCACATCATTCCAGTTTGTGGCCAAACCATAATACAACTTTGAATAAGTATTCCACAAAAAACGACGAGCATACTCCGCTTTACCGAAAATTGTATCTTGAGTTACAGCCACACTTGGTGCTTTTTCCAAGAAAGCATCACCGAATTTTATATCATCGACACATGAAGTGGCAAGCGTTGCTCCCACAAATGCTATAATAAACCATTTTTCAAAATGTTTCATAAGATTTCAAGATATTAGAATCCAACTTTTAAACCTAAATTAATCACGCGAGTCAATGGATAATTTGGACGATCACTTTGACGTGACTCAGGATCCCCCCACATAAAATCCGTCAATGTGAATAAGTTATACGCACTTACATATAAACGGCACTGATTCATTTTTATTTTCTTCATGAAAGGCATATTAAAATTATACCCCAATTCAACACTTTTCAAACGTAAATAACTTGCATCACACAAATACAAGTCGGAAGCTCTATAATTGTTCGCTTGAGCTAACTTCGATATACGAGGGAATTTAGCCGTATAAGTATCGGCCGACGAACGCCATGTATTTTCATATTGATAAAGAAGCAATCCTTTATTTTGTGTATCTCCCAGCGGTTGACGGAATTCGGAAAGCATACGGTCTACATTCCACGCTCCTGTAAACTGCGCTGTAAAATCCCATCCCTTCCAACTAAATCCAAGATTCAAACCAGCTGTATATTCAGGAGTATCCACATATCCCAAATCACGGCTAGCATCATCTCCATCAATAACACCGTCACTGTTTAAGTCAGCAAATACCGCATCACCTGGCTGTAAAGATAAACCATGATCTGCTATAGGTCTACCAAATTCTTCCTGATATCTAGCCTCTGCAGTTTCATCATAATATCCCCAAAATTTATAAATCAAACGAGAACCAATTGTACGGCCAGTTTCATACAACCAATCTTCATTCTTTTCAATCTCATTCTTATAAACAATTTTGTTGCGCGCAAAAGAGAGATTGAAGTTTGCCCAATAACGGAAATCATCACCGATTTTATCATTCCATTTTAGCTGAAACTCATATCCTTTATTTTCAGTTTTACCAACATTCATAATAGGTAAAACCATACCCAAAATTCCCGGCATATAATCTGGAGAAGAAAGAATATCTCGACGGTTTTCTTTAAAATAATCTAAAGAAATATTTAGTTTTTCATTCAGAATAGAAAAATCAATACCATAATTCTGCTTAACAGATTTTTCCCAAGTTACATCAGCATTCGATTTACTAGCCTCATAAGCACCCGGCTTCTTATTTCCAGCATTCGTACCGAAAAAATAGCCATCGTCATTCAAAATATAAGCGTCTGGAAGATACAAAAATCTATTATTTCCGTTATTATCATTACCTACCATACCTACAGAGGCACGTACTTTAAAGTAATTGATCACTTTCTTTAACGGCTTAAAAAAAGACTCTTCACTGACAATCCAACCAATAGAGCCAGCTGGAAACAAGCCATAACGTTTACCTGGAGCAAAATTCTCAGAACCATTATAACCAACATTAAACTCTGCCATATATCGAGTTTTATAATCATAGGTAGCACGCCCCACAAAGCCAACATAAGCCGAAGGAATATCATCATAAGTACCTCCTGGATAATATCGTTTTGATTGATTATAAAGCACCAAACCTGTCACATTATGATCTCCAAATTTGCGACTGTAATTCAAAGCAGCTTCCATATACCAATCACGTGATTTACCTTCACCATTTGAATTACGACTATAAGACAACTGAGAATCAGAGCCACTCTTACGATAACCAATAGATCCATCATCATGAAGAACTGGTGTATATACAGCCATAGAAGAACTGGCTATTTTTTGTGTCCAATAACTAGTATTATAAGAACCCTTCAATTTAAAAGAAAGTCCTTTGGTTATAAAATCTAACTTTTGATCTAATACAAGATCCACATTCAACACATTTGTTGTTGTAGAACGGAAGCCTTTCCCATAATAAGAATTCAATCCGTCAGATCCAGTAAATGGTAGATAATCAGCATTTGAAACCACACGTTTTCCATCTACAATACCTGCACCAGCAAAAGGCACAGCCCAATATAATTTACGGAACAGCTGATTCTGGTCTTCTCCAGACTCAGGAGTACGTTTAGTTTCAATACGCCCACCAATATTAACAGAAATTAATGTAGTCTTAGTCGCATCAAAATCCAAATTAGCACGATAATTGTAACGTTTGTAGTTAAAGTTAAAATTATCAGACGCTGCAAGTTGTTTGAACATACCATCTTGTGTAAACATACCTGCTGATACAAAGTAACGCATTCTATCAGTACCTCCCGATATATTTACATTATGTTGTGACTGAAACGCTGCCTTATTCATACAGTAATCAATCCAATTAATATCCGGATATAAAATAGGATCTGTATGATCTCTGAATTTTATCAATTGCTCTTCTGTAAATGTAGGTACTCCACCATCATTTACCTGTAAATCATTATAATAAGACGCATACTGATAAGAATTGGCAAATTCCAATTGTTTCGTTCTTAAGTTAACACCTGCCGAAGTTGAAAAAGAAATTTTAGCCTTACCTTCAGCACCACGTTTAGTAGTAATCAATATAACACCATTAGCACCACGAACACCAAATACGGCTGTAGCCGAAGCATCTTTCAATACCGTAATACTTTCTACCTCATTGGGGTCAATCTGCGAAAATTCGCGTTCTACCCCATCCACTTGAATCAAAGGTTTGGCATTATTCCAAGTAGCAATACCACGCACATACAAATCCGCCTCATCAGCACCGGGTTCACCAGAATATTGCACCGAAGAAATACCTGTAATCTGACCAGACAATACATTCGACATAGACGCAGCAGGAGTTTTTAGCAAATCCTCACCTTTCATTGAAGAAATGGCTCCTGTTATAGAAACTTTCTTTTGTGCACCATACGCTACGACTTGTACCTCACCTAACATTTGTGAATCATCTTCGAGCACAACTCTTAAATTCTTACCAGATTGAGGTGTCAAGACTTGATCTTTGTAACCGATAAAGGAAATTTTTATTTTTCCATTTTTAGGTACTGAAATAGAAAAAGTACCTTCAAAGTCAGTAATTGTTCCCATTGTAGTACCTTCTACAACAACATTCGCACCAATCACAGGCTCACCCGAAGCATCAACAACAATACCTTTTATAGTTTGCTGTTGATGTATTAACTGAACAGCCATAACCTTATCGGCAGCTGACACAACCAAGGGGTGAGAAGCTATGAAACCAGTGCAAAACAATAAGACAGTAGTAAATGCCTTACGATTTCTCATAAATGAGTTAGATTTCATTGTTTTTTCCTTTTTTAAAATTAGATAATAAGGTTTATAAACTCTCTATATTTTGTGGCAATCTTTTTACCCCAAAAAAACTAATCAACTTATTGTTTCATCTAAAGTTTTTTACTAGATTTACAAATGTTTTAGACAAGATACCTTTTAAAACGATGCAAAAATAAAAGATGTTATGAAAAAACAAAGATTAAAAATTAAGCAAGAATGGTAGAAAAATCATTCATAACGAGTTTTTAGTCCATAATTGTCAAATATTCTATGGTTCATAAATTTAATATAATCAATTGTATTAGAATTACATATATTATATATATGTTATTAGATGTTGTAATTCCAGCTACTGCCCAGCCATATATGATTAAAAGATTGGGAGTAGAAGACGGAATATCTAGTAATTATGTAGTTGGAATCACCCAAGATCAACAAGGTTGTATGTGGATCGCAACCGAAGACGGATTAAATAAATTTGATGGTAATCATTTCACCGTATATACAAAACACACCTCTGGCCTGACCAGTAATGAACTAAATACCGTATTGGCCGATCCCAATGAAAATATTATCTGGATTGCAACTCAACGCAACGGATTATGTGCATTTAACTGTGATCAAGAAACATTTACCTCCTATATAGCGGAAAAGTCACAATTACAAACAAATGACATTACTGACTTGTCTTATGCCTCAGATGGAGGAATATGGATAACCCACTATCATGTCGGCATAGAACATTATAACCCCCGAACCAAAAAATTCACAGCCTATAGAAATGATGAAATACAAGGGTTACCGATTCCCAACTGGACTTCTTGTGAAGACAGAACAGGACATTTATATATTGGACATGCCTTCAATGGATTAAGCATCTTATCATTAAAAGACAAGACTGTCAAAAATTATATACCTGATCCCAAAGATCCCAACAGTCTGCCCGGACAAGAAGTTCGAGCCATTTGCATAGACAAGAATGACAATGTATGGATCGGAACAAACGCAGGACTTGCTCTCTTTAATCCTACCACTGAAAAATTTACAGTATTCAAACATAATCCCAATGATGACAATTCACTATTATCCAATTCTATATACGATATCAAACAGATGAAAGACGGGAAGATATGGATATGTACCAACATGGGAGGAGTAAGTATATTAGATTTACAACATAACGCCTTTATTTCTGCAGAGGAAATAGATTTTCAAAATATAAAGGCCACCAATGACAATTATGGGCTATCTTCACCTAATGCACGATGTGCCTATCAAGATTGTTATGGTAATATATGGATAGGAAACTATCGGGGAGGTATCGATTTCATTAGTCATACCCAACCCATGTTCAATATTCTACCTTATACAATAGAAACAGCAAAAGGACTAAGCTACAAACAAGTGTGGGGAATGTGGGCTACAGACAATCAAGTATGGCTAGGAAGTGAAGATGAATTGGGATTATTTATAAATGGAAAGAAAATAAAGACATATGATCTTTACTCGCATGAACTTGTGTACAACACGCATATCAATACCATTTATGAAGACAGACAGAAACGTCTATGGCTTGGAACTTACAAAAACGGAATACTGCTCTATAAACCAGATAAACAAGAAATTGTTCACATATCCTCTAGTCTATTCAACAATCTAGATGTCAGATGCTTTTATGAAGATCAGAACGGAAAAATGTGGATTGGGACTGAAACCGGAATCTATTCCTGTACAAATGAAGTACTCGTAAAGGAAGAAGAAATACAAAAACAATTACCAGACATCATGGTACATTCTCTTTTGCGTGACAAAGAGGGTAAATTATGGGTAGGAACTTTCGGCAAAGGCATCTCTATCTTTGATGTAAACAATAAGCTACTATGGAATTTCGTTATTGAAAACGGCTTCTGCTCCAATGCTGTGAATCACATGATAAAAGATTCAGAAGAGCAAATATGGGTTGCGACCCGCGAAGGACTAGCCGTATTCAAAAATACCAGCCAACCAAACAGATACAAAATCTTTAAAGAAAAGGAAGGTTTAGAAAACAGTTATATACGTGCTATTTGCGAAGATTTGGAAAAAAGAATTTGGATAAGTAGTAATGACGGCATCTCCTGTTTAGATCCAAAACAAAACCTATTTTATAATTATAATCATCACGACGGAGTTCCGATGGGTGATTTCATGAACGGCTCCACTTGTATGACTCACAATGGAATTATCTATTTCGGCTCTCAAAATGGAGCATGTTTCTTTAACCCCAAAGAACTATCTTCTATCCGCCAAGTTTCCCCTGTTAAAATCACCCAATTCTGCAAATACAATAAAAAAACAGAAAGTAAAGATGCTGAAATTTCAATTCCATTCAAAAAGGGAGTAGTCCATTTACCTTATAATCAGAATAGTTTTCGCATTACATTTAATGTATTAGACTACACACAAAGTCCACAGGTAGAATTCACTTATATGCTAGAAGGCCTTGAAAACAGATGGTATGACACACAAGGAGAAAATCAAGTAATTTTTCGTAATATTCCTCCAGGTAAATATAACTTCAAAGTGAGAACACGCATCCGTAATCAAGAATGGGACAAAGAAATCGCCTCATTGAATATCTTTATTGCTCCTCCCCTTTGGCTTAC
Source organism: uncultured Bacteroides sp. (assembly GCA_947574505.1). Lineage (GTDB taxonomy): Bacteria > Bacteroidota > Bacteroidia > Bacteroidales > Bacteroidaceae > Phocaeicola. Next base: position 53,939 of record CANPJW010000005.1, on the reverse strand, counting down.
CTGGTATGCCAAATTGGGTTATGTCATATTGTTTATCTTCGCATTATATGCATTGCTCCGTTTTTATAAACGTAAACTGGACTTAGAGAGTTCACTGGAAGTGGAGCGCAAGCAAAGTCTGAACAAACAAGAACTGAATGAAGAACGCCTGCGCTTCTACACCAACATCACCCATGAACTGCGTACTCCGCTCACGCTGATTCTAGGTCCATTGGAAGACCTGTTGAGTGATGCCACCTTATCTCCCAAACACGCCAACAAAATCAGCATCATTCATGATAGCGCCACCCGTCTGCTGAATCTGATAAACCGCATACTGGAATTCCGCAAGACCGAGACCCAGAACCGTAAATTATCTGTAGTCAAGGGAGATCTGGGACAATTGGTACAGGAAGTGGGATTACGTTACAAAGAGCTGAATCCCAATAACAAAGTAAATTATCATATTCATATCGAAACAGAAGATACGGAAATCTTCTATGACGCGGACATGATCACCATCATACTGGACAACCTGATGAGCAATGCTGCCAAATATACTTCCGAGGGAGATATCACCTTATCACTCCGTTCAGTAGAAGAGAACCAGATAAAATACACGGAAATCAGTGTCAGTGATACCGGCCATGGCATTGACGCCGAAGCGTTACCACACATTTTCGATCGCTATTATCAGGCAAAAAGCAAATATCAGGCATCGGGTTCGGGAATCGGGCTCGCTCTGGTCAAAGGCTTGAGCGAATTGCACGAAGGAATCCTGAAAGTAGAAAGCGCAGTGGATACGGGAACCACATTCACGCTGCGCCTGCTCACCGAGAATACGTACCCCAACGCTATCCATGCCCAACATGATATGGAAAAAAGGCCGATGGATACAGAGAAAGCCACCGTTGCCGACGCACCAACCGACACTCATCCCATTGTACTGGTGGTAGAGGACAATGCCGACATACGGGAATACATCCGGAGCTCTTTTACAGATATCTATGAAGTAATCACTGCCAAGGATGGTAAAGAAGGCTGGGAACTGGCACAGGCACGAATCCCCAACATCATTGTCAGTGATATCATGATGCCGGTCATGGACGGTATCGAACTTTGCAAGCGAATAAAAGAGGATATGCGCACCAGCCATATCCCTGTAATCTTACTGACGGCCAAAGATTCTTTACAAGACAAGGAAGAAGGATATGCATCCGGAGCAGATTCCTATCTTACCAAACCGTTCAGTGCCAAGCTACTGCACAGTCGCATCAACAATCTGTTGGAAACCCGTAAGAAAATAGCCTCTTTGCTGGCACTGGCCGATACGCAGCCCAAACAGGAAAGTGCCGTGAGTTCGTTAAACAAACTGGATAATGAATTCTTGCAGAAAATCACGCAAATAATCGAAGAGAATCTGGAAATGGAAAAGATGGATATCGCTTTCATTGCCGACAAGATGTGCATGAGTCACTCTACCCTTTACCGCAAGATAAAAGGACTGACAGATATGTCCGCCAACGAATTTATCCGTAAGGTAAAAATGCGCAAGGGAGTGGAACTGCTGATGTCCGGACAATATACTATTTCAGAAATAGCCTATATGATAGGATTCAGCAGTGTGGCCTATTTCCGCCAATGTTTCAAGGACGAATACGGAATGTCGCCTTCGGATTATGTGAAACAGAAACAGTAGACTCCCTGGCGGATTCTGATCTTGCTTGGTATCATCCTGAGCAGTTCTTCTTTAGAGTTTTATATTTCTGCTGCCACTGCTACCACCCTTCCTGCTGAAATGCCGATGAAAAGTGGTAGCAGTGGAGCAACAATATAAAGCTCGTTTGTTGTAGAACTCTTGGATCAAGTTATAACTGTCACAATCGAATTCAAGTCCAGCCTGAACATTCTGTTTCTATTTTTCTTCCAAAGAAAGCAGTATCCCGATCACTTCCGCATAATTCTTTCTACCGGAAGGAATGTTGTTACCCTTTAAAAACAGGTTATAAATTTTATTCTGCACTTCACCCAACAGGGTACTATAACGCTCATGCCAATACATACGTTTATATTCATAATCCTTCACCACTTCGGGACGGATCGTCTTAATCCATTCACGAAATTCCTCTTCCGTCAACACAGAAGATGCATTGACCAGCACATAGGGCAACAGACCGAAATAGGCACTATAACGCACCGCCGGCCGCTTTGAAGAGCGACAAACCCTGTAAGCCCAATAATTCGCTTCCGCCTCATTACTTACCCCCAACAGGTGAGACAGTTCATGGGCATACGTAAATGGCAATTGTACAGGAAGCAATTCTTCATTCAATTGCGACTCCGCAAAAAAAGGTCCCATATATCCCAATACCCCCACACCCGAATAAAGCGGATTAAACCACACCTGCTTGGGATGCTGATAATCCTGGGGAAGAGCCAAGCCATACATAGACGGAACCTGCCGGTAAATCTCCTTTATCTCCTGCCGCATCCTTTCAAGGTCCGTTTTCACCTCAGCCGTATAGGACTGATTCAGACTATCTGTATAGGAAACAAGGAAACGATGGAATGCCTGTTCATCGTAACCGGCAGGCTCCACCTCCATCCGCCGGTAAATATCGTAACGGAAATAATTCAAGCCCCATCCCAGATAAAACCAGATATAGACCCATGCCAGCAACTCCACTTCCCTGCCCACAATGAATCTCCAGCTTTTCTTCTTCCGGCGTTTAAGAAAAGGATAAATAATCATCCATAAAATGATTACAACCACCAGCACCTCCTCTAAGGAAAAAGGGAAAACAGAAGCTATAGCGGACAACGCCGCCGACAGCCACGGATAGATATGACAGGCATACCCTTCGGCCATGACGGGAAAAAAACGGCAAAGTACAATGCACAGAAGAAGCAATGCAAGTACTATATATCTCAGAATAGGGAGAAGTTTTGTTTTCATGGATGCAAAGCTACTATCTTTTTGCCATTTTCAGATACAGATGACACAAAGCTTTTATTTTTTAAACACGAACAACGCAGATGATACGGATAAGTATAAAAACAACTTCGTATCATCTGCGACGTTCGGATTTAAAAGCAATCAGAATAAATCCCAAGTGCGTATATCATCACTCCAGTGATGGTCTTTCGGGAAAGGCTGTCCACCCCATGCCTTGGCTTGTGTGCAAGGTTGTGCGGCATCTGTCCAGAACGGATGTGCGGCAGGAAGCCCCAGCGGAAGGAACGCCAGTGATGTCATGTAAAGACTGCCGTTATTGGTGTACCAATCCGCCACATTGGGCTGACGGCCTGCAAAACCGATGGTCAGGAATCCCGCCTCATTGAAGTTCTCGGTGTTGTCATACATCCGGTGCATCACAGAAGTCAGTGCGGCACGCGCCTGTCCGTTGCTCACCCCTTCGGGCAACTGCTGATACCAAGCCATCAGCGCCAAGGGTTGCATAGTGGCCAAACGATAAGGAATGGAACGGCCGAATACCGGGAAAGTACCCTCAGGAGAAATCAAGCGTTCCAGTACAAGGCTGAATTTCCTGGCACGTTTCAAGGCGCGGTCATAATATTTTTTATAATGAATACGAGTGTATTTCCCTGCATCCTTCATGCCCTGCAACGTTTCCAGATACATGGGATGGAAGACATAACTGCTATAATAGTCGAAAGCGAAAGAAGGGCCGTCCGCATACCAGCCATCTCCCGTGTACCATTCCTCCACCTTGCGGATAGCCGAATTGATACGGTATTCGTCACATTCCGCTCCTGCCTTTGCCAGGAAACTCTCGATGGTAGAAGAAAACAGCAACCAGTTGGTGTAAGGCGGGTCCACACGGCGCAACTGGGTAAATTCTTCAAAATAACGTTTCTTGGTTGTGTCATCCAAAGGCATCCAAAGCTGGTCGTAAGCACGTAGAAAACTTTCAGCCACGTATGCCGCATCCACCAAGGCCTGTCCGTGTCCTCTCCACAACAGATAGTCGGGATTGGCAGGGTCCACCGCATTGGCATAGCTTTTCAATGCCCATTCACGGAGTTGCTTGCGCATCTGTCCCTCTTCCGTATCATCATCGGGAAGTGTCAGCCAGGGAGCGACACCTGCCATAAGGCGTCCGAAGGTTTCCATATAAGTCACCCCTTTGTTACGTCCATCCCAATTAGGGCTCACCTCTACCAGCATATTCTTTTTCAGATTACCTTCCGCCATATTGCTCAGTACGGGAACTGCCATCTTATAAAGCAAATTGCACCAGTAGGCGCGATCCTGATTTTCAGGAGCTTCCAGATAACGGACATATTCACAAGCAGCCAACAGAAAAGCACCTACCCCGAAATTAGCTTCAGAATCAGCATCGACTACTTGTCCCGGAATGGCCTTCTCACCAATCGGCTGTACGTAACCAATCTTGCCATTCTTCTGCAAAGCAGTCTTTGTCAAATAGTTCCATGCTTTATCTATCACCGGTTTGTACACAGCCTCATCCAGATAGCCATTATTGATTCCCCAAAGGAAACCGTAAGTAAAGAAAGCCGTTCCGCTGGTTTCCGGTCCGGGAGCATGAGTGGGATCCATCATGCTACGGGTCCAATAGCCTTCCGGTTGCTGGATGGCTGCGACTGCTTCGGCCAGTTTCACATACTTGTTTACGAAAAAAGAACGATGCTCGTAATCAGCGGGAAGATCTTTCAGCACCTTCGCCAGTCCGGCAAGCACCCATCCGTCACCACGTGCCCAAAAGTCCTTCTTTCCGCTGGAAGTCTTGTGTTTAGGATAAACATATTTGGCATCCCGATAATACAGACCGGTTTCCCGATCGAGCATGATACTGTCCGAATATACAATATATTCATACAATTTATCCAAATAGAGATGATTACCCGTCACCTTATACAGTTTGGTCATGACAGGCATTACCATATACAGACCGTCGCTCCACCACCAGTAATCATGATTGGGTGTACTCATCTCATACTCCATCACTTCACGGGCACGGGCTATCTTATAGTTGTCCGGAAGAATAGTATAAAGGTCGATATATGTCTGAAAACAAACCTGATAATCTCCGAACAATACATATTCATCACTCTCACCGTAAGAGTATTTCCATTTAGACTTATCCTTTTCCTTGGCTCCCTTCCATTCATTGTGTATAGCCCAGGCTTCAGAATATGCACGGTAGTTTTCATTACCGGTCAGAAAGTATGCCTCCATGTTTCCGGTGTGGTAAGCGGCATTGTCCCAAAACGAACAGACTTCGGGCTTGTTATGCGTTTGCCAATAAGTGTTTACCTTGTCTATAATCCCCCGTACTTCCTTGGCTTCGGAAGAAGGTTTGGCGGCAACCTGCATGGAAAGCAGCAAGGTACCTGCACAAACAAGGGTTTGTTTCAATAATTTGTTCATCATATTAATAATTTATCAATTTGCCAATTTACTAATGTGTTAATGTGCTTGCGCTATATGCCGCATGGTCATTGGCAAATCAGCACATTATTTACAATTCCAACACATAAACCATTTGCGGTTCTGTTTCCACCTGCTTCTCGCCATCTCCCTGTCGGGTATCCTGTACATAAATATGAAGTTGCTTCTTCATTTTCCATAACTCCGTGTCATGACTGGGTTCCCACGCATTTACGGCAAAATCCGTCAGGTCTTTCACGTGCCATTCACCAAACTGTATGTCTTTGGTATAGTACATGGAAACTTTGCTTCCACGCTCCTGGTCACGGAACAGATAGTACACTTCTCCATTGTCCACCACCATCCGGGGACGGGACATGGGAATCATCTTGGTTCCTCCCCCTTTGAGTGAGAAAGGGGTCTTGCGTTCGGAAACCTGTCGGTTGTGCCAGTTCACGCCATCATGCCAAACGATGCGGTATTGGGGAACATCACTATCGGGATTGCGCCAGTAGGTAGCGATGTACGGATGACCTCCGGCATCCGTACTCATACTGGTCTGGTTTATCAGTTCGGCATTCTGAGGAATACGGCAGGCATATTCGGCATTGCCCAGGCGGATAGGAAGCTCATACTTCTGTCCGTTGGTCTTATACCAGGTTCTACCTCCGTCAAAAGAACGGGCGTAGCATAAGTCATGGTTGGTTTCCACATGCCAGGTTTCACGCCACACCCAAGAAAGATGGATGGTTCCTGATTGGTCCACATACAACTGCCAATAGGCATTCCGCTCGTTTTCTCCATCTACAAGGACATCCTGCACACGCTCCCACTTACGGGATTTCACATCATATCGGTTCATTACCATATTTCCTCTTCCGGAAGCGCCCGAGCGATATACAAAAAGCAAACCGCCATCAGCCAACAAATGAAATTCAGGATAGGTCACATCTTCTTCTTCGTTGCCTATCATCGGCTCTTTATCTCCCAAAACAAGTGTATCGGGGGCAATGCTGCGGCAATAGTTCAGTTTATGTCCGTGGTGGTCAAAAGAAAGATGAAGATAGCCGTCGCCGTCCACCATCATACTGATAATGTTATGTGCATCTTTTACATGTCCTTTGTATTGGGTACGGTGCAAAATCCATTCCCCAGTGCCCAGACGGCGTTTGCCTAACATCAGCCATCCTTCAGCGTCATAATAAGAAATGTATTGTGTGTTTCCATGCGTCACAATGGAGTTATTACGGAATACAGTAGTATTTACCGAAGTACTGCTAAAGCCTTTCCCCACTTCAACCAGACGTTGGGCACGAACAGAAAAAGCCACACAGCATAATGCGATTAGTAGAAATAAGTTCCTCATAGCAATTCTATTGATAACATTGCAAAAGTAACTGATTTCTGTAATAACACGGGATAATAATTCGGCAGGAAGGAGTCAGAAAACGGTCAAAACCGATTATTATATCTATTTTAAAGAAAAATTCAGAGAAATAATAAAGAAGAAAGATTCTATGATTACATTTACCATAGAGGCAGACTATGTGAAGGATCATTCCCCAAAGGATCTTTGCCATTCATGTTTCCATGCAGTATATATAGAAATCCCACCCGGATGAAATGGGCATTTCACCCTGGTGAGAGCGTAGTTCCACCTTTGTGAAATAGCAGTTCCACCCAGGTGGGACAATATACCTATACAGGTGCAAACAGCACATTTAATAGTTACTTTGGACTTTTGACACATTCATCCTCCTACTGTGAATGAAACTGCCAACCGGTTAACTATAATATTTCCTGAAGCTGGCTCAACTTCATACTGTTGGAACCTTTAATCAGAATATAATATCCTTTCGGCTTATATCTTTCCAACGACTCTTTCAATGCAACCACATCTTTAAAATGTTCAAAGGACGGAATCACTTTGCCAAACTCCTCTCCTGCCAAAAGTACCCGGTCAAATTTACATTCATCCAGATAATCCGCAATCTTCTGATGTTCCTCATGACTGGTTTCTCCCAGTTCTTTCATATCACCCAGAATAACCATTTTATGAGCGACATTCATCAACCGGAAATTCTCCAAAGCCGCCATCATACTGGTAGGATTCGCATTGTATGCATCAACTATCAGTTTATTATCCGTGGTTTCTGTCAATTGCGAACGGTTATTATGAGGAACATATGCCTCCAGTGCCTCACAAATCTGCCGGGACGGTACACTGAAGAACCGGCCCACCGTAATGGCGGCCAATGCATTCTTCATGTTATAACTGCCGATAAGGTGGGTATTCACCTCGAACTTCTGTCCCTCGTGTTCCCACTCAAACGAAAGAAACGGAGCACAAGCGCCCAGCTTGCCGCTGATATAAAGTCCCTCTCCTCCTTCCATACCATAACAAATACGGGTAAGGCCCTGAGAGATAGCTGTGAGATACTCATTGTCCTTGTCTATGAAAATAATATGCTTGCCATTGTAACGCAGATGCTCATACAACTCACCTTTAGTCTTGATGACCCCTTCAAAAGACCCGAAGCCTTCCAAATGCGCCTTACCCACATTAGTGATCATACCGTAATCCGGTTCTACAATACGGGTCAGTGCCTTGATTTCACCCGGATGGTTCGCTCCCATCTCGATGACAGCCAGTTCATGCTCGGGAGTCAGCCTCAGCAAAGTCAGAGGAACACCGATATGGTTATTCAAGTTACCCTGTGTATAAAGCACTTCATATCTTTTTTGCAGCACTGAGGCTATCAATTCCTTGGTAGTAGTCTTCCCATTGGTTCCCGTGATGCCGATGATTCGGGTACCCATTTTATGCCGGTGATAATTAGCCAGTTCCTGCAATGCTTTCAAGCAATCGTCTACTAACAAGATACGCGGATGCCCATCGGCGGCATATTCTTTTTCATCTACTACGGCATACTGGCAACCTTTTTCCAGCGCCTGAAGCGCGTATGCATTTCCATTGAATGTTTCCCCTTTCAGAGCTATGAACATAGAGCCCTCAGGGCAGTTACGGCTGTCGGTAGTTACCTTGCCGCATTCCGTAAAACACTTATATAAAGCTGAAATATCCATCTTTCGCTTTGCTTTTAAATTAAGTTGCAACAAAGATAACTGAAAAATAGTTCATGAAATAACAAAAACTCAAGAATTGTGCGTACTTTTGTACGACCTAAATGACAAGCCGTAAACAATGGAAACCAAAACCGTCAAATATATTAATGTTAATGGGAAACTGATGGATCTCTCCCATCCGCAAGTAATGGGAATCCTGAATGTGACACCCGATTCTTTCTATGCCGGCAGCCGGCAGCAAACGGAAAAAGATATTATCAACCGTACCTCCCAAATAATAGAAGAAGGAGCTTCCATCATTGATATAGGTGCCTATTCCTCACGTCCCAATGCCGAGCACATCAGCCCCGAAGAAGAGATGCGCCGTCTGCGTACCGGACTGGAAATCATCAATCGCTATCATCCCGGTTGTGTGGTGTCCGTGGACACTTTCCGTGCGGATGTAGCCCGGATGTGTGTAGAGGAGTACGGAGTGGCAATCATCAATGACATTGCCGCCGGAGAAATGGACCCGCAGATGTTCGACATGATTGCCAGGCTGGGAGTACCTTATATTATTATGCATATGCAAGGCACGCCGCAAAATATGCAAATGAATCCGCATTATGACAATCTGTTGAAAGAAGTCTTTCTCTATTTCTCGGAAAAAGTACAGAAATTACGCGACTTAGGAGTAAAAGATATTATTCTGGATCCTGGTTTCGGTTTCGGAAAAACAGTGGAACATAATTACCAGTTGATGAATCATTTGGAAGAATTCAGCCTGTTCGAACTACCGTTACTGGTCGGCATATCACGTAAATCAATGATTTACAAGCTACTAGGCGGAACCCCTGATGATGCCTTGAACGGAACAACAGTGCTGGATACCATTTCCCTACTAAAAGGAGCGGATATTCTCAGAGTGCACGATGTAAAAGCTGCTGTAGAAACCGTGAAGATAGTACAGAAGATGAAAGACTCCGCTGCCTTTTAATTCTTAATTTTCAATTTTTAATTCTAGAAAGATGTTTATTGATTTTAGTATAAAAGACCTCATCGATATCCTGCTGGTAGCCTATCTGCTTTATCAGACTTACCGTCTGATGAAAGATTCGGGTTCTATCAATATCTTCATCGGTATCCTGGTATTTATAGGTATCTGGCTGATTGTATCTCAGGTTTTGGAAATGAAACTGCTAGGGTCTATCTTCGATAAATTGGTCAGTGTAGGTGTCCTAGCCCTGATTATTCTTTTTCAGGATGATATACGCCGGTTCCTTGTCACACTGGGCTCGCATAAACAGTTGGGACGTTTTTTCCGCTTCCTGACGGGAAACAAGCAGGAAAAGACGGAAAAAGCGGATATTATGCCGATTGTACTTGCCTGTATGAGCATGAGCAAAGGGAAGGTGGGGGCACTGATTGTCATCGAAAAAAGTGTACCTCTGAATGACATCATCCGTACAGGAGAAATTATCAACGCCAATGTGAACCAACGACTGATAGAAAATATTTTCTTCAAAAACAGTCCATTACATGACGGAGCCATGATTATCCGCCATAAACGGATAGAAGCAGCCGGTTGTATTCTCCCGGTATCTCACGATTTGAATATCCCTAAAGAATTGGGATTAAGGCATCGGGCTGCCATGGGCGTATCGCAGGAAACAGATGCATTGGCCATTATCGTTTCAGAAGAAACAGGTGGCATATCCGTGGCTTATAAAGGACAATTCCATCTCAGACTGACTGCCGAAGAGCTGGAACGTATTCTGACAAAAGAAGACTAATAACCTATCCGGATTTTTACTCCACTGATTATCAATCTTAAACATAGAAATTCAACCTAGGCAACCAGTAATAAAGATCAATTCAGCATCAAACTCATATAAGGATGCTCCGCTTCCAGTAACAACCGGGTAAAACCATCCAACGTATAAGTGTGATATTTTTTTTCCGGTACTCTCTCACGAAAGCAGAAACCATCCCGTACCGTATAATAGCCGTTATTCTCCTGAATCGCTTCATCTCCCTCAATATGTATATAAAGTTCGGATGCCGGATACTTATGGGCGAAAACCTTCAACAACTCCTCTGCACGAATAACTCTTGCCATCCCCAAAAACAAAGTATCAGCAGACGACGGAATGAAATAATCCATACGCTGTACCTTATATATATGGGCCGCTTCATACAATAAAGTATCCTGCACCGCATCCGTATCTGCCAGCAATTCCTTTATATATAATGTATCATCCCCCATTACCGTAAATGCCATCCCCACTATTTTATCCGCTTCCCAGGCAACCAGCAATTTGCCATTACCCAGTTTTAAATCGGCCATAATAACCAGAAAATCTTCTTTAGGATGCTGAATGCAACTCCTGCGTCCATGCATACGGGAATCAAAATAATGATAATGTTCCACACCGGGAAATTCGCATACTTCTATCCGGCAACCGGGCGCAGGGCATAATCTGTCTACCCTTACCTGCTCAACCGCATACCCAAAAACTGGAGCATATCCCGACCTGGCATAATAACCGAACAACCATTCCTCTGCAGGAATCAACGAAGCCAGCAAAACTCCATCTTCATACATACACCGATGTGTTTCCTTCAGTAGGCGTTTCATGGCTCCATGCTTCCTGTAATCCGGATGCGTACAAGCACCCGATATATACGAAGTAGAAATCACCTCATCACAAAAAGTCATAGGATAAGGTATCATCTGCAATGCGGAAATAATCTTTCCGTCTTCACGAATCACCCTGTTCACTTCATCCTTATATCTCATCTTGAAATATAAGTCGGTAAACTCATCGCTATCATTGAAGCAGAGTTTCCATAATGTTTTCACTTCATCCTTTGTGGTCATTGAGCTCTGCTATACATTTCTCGAGTAAAATAACGGGCTGATAAGAAAGTTTTGCTTTGCGCAAACCTTCCAGACCAAGGTCTTCCTCGCGGTTTACATATATATATTGTTCGTCGATATGATTTGCATATTCATAGTTAATCATGGCATACGACCCTTCTATTCCCGTATCCGCCTTTTCAACACAAGTATCCCATGTTTCATGATTGATGGGAGCACCGTATGTAAAAGCGGCAATCTTCCCGTTGACATGAAGCACGCCGCCCGTCAAACCCAACGCCTCCATATGGTTCAAGGCATATGTCATGGACTTACGTTCTGCCCCCAATGCCAATTGTTCCTCGCAGTTATTGGCACGACACCATTCCTCTTCCAGCTTCAAACATTCGGGAACCAGATCTGGAGTCAACGGTTTGTATTCATAATCAGGATACTGCTTCTTGAACTTGTTGATATGATTACGTTTGGCTTGAAACTTCTTTCCTTTCAAGGTTGCCAGGTCAGTACGCAAGTAGATATAATCAAAGTAATCCCGGTCTTCTGTAAAAGTGAAACGTCCGGGCATCGCCGCCTCTATGTCCGCTTTCATCCCCACGCATACCCCCAGCATACGCAATTTTGCCCCCATCTCTTCAGCATCCTTTATCAATGCTTCAAGAACTGGTTTCACATCTCCAGTTCCGACGGGCATCATGTAGGCCAATTCTTCTCCCGCATAGAAACGCAGCAACAGGTAATTATCCATCACGGCATATTTAGTCTGGTACAGGAAAATCCAACTACACAGATTGGCAAACGACAAGTCGCAATTACGACGCAAACTGCCTAAGGTAAAGGACTGTATCAAGTCTTTATCCGCTAAAGTTATATCTTTAAATTCTATCATAAAATATGGGTTGCTTGTTTTCTCACCACAAATCACAGAATCTTCATTTCATTCAAAGTGACAATAGTTATCAGACTGCTGTAAGAATGCTCTGTTACTACTAAATGCGGATAGACTTTTTATAAGCAATGCTCACCCCAATGACCATACCTATTGAAAATCAAATCAATCCTCTATAATCTGTGATGATTTTCTATATATAACAAAGATAACAGCTTTTTTGTTAAATCACACCTAATAATCTAAGAATTGTCGGTGTGAAAATCGCTGTCATAATTCCGTTCAAAGTCAATCCCAGACTAGCGTATGCTCCATATTTCCCACTGATTTCCATTGCTGTAGAAGTACCTACCGCATGAGTAGCCGTACCCATAGAAAGACCTTGCGCAATAGGACTCCCCACATGACCTACCCGAAGTACCTTGAAGCCGAACACCGCCCCGAACAGACCGACTACCACCACAACAGCGGCCGTCAAAGACGGAATTCCTCCCGTGGCTTTCGAAACCTCCATAGCGATAGGAGTAGTCACAGATTTAGGAGCCAATGAACAAATAATCTCCGGAGTGGCTCCCAGCAATTTGGCAATGACCACCACGGCCACCAATCCCACCAAACAACCTGCCAACTGTGAAATGACAATAGGAAGCAACTGTTTCTTTATCATCTCCAACTGCAAATAAAGTGGCACGCCCAACGCTACCACCGCTGGTTTCAACCAAAATTCAATCAGGTGACCTCCTTCATTATATGTTTCATAACTGATACCGGTAAATTTCAAAAACAGAATCAACACGGCAATGGTAAGCAGGATCGGGTTTAACACCACCCATCCAGTCTTTTTCTGCAAGACACGTGACAAAAAAAACACCCCGAAGGTGAATGCCAGCAAAAAGAACTTATTTTCTAAATATTCCATTTGATTTTCTAACTAATTGGTGAACCCATCCTGTTACGACCAGTACCAAAACCGTACTGACCACTGTCGCAATTACTATCGGCCAAAACTGTGCTTCAATGACATCAAAATAAAGCATCAGTGCCACACCGGGCGGAACGAAGAAAAAGCCCAGATTAGCAACCAAGAAATCGGACAGCCCCTGCACCCATTGCAGTTTTATCCAACCCAATTTGAGAAAAAGGGTGAGTAACAGCATTCCTATAATACTGGACGGCAGCTTGATACCCGTCAAAAAAACAATCAATTCACCCAAAGCCAAACAGCCAAATAAAATGGCGCACTGACGAATCATACCTTATAAATTTATTAAATACTTATTGAAAACTGCGCAAAGTTAAGGAAACATCCCGTTTGGTGTTCAATAACATACACTTTTAGCATACTTTAAACCAAAAATAATATTGATTTTGCAATGTAGATATTGCAAAATTAGCTAATTTTGCATCGTGAAAAACAACACTCGTCTTTAGAACGTACATAATTAATATATTATCATGGATTTAATTTCTCAAATCGTTGAGCGCGCGAAAGCAAACAAACAGCGCATTGTTCTTCCGGAAGGAACTGAAGAACGTACTTTAAAAGCTGCCAACCAAATATTGACAGACGGTGTTGCCGACCTTATTTTATTGGGAAACCCCGATGAAATCATGAGCCTGGCTAAACAATGGGGGTTAGGGAACATCGGTAAAGCCACTATTATCGATCCCACAGACCACCCGAAAAAAGAAGAGTATGCACAATTGCTGTGCGAACTCCGCAAGAAAAAAGGTATGACCATCGAAGAGGCCCGCAAACTGGTTGTCGATCCGCTGTATCTAGGATGTCTCATTATCAAGGCTGGTGATGCCGACGGACAGTTGGCCGGCGCACGCAACACAACAGGTAACGTACTTCGTCCCGCTTTACAGATTATCAAGACTACTCCGGGTATCACTTGCGTATCCGGTGCCATGCTGTTGCTGACTCATGCTCCCGAATACGGAAATAACGGTGTAATCGTAATGGGTGACGTTGCTGTAACCCCGGTACCGGATGCCAACCAACTGGCTCAAATTGCAGTTTGTACCGCTCAGACCGCCAAGGCTGTTGCCGGAATTGATCCTCGCGTAGCTATGTTAAGTTTTTCAACCAAGGGTTCTGCCAAACATGAAGTGGTAGATAAAGTGGTGGAAGCTTTGGCAATCGCTAAGGAAATGGCTCCCGATTTGAAGATTGACGGTGAACTGCAAGCTGATGCAGCTTTGGTTCCGCACATCGGTGCAAGCAAAGCCCCGGGATCAGAAATTGCAGGTAAGGCAAACGTACTGGTTGTTCCTTGTCTGGAAGTAGGTAATATTTCTTATAAATTAGTAGAACGTCTGGGACACGCTACCGCTATCGGCCCGATCCTGCAAGGTATCGCTCGTCCGGTGAATGACCTGTCACGCGGTTGCTCTATCGACGATGTTTATAAGATGATTGCCATTACTGCCAATCAAGCAATTGCCGCTAAAGAAAACAAATAATCATTCTCCAAAAAACAACAACATCATGAAAATATTAGTGCTCAATTGCGGTAGTTCTTCTATTAAATATAAATTATTTGATATGACTACCAAAGAAGTCCTGGCACAGGGCGGTATAGAAAAAATCGGCTTGGTAGGCTCTTTCCTGAAACTGACTTTGCCCAACGGTGAAAAGAAAATATTAGAAAAAGACATCCCAGAACATACCGCAGGTATCGAGTTCATTCTGAATACATTGGTGAGCCCAGAATATGGCGCAATCAAGTCATTGGATGAAATCAACGCAGTAGGTCACCGTATGGTACATGGCGGAGAACGTTTCAGCGAATCCGTATTGCTGAATAAAGAAGTACTGGATGCTTTTATCGCTTGCAACGATTTAGCCCCGCTTCATAACCCGGCTAACCTGAAAGGTGTGAATGCTGTTTCTGCCATTCTGCCCAACGTTCCCCAAGTAGGTGTATTTGATACGGCATTCCATCAAACAATGCCCGACTATGCATATATGTATGCCATTCCATACGAACTATATGAAAAATACGGTGTGCGCCGTTATGGCTTCCATGGAACTTCTCATCGCTATGTTTCACAACGTGTATGCGAATTCCTTGGCGTTGATCCGAAAGGAAAGAAAATTATCACTTGCCACATCGGTAACGGTGGTTCCATTTCAGCTATCAAAGATGGTAAATGTATAGACACCAGTATGGGGCTGACCCCATTGGAAGGTCTTGTAATGGGAACTCGTAGTGGTGACATCGATGCAGGCGCCGTTACTTTCATCATGGAAAAAGAAGGATTAAATGCAACCGGCGTATCCAACTTACTAAACAAGAAAAGTGGTGTATTAGGCGTTTCAGGTGTATCCAGCGATATGCGCGAACTGGAAGCCGCTGTTGCCGCCGGAAATCCGAAAGCTATTTTGGCTGAAAAGATGTATTTCTACCGCATCAAGAAATATATTGGTGCATATGCTGCCGCTCTAGGTGGTGTAGACATCATCCTGTTCACTGGCGGTGTAGGTGAAAATCAAGCCAATTGCCGTTCTGAAGTTTGTGAAGGTTTGGAATTCATGGGTGTGAAGATTGACCTTGAAAAGAACAAGGTTCGTGGAGAAGAAGCTATTATTTCTGCCGATGACTCCAAAGTGACAGTAGCTGTTATCCCAACTGATGAAGAGCTGATGATTGCCAGCGATACTCTGGCTATTCTGAATAAGTAATTTTATTGTTTGGTTAAATATATAAATTATAAAAGGCTGCTACGCGTGATGCATAGTAGCCTTTTTTAGGAATATTGACTTTCTCCCTCAACATACTGCTCAAGGAACATATTTTCACCATCAAATACAGCATACGAAAAATCTTGTATCCAGTCACCAAGAATCAACATACGTGAAGTACGGCTCAGCATCAAGTCTAGCATAATGTGGCGATGACCATAAATAAAATAATTGATATCCGGATGGTCTTTAAGGTAATTTTTAGTAAACAAGACCAACGGTTCCTTATCCTCTCCCATATACTCGGGTTCCTTACCGCCTTCACGCTTCAGACGGCTATGCTTGGCCCATTCCAAGCCAAGTTCTATGCTCCAACGGGGATGTATGGTAGAAAACAGCGTTTGTAAAGTGGTACTATGAAACATGGAACGCAACAATTTGAACTTGGCATCTTTATCTCCCAATCCGTCCCCATGCGCCAAGAAAAACTCCTTCCCATAAATCTCACAGGTCAACGGCTGACGATGAATAGTTACCCCGCACTCTTTTTCCAAATAATCACCACACCAGATGTCATGATTACCGATAAAGAAATGCACCTCCACTCCCAAATCGGTCAACTCGGAAATCTTCCCCAAGAAACGAGTATAGCCTTTCGGCACTACCAGTTTGAACTCGTACCAAAAGTCGAATATATCTCCTAACAGGTACACTGCTGCAGCATTATGTTTTATACTATCCAGAAAATTCACCAAACGGCGCTCCTGTGTCCGCCCGTGTGCTATGGCACGAGAACCTAAATGTGCATCGGAAAGGAAATATACGTTCTTCATAATCTTACTAAATTAAATACCTCATAAATTAAAAATCCGAGAATAGAGAATTAAAAAAACAACACCTTGTCCAATAACTTAGACATATTGGCAATTCTTATTTTCCAATTTTAATTCTCAACTTTCAATTTATTAGAGGAAACCCAATTCCAATTTAGCTTCTTCACTCATCATATCTTTATCCCATTCGGGTTCAAAAACCAAGTTCACGACCGATGAAGTAACTCCTTCCACAGAGTCGACTTTCTGACGGACATCCTCCATAATAAAATCAGCAGCAGGACAATTGGGGGCAGTCAATGTCATATCTAACACTACTTCTCCATCATCTTGCAAATCAATCTTATATATCAAGCCTAAATCGTATATATTCACCGGAATCTCGGGATCATATACGGTTTTCAACATGGCTATAATCTTCTCTTCTGTTTTTAAACGGGTATCTGCATCCATATCTCTCGTTGTTTTAATTGCAAATTTAATGATTTTCTATATTTTTCCTTCATCAGCATAGCTATAAAATTTGCCATCCGTTAAAATAACATGATCTATCAGTCTTATGTTCATTACTTTTGCCGCCTTGTCAAGATGTTCCGTCAACCGATCATCCTCTGTACTAGGTCGCATACTGCCGGAAGGATGGTTGTGACAAAGTGCCATGGCAACGGCCCGTTTCAATAATGCTTCCCTCAATACACAACGGACATCTACCGCTGTAGAGACCAGGCCTCCGGAACTTATCTTTATACGGTCAATTACTTTGGAAGCTTGATTCAACAACAAGACCCAGCATTCCTCTGTAGGCAAATCACACATCAACGGATAAAAATATTGATAAACATCACGGGAGCTGAGAATGACCTTACGTTCTTTTCCTTCTTCCTCCTTTCGGCGCTTTCCCAATTCGGAAGCCGCCAAAATGGTGATAGCTTTGGCAGGACCTATTCCTTTATAGTGACACAGTTCATCTACGGTAGTTTTGCCCAATTCATTCAAACTATTATGATAATCACTCAACACTTTACGCATTAACTCCACAGCAGAATCCTCCGTATTTCCCGAACCTATCAGAATAGCAAGCAACTCAGCATCCGAAAGTGTCCCCACTCCATGCAACATCATCTTTTCACGAGGACGATCTTCTTCCGCCCATTGGTTTATGGTTAGTTTTTCTGCCATCTTTCTTTATTTTTCCCCGCCATAAAGACGTATAAAAAGTCCATCACTTTTAATACCTCTTCATGGTAAAATTCTATTTATAAAAATTCTTCTCAAATGCGGCAAATTCGTTTTTCCCCAACACACAGCGTTTCCACCAGGCCCGCAGGAAACCAGTTCCATAGCCAATCAACTGAATAAAAGAAGCAAGGATGGATAATAATCCTATTTTGAAACTTTTATTTCGCAATGTGGAGTCTACACAAATGATAAGAGCAAAAAGCAGCAGCAAAGACAAACTCCAGCTACAAACCAACGAACATAACAACAGGAATACAATTCCTATAGTAAAAAGTGCCGGTAACAAATGTACAACTTTCAATGATTCAGGATACTTTTTATACAGATTGATACGGGCAATACCCGAATTATGCACTTGCTTGAAAAACTTCTTCAAATCGGTACGACGCTTGTGCCACACCCATGCTTCAGGGAACAACCGACAAGCATATCCCCCTTGAAAGATACGGATACTGAAATCAATATCTTCTCCAAAACGCATCTTAGAAAATCCTCCCAACGCTTTATATACCTCAGCCCGTACCCCCATATTAAAACTACGGGGATAGAATTTATCCATTTTTTTCTTCCCTCCACGGATACCTCCGGTAGTAAAAAACGAAGTCATGGCATAATTTATTGCTTTCTGTATATTGGTAAACGAATCATGAGCACGGTCAGGACCACCAAAAGCATCTGCCTTCTGCCGTTGAAGCTCTGACTCGACAGCCGCCAAATACCCTTCAGGCAAAATGCAATCAGAATCCAATATGATAAGATATTCTCCATGCCCCCGTTCCGCTCCATAATTGCGGGTCTGCCCGGGACCGGAATTGGATTTGAAATAATAACATATATCCAACCGGTCAGCGTAATTATCTACCACTTCCTTGCACGGAACAGATGAACCATCCTCCACTATCAGGACTTCAAAATTCTTATTTGTCTGCCTTGTAAGACTGTTCAATAACTCATCCACCTCTTCAGGACGATTATAAACCGGTATAATAAAAGAATATCTCATTGCTTTATTTTGATTTTATCCATCACAGAGAAGTACAAAGAAACATAAAAAAGGCGGAGCTTGCAACAAGTTCCGCCTTTTTATATGCATATATAAATAGATTATGCTTTCACACGGCCTACATATGAACCGTCACGAGTATCAATTTCAATTGTTTCACCTTCATTAATGAATAAAGGAACACGCACGGTAGCACCCGATTCCACTGTAGCAGGTTTCAACGTATTGGTAGCCGTATCCCCTTTCAGACCCGGTTCGGTATAAGTAATTTTCATCTGCACTTTTACCGGAACATCAGCAAACAATACTGTTTCTGTAGAAGCATCAGAAACCACATCCACCACCATTCCTTCCAACAGGAAGTCTACTCCGTTAATCAAGTCATGAGCAATAGGAATTTGGTCGAATGTTTCCTGATTCATAAAAATATAGTCTGCACCTTCCATATACAAATATTGGTGTGGACGACGTTCCACACGTACATCTTCCAATTTTTCACCGATGTTGAAACGACGTTCCAAAACGTAACCATTAACCACATCTTTCAATTTAGTACGCATGAATGTGTTACCTTTTCCCGGTTTTACATGCAGGAAGTCAATACAGAAATACAATTTGCCGTCCATACGGATAGCTGTTCCGATTTTAATGTCTTGAGCATTAATCATACTTTTCTTCGCTTATATTTGATTATTATTTCAGATTATATTCACTTATAGCTGTGATTTCGAGTGCAAAAGTAATGTAAATCAAGAAAAAACGCAAAAAGAAATCACTAAAAATGAGTTATCTCTTTGTTTATTTCAAAAAAGTCACTAATTTTGCAGCCCGTTACTCATGGTGAATAATAACATAAAATAAGTATATACAATGAAAAGAACGTTCCAACCCTCTAACAGAAAGAGAAAAAACAAACATGGATTCCGTGAAAGAATGGCAACTGCTAACGGTCGTCGCGTATTAGCCAGCCGTCGTGCAAAAGGTCGTAAGAAATTAACTGTATCTGATGAATACAACGGAAAATAATTCATCTGACCGGAAAAAATAAAAGGAGTGAAGTCGTAGAGACTTTGCTCCTTTTATTTTTCCAACTAAGCCGAACAGCCATGAAAAAGTAACTTAACTTAAATGATCAAATAAGTCAACTGAAACGACCAGGTAAGTTGACTTGCTTGTTCCATACAGTCGGCTTACTGAAAACAGTCTATTTATTTCTCCTTTCTCTCGCCCACTCCATCACATTAGCCGGAGCGCGTTCCGCCAGATATTCCTTCTTCATAAAATCCATATAGGGTGCTACGTGGTCAAAGAATTGATAATATCCCTTACACAAGTAATTCAATCCCGGTTCACCGTCTTTACTTAACATAAAACGATTCTTCGGACATTCCCCATGACAGGCAAACTCATAAGAACAGTTCAGGCACTGCTGTGGCAGACTATTGTGCTTCATCACACCAAAAGTTTCCTGTTCTTTACCATACATCATCTCCACCAAAGTCTTCTGATAAATATTTCCCAATTTATACTCAGGAAAGACAAAATGATCGCAAGCATACACATCACCGTTGAATTCCATCACGGCTGTATGTCCACAATATTTAGCTAATGAACAAACGCCTGGCTGCTGTCCCACCCAATTGGCCAGCGTAGAATCAAACAACTGAATATAGTAATTGCCCACGTCATTCAGTACCCATTCGTCGAAAATAGTACAAAGGAAATTCCCCCACTGCTCGGGAGTAATGGAGAAAGGAGCCAGTTCACCGTCTTTTTGCTTTAATGAAGAAAGCCGAAGACCGTCCGCACGGCTAGACAGTCGCTCGACAATAGGAGTAAACTGTATATAATGACAATCAAGTTCGTCACGAAAGAAACGATAGAAGTCCAACGGATAATCTGCATTATAGTCATTGACCACTGCCATGGCATTCCATTCCACTCCATGCTTTTTCAACAGGTTAATCCCTTTCATTACCTTATAGAAAGAAGGTTGTCCCATCTTGTTCTTCCGGTATTCATCGTGAAATTCCTGAGGACCGTCTATAGAAATGCCTACCAAAAAATTATTCTCACGGAAGAATTCACACCATTCATCTGTCAGCAATGTGCCATTTGTCTGAATGCAATTATCAATGGTTCTACCACCTGCATATTTTTTCTGAAGTTCCAAGGCTTTCTTATAAAAAACTAAAGGACGCATCAAAGTTTCTCCCCCATGCCAGGTAAACAAAACTTGCGGCATGGTTTGCGACTGAATATATTCTTTAATAAATTTCTCCAGTAATTCATCGCTCATCACATGACGCGGCTGTTCCTCATATAACTTGGATTTTTCCAAATAGTAACAATAATCACAGGCCAGATTACAAACCGCACCTACAGGTTTGGTCATTATATATAGCGGCTTTGCAAAAGGAGTTATGGTTGCTTCTTTCATTTGTTTTTCATTTAATTCCTAGTATAAAGAATACAAAGATAAAGCTATTTTTCAATATTCGTTCTTACAGTAACAGGTTTATGCTACCCTCTACCCCCAAAAGGACATTCTTCTTGCCACCCAATCTGTTTCAAATATAAGAGTTCCACCTTGCTTCAAACTCTTGAAACAAAATGAAACTCTGACCCTCTATTTAAAATATCACTTGAAAACGTGTCTGAAACGCACTTAATGACTGATTTTCAAATCCCACTCTATCCGTTATCTTAGTATAAGAGTACCGGAATCTCCATATCATATACTTATTGATATAATAATTGACAGTAAAAGAGACATCGTTCAAACGCCCGCCATAAATATGGGACCGGGTATCCGACATATCAGTATAGTTATATCCGAATACGCATTCCAACGAACCAGAGTCCGGAGTGGCAATACCACAATCCGTATGTGAATATCTATAATTACCACCTATCAGCAAACCTCTCAGTATTCCATACATACCACTCGCTTTATAATTCTTAAAATCCTTTTCCCGGTTCACTTGAAGATAATAATATTGTGCTTCCAATGCCACAGGACCATATCCTGCTATCATCTCCGGTGTAAATTTTATCAAGTTCTTTGCATCCGGAATCAAGGCATTCACAGCTCTGACTTTTGCAATACGCGTCGGGAAATTAGCCCCCAAGTCAAAGCTAGTATGGTTAAGTGTAGGTTCGCTATTGTATCTAGGTGTTTCGTAAGCACCGGAAATACCCAACTGAAACAATCTCCCTGTATCATGTAAAGGACGATAGACCAGGCGGCTCATAGCACCATAACCCATTTTACCCAATTCATTGGATTTCTTCTTAAGAGCCTCGCTCTCCACATGAACACTAGCTGTACCGAAAAAATCATTTTTGTCATACACAAACATAGCCCCCATCAGCCGGCTGTTGAAAAAAGCCTCATTACTTGCCGGCTCCTCCATGGTTACTTTCATAGACGAACTAGTAGAACTTTGAAGCCCGAACTGATGTACAAAATTCCCTACACGTAATAACGCATGTGAGGAAAATTGTCTTTCTACAAATATGTCTTTTAAACTGACCTTTCCATACGCATAGCCTATATCCACTTTCGCTTTATATTTTCCATAGGTTGCTTTTACACCTATCCGGGCATCAGGAATCGCTACACCATCTACAAAGTTTTTATTATCTGAATGAAACAAGCCTCCATCCATCAAGATTCGTCCTGTAGGACGTATTTTCAAAACTGATTGTTCCTGTGCATTTACCTGTACGGAGAGCAATATCAGGAGAAAAACTCCTAATGATATAAGATTTTTCATAATATACAGTTTTAATGGTAACCATCCAAGTATCCTGTCAGTCTGTCTCTGATTTTTATCATACTGAGGGCAGTGAAGAATCTGTAAGACCACACAATGAAAGCAATCAGTCAGACTCCTCCTCCCATCAGCATCCGATCAATAGTCATGCTTTTAGGCTCAGCAAATACTCTTGTCCGGTTCATCTAAGAAAAACATTACATTAAATAGTTACGGTTTATGGTTAAGTTATAGGGAATTATTTTTTGGAAACAGACTGAATGAGTCCTGCTTTTTGCAGCTTGGAGAACTCATCTTTCGCCTTATTAAGCTGTTTCACAAAAGCATCGTTGGCATGGAGACGGGCAACAACAGCACTCGCCACAATTCGGGCAGCATCTACATCACTTTGGAAATGATACCCACAAATAACACGACTCTGTCCCATTTCAAATCCTCTTTTCAGAATCTCATTCTGCCTGTCAGGATTGATTTCTGCCAAAACAAGGGCAGTAGCCCATCCTATGGCTGTATGTCCCGAAGGATAGGAACCGTTCGTTGAAAGTTCTTCCTGCTGTTCGGGATTACAAGTCATTTCATTGAAAAAACTAAAAGGACGTACACGCATATAATACTCTTTAGCATGACGGGTAGCCAAATCTCCGGCATCCTCTCTCATATTAATAATGAGCCTATACAGTTCCGGCGTTTTATCCCTCGTTATTTCAATACCAAAAGCCTCCGAAAAGGCAAAGGGAACGCCATCACCATTTACACGGGCATCACTGACAGCTTGTTCACCCCTAGGAGTATCCCTTTGCAATTTCCCCCAGTCGTAACGGGCTTTGTCATACAAGAACAAAATACTTCCTGCTTCAGGAGGAGGAGGCAGTAACTCCAGACTATTGGCAACCTCCGATTCTTCCAAATAATAAAGTTCGGGATTGGTTCTTCTATCCTTTATTTTTTTCTCTTGTGCAAAGATGTTTAATGAAATGGCACAAAACACTAGAAGTAAGGCAAACTTTGTTTTCATGATAAAAGTTTAGTTTAAACGGTTAATTAATAAAATTCAATTGGTTTTTCGAAAAACATTTTAATCATCTACGGAACGTACGACAAACAATCAGAGTGTCCGCATCTGACGGAAACAAAAGTAGTGTTTGAAATTATCCCGAAAATACCTTTTTAATCCCGTTTCCTCCTTTTATATGACCAAAACATCCTAGAAGAGAAAAGGAGAAAAAAAGGAGAGCCGGAAGTGTTTCAGCACTTCCGGCAAAAAAGCCATTCCTCATAACAAAACAGATACACGAAGCCGGCTCTACGAAATACAATAAATTGAGATAACTCTAAAGATGAACTTATTTTCTTCTTGAATTGATACGGTCATAAAGCAGATTGATGACTTTACAATCAAACTCCCCATCAGGATAAAGTTGTTCTATTTCTTTCCTTACATTATACTTATGTCTTGTTACCGTTGCCTGATCCACATCCAGCACTCTTGAAATAATAGCAGCATCAATATCTTCTATCATCAGAAGTATCGTTATAAAATACCTTTCTTTTCCCCTTCGTTTCATAAAGGATAATTTACCCAATTCAGGATATTTGTCAGCAAAATCCAAACACACCTGTTTCAGTTCTTGACGCATATCATCCTCTCCCTCTGTTTTTCTGTATCCCAAGGCATCAAACAGGGTCTTGACTTTTTTGTCAACCTTATGAACGTCCATTTCCAGTTCCTCCCAATTCATCCCGACATCATCCGGATTTATCCCTTTTTTATCCATCAGCGCTTTCCGAGTTCCTTTTTTCCGTCTTTTCAAAAGGAAAAGAGCAAGAAAAGCCGATAGCAGCACCGCTATTGACAGGATGATATACAGCGCATAGGACATCTCTTCTTTTTCTATCGAGATAGGAAGCAAGCCTGATTTACCATCAAAAAGGAATAATCCTGACTTACATCCCAAAACCGCTTTCCGTCCATTGACGGCAATACAAGACTTGCTAAAAGCCAAATCGCAGAATAATGGTTCTGGGACACCGGCATCATCCAATCCCTTAAAACTCATACCATAATAATAGAGTATGAAAAAGCCCTCATTAGGATTCTTTTCAAGAGCTCCCGATATTGATTTCACATGTTTCATTGGCAACAAGGTCGCATTTTCTTCATTAACGATTCCCAACGAGGTATTCAAATATTTATTTCTACCATTCATTATCACACCATAAACACTCTCATACCCTGATAAATCACGTATCTGCCAGAAAGATTCCTGCGGCCTGTTTAAAGGTCTTCCATACAATCCTTTGTTCAAGGTCGTTACATAAATACTATCCTCATTCTCACAAATTCCGGTAATATAAGCGTCGATAGTATCTTTCACCCCTTTATCTGACACAACCGGAATAGGAGTTACAATATGGTCCTGCTGTTCATCTATAATACCTAAATATTCCCTAGTACCCACATAAAGACAATGTTCCGCGGTGGAATAATAAAGAGAAGTGATATTATTCTGCCCTTTCGTGTTACTGAACTGCAAAAGACACTCCGCTCTATTGCCTTTAATCTTATAAAGTTTCTTACGCGTAGCAAGAAAGAAAGTATTAGGACTGGTTTCCAAAAATTTTATAATATCATTACCCACAATATCCAAGCCTTCAATCTTTCCTAAAGACTTTGATTTGAATTCCGGATGATTATAGACAAACTTATACAGATGTAAACGAAGATCATCGGTAATAAAGAAAATGGAGTCTCCCGTCCTTTTATCACTAACCGCCAATACATTATTGTCTAAATCTGCCGAGTTCTGTCGCAAGGCAAAAGAAAGCATAGCCTCTCTGCATGCCAGATGCAGAAAATCTTTCCCCATAAAGCCTATCTGCCTGGCGATAGTACTGATACCATTCGGCAAATCATATTCTAAAGTGCAACCGTCTTTGACATAAAGTATAGAATTAGCACTGATAAACCATTCATCCTTGTCGGGTCCTTGAGCATACAAGTAGCACCGTCCTTTGCGTACAAGCGTCTTTTTTCCATCGGGAGATATCTTAAAAACCGAATTTTCCAACAAAGCATATACTGTATCATTATAAACACTGACATTGGTAACCAGAGAATCTATAACAGGTCGTTTAAAGTCCTTTTCAAGATTACGGACAACAAACAACCCCTGTTCACTAGCCACATATAGTTTTTTTTCCTTTATCACAACCTTATTCACCCCACAGTTTTTACTACATTTCCCTAGTTGAATGGGAGTGAGTTCATGAGATGTGGAACCATCTTTCAAATTCAATCTAAACAGTCCATTACTAGTCCCCACATACAAACACTGTTTGTCATCATCCAGAGCCATACTATATACCGAATAATTCATCCTCTTATTTTTTATGTAGTAAGTCTGGGTCTGCCGAGAGGATTTAGCCAATAGTTTCAAACCGGCATCTCTTGTTCCCACAAACAGAGAATCTTCACTATATTCCAATATATCATATATACGCCGGTTGCTATTAATGGAATAGGTCTGGCAATTATTGTTCACTTTTTCTATGATACAACCGTCTTCCTGACCAATATAAAGTTTATCCGCATCTGCTGTCGAACGGCTGATACATGATATAGGAGCGTCAAATGTATTGATATTGCAAGTGAGCTTTATAGGTTTCGGAACAAGCGCATCCTTGCAGCCTGTCAAACAGAACAAGGCTAATATAAAAAGAAAGTACAAGCTTTTTTTCATATTTTACTCATTTAAGTGATATCGATTAAACAAAGGCTTTCTACAATTAATCAAAAAGTTGAATATCTGTTATGCTTATGCAAATATAATACGTTTTCTCAAAATCCGGAAAGCTCTTAACAGATTATTAGCTAATTCCTTAATATGCCCTCCATATACAAAAGAAGTTACGTCAAAACCCAGATGATTCTCTCACCCGACTTTTGACATAACTTCTCCTAAAATAAAAAAATATATTAACCTGATTTATTTCAACAATACTCCTATCTCACCGACAGCAGTTACTGCTTTGTTATTTATTTCGGTAACAGGCTCCAGTTTAAAATAACGGGCTGGATAAGTCTTTCCGAAACGTACAAAATAAGGAACAGGATTATGCATGATATTACTGAATTCACCTGTAGCGTCACACTTCATCCAATCCTTACCATCCCGGCTGACATAAAAGTTGTATTTATAGATAGTGCCAGTCAGATCCTCCTCCTGTGCAGGAGCATAACTGAAACCGGCTATTTCCACTTCTTTACCCATATCAACCACCAAGGGAGTTAAAGTTTCGGTTTTCCAAACAGTTTCCTGTTTTCCATCGATGGCTGCGGCTGCATCCATGCCCACTGTTTTCCAACCATCCACCGGGACATCACTCAAGGTTACTTTCATCGTTTTATCAACCAATGGTTCAGCATAATACAAGCCTATGTTACTGATATTGACGGTTCCACGAGCACCCGTAATTGTCACTCTAACCTTTTCGGCATGACTATCCGAGAAAGGCAACAACCGTTTATATCCCACCGTAGTTCCCTCACCCACATGATGCCATGCGCCATTGGCGAACACTTCTACTGTAAAACCTTCCACACGCTGGCCTTTTGTAATATCCTCCTGAATTAAGAAAGTATTAACAAGTGTATTCTTCCTCACCTTATATTCTTTCGTATCTCCTACTTTGGCTGTCCATATCCTATTTCCCTTCTCAACTTTATTATCGGCAAAGGTCTTTTTTATATATTCCGTCAACTCCTTGATACGTTTCACATCATTCTCGTGCATCAAACCACGTTTATCGGGTGGAATATTCAGCAACAAAACAGAGTTACAACCCACAGAACGATAATAAATATTCACCAAGTTGGCAAGTGAACGAACTTGATTATCCTGTTCGGCATGATAGAACCATCCCGGACGGATAGAAACATCAACTTCAGAAGGATACCAGAACAAATCCGATGCTTTAGATACCAATTCACGGCTTCCCAAATCCTTGGACATAGCATTTATGCCCAATCTCTTATAGACTTCATCAGAACCCGGATAAGAATTAGGCATCAAAGCCGTTGCACTCCATTCCGTGGTACGTCCCAATCCACCTTCATTACCTACCCAACGCACATCATCGCCCATGATAGCGGTAACTGCCTTAGGTTGAAGACGACGGATAGTCTTCAAAATAGCGTCCCAATCATATTCCTGCTTCTTTCCGTTAGGTCCTTCGCCGTTAGCTCCATCAAACCATACCTCATGCACTTCTCCGTAATTGGTAAGCAGTTCAGTCAGCTGTTCGATGAAAAACTTATTATAAGCTTCTCCTTGTCCGTAACATTCCGCATTACGATCCCAAGGAGAAAGATAGACTCCGAATTTCAATCCATACTTGTCACAAGCTTTGCGGAGTTCCTGTACCACATCCCCTTTTCCGTTTTTCCATGGAGAAGAAGCAACAGAATGCTTGGTTGTCCGGGTAGGCCACAAACAGAAACCATCATGATGCTTGGCAGTAATGATAGCCATTTTGAAGCCACCTTCCTTCAGAGCTCTTACCCATTGTTCACAATCCAATTCGGTAGGATTGAAAATGGCCGGATCTTCTTTACCATCTCCCCATTCACGGCCTGTAAAGGTATTAATACCAAAATGAAGGAAACAAGTGAATTCCATTTGTTGCCATGCCAACTGTTGCGGTGTAGGCACCAAACGGGAAGCCATATCTATCTTCTGTTCCGTAGTCGCTCCTGCCGGAAAAGCTACGTGTTTCTCATAATACTCCTGTGCCTGAGTTCCCAGAAAAGCACAAAGTAAGGCTGCGGTTAGAATCGTTTTTCTCATTTTCCTTTATTACTAGGTTATTTTAATGGACGAATCATAAACTCAAACGTATGCTTCTCCACCGGAACACGATATGGCGGCAATACCCCCGGACCACAAGTCGCAGTACCTACCCCCGACTGTTCCGCATCTAAGTGAACATTTATAATCCCTGTTCTCTCAAGTTTATTAATATGAGTAGCTTTATCTACATTAGAATCCGTAAATGGAATAACACTGAACTGAAACACTTTATCCGAACGGAAAGACAAACCTTCTCCTGCCTCATCCGCCAATTCCATCCAACGCACATCCGTACGGTTTCCTGTAGCCTGGGGCTTCACATAATAATGGAACATACGTTCTGCATCTGTATGGTAAATTCCAATACATCCAGACTGATTACGGTCTATATAAGTTTCATGTTCACCACGTCCCAAATAAGAAACCTTGTTATAGGCATACGGCATTTCAAATGCCAGGCCCACTCTAGCCAATGAAGTAACAGCAGAAGTATCCGGCAGGAAAGTTGTCTTTACTTTTAATGCACCATTGCTCTGCAAAGTATATACAAAGGTAGCCATTCCCAACTTTACGCCTTTAGCATTCCATAATTCTACTTCCGCTTTACCACCTGTTTCAGATGCTTTGACAAAAGTAGCTTTTTGAATCATATTATCCAAACCTTCTTTCCTCCAAACTTTGGCTCCTCCTGTTTTTTCCCTGCTGTCATTGTCCGTTACAGGACGATAAAGGCTGAGAACTACAGGAGATGAAAGCATCTCTTTACCTTTATATATATAAGAGCGTAAAGCGCCGGTTGCAGGATCAATATCTATCTTCACCTTATCAGCCAATTTGATTTCCGGCGCACGATACCCTTTGTTGGCAGACAGTACAAACTGGTCATAGGCCACTTCGTCATGAGTTCCAATAAAGGGAGTTTCCTTATCAGGCGTCCAAGACAGATTCAAATAAGCCTCACGAATCGTAGAAGGCAACTTTACAGCACCCAAAGAGAATGTTACAACCTCATGAGGGGCACAGTCTGCTTTTCGAGTTCCTTCTGCTATCACTTTCCCATCATCCCCCATGACCTGCCAGTGCAACGTATAGGCATTCAAATTGGTAAAGTCATACCAGTTCTTGACTTCCACTGTCAGCTTCTTAGGATCGGTCAGTGCCGATTTGATATATTGATACTCTTTCTTCACTTCAATGAGATGCGGATGCGGTTCGCGGGCTGCATTGACCAACCCGTTACAACAGAAATTGCCAAAGCTGGGCACATCCTTCGGACCATAATCCCCACCATAACTCCAATACCATTTACCATCCTTATCTATCTCGCGGAAAGATTGATCCACCCAATCCCAGATACAACCTCCCTGAACAATCGGTTCGGTTTCGAATACATGCATATATTCCTTTAATCCTCCGCCACTATTACCCATAGTATGCAGATACTCTGTCATGATGAAAGGACGATAGACTTTAGGTTCTGTCTGGCGGGCATAGGCCATGAGTTCTTCCACGCTGCGATACATACGGCAATAGATATCGGTATTATAATTCTGTTCGGCCCGTTCATATTGTACAGGACGACTTTTCTCCACTGACTTCATCCAGTCATATGTACGTTCGAAGTTAATACCGTTTCCGGCTTCATTCCCCAATGACCAGATGACGATAGCCGGATGATTCTTGGAACGCTCATACATACGTTGGGTACGATCCATGTGGGCAGGCAACCAAGTGGAATCTTTGGCCAATGAAGCAGGTCCATACCCCATGCCATGTGATTCAATATTAGCTTCATCTATCATATAAAGTCCATAACGATCACAAAGCTGATACCAATAAGGATGGGTAGGATAGTGCGAATTGCGGACCGTATTGATATTATGCTGTTTCATCAATTTGATATCTTTTTCCATCAGTTCCTTGCTTACAGTCCGTCCTAATTGGGAATGTTCATGACGGTTCGTTCCCTTTACCAAGACCGGCACACCATTGATGCAAAAACGTCCGTCCTTAATTTCCGAAGTGCGGAAACCTACTTCACATCCGGTAAGTTCCGTTACTTTACCTGTTACATCTTTCAATTCCAGGATCAGCGTATAAAGATTCGGATGCTCAGCACTCCAGACTTCCACATCCGGCAAACTTTGTTCATCCAACTTCAAGAAATGGCTCAATCCCTTCGATTTGATAGGATATTCACCTTGCAGAACCGCCTTACCGGTTTTATCTTCCAGTCGGTAAGCAAAGGTAGTCATGGAAGTAGAAGGTCCTTCAATGGTAGCTTCCAAACCGAAAATACCTTCTTTATATTGTTGTTTGTCTAGAGAAGAGGTTACTTTGTAATCGGCTATATACTGTTTAGGAGTGCTGTAAAGATACACATCACGTTCAATACCACTCAACCGCCACATATCCTGGCACTCCAAATACGAACCGGCACTCCAACGGTAAACCTCCAATGCCACCGTATTCTCACCTTTCTTCAATTTATCAGTGATATCCCATTCGGCCGGTGTCTTTGAACCTTGATTATAGCCCAACAGATGTCCGTTCACCCAAATATAGTAAAAAGAAATCACTCCTTCACAACAGATAACCACACGGCGGTCTTCCCAATCGGCAGGAATTGTAAAGGTACGTCTGTAGGAACCGACTTCATTCTCTTTATATGGAACTAAAGGCGGATTCTTTTTAAAATGGAACAGTTTGTCATCGAACTCATAGGTTTCGTTTACATAAATAGCTGTTCCATATCCTTGACGTTCCCAATTGCCGGGAACCTGAATATCCGCCCATCCTCCTGTATAAAACTCCGGTTTATAAAAATCCTTCGGACGGTTATCGGGATTCTTTACCCAATGGAATTTCCAACTACCGTTCAGACTCATGTAATAAGGAGAAGATTCATAATCTCCGTTACGGATATCAGATACGGTTTGATAAGGCCACACATAAGTATGAGGGGCCAGTTTGTTCAGTCCGACAGCATATTGGCTCTGCCATTCGGGTTGTTGTTGCGCCATTATTGGAAATATAACCAGAGCAGCCAAAAAATATAATAATGTATTTCTCATATATCTATTTATTCTATCATTACCTCATCAAAATAAATCCTTGCCTCTTGTCCGGGGCGTACATGGGTTGCAGGACACTCTCCGGCTCCTTTAGCAATAATCCGCACATAACGGCCAATTTCCTTATTCAAATCAAGTACCACATCCTCTTTGAAAGTCCCTTCACGGAAAATCTCTCCATCCGTGAACTGTTTACCGGATACTTTACGATAATCCCGATTATCATTTGAAACCCACACTTCAATATCTGCCGGTTTATGGGCTGCCATGCCATAATTCGTTATGCATCCCACTGATACAGAACGAAGCGACTCCTTCTTTTGCAAATCTATAGTAAAAGCGACAGAATCACTGCTTTCCCATGAATGCCATTCGAAATCCGACTGGCGCAAGCTGCCACGTATACCATTTACTAAAATCTTCCCGGCCTGTGTATTTCCTAAAACAGGTTTGGCGGTAGCCTTATTCCAGACCAAAGGCAATGTCAATGTTTTTCCCATCTGCCGACCTGCTCTATAAGTCGTACACTTTATAGTTTGTGTACCGGTCACCATCAACGGGCTCTTATATAGCAGAGACCGGTCTGTCGGCTCCTTACCATCCATTGTGTAACGGATTTCCACATCAGGACGTTCACATTCCAGTTTCACCTGTAGCTTTCCATTTACAGGGGTTACCGTATGTTGTATATTATACATGGAACAGGCAAACACAATCCCTTTAGCAGACAGATGCTCGTTGAATTTATCCATTGCCACCAAAAAACTTCTCCAATTTTTATGCCAAGGCTGTGTCCAAGCCACTTCGGCTAAAGCAGCCAGACGAGGGAACAGCTGATATTCCACATCTTCCGGTTTATTGCAAAACTCAGTCCACATAGAAGCCTGTACTCCCATCAGCAAGGAACGTACCTCCGGACTCCATTCTTTCTGTATCGGTTCATACCTATATACATCCTTCAATGTATTATTCCCAAAATAGGTCAAAGGTTCAAACCATTGCGGTCCCTGATAACGAATCAAATACATGATACGTGCAGGAGTCATGACAAACCTATGCCCTTGCTCCGCTGCCTTGACGGCAGCCTGACCGTAGCCTCTCCAACCATAAATAATTGCTCCGTCGGGAATCCGGGTATTGGTCAGTTCATCCCAGCCCATGGCTTCTTTCCCTTTGCTTTGTACATATTTACTCATTCTCGCCATAAAATAACCTTGCAACGCTTCTTCGTCCTCCAAGCCTTCCTGTCGCATACGCTCCTGACAAAGCGGACACTCCTTCCAATGCGTTTTCCGAGCCTCATCCCCACCCAAATGAATATACCTGGAGGGAAACAGCTCCACCACCTCGTCAATCACCCCTTGCAAGAAAGTGAATACACTATCGTTTCCTGCACAGAAGATCACATCCGCATGATTTCCTCCCAATCCTGGAAGGACACCGATAAATTTATCGACCACAGGACAAGCCAACAACGGATAAGAAGCCAACGCAGCATTACTATGAGCCGGCATTTCAATTTCAGGAATCACTTCAACCTGATGTCGGGCGGCATACGCCACTATCTCACGGATATCCTCCTGTGTGTAAAATCCTTTTTCTACAGTCGATTCACCCTGCCGGGGATTACGACGCTCCGGAAAAGATTTTCCAGGACGATCTACACGCCGTGAACCGATTTCCGTAAGTAAAGGATATCTCTTTATTTCAATACGCCAACCATTATCATCCACCAAATGCAGATGCAGGGTATTGATTTTCAACATTCCCATACAATCGATAATACGAAGCAGATTCTCTTTCGGAATAAAAAAGCGGGCCACATCCACCATCAATCCACGATATCCGAAACGAGGTTCATCCTTGATTGTCATAGCCGGCACGCTCCAATCCGCAGTTTCCGCCACCGCTGTGCCCTCAATGGAAGCAGGCAATAACTGACGAATAGTCTGCAAGGCATAAAAAAAACCTTTTGTATCTGAAGCTTTAACTATTATCTGCCTGGGAGTTATTTCCAGATGATACGCCTCACTCTTTAATGCGTCATCGGTGAGGAAACTGATTTTCCCCTTCTTTTCTCCAACCTTCACACAAGGAGTAAATCCGGCCGCCTGGGTAAAAAGAGCAGAGAAACAGCGTGCAACCTCTGCCTGCTCCTCATTTTCTACCGTAAAGTCTGTTTTTCCGGAGAAAGTAAAATAACCTGTACCCGGAGTAATACTCTCCGGGCAGGGAACAATAGATATAGATTGGATTAGGTTGTCAGCAGGTAAGGCCATAGTCGCAAATAACGACCATAGCAAAATCAAACAGGTGTATTTCATGATATATGCTATTTTTCTTATTCTTTGTCTCTATCGGGTGAAAAGCGTACCGGATCCTTATACTGCTCCTGCAATCTTGCCAATTCAGTCTTCAGCTCCGTCACAACCGGTTCATATTCTTTCTGACCATAAAGATTATGCATTTCCGTAGGGTCTGCCTGTAAATCATACAATTCCCACACATCAATATCGTTATAAAAATGAATTAATTTATAACGCTCTGTACGTACACCATAATGACGTTTCACCATATGTTCTGCCGGATATTCATAAAAATGATAATACAATGATTTGCGCCAATCAGCAGGTTTTTCTCCTTTCAACAGTGGAAGCAACGAAACACCTTGGATATCTTCGGGAACAGGAGCACCTGCCAATTCCAGAAAGGTAGGTGCATAATCTATGTTTTGCACCAGTTCTGTAATATCACCTTTCCTGTCAAAACCTTTGGGCAACCGCATTATAAGCGGAGTATGCATGGATTCTTCGTACATAAAGCGTTTGTCAAACCAACCATGTTCTCCCATATAGAAGCCTTGGTCTGAAGTATAAACCACCAAGGTATTGTCCAGCATATTCTTTTCTTTCAGATAATCCAGTACACGACCTACATTATCATCCAACGATTTCACTGTTTTCATATAGTCACGCATATAGCGCTGGAACTTCCAATCGGCCAATTCTTTACCCTGAGGATTCTTTTTATAGAAGTCATCGATAATGGGACCATAAAACTTATCCCATGCCGCACGCTGCCCCTCATCCATACGTCCGATATAATTTTCATAAAGAGCCTTCAAACGGGTTTGTTTATCGGGGCGAAGCATCTTAAGGTCATAAATCATATCCATATCCTTCACGATGCTCATTTCCTGAGCCGCTGCCGCAGGACGTCCTTCATAATCATCAAAGAAATTATCGGGCAACGGAAAAGTTTTATCTTCATACAAAGACAAGTTACAAGTATCTGCCAGCCAGTTGCGATGAATAGCCTTGTGATGAATCAAAATACAAAAAGGTTTGTCTTTATCCCGTTTGTTCTCCATCCAGTCTATGGCATCATCAGTAATGATATTGGTTATATACCCATGTTTTTGAATGGTGTCATTGTCTTGCGTAATAAAATCCGGATTATAGTAATCACCTTGTCCGGGTACAATCTCCCAATAATTGAAACCTGTGGGCAGACTCTCTAAGTGCCATTTTCCGATAAGGGCGGTCTGGTATCCGGCCTGTTGCAGCAGCTTCGGAAAAGTCTGTTGCGAACCATCAAATATACAAGTGGTATTATCATAGAATTTATTAGCACAACTATGCTTGCCGGTAATCATGCAGGCACGGCTGGGACCACTTAATGAATTGGCCACAAAACTGTTAGTAAAACGCACTCCGTCATTAGCAATGCGGTCAAGGTTAGGCGTTTCCATATAACGCTTGTCATAGCAGCTCATCATCTGGGCAGTATGGTCATCGGTCATTATATACACGATGTTGTAAGGTTTCTGCTCCTCAGTTTTCTTTTGTGAAGCGCATGATGACAAAGATGCCACAGCAGTGATGCCGGTCAAAGAAAAAAGTAATCCTGATTGTAGGTTGTTCATATTCATAAATTTAAATAAGCAAAGAATTAACATCCGCAAAGATACAAGTTATGTTATTGTTTCTTGTCTGGAAATGACTATTTTATATCCGAGAATGTCCAGAAACAGGTTACAGACAAGAAAAAAACGGATGCAAAGCGCAGGTGCGCCCTGCATCCGGAAAAATCCAATAAAGACCTATTGAATAAAGCGTTCTATCATGTTTTCTTAATTAGTATAACCATAATTATTATCACTATAATCAAGAGCAGAATTGGTATCTATCTCATCTTTCGGAACCGGGAGCAATAAATTTTTCTTCAGGAAGTTTTCATCATTCAAATTTCCATCATTAAAAATACGTTCTCCCCAGTTCCCGTTCCCTTTAGGATTATTGGCCACTGATTCTTGAATAATTCCATGCCCATTGTTGACCTCGAAAGCTTTTTTCAAAAGCTCTGTGCCACGTAAACGCATTTTCTGATACATTTCCGGTTCACCGGCACCTTCGAAAATACGTTCAAAATAAATTTTCTCACGCACTTGTTCCTTAGACAAGCCACTCTTCCAGTCAGCCGGCTGAGACGCGTTTCCTGATTGACGCGCTCTCTTCAGCACCTCATTGGCCAATGTTATCGCCTTGTCAGTCTGCCCCAATTCATTATATACATCCGCTGCCATCAGCAACATATCTGCATAACGATACAAAATTAAATTCTTATGACTGTTATTACCACTCTGCTCAGGATCCCACGGTTTCTTGAAATAGGGCCATGACTTTGTATTGGTAGATGGCTTTTTTGTCGCATTTTCCAACAAAGACAACAAGCCTTTCAAATACCCTTTTTCAGCGGGAGTCGCAGTAGCCGTATCGGCAATCATAGCATAAAGTTCTTCAGCTTTCGGACTAGCCGGATCAGCTAATTTCTCGTAAGGAATCCGTCCTACATACAACTTGGGTTTCTTCCATCCGGCAGGTTTTTCTTCTCCTTCAATGGTATATGTAAAATAAGGATAGGCATATACAGTATCGCGCGCCGAAGCTATAGGCTCCTCTTTAGGTTTCTCACCTTTTCCTACTCCGGCATAAGACTTCCAATAAGTCAGGAATGTGCTTTCAATACGTGGATCACCGGGATAAGTAGCCAAAAAATAATCATACAAAGCTTTTGAAGCACGTATGCGGTCCCAAGCCTGCCCATTACAAGAGCCATTAGGAGCGACCAGCCAGCTACCCCGGTTACGGGTGGTAGAACCTGCAAGTGCAAAATTCAATTGAAAAATAGATTCCGGAGAGCCTTGTACGTAATCAACAAACAAATCACTGAATTTATCCGCCAGCCGGTATTTAGGCATTACCTCATCAAAACACGCTTTCGCCTTCTCCCAAGCCGTATTATCACCCTGACAGCCCAAAGTATGATAGAGCTTTCCTAAATACGCTTTCGCCGCCCACTTCGTTGCAAAACCGTCATCATCTTTTTCCGGTAAATTCTCATAAGCGAACTCCCAGTCAGTACGTACCAATTCAAAGACCTCATTTTTAGGAGAACGAGGAACAGCTACTCCGTCATGAGCAGAGGGAGTGGTCTTTAAAGGTACATCTCCATAGGTAACTGCCAAATTATAATAAGCCAATGCACGCAAAAAACGAGCAGCCGCTTCCATTGGCAATTTATCAGCCGATTCTAACGGACTATCGGCAATATTGGCAATGAATGCATTTGTTTCACCAATCACTTTATACATCCCTCTCCACGCCATTGTGTTTATGGTTTCATCAATTCCTCCGTCCATAGAGACCAATAAATCTGTAGAACTGCCATTCGTTTGTGACCATCCAAAACCACAATATCCAAATGTTACTTCCTGCCATGCCTGGCCATAAGCATTATCAGCCGACATATATCCGTAACATCCCATCAAAGCCTGTCTGGCATTTTCCACAGTACTAAACTGAGTTTTTGTATTTATCGTATATTGCGGGTCTTCATCCAGCCACGATTCACAGGATGCCAATGACAAAGCACCTGCTAATAAAAATATATATTTTAGTTTTTTCATTTTACAAAAAAAATTATCGGTTAAACTATTTAAAAGGTCACATTTAATCCAAAGACATAAGAACGTTGGCTTGGAAATGCATTCATATCAATGCCCGGGCGTAATCCATCAAAAGCAAACGAATTGATTTCCGGATCGTATCCACTGTAATTAGTGATGACAAATGCATTTTTAACCGAAGCAAATACACCTATATTCTGAAAGCCGATTTTCTTCATCCAAGATTTTGGCAATGTATAATTCAAAGTGATATCCGAACAACGCAAGTAACTTCCATCCTCAATATAACGGTCATAAACCACGTTCTTTACATTCGCCGTAGCCGACGGATAAAGATTTGAATGATTCTCTTCCGTCCAGATATTCCGGAATGCTTCTTGTGTCAAATTACCAGCTTGCCGAGAGGGCGTATAATAACGGATATTCGTATTCAATATCTGATTACCATGCACACCATTAAAAGAAGCCGAAACAGACAGGTCTTTCCAGGCAATACGAGTTTGGAAACCATAAGTAAAGTCCGGATTCGGATTGCCTAAAATGGTTTTATCCTTTTCATCCACAACACCATCCTCATTCATATCCACCGCTTTTATATTACCGGCTCCCAAGTCATTGGCCACAGAACTGGAATAATATTTGGTTGATCCGTCAGCAGCCGTATAAGCAACTTTTCCATCTACAATATCTTCCGGCTGAATAATACCTTGAGTCTTATATCCGAAGAACAATCCCGGTGCCTCACCTGCAATGAAAAGATTAGCAATACCAAAATGATCTCCTATAGAAGTTCCCTGATATCCACGCACATTCTTCAAGGTTCCAAAATCTGTCGGTGCAAAACCCAGGTCACCAATTTTTGATTTATTGAAACCAATGTTTCCGCCCAAACTCCAACTCCAACCATTCAAGTTACGGAGAATATCTCCATTCAAACTAATTTCAACACCTTTGTTTTTCAACGAACCTTGATTCAACATCACACTTGCAAAACCACTGGAAGCAGGCAATGAACGCGAAATAAGCAAATCATTGGTTTTTTTCTGATATACATCTACTGATCCTGACAGACGGCTGTTGAAAAAAGCAAAATCAAGACCCACATTCCAAGAAGATGTACGTTCCCACTTCAACCCGTCATTCTGCAAATTGCTTACCGCCATTGCCAAAATCTGATCCCCTGTCGCTTTTGCATAATCTATTATTTGTGAATAATCAGAGAAAGTAGCATAGGGATTAATGCCCTGATTGCCTGTAACACCAAAACCTAAACGTATTTTCATTTGATTCAACCAGTTAATGTGCTTCATAAACTCTTCCTGCTCCATACGCCAGGCCAAAGAGAAGGAAGGGAAGTAAGACCATCGGTTACCCCTTTTGAATTTACTTGATCCGTCCGCACGTACAGATGCAGTAAGCAAATATTTATCATAAGCAGAAAGATTGATACGACCTAGATAAGACAGTAACTGATAATCCTTTTGGGTAGGTTGTTCATGAGTCTTCACAGAAGCAAGGTGTAACCCTTTTGTACGTAAGTCAAAATTAGAGAAACGAGTACCCTTCACATTCTTATTCAAGAATGTATGTCCGTCATAAGTTACACCAGCAGTCGCTCCCAGATGAATACCTTTCGCCAAGTCAATATTTAAATTCAATAAGTTCTCTATATTATAATTGGTCTTGTTCAAATTAGCCATGGCTAGCACACCTTGATCATTAGCACCGATAGTGAGCTGCATGCCATACCAACGAGCACGTTCGTTTATATTCACATTTCCTCCGGCACGAAGATTATACGAAAGGTATTTGCAAATATTCCATTTCAAATCCAGACTACCGCCAAAGCTTTTATCATCCGTTATATCATCATAGTCATCCCGCCAGCTATAAACAGTAGTTTTTGCGTCCATGTCCGTTTGTAATGTCGGGTCGTCTGCCGGAATTTCATAAGGAGCTGTATCCAATACTGTACGTGCCAATGAACCGGCAATACCACCTGTCGTATTACCCCCGGTCATCATATCATTTTGTTTGATAGATCCATTCAAAGCAAGCGCCATAGTAACGGACTTTGAAAGGTTAGCCGTAAGGTTTGCACGCAAATCACCTTGTTTAATACCTGTATTGCTCACAATACCTTTTATATCCTTAAAACCACCCGAAACATAATAAGTCATTGCATCCGATCCTCCGCTGACCGATGCAGAATAGACTTGAGAGAAAGCAGATGAATAGGCTTCTTTCTGCCAGTTCTTATAACTCAAGACACGATAGTATTCAGGGTTGGTAGGATCTTTTTTATATTTATCCAAGTTTTCACCATACACATAATGCATCTCGCCATTTGCTTGCGGATAGTACTTTTCCTCGCCGGCATTAGCCTTCATATTGGCATAAGCAGCATACTGTTCCAGATTCAACATATTATGCAGGTTACGGGCATCCGCAATGGTAAAGTTTGCAGTCACGTTTACTTTAGCCTTACCTGCTTTCCCTTTTTTAGTCGTAATGATAATAACACCATTCGCACCGCGGGAACCATAAATTGCCGTAGCCGAGGCATCTTTTAATACAGTGATATCTTCAATATCCGCAGGATTCAAAGCACTTAAAGGATCCTGCGCAATCTGGAAATCACCGCCACCCATAGCCGACTCTGCAAATTCCCCGGTGGAAGATTGCGGGACATTATCAATAACATACAGAGGCTGGTTATCTCCACGCAATGAGTTAGCGCCACGAATTGTCACAGAACTGGCAGCTCCCGGAGCAGCCATAGATGAAGTTACATTCAGCCCCGCCACCTTACCTTGCAACAGATTATTAAAAGAAGCTGTTTTAGAAGCATCGTTAGCATCCGGACGCAAGCTGGCGGTAGCACCGGTCAAATCACTCTTTCTTGCCGTACCATAAGCCACTACCACCACTTCATCCAATGTCTGGGTATCATCTTTCAACTGAACATTCAATACTTTTTTTCCACCGACCGGCACTTGCTGGGTCACATAGCCAATAAAAGAAAACACTAATGTAGATTTGGAGTCAGGAACATCAATAGAATAATTGCCATCAAAATCTGTAATGGTTCCCGTGGCTGTACCTTTCACTTGTACATTCACACCGGGCATCCCCTCGTTCGTACTGTCAGTAACTTTACCTGTTACTTTTATCTGCTGGGCAAACATATCTGGAATTGCTGCCACACAGAAGACACACACTAGAAAAACGTTAAAGAGGTTCTTCTTCATAGAATTAAATTTAAATTAGTAATTTATGATAGTTAACATTATTTTAATCTGTGGCAAATGTAGAGGAAAACAGAAGTATAAGGGGTACAATAATCACTATTTTTAAGTCCAAAATTAGCTAAAAAGGTCCATTTCACCGAGAAATAGTCAATTTTAGAGGAGTAATAAACAAAGTCGGAAACCCGGCCATTGTTTTTTTAAGGACAATGACAACCAACCCAAATATAAAAACAAGTATCTTTGTATCTCCAAATATGTTTTTATCCATTAATCAATATATTATGAAACTAAAATTTTCTATTTTAACGATCCTGCTGTTCTTCTTATCAGCATCTTTTCCCTTGGCCGCCCAAAAGGCTCCCCAACCGTTTGATATTGACACCCCTTCGCTCCGCGTCTTCCTTCCGGCTCCCGAACTGGCGACAGGCCGTGCCATAGTAGCCTGTCCGGGTGGCGGATATGGCGGACTGGCTGTCAACCACGAAGGCTATGACTGGGCACCTTACTTCAACAAACAAGGCATCGCACTGATTGTACTGAAATATCGGATGCCTCATGGTGACCGCACTCTCCCCATCTCGGACGCCGAAGCTGCCATGAAAATGGCACGCGACAGTGCCGATGTATGGAATCTGAATCCATATGATATAGGTATAATGGGCTCCTCTGCCGGAGGGCATCTAGCTTCAACCATCGCCACACATACCCGCCCCGAACTCCGCCCTAACTTTCAAATCCTGTTCTATCCTGTCATCACCATGGATAAATCCTATACTCACATAGGATCTCACGATAATCTTTTAGGTAAGGACGCTTCCGCCGAACTGGAAACCGAATTTTCCAATGAGAAACAAGTAACCAAAGAAACTCCCCGCGCCTTTATCGCCTACAGTGACGATGACAAGACAGTTCCTCCTGCCAATGGGGTAAATTATTACCTGGGGCTGCACAAGAATCATGTACCAGCCGTACTCCATATTTATGCCAGTGGCGGACATGGCTGGGGTATCCGCGAAAACTTCATTTACAAGAATGAGATGTTAAACGATTTATCCGCCTGGTTGCGCAGTTTCAAAGCTCCCCGTAAAGATGCTGTCCGGGTAGCCTGTGTAGGCAACAGCATTACTTACGGAGCAGGAATCAAAAACCGGAGCCACGACAGCTATCCCTCCGTTCTAGGCCGTTTGCTAGGAGATAAATACTGGGTGAAAAACTTTGGAGTCAGCGCACGTACCATGCTGAATAAAGGTGATCGCCCTTATATGAAAGAACAAGCTTACCAACAAGCATTGGCGTTCAACCCCAATATCGTTGTTATCAAACTGGGAACCAATGACAGCAAGTCATTCAACTGGGTACATAAAGCAGATTTCATAAAAGATACACAAACCATGATTGACGCCTTT
This sequence comes from uncultured Bacteroides sp., assembly GCA_947574505.1. Classification (GTDB taxonomy): domain Bacteria; phylum Bacteroidota; class Bacteroidia; order Bacteroidales; family Bacteroidaceae; genus Phocaeicola. The sequence continues at coordinate 11,621 of CANPJW010000005.1, read as the reverse complement.
AAAGCCCTTCCCTCACAACCTGAAATCTATCTATGCTATCCTTCAAAGGCATATCTTACCGGAGAAAGCATTAATGATGATATCATCTCAAAAGAGATTATACCTATGATTAAGAAGGTTGCCAAGAAAAACAAGCTGCCTGTCATTGACCTTCACAGCGCAATGGATGGAATGCCGGAATTATTCCCCGACCATATCCATCCCAATGAAGAAGGAGCGAAAGTGATGGCAAAAGCTGTTTACGATGCTATAGCAAAATAAAAGGAAACGAAGGAGCAGACAGGAATTAATCAGCCAAAAAGAGACTTTTTATCGGTTGTCCGCATTATTCATACGTCATTTTGTTGTGTTATTCAAGACAATCAACTATTTTTGTTCCCAAACCTTGAGTAAGCAATGAAAACATCTGCCCACAACATACGAATCCTGTCCTTGCTCCTTCTATTCACTCTACTGCATTCTATATCAGAAGCCAAACAGTACTTTTTCCAACAAATCCCCTCTCAAAACGGACTTTCCTCCATGGTACGCTGTATGGAAGTCAGTCAGGAAAAAGGATATGTCTGGATAGGGACACGCTCAGGAATCGGACGATTCGACGGTTACGAACAGCGAAGATATCTGCGCGGTAATGTCACACATATTTTGGAAGATGAAGAACATACCATTTGGGCCATCACAGAAAAGGGAGTATTCCGCTACAATGAAAAAGAAGACAAGTTTACCCTTGTGCGGGATAAAGACAACAATCCGGTAATAGCCAGTTCTCTTTGCCTATGGGAGGACGGAGTAATCTTCGGGGGAAGAGGCAGTCTATACAAATACAACTATGAAGACCATATTATCAACCTGTTCCATACGTTGAAGCCGAACGGCAAGTATCATATTTCCAATCTTTACCAATGGGATTCCCGCACTCTCCTGGCCACCAACCGATGGGCAAAAGCTCTGTTTATTGATATCGCTACGGGCAACACCCGTCCTGTTCCCTTCAACAGTGAACAGATTATCTCACTGTTGATTGATAAAAAAGGGAATGTATGGGTAGCTCATTACAATCAGGGAGTAAGCTGTTATGACCGCAATGGAAAACAATTACAGACCTATCATACACAAAACTCTCCCCTCAAAACCAATGTAGTGCTATCATTAGAAGAGCATAACGGACAAATATGGATGGGTACAGACGGAGGAGGAATCCATATTCTCAATCCGCAGACCGGCAAGATATCGACATTGAGGTACATTCCGGGAGATCGTTACTCCTTGCCTGCCAACTCTATTCTTTGTCTATATAACGACAAAAGCGACAATATGTGGGCAGGAAGTGTACGTAACGGATTAATCAATATTAAAGAGGTAGGAATGAAAACCTATCAAGACGTACTGCCGGGACAGAATTACGGACTGAGTGAGAAAACAATCCTATCCATTTATCAGGACCATGACAATCAAATATGGATCGGAACAGACGGAGGGGGCATCAACCTCTTCGACCCGGCCACCGGAAAGTTTCATCACATACTTTCTACCTGGGAAGAAAAGGTGGCTTCCATCACCGGCATGGACAAAGACCATCTGCTGGTTTCGCTATTCAGCCAAGGCCTGTTTATCTTTCATAAAGAAACCCACCGATATCAGCCGCTTGTCATTATCAACGACAGCATTAATGATATTTTATGCCATCGGGGAAAAACAGTCAATGTATATCAAAATACTCCTGAAACCATTTTGATGTTATCCGAAATACCTTATAAATACCATATTGGTAAAAAGCAATTCATTCCCATCACCAAGGGAAAAGGCATCACTGATATTGTCGGTACATTGTTACCCATAAACAGCACAGGAGAGGATTGCTATCTGCACGATTTGGAACATATCTATCATATCAACTCCAGCCTCAACGAACTGGAACTTATATTTACCTGTCAAACAGACACCGTGTTCAATTCTGTTTCACAAGACGAGAACGGATTGCTATGGATAGGCAGTAACCATGGTTTAAGTTATTATAATCCGGGTACAAAGCAATATACCCTTGTCCCCAATACCCTGATTAATGAAATAAGCTCGCTCATTTGTGACCGGCAAGGACGTGTATGGATAGGAACGGAAGAAAAATTATTCGCATATCTGATTAAAGAAAAGAAGTTCATCTTATTCGGTGAACCGGACGGAGTGGTACAAAACGAATATCTGGAGAAACCCCGGTTGCTCTCTTCATCCGGAGATGTCTATATGGGAGGTGTAAACGGCTTGCTACATATCAACCGGCACTTACCTGACGAACCCGCACTTCTCCCCACTCTTCAACTGGCCGACATCCTAGTGGGCGGAGAACGTGTCTACGACCGGATATCAAACGACCACCAACTTAGTGTCAATGAAAAAAGCAAACCGATCATCATCAAAATCATCACCCGTGATAAGGATATTTTCCGCAAACCCATGTATAGATACACCATTACAGGACTGAACGGACAAAACATCTATTCTTATTTACCGGAAATAAACTTAAGCAGTCTGCCTACAGGCAGTTATCACATAAAAGCCGCCTGTAGTACCCGCAACGGTGACTGGACAGCAGACTATGATATTCTTACCCTGACAGTACTGCCTCCCTGGTATAAATCCGGCTGGTTCATCCTAAGTTGCACCCTTTTTATCTTCATCAGTGTCATCCTCACTTTCATCCTGATATTGCGCAACAAAGAAACCAAGCTAAAGTGGGCAATGAAAGAACATGAACAGCAGGTATACGAAGAAAAAGTGCGCTTTCTCATCAACATCAGCCATGAGCTCCGGACTCCACTGACCTTGATACATGCACCCTTGAAACAACTAATGGACAAACTTACCGCCGACAACGAAAATTATCCGTTGATCCAAAGCATCTGTAAACAATCTGAACGGATGAAGAACATTCTGAATACTGTTCTGAATGTTCGCAAAATGGAAGTAGGACAAAGCACACTCCATATCCAGAGCATACAATTGGATGAATGGGCGGAGCAACTGATTTCCGATTTTAAACCGGAAGCCTCCGTCAGAGGCATCACGCTCGTCTATCAACCTGAGCCGGAGATTCAAACCTTGTGCTTCGACAAAGAAAAATGTACCACTATCCTGACCAACCTATTAATTAACGCATTGAAATATACTCCCGATGAGAGTACAATCAGCATTTCAACCCGTTTGTCGGAAGACAGGACAAGAGTACGCATATCCATTTCCGACCAAGGTCCGGGACTGAAAGATGTGGATACCAACAATCTCTTTGTCCGCTTTTACCAAGGCAACAACAGTCGTCCCGGCACAGGAATCGGATTGTCCTATTCTAAAATACTGGTCGAACAACACGGAGGCAACATTGGAGCCTACGACAACAAGAATTTCGGAAGTCCGGGAGCCACTTTCTGGTTCGAACTTCCATTAAATACCGAACCGGGAAATATCACGCTGCACCCACAAGAATATCTGAATACACTTTTGGCACCCACGCAAGAAACAGAAAGCATTCCCGAACAACAGGAAGAAAATAAAACAGCCCCAAGCCATACCTTATTAATAGTAGATGACAACAAAGACCTGACCGATTATCTGGCAACAGCCCTGAAAGACCGGTTTAAGACAATATGGGTAGCCGCCGATGGAGAGGAAGCATTGCGTCTTTGCCGGGAAAAACGTCCTCATATAGTTGTAAGCGATATCCAAATGCCCCATATGAACGGCTATGAGCTATGTAAACAAATAAAAGAAGATTTGGAAATAAGCCATATCCCGGTTATCCTGCTCACTGCACGTAATGACGAAGAAAGCCAACTATATGGTTATAAAAACGGAGCAGACGCCTACATCACAAAACCTTTTGAAGTAAGTATGCTGTATGCAATTGTCTGTAGCCAACTGCATAACCGGGAACGGATGCGTACCCGCTATACAGACATCGGTCCTCTGCCGCCACCCGAAGAAGGAACCTTCAGTTCGGCCGATGAAGAATTTTTAAATCGCCTGAATCAGATAATCACAGAACATCTGGATAACGAACAGTTGGGTATTCCATTCATTTGCAACAAAATAGGAATCAGCAGAGCTTCTTTATACAATAAGCTGAAAGCATTGACAGATATGGGAGCCAACGACTATATAACCAAAATACGTATGGAGAGAGCTATCTGGCTTATTCTCCATACAGAACTCAGTGTCAATGACATAGCAGATAAGACAGGATTCTCGACCGCCAGATATTTCAGCACTGTATTCAAACAGCATACAGGTTGTTCCCCTACCCAATACAGAGAGAAACCGCCTGTCAACACTCAATAACCCTATAAAACCCTGTTTTCATTCCATGTTATGTTAATTTCCGACCATTTATAATAATAAATGATATATAACATGGAATAAAAGCAGAGATATAGTGCATTATCCAAATGAAAGAGTTTACTTTGTCCAACAAACAATTAGAGATTTATTCTAGTTTTATTCTCATCATGTATCTTCTCAGTTATCCACATTGAGTATATTCATTCCTGATTTAGAGCTTCTTGAAATTTCGTTGTTAGATTATTAATTTTTTATATTGACAGTTATGAATATGTATGTTGGAAACCTTAGCTACAACGTTAAGGAAGTAGATTTGAGAGAAGTTATGGAAGAGTATGGAACAGTAGGCTCAGTCAAGTTAATCATTGACCGTGATACAAGAAGATCAAAAGGTTTCGCCTTTGTCGAAATGCCGGAAACTTCAGAAGCTTCAAACGCTATCAAACAGTTGAACGGCGTAGAATATGCCGGTCGTCCAATGGTAGTAAAAGAAGCCTTACCCAGAAATTAATAGAGTAAACTTGATAGACAAAGAAAAAGGATTTTCCTGCATGGAAAATCCTTTTTCTTTGTCTATCAAGTTTTAATGAATACTGCTTACATACACCAGCTACCACTCTATAAATTTACCACGAGCTCTGCGTTCCGCCAACATCTGTGTAAGAAAACGCTGGCGGTCCTTGGCTATGTAACGCCGGGCAAAAATATTAGGAACAGCTACCCCCAAGGCTATACAGAAAATGATAAGCGCCGAGTTAATACCATTGGAAAAAGCAAGTGTCACTTCTCCTACCACTCCACGCATATTGATAAGCGCCAGCAACGAACGATACATCAAGACACCGGGAACCATCGGAATGACAGAAGGAATAGTCAGCACATGATTAGGAACATGAAACCAATGAACGGCTTTGACAGCTATCAAACTCACAACAAAGCTTCCCATAAACGAACCGATCACCGGACCATATCCTAATTCAAAGTTTACAAAGTTACGGGTACATACTGCAATTATTCCACCTACAGCCACCACCCACAACAAACGTCTCTGCACATTAAATATAGTGGCGAATCCCATAGCCGCAATAGCAGCCGCAACAGCATATACCCAATAAGCATCGTGCGGCACCATGCTCAGTTCACTGAACTTCTGGTCGATAGTCACATCACTCATCACCAGCAGCCTCAAGGCAAAAGCGATACCAAACGCCATGCCTCCTACCATCATTACCGTGTTGGCTGCACGTGTAATACCTACCAACAAGTGATTGTCAATCATATCGTCCACAAAATTTATCAGCGGCACACCGGGAACTATATATAAGGTACAGGCCAGCAACGGATGATACGGAGTGGAAGATAAACCTGAAAAAGAAAACGCATAAGCCAGACAAGTACATAAAAATGCAGAGATCGCAATACTCATATATACATTGATACCGAACTCAATGCAACGGGCACGGGTACGGAACCCCACAAAAGTACAAATAGCCGTAATCAGAAAAGCAATCCAGTCACCACCAAACAGCTTGCAGAACCCTCCACAGGCAAACCCGGTACAGATTGCCACGACATAGGGGGTATAATTACGCTCCTGACGAGCAATCTTCTCCAGTTCTTCCTCGTATTTATCCAATGAATAATCCTGCTCAATGGCACGCCACGAAAGTTTACTGATTTTTGAAATGGCTTCCATATTGATGCCATGTTTCTCGCATTTCTGAAATTTGGAAAAAGAGTGCTTCTCGTCACTCACATTGACCATCAGCATCGTCCACCGGATATCAATATGCAGTTTCTCTTCCGGAATGCCCAGATAAGCGGCCACGCGCTTCATGTTTCTTTCAATCCGGTTAGTGTCTGCCGCACTCTCCATCAGCAGCTTGCCGGTACGTAATAAAAGGTCTAGTTTACGGCGCAATAGCAGCACCTCTTGTTCATTTGTTGTCTCGTTCATCTTCTTTTTACCTCAATTTTGTTTACTCTGACAGGAAACAGGTTGTTTTTTCGGGGTGCAAAGGTACAAAAAGTATATGATATTCATAACTAAATGTAGGAACAGAAATGAAATTGTCGTATCTTTGACCCGAAATAATTAAGTTAGATATGGTAACATTCAAAGAATTCTTTTCATTCAAGAATAACCGCTTCTTCTGGCTCAATCTGATAGCGATGGTAGTGGTCATTGTGGCAGCAGCCTGGGGAACCCTTCAATGGCTGGACAGCTATACACGCCACGGCGAAGCAGTGGTAGTGCCCGATGTAAAAGGAATGAATCTGCGGATCGCAGAAAATGAACTCGACAAGCAGTCACTAAAATCAATCGTCATAGACTCCAGCTATGTAAAAGGAATAGCCCCCGGTGCTATTCTGGAACAGAATCCCGCCGGTGGCTCCAAGGTGAAGTCGGGCAGAACCGTCTATCTGACCGTCAATGCAGACAGCGCCCCCAAGGTAGCCATTCCCGATGTCATGGATAATAGTTCTCTCCGCCAGGCCGAAGCCAAATTACGTGCATTAGGTTTTAAAATAACCGAACCCGAATATATCAGCGGCGAAAAAGACTGGGTATACAGCATAAAATACCGAGGACGCGACTTGAAAGCCGGAGAAAAGGTTCCTCACGAAGCCGTACTGACACTCACGGTAGGCAACGGCAATGAAACCATGCCCGAAGATTCTGCATTGGTAAATGAATCCGGAACTGCGAACGATGACAAACCGGTGGTAGACGAATCCTGGTTTTAAACTTAACACACAGTGATGATGAAAGAAGAATATGTGGATGAACTGGACGACACACTGGATGATGTGGAACCGGTAGTGGACAACCCTGCCGAACTGTATGAACATTTCCGTGTAGTAGTAGACAAAGGACAGTCACAGGTGCGCGTGGACAAATATTTGTTCGAACGGCTTGTCAACTCTTCGCGCAACCGTATTCAGAAGGCTGCCGACGCCGGTCTTATCATGGCGAACGGCAAACCGGTGAAAAGCAGTTATAAAGTAAAGCCTTGCGACGTGCTGACGGTGATGATGGACCGTCCACGTTATGATAATGATATCATTCCCGAAGATATTCCATTGGATATAGTCTATGAGGACAACGATTTGATGGTAGTCAACAAACCGGCCGGACTGGTAGTGCATCCGGGATGCGGAAACTACCACGGCACGCTGGTCAACGCCATAGCATGGCATCTGAAAGACAATCCCAAATACGACCCTAATGATCCGCAAGTGGGATTAGTCCACCGTATAGACAAAGATACCTCAGGCCTGCTCGTGGTAGCCAAGACCCCCGATGCCAAGACTCATTTGGGACTTCAGTTCTACAACAAGACCACCAAACGTAAATACAATGCTCTGGTATGGGGTGTCGTAGAAAATAACGAAGGAACCATAGAAGGGAATATAGGACGAAACCCCAAAGACCGCATGCAAATGGCCGTACTGAGTGACCCCGCCCAAGGAAAGCACGCCGTCACCCACTATCGGGTACTGGAACGTCTGGGCTATGTCACGCTGGTAGAGTGTGTACTTGAAACGGGACGCACCCACCAGATACGTGTCCACATGAAGCACATCGGACACACGCTGTTCAACGATGAGCGTTATGGCGGAAACGAAATTTTAAAAGGAACTCATTTTAGTAAATACAAACAATTCGTAAACAACTGTTTCGAGACCTGCCCCCGCCAGGCATTACACGCCATGACGCTGGGCTTTGTCCATCCCCGTACAGGCGAAGAGATGTTCTTCACCTCTCCGCTGCCCGAGGATATGACAAACCTGATAGACAAGTGGAGAAACTATATCAGTAACAGAGAAGAACTATGAAACGTACTATTGCCATAGTAGCCGGAGGAGATTCCAGCGAACTTGTCGTTTCCTTGCGCAGTGCACAGGGACTTTACTCTTTCATTGACAAAGAGCGTTATAACCTATATATAGTAGAGATGGAAGGGCATCGGTGGGAAGTAGTCCTTCCGGACGGCTCCAAAACCCCGATAGACCGTAATGACTTCAGTTTCATGGAGAACGGCGAAAAGAAACAATTCGACTTCGCCTACATCACCATCCACGGAACTCCGGGGGAAAACGGTATCCTGCAAGGTTACTTCGACCTGTTAGGAATCCCCTACTCCAGTTGTAACGTACTGGTATCGGCCATGACTTTCAATAAATTCACCTGCAACCAATACCTGAAAGGCTTCGGTATCCGCGTAGCCGAATCACTGATCCTGCGTAAAAGATTTGAAATTACAGACGAAGAAGTAATCAACAAAATCGGTCTGCCTTGTTTCATCAAGCCCAACGCCGGCGGTTCCAGCTTCGGTGTCACCAAAGTAAAGACTAAGGAAGATATACAACCCGCCATCGAAAAAGCTTTCGAGGAAAGTGACGAAGTAATGATTGAAGCCTTTATGAAAGGAACGGAAATCACCTGCGGTTGTTACAAGACCTCGGACAAGGAAGTGGTATTCCCCATCACCGAGGTGGTAAGTGCCAACGAATTCTTTGACTATGGAGCCAAATACAACGGCGAGTCACAGGAAATCACACCTGCCCGCCTGCCCGAAGATACAGCCGAGCGTGTACGTCTGCTCACTTCGGCCATTTATGACATTCTGGGGTGCTCCGGCCTTATCCGCATTGACTATATCATTACCGAAGGCGAAAAAGTAAACTTGCTCGAAATCAATACCACTCCGGGCATGACAGCTACCAGCTTCATTCCCCAACAGGTGCGTGCAGCAGGATTGGATATAAAAGATGTGATGACTGACATTATAGAAAATAAATTTTAGTGATATCACTGACTAACCTTTATAAATTATGAACATACCAGCTGAATTTAACGAGATTCGTCCGTACACTCCCGAAGAGTTGCCGCAAATCTATGAAGAATTAATCGCTGATCCCGCTTTCCGGACAGTGGTAGAGTCTGTTATGCCGGGCGTACCTTTCGAAGGTCTTGCCATGAAGATGCGTCAATGCAAAACAAACCTGGAATTCCAAAAAGCGTTCTTTTACGGACTATTATGGGATTTAGTGAAAAAAACAGCCAACGGACTGACATTCGACTGTTCCGCCTTGTCCGACTTAACCCGGAACTACACTTTCATCTCCAATCATCGTGATATTATTCTGGACTCGGCTTTTCTATCTATCCTACTGATAGACAACGGAATGACAACCGTAGAAATCGCCATCGGCGACAACCTGCTCATCTACCCATGGATTCATAAGCTGGTACGTGTCAATAAATCATTCATCGTGAAACGCGGCCTCAACATGCGGCAGAAACTGGAAGCATCTGCCTTGATGTCGCGCTACATGCATTTCGCCATGAAAGAAAAACATGAGAATTTATGGATAGCGCAACGTCAGGGACGTGCCAAAGATTCCAATGACCGTACCCAGGACAGTGTATTGAAAATGATGGCCATGGCAGGTGAAGGCGATGTTACCGAAAGACTGAAAGAACTGAACATCGTTCCGCTAGCCATTTCTTACGAATACGACCCGTGTGACTTCCTGAAAGCAAAAGAGTTGCAGCAAAAACGCGATGACGAACATTTCCAGAAAAGTCCCGAAGACGACCTGATCAATATGCAGACCGGCCTTTACGGATACAAGGGACGCATCCATTTCCAGACTTCCGCCTGTCTGAATCATGAACTGGACGAACTGAAAGAACTCAATTTGCCGAAATGTGATTTGTTTACCGCCATATCGGAAACCATAGACCGGCATATACACAGCAGTTACCGCCTGTTTGCAGGTAATTATGTGGCGTGTGACCTCTTGATGGGAGACAACCGTTTCACGGCCGAGTACACAGAAGAAGAAAAAGAGCACTTTGAAAAATATCTGGAACAGCAGATTGCCAAAGTCGATCTTCCCAACAAAGACACCGCCTTCCTGCGTCATGCTTTGCTGACTATGTATGCCAATCCGCTCATCAATTACCTGAAAGCGGCAAAAGGATAAGAACGTTTACCGTAAAGGGTGGATGTTACAGTCCACCCTGAAAAAGAAAATAATAAACATGAGGAAAGTCGTTATTTTATCTTTTCTAACCTCTTTGCTTCTCGGCGCGTGCGGTGAAGACGACTATGTATATCCTAATGTTCTGACAGATATGATCGACTTGAAAACCGACCATACAGGAACCGGACGGTATCTGATAACGGATGAAGGGACAGAGTGGCGCATCCAGTCACGTACCGGTCTTGACGGACTGGCACCAGACACCACGTACCGCACGGTTACCATGTACGCTCCATTGACAGACTCGGAAGAAGCAGAAAAAGAAGCCATGCTTTACAATACCCAACTGGTTATTTCTCCTGTTCCCTTGTCCGAATCTAAATTCAAGGAGATAAAGACCGACCCGGTAGCCATTCAAAGCATTTGGCGGGGTGGGAATTACCTGAACCTGATTTTACAAGTCAAAGTCAAAGACCAGAAACACGGTTATCACTTTATTGAGAACAAACTGGAGAACAAAGACGGAGAACAAACATTATACTTGACACTCTATCATGACAGGAATAATGACATCGAAGGTTTCAACCGTAAAGTCTATCTGTCTGTTCCCTTGTGGGCATACGCCGGCAAACTGCATAAAGGCGATAAGATTGTATTCAACATCCGTACTTACAAAGAAGGTATGACCAGTCGTATCTTTTATTTTTAGCAAACAAAAACATCAAAACATTCCATTTTATGATAAAGACCATCTATTTTGTATTCTTCATCTGCGCATTCTCACTAGGATTATGGGCATGTACCGGCAAAGACAGTGACAAATTCAAGAATCTTTCCTCCGACCAGTTTGAGGAAATGATACAGGACAAGACCATCCAACTGGTTGATGTACGCACGGTAGCCGAATATTCCGAAGGCCATATACCGGGCAGCATCAATATCAATGTATTGGACAATGAGTTTGGCACAAACATCGAGGAGCTTCTTCAAAAAGACCGCCCCGTAGCCGTTTACTGCAAAAGTGGAAGACGCAGCCGCAATGCGGCCAACATTCTGGTAAAAAAAGGATTCAAGGTGTATAATCTGGATAAGGGTATCCTGGACTGGAAGGAATTAGGGAAGGAAATAAGTTTTTAACCGTTTTTTTCCTTCAAATCCTTCATTATGGCTTAGCAAGTTGATTTACTGCCACTTATTATGAAGGATTTTTTTTCAATCCTTCATAAATTCTTCATCTCTGTGTAAGCGTCTCCGCGATTCTATCTTGTCGCCCATTTTTCATTCTTATATTTTTG